>NZ_JBQFTM010000011.1:0-138037 GCF_056538605.1 Ruegeria sp. BF7 | reverse complement strand
CATCGCCGAACCAATGATACCAAACGCGTGTTCAATACCGTGAAGCTGCAGAACCTTAACAAAGGCCTCTTCCGTCGTCATTTTCATCTGTTTCTGTCCTTGTTTGAGACGTCAAAGCGTTGGTGAGTTAGAGAATTTCGTCCCTGAGGTAGTAGCCGACATAAGCCATGCGCTGGCCCAATCGTCGGAAGGGTGTGAGGATGCCGTGGCTTGGCAGCGGGGACGTGAAGATTGGCAGGTCAAATGCCTTGTCTTTTTCACCGGCAACCAACTGCGCCATGCGTCGCCCGGCCTGTGCTGAATACATCACGCCATTGCCGCCATACCCCATCGCGTAGAACACGCTTTGATCAGGGTCTGGCTGGAAGATACGGGGCATCATGTCGTGGCTGACATCGACCCACCCCCACCACGAGTAGTCGAGGTTGATATCTTCCAGCGCCGGGAACTTGCGGGCAAGACCTTTTTTCAGCAGTTCCAAGTGCTTGTTGTTTTCGGCATCCCGCCCTGTCACGGCACTGCGGCTGCCGATCTGCATCCGATTGTCCGGCAAAAGGCGATAATAGTGCCGTAACGTGCGGGTATCGGTCAGGGGCGACTTGGTCTGGATGCCACACTCGTCCAGTTCGGACTGGGTCAAGGGCCGTGTGACCATCGAGTTTGACAGGATCGGCATCAAGCGGTGTTTGGTCCGGTTGTTCAAACCGGGCGGCGTGTAACCGGCGGTTGCCAGAGCCACGGTCTTTGCCCGAACAATACCCCCCGGCGTGCGCAGATGATGAACGCCGCTTTTGGTCTCCCACCCCATTACCGGGCTGCCGGTGTGGATTTTCACGCCCAACCGGCGGGCCATGTTGACATAACCAAAGGCCAGTTTGCCAGCATGGATGCAGGTGCCATCAGGCTCCCACATGGCACCTGCTGCCTCCATGTCACGCACGTGGCTTTCGTGCAGCTCATCGCGGTAAATGATGCGCGATCCATAACCGAACACATCATTCAGCAGCTTGCTCTCTTTCTTGAGCGACGGCATCACCTTGTCCCGGTGGGCAATATAATAATGTCCCCCCGGCTGCGGATCGCAGTCGATATCGTCCGAAGCGATCAGATCATTGAAAAGCTCAAAGGCTTCGGTCACTTCTGCGTGCATGCCTTTGGCCACGTCTATGCCCCACCGCTCGATCCACTGCGAGCGTTTCAACCGCCCGGAGGAAATCTGGGCCTGCCCACCATTGCGGGTCGAACAGCCCCAAGCCACGGTGTTCGCCTCCAGAACCACGGCCTGAATGCCATGCTCCTTGGCCAGGTGAATGGCGGTCGACAAGCCGGTATAGCCCGAGCCGATAACAACGACGTCGGCATCCATGTCACTGGACACCGGGCCATCATCCGCAGGCGGTGTGCCCGCAGTGCCAATCCAGTATGTTGGCGCGTGGTCACGATTGTGACCCGGACCCGCATCTATGATGGGGTCATACTTGGGGTCATAGCTGGCCTTGGGCCAGTGACGCGGGATGTTGTTGTCCACCATTCTTGTTACTCTCCGAAGCTACGCGCAGGGCGGCGGATCAGGCTTTGAACATTGGGCGCGTTTTGCGAAGCGCCTGTTTCACTATGATTTTCCCGTCACGCACGGTGAACAAATCGGCGCCCTCGGCCTCGATGCGCATGCCGTTGGCGTCGGTGCCGGAAAAAGTCCACTCCGATACAGCCCTATCACCGTGCACAAAGTGGCTGTGGTGATCCCAATGCGCGTCTTTCATACCAGCCCATACGCCCGAGAACGCAGCAGCGATGGCCTCTGCGCCTTCGACCTTGTTGCCGTATTTCTTGTCACCGGCGACGGTGTAGAACACGCAGTCATCGGCAAAATGGGTCATCACACCGTCGATGTCGTGACGGTTGAACGCGTCGAACGTGTCGGCCAGGTCCTGCGCGGTCAGGGTCTTGCTCATATTGTGTTTCCTTTTCAGAGGGGTTGTTAGGTTTCGTTCGGGTTCGGAACGATCAGTGTCGGGATCTTGGACCGCCGCAAAACGCGTTTGGCGACGGTGCCGAGGAAGGTATGGGAAAAGCCGTGGTCGTGCGCGCCGAGCACGATCAGATCACAGCCCAACTCAACCGAACGGCGCAGGATCACTTCGGCGGGGTGACCGTCGGTGACCTCGACCGAGGTTACCTGTTCACGAATCCTGGCATCATCGCCTTCGAAGCGTGCCCAGAACTTTGCCTGCCGTTCTGCCAATACCTGTCGAACCATCTCGTGGCGGCGCGACAGCGCGGTTTTACGGGTTTCCGCGTTTAGGATGAACATTTCCATCGTGATTTTGGCGTCTTCTGAAAGCGGTTCGTTAACGTGCAGCACGTGAATCTGCGCCCCTGTGGCCTGCGCGATGCTGGCAGCATGGCGCAGGGCGTGGGGTGAGTTCGCCGACAGGTCGGTGGCAAACAGGATGTTGGTGATCAATTGTTTCATGTCGTCATCCTTTCCGGGTCAGTAGCCCAGCAGCCGTGGCAACCACAGCGACAGCTCAGGGAAGAAGGCGATGATGAAGATCGCGGCCGTATTAGCGGCTGCAAATGGCAGCGCCCGCAGTGAGATCTGTTCGATCGAGATGTTCGAAATTCCCGAGGCGATGAACAGGTTCTCACCCAGCGGCGGGGTCTGGAAGCCGATGCCCAGCGTACAGACCATCACCACGCCGAAGTGGATCGGGTCGATGCCCACCGAGTAGGCTACCGGCAGCATCACCGGAACCAGGATCAGGATGGTGGCCAGCGTCTCCATGAACATGCCGACAAACAGCAGGAAGAAGATGATCAGCGCCCAGATCACATAGAGGTTGTCGGTAAAGCTGAGCATCGAGTCCGCGATGATCGCCGGGATCTGGTTCTCCACCAGCAGGCGGCCAAACACGGTGGCGGTGAACAGGATCAACAGAACCCGGCCGGTCAACCATGTGGTGGCTTCCAGCGATTGGAAAAGCGTTTGCCACGTCAGTTCGCGGTAGATCACTACACCCACGACCAGCGTGTAGAAGATCGCAACAATCGCGGCCTCGGTCGGGGTAAAGAAACCGGTGTAAATGCCACCTAGGATCACCAGCGGTGCCATCAATGACCAGAATCCACGGTACATCTCGCAGAAAACATTACGGATGGACCAACCTTCGGCCGATCCTTTGTAGCCGCGCTTTTTCGACATGAAAAAGTTCAGGATCAGCAGGCTGGTGGCGATCAGGAAGGCCGGAACGAAGCCTGCGATGAACAGTTTCGAGATTGAGACCGACTGGAAGGTACCGAATTTCTCGACCGCTTCGACCGGAGGTGCCATGCCGAGCGCGGCAATGCCGAAGATCACCATCGGGATGGAGGGAGGAATGATAATCCCGAGGCCGCCAGAGGACGCAGTGATCGCCGAGGCATAGCCGCGCTCATATCCGCGGTTGATCATCGCGGGGATCATCAGCATCCCCACCGCCGCGGTCGTTGCCGGGCCTGAGCCCGAAATGGCGCCAAAAAACAGACAGGCCATGACAGTTGCCGCCGAGATGCCACCGGTAAAGGGACCGGCGAGACTTTCAGCGACGTTTATCAGCCGTTTTGAGATACCGGCGGCCTCCATCAAGGCTCCGGCCAGGATAAAGGCTGGCAGCGCCATCAGAGGGAAAGCGCCCACCGAGGTAAAGGCAATCTGCACGAATTTGATGGGATTTTCGCCCAGATACAGGAACGAAAACAGCGAAGCCACACCCAGAGCAACCGTGATCGGTGCGCCGATGAGCAGCAGAAGAAGAAACGATCCAAATAGGATTGTGACGATTTCGGATTCCATGACGTTTCCTCCCTGCCTTAGTCGTTCTTGGCTGCTTCAGTGGCAGCTTTGATTTCGTCGAGGTCGATCTGATCGGGGTCGTGGATTTCTTCACCCTTGACCAGGCGGCGGTAGTTCACCTGAATGACGCGGAAGGTCATCAGCGCAAAGGCGATGGGCAGCACCATGTAGATGTACTTCATCTCGATGCCCAAAGTCTGCGACTTCCAGAATTTGTTCATCTTGTTGAAGACAAAATCCGTTGACAGATACAAGAAGTAGACATTGAAGAAGAGCCAGAAGAGATCGGCAAAAGCCTCAATGTATTTGATCGCGCCGTCGGGCAGAAACTTGAACTGGAATGTCACCCGGTTATGTGCGCCCTTCAAAGCGGCGTAACTGGCGCCGAAATAGACGAACCAGACGAACATGTAGACCGAGAGTTCCTCAATCCAGCTGATCGAAAAGCCGAAGACTTCGCGCGCGACGATCTGTACGAACAAAAGGCAGACGAAACCGGATAATAAAACCCGGCATATGACGCTTTCTATATTGTCCAGAAATTTCCAGAACATGTGGGTTCCCTCCTCCCTGAGATGAGAAGAGCGCCGTAGCGCTCTTCCCTGTATCGCTCTACGGCGATTACTGTTGGACCGGGTCGCGGCCGATGGCTTCGAGAACAGCGTTCAGTTTGTCGACGCCACCGATGGAGTCGTAGAACTGCGGCCATACGGCACCGGTTGCCAGTTCAATGAACTCGGCTTCGTCGTTTTCTGGATCGATGATTTCCATGCCCTTGGCGGTCAGCTCTTCTTTGATGGCCGCTTCTGAATCACGAAGGAACTGAGCTGAGGCCAAAGTTGCCTCTTGTCCTGCTTCCAAGATCATCTGTTGTTCTTCTTCGGACAGATCCTGGAAGACAGCTTCGGAAATGATCAGCGGTTCGATCGAGAAAATATAACGCAGGTTGGTTACGTGGTCCTGTACCTCGTAGAACTTCATTGCGTTGATGGTCAGGTATGGGTTGTCCTGGCCGTCGACAACCTTGGTCTGAAGACCGGTGAAGGTCTCTGACCATGCCATCGGGGTCGGGTTGATGCCCCAGGACTTGTAGGTTTCGATCATGATCTCGTTTTTGGGAACGCGGATGATCAGATCCTGCAGGTCGGCAACCGAGCTGACCGGCTTTTTCGAGTTGGTCAGGCGGCGGAAACCGGTATAGGTCCAGCCGATGATGCGCACGCCCGCATCGCGGATCGTGTTTTCGACCAGTTCCTGACCGATCGGACCCTGAGTCAGCGTCTCAGCGTCTTCGAGGCTCAGGATAACGTAAGGCAGCGTGAATACGCCCACCGAAGGCGAGAAGGGTGTGATGTTGTTGATCGCCAGCAGCGACATGTCCAGCGTGCCGATGGCGGCTTCGTTGACGGTGTCCTGCTCAGAGCCTAACTGACCGTTCAGGAATAGGGTCGCAGTATGCTCGCCGCCCGATTTCTCTTCGAGCGCTTTGACAAATGCTATTCCAAGAGCTTCCTGTGCGCTACCTGCGCTGTCGCCAACCGCAATTTTGAAGTTTTTCGCGTCGGCTGCGCCTGCAGCCATCAGCGCCGCCACGGATACTGCAGCGGTGATGGTGCCAAGCTTTTTGATAAATGACATGGATTTCCTCCCATTTTCAGATTTCGAGGTGCGCGCTGACCTGGGGAGAGTTGGCCAGTCCGATTCTACCTCGGCGCGGAAACACTAGCTTGGACAAAGTGTTTCTTCGTTGCTAAACTTTGCGCGATAGGTTTCACATATATCGAACTTGAAAAATGAAACTCGACACGCTTTCCACTCGCATAGGCGACACCGACATACGGCTGTTGCGGATATTCAAAACCGTTGTTGAAAGCGGTGGGCTTTCGGCTGCCGAAGTTGAGTTGAACATTGGCAAATCGACCATCTCCAAGCATGTTTCGGATCTTGAACTGCGCCTGGATTTGAAACTCTGCAACCGTGGGCCTTCTGGTTTCTCGCTGACCGAAGACGGCGAAAAAGTGCTGCGCGCCACCGAAGACCTACTGATATCCGTCTCGCAGTTTCGAACCGAAGTGAACGAAATCAAGGAACAACTGGCGGGTACAATTCGGGTGGCGCTGTTCGATCAATGCACCTCGAATCCAGAGGCGCGGCTGGCCCGCTCAATTCATAAATTCAACGAAGCCGCGCCCACAGTTCAAATCGAACTTTCGATGGAACCACCTAACGTGATCGAAACGATGGTCATTACCGGGCATCTGGATATCGGGATCATCGCGTTGCACCGTCCGTCCGCCAGCCTTGATTATGTTCCACTTTATGGTGAGGACATGTTTCTGTATTGTGGGAACGAACACCCTTTGTTTGACCGTTCAGAAATTGATCTAAGCACGGACGACCTGCGCAAGTACAACTATGCAGGCCTCAGCGTGAATTCCCCAAATCTTATCGTTGGTCAGCAATTGGGCTTAAGGCGCGCAGCAAAGGTTCAAAGCGAACAAGCTCTTGCTATTTTGATCCTTTCTGGCAGGTATCTTGGTTTTTTGCCAGGCCACCTTGCCCAGCAATTCGTTGACCAGAACCTGATGAAGAAGGTTTTGCCGAGCAAAACGCAGTATCGAACGCGTTTTGCGGCTGTGACCCGAAGGCAACCGGCACCAACACGCATCACCAAACTTTTTATGAGTGTTTTGAGCCAACAACACGACAACGGAAATATTGCATAGATTTGACCATACGGAGTCTCGTCATCGGTCGGATCGGAACTAAACAGCCAGTTCACAGAAATGACGCGTAGCATTCAATTCTTCACAACGGATTCCCCTAGAAAAGTTTGCAACAAAGTCGGCAAAACCTCAGATTAATTCCTGCTAGCCCAAATGGTGTCAGGCTATGCACCTTATTACGCAAAGCTTGTTTTTCCCCTTGGTCAGCGTCAAAAGAACAAAAAACTGGCGCCCAGCTCTGACCGGGGCCAGGCTGCGGGCAAGAACACGAGGCACATCAAATGGCATTTAAGTTGGTTTCCTGCGATGGCGGTGGGATACGGGGATACCTGACCTGCCTGATCCTGCAGAGCCTTCACGAAGAAACCGGATTTCTGGATAAGGCGGACGGCTTTGCGGGCACATCGACAGGCGGTCTGATTGCCGTGGCACTGGCGGATGGCCGGACGCAAGGCAAGGATATGAGCGTTCTGGTCGGTGAGTTGGCCGCCCATTACCGCGGCGACGCGGATCAGATTTTTCTGGAGAACGAACGCGGAGTTCTGGACAAAGCGCTCGACAAGGTCATGCGTCGCCTCAGGCTTGGGGGTGGTCCGGGAATTATGGCGTCGCAATACCATGCCTCGGGTCTTGAACGCATTGGAACTTCGCTCGTCGAAGACCGAACCATTGGATCGCTGTCGTCGGATCTGGTTCTGGCCGTCAACACAGTTTGCCTGCATCGCAGCGACAAAATCGGCTGGTCGCCTTTCACGATCACAAACCAGAACCTTGAACACGAGGCCTGGCTGGATATGACAGCGGTCAAACTGCTGGACGTGGCGATGGCAAGTTCTGCCGCACCGTCTTATTTCCCGCCGCATCTGATCGTGGCCGACGGTGTCGACTACGGCTATTTCGCCGATGGCGGGACCTTTGCGAACAACCCGGTGATGAATGGGATCAACGTTGCCATCGCCGCTGATCGGGCCAAGGGGGTTACGGATATCGAAGCGTTGTCGATCGGCACGGGTCAGCAGCCGACGGACATATCCGAGGAAATGATCAAGAATCCCGATGATTGGGGCCTGTTGAAATGGTTCGGGGTGACATCGGGCGCGCCCAAAGGCGCATTGATCGAGTTGCTTCTGACCACCTCGGCGGAAAACCAGTATTGGATGGCGCGTATGGTTTTGAAAAACCGTCTGGTGCGGATAAATCCACCACTGCCAAAGATCGTTGGTTTGGCGACCCACAAACCTGAGTCCTACAGGTTGATGGACGAAGCTTTCCAGGCCAGCAAGCAGAGCAAATACTGGGCGAATGCCGTCGAAATGCTGCAAAAGTGGTGACTCTGTGTACCATTGGAAAACGTACTGCAGTTTCAATACCGCCATTGCGCTGTTTTTGTTGCCTTTGAAGGCTTAGCATTTATGGTTAACGCGAAATTTTCAGCGGGTTTCAACGACTGAAAAGGGGAGAGGTATGAGCGATCCCGGCATTGCCGAAAAGCTGGTTGCGGTATTGCAGCGCCCGGATGGCGATACGGCTCTGCGCCCGGTGCACAGCATTGGAATCAGTGCGACGGGGAGTTTCGAACCCTCACCGATCGCCCGCAATTATTGTATCGCAGACCACTTCCGTGCGGAAAAGACGGATGTGATCGTACGGTTCTCGAACGGATCAGGTTGCGCTGCGGTACATGACGGCTGGTCCGACGTGCGCGGCATGGCGGTCCGGTTTCATCTGGATGATGGCACCGATACCGATCTGATCGCGATGACCCTGCCCGAGTTTTTCGCCCCAACTCCCGAGACCTTTCTGGACTTCGCAGAAGCCGCAAAACCAAGGTTGTATAAGGCGGAGTCTCCCTGGCGAAAGATCAGCAATTACCTACAACTGATCCTGCCCAAACGCGATCCCTATCCGGGGGAAACCATAAGCCCGGATGATGGTGCCATCGAGTTCGCAGACCAGAACGCCTATTCCCAATTGGGTATCATGCAAGCCGCCCAGATCGGTGCGCCGACCAGCTATGTCAGGGCGGCGTATCATGCCGTGCATACATTCGTCGTCACCGGTTCTGACAACAAACGCCGCTGGGTGCGGTTTTCGTGGCAACCGATTGCAGGTGTTCTTAGGACCGACCCCAACAAAGCACCGGTCGATGATTATCTGAGGGCCGAACTGAAAGACCGTCTTGCCAAAGAGCCCGCGCGGTTTTCGCTGATGATGATGATTGGCGAGGTAGGAGACGATTTCAACAACTCGTCCCGTCCCTGGCCACCGCATCGGAAACGGATCATGATGGGCACGCTGACACTGGACGCGGTGCCCGAGGACCAGATCGCTGACTGCGAAAAGCTCAGCTTTAATCCGGGCCTGCTAACCAACGGGATCGAAGCATCGGACGATCCGGTCCTGAAGGTGCGCATAGACTCCTACAGAATATCAAGCAATTGGCGTGGCGGATCGCCCTGCCCATTCTCGGAGAGTTAGGTCATGACAAGCCAGAACAGCTGGTTCAACAGCTACGTCAACAGCCTGCCCGAGCGCGGATGGTTCAAGTTCCTGTCGCGTTACATCGTGGTGCCTTATTGGCACTGGCGTGATCCAAAGCCGAAACTTCCTGGCGGTCCGCGCCCCTCGCCCCAGCCCAGCGAGAACGTACAGCGGATGATGAACCTGATCATGCCGCTGAAAGACCCGTCACCGGCTGGGCGTGCACGGGCGACTCTGGCAGTCGCTCAGAATGTTGATGAGATTTTTGCCGGGCTCGACAATGTCGGCACGGTACATTTCGCGCGATTTCTGCTGATCGACAACAATATCTGTATGATCTCGGTCTATGACGGGGATTTCAGCAATTATATCCGCGATTTCATCACCACCATCGGCAGTGTCTTCAATGACGTCATCTCGCTGGTCGACGGCGCCGAACACCTGATCCCGACCGAGCGCAACGTCGAAGAATTTATCGACTGGGTTCACGCGCATGACCTGTTTCAGGCGAATGACTTCCCGACCAACCTGTTCGGCCTGCAGGATGCGGCCAAGGGGCTGCCGCCGAACGAACCGCCGCACAGGCTGGAAACCCTGCCACGGGAATTTGTTCTACAACTGCACGCCAATCGCAATATCTCACTGGGGGGCGGCTATCGCGCTTATCCCGGAGTTTCTGCCGCGCAGGTGCGCCAAAAATTCGGACAGGGCTGGTGACTACAAAACTCGATCTCGCCGACATTCAAGGCAACATTTTGCGCGGATATCGCCGCGATCTGGTGCGCCATCTGATCCTCGAAGTCACCGACCGCGCGGCCGCGCGTCGGTTTCTGGCCACCGCGGTCGATGGTGGCAGCGACACGGTGCCCGAAATCACCCGCGGCCTGTTGTGGGAGGTCAGGCCACCTTTTTGCTTTAACATCGGAATCACCTATGCGGGGCTGCGGGCTTTGGGCACGCCGCCCGAGCATTTGAAGACCTTTCCGACCGAATTCGTTCAAGGCATGACACAGCGGGCGATGAAACTCGGGGATTTTGGGGACAGCGGGCCCGAGAACTGGCCCACCCCTTTCGACCGTCCCGACCGCATACATCTGATAGCATCGGTGCATTCGGATGATCCCGAACACCTCGATACCGTCGAACAACAGGTTGCAGGAGCATTCAGCATTCTGGGCGTACGTAACGGGCGAAACCTACCCGAGGGTAAGGTGTTTTTTGGCTATGTCGACGGGATCTCTCAGCCACGTTTCGAACAGGTCTATGACCCCGACCAAGAAGGCGTGGACGAGCCCATCGACCCGCTCGGCACTGCGCTGCTTGGCTATCCAACGAAACAGGAGGGCGTTCTGTTCCGCGTCCCGTCGCCCCATGCGCTTGGGTTCAACGGATCGTTCAATGCGTTTCGAATTCTGGCGCAGGATGCCGCCGGATTCGAAGCGTATCTCGATCAGGCGGCCGAAGCCCTGATGCTGCACCCCAAACGCGACCAGTTGGCGGACCCCGATAACCTGGAGCGCATCGGTGAAGGATTGGACATGCACGGTGCCCTGCGCGAAGTGGTCGCCGCGCAGATGTGCGGGCGCTGGCGCAATGGCGTACCCTACGAGCTGTCGCCAAATGCCCAGTGGCCCAAGAGCGAGGTGTCACTTACCAATTTTGACTACACGCACGGCTCGCGCTGCCCGGCAGGCTCGCACCTGCGGCGCGGCAATCCTCGGGGCGGTCCGATCGTTCAGCGTATCGCAAATTATACGCGTCGACTGGTGCGGCGTGGCATGTCCTATGGCCCGGATTTTGACCCTCGAAACCCCGATACAGAAGAACGCGGCTTGCTTGGCAGTTTCATCGGCGCCAATATCGGTGCGCAGTTCGAGGCGGTGATGTGCGACTGGATTAATCTGGGCCTCCAGGACCCACGGATTACCGGTGCGAACGATCCCTTGCTGGGTGCCAACACACCGGAAACCAGCTGGTTCGACATGACAGTGCCGGACGGAGACACAATCCGTCTGAACGGTTTCCCTCGCCTGATCCAAACGCGCGGTGGTGCTTACACGTTCCTGCCCAGCCTGACTGCGATCAGATACCTGTCTGATTTGATGGATTAGGCAAGTTCCGCCAGCGCGGTATCAATCCGCGTCAGCATCGGTGACCGCCCGGCGGATTCGACAACAACACGCGCTTTGGTCAGGTAATCCCTGGCCTGTGGTTTCTTTTTCTTTGCCTTGTAGAGCAGTCCCATGATCATGTCACAGCGCGCGATGTAATGGCCATTTTTGTCGAACTGTGGATTACTGCGCACCTGTTCAATCATAGCAATCAACCGCTTTCTTCCAAACAGCATGACCCAGATGATCGAGCGAAAGTTCCTGATCAGAACACTGATTGAGCCGCCACCCTCACCGGTCAAAATGGCCAGATACATCTCGCACAGGAACAACCGTGCCCAGTCTGCCGAAACCTGAGTGCTCTCATCCGTACGTTTCTGAATGGCCCATTCGACCTGCCGCAGTCCAGCGGCGACCTGGCCGTTCAGCGCATAAGCCACGCCCAGCATTGTTGCAGGCCCGAAGGTGAACAAAGTCCAACCTTTCTCTTCGCAGTCCTTGATATGCTTTTGAACGGTTTCAATCGCACCGGGTTTCTCCAACGGTACCATCGCGGCAACGCGGGCCGCCTCGGCTATTGCATGCTCAAACTCAACCTTCGAGTCCTGTCGTGCCTTCTCGGCCATCGTTAGCGCCAGTTCATGGTCATCCGTGACCATTGCGATCAACGCTTTCATTGCGGTTCCATAACCCAGCGCCCGCGGATCGTTCTTGGATTTTCCAAGTGCAATCATCCGATCCGATGCCGCGTGCGCCTGGGCCACGCGGCCACGGGTCAGTTCGTTCCAGCCAACCGTCGCCAGAAAGAAATTGTGGATATAAGCATCGTCGATTCTTTCCAGAATGGTCTCGATTTCGCGCTTTCTGGTCTCAAACCGCTCATTCGGGATCGGAGAATGGTAAATCGAAACCGACAGTTCGTTGACCATGGCATAGGCACTGGAAGAAGGATCCCTCAGGCGCTGAGCCATTTCAGTCAATTCTTGCTGCACCCAATGTGCTTCGCGATACTTACCATTGCACACCAAACACGACACATAATGGTGCAGGAACAAGGCGTGGTGCTGACTGTCCCCTACCTTTTGCAGTATCGGCCGAACCGCGCCAGCCAGCTCGATAATCGTTTTGACCCGTAACGAGATGTTGGAGCAGAGTGCAAAACTGGCCATGAAGGCGGCAAACTGTTCATCCGATGCACAATCGGGGTCGCTTTGATACAGCTCCAGCGCCGCGACAAAGAACCGGTTGGCTTCGTCCAGAGAATACACCCCCAAGCTTTTGTCTCCGGCCATGGAACTATAGCGGAACGCCTGATCGGTACGGTTGGTTTGCCCATAATGGAAGGCCAGTGTTTCGGCCACCTCTTGCACCCGGTTTGCATTGCGCAAAGCCAGCGCATCGGCGATCGCCAAATGCAACTCGGACCGTCGTGACTGAATAAGACTCTGGTACACAGAGTCCCGCAGCAGAACATGTTTGAAGACATAGTCTGAGGAACTCGTCTCGCGATATAGGACATCCTGCGTTTGCAGTCGTTGCAGAGTTGTACCAACTTCATCGGAGTTCGCGACAACTTGGGCCAGCAGGCCGGGATCAAAGCGGCGCCCGATAACAGCGGCGGCCTGCAAGACTTCGCGATCCTCGGGAGCGAGACGTTCAATTCTGGTCGTCAACAGGCTGCGCATCGTAAGGGGCAACCCGCTGTCATTGATATCCGCATTGAAATAGGCGGTGCCGTCATCGACACGTAATGTGCCCTGATCCAGTAGAAAGCTCAGAATCTCTTCGCCAAACAGCGGGTTGCCGCCGGCGCGCTCGGTCAGCTGTTCCGCCAAACCGTTCGGGAGTTCAGGCACACCAAGACGGCTCTGAACCAGATCCTCAAAGTCCGCGACTGGCAATGGTCTCAGCGCGACGGTTGTCACGCCGCTTGTGCCAAGCCATTTCGGCGTATACTCCGGCCGCCGCGTTTGAATGACCAGCAGGTTCGAAATTTCCGGGTCTTCAAGCAGGATCGTTATCAGATCTTCCGAGGAGCTGTCGATCCAATGGCTATCTTCGATCACAAGAATGACCTGGTCGGTCGCGCATTTTTTCTTGAGCAAGTCTGTCAGCAATTCGCGGATGCGCAAGCCGATCAGAACACCATCGAGACCATCCAAAGACCCTTCGGGTGACTTGAGACCGAGAAGGTTCATCAGCAGGCCCAGATTTTGCCAGGAAAACAGCCCGTACTTAGCTAGACCGGTCTCTAGTTTCGCCTGAACGCGCAGCGGATTGTTTCTGTCGCTGATCTGAAAGGACTTTCGGACGATTTCCAAAATTGGCAGGAACGGAGTCTGTTGACCGTCTGCGTAGCAATTCCCCATCAGAGCGGTGACTTCGCCGGTCGGCATCTGGTGAACAAATTCGTAGATTAGGCGGGTTTTCCCCAAACCCGGTTCTGCCACCAAATCAACAACCGAACACTCGGATTTCGACCTTAGCAAGGCTGTGGACATTGCATCCAGTTCACCCATCCGACCGACATAACTGCTCAACCCTTGCGCGACTGACGCGTCAAAGCGCGTCGCGCCTTCGCGAACAGCTTTCAGTTGCCAGATTTTCTGCGGCGCGGACAGGCCCTTGATCGTGTGTTCACCGAAATAGCTGAGATCGGAGACCCATTCGACCAAATCGCGGGTGGTGTCGCACAGCAGGCTTCCCCCGGGTGGCGCAAGGTTTTCAAGTCGTGCGGCCAGATTCACCGTGCTGCCTACCGCCGTCGTCGGCCCGGTTTCCCCTTGAACCGTAGCCATCAGGACATTGCCTGAGCTGACACCAACGCGCATTTCCGGGCGCACTCCAAAGCGTTTGTCAAAGTCTGTTGCGGCAGAAGCGAAGGCAGCGTGGATCGACAATGCGGCGCGGCAGGCCCGCAGGGCCGGGTCTTCAAGCGCGTCGGGGATACCAAACAATGCCATTATGCTGTCGCCGGCAAAATCGCGGACCGCGCCACCGTTTTCTTCGACCGCGCGGGACAGCGTGTCATAGACTTTGCGTACGAATTCGAGCGCTTTTTCTTCATCCAGACGGGCGACTATGGCGGTATAGCCGACCATATCTGCAAACAGGACAGATACCTGGCGTCGTTGTCCAGGATCCGTCGGTATTCGCGATGGTATTTCCGTCATATCCCCCATGTGAGCAAAGGGTTTACAACACCCGATCCCTCCCCGCTAGAGTTTGTGGGCGAAAAAGTATTTTAGTATACTCAAAAGGCAAGGAAAGTGTCATGCCAGACACAGGCCTATGTGTCTTTTCCTAAATCATTAGCGTGTCACGCGGTGAATGCCAGTTTCAGGCCAGGGCGGGGCCATCGGGCCTTGTATATTTTTCCGGTGCTCGACGCCGTAATCCACAAATCACGCATGTCTTTACCACCGAAGCACATATTTGTGGTGAACATATCGGGTATTTCCACATGCTCGGTGGTGCCATTCAGGTTGAACACCGTGATCCCGCCATTGAACAAGGTTCCGACGCAGACGCGGCCATCCTGCTCAACCTTGAGACTGTCCAGCCATTGATATCCCGGCAGCGTCTGTACAACATTGCCCGGCATGCCTGGGATGGGACCCGGTTCGACCTCACCGAGACCTGTGATTTTCATCGCCCAAAGCCGCCCGAAAACTGTGTCCGAGACATAAACGGTTTTGCCATCCGGTGACAAGCCGACTCCGTTGGGCATGGGAATCGTTGCGGCTTTGATCAGTGTCGTGCCATCTATCGAGGCATAATAAAGACCACCATAACGTGTGGAATCCTCATCTTCTATCCCCGTGTCAGTGAACCAGAAGCCGCCGGACTTATCGAACACCAAATCATCGGGCGCGATCAGCCGCTTGCCGTCATACGAGTCAAACAGTTGCGTCACGGCTCCGGTCTTCAGATCCACCCTGTGCACGGACCCGCCCGTGTAATTGGGCCGGATCGGGGCGGGTACGGTGATCTGGTCGGGACCAAACGGCACAAAACTGTAGACACCGCCGTTGTTGCAGACATAGGCTGCTCCGTCCGGGCCTATCGCTACCCCGTTAGGACCGCCGGGAATCTCCGCCACAACGCGGACATCACCATCGGGTGAAAGGCGTGCCAAGGTCTGATCCTTGATGTCGACGAAAAGAACCGACCCGTCGTTCATTGCAACCGGGCCTTCGGGAAAACCCAAACCGTTGCACATCTCTTGCAGTTCTAAGGCCATTCCAAAGCTCCCTGGTTGCGCCGAAGCTGTGAGTGCTTCGGCGACTGCCGATGAAAACCCACTTGCCCGAGGCAATGGACAAAGTCGGCAAAGTCTCTGGCAATTTTTGGATGTACTGCCAGAGTTTTACAAGCCTCCGACGGCAGGTTTTGTGGCAAGGTTTCTTGCTCACCGAAAAGACCACTCTGTACCTGCGGGGCCAGCATCCAGTTCGGCAACAGTTTGAAAGGACAGGCTCCGGACGCGAGTTGCCCGTTGCGGATCATTGGTGCCACTTCGATACCTTCCGATGTCCAAGCTGCAAAGGTGAGGGATTTGAAACCGAGGACTGGTCGGTTCCTCGTCTTTATGGTGAAACGATGGTCCTGTTCAATCACCTTGTTATCCGGCATGAATGATCGCGAGGCACGGTCGGTAGATTATGGCACAGTCCAAAAATCTGGTCATGAGCTTTCGAGCACTTCACTAGCTTGCGATACCCCCTGCCGCCTGGCGATTGACCTCGATCATTACAGTTACACGCTCGCCTCGCGCGTTCAGAAGCATGGCGACGAAGCCATAGTCGAACCGGCTTGCACAACCAGTGCGAAAACCGCGCAATTGTATGTCGTTCCTTACGTCGACTGCAACATGCACAACGCTTGCCTATAACATATGGTAGGAAACGGTATTGGGACGCTTATTGCCCTGTCGCGCGCGTACCCGCAAGAAGCTGCGTACCTTTGGGCCCGGCCAGAACTCGGCTTATCCAGCGCTGCGGCAGAGGCCGCTTGCGAGATGGAACAGGCATGAGTGCTGCTCTGGCCCTGTATTGCATTCAATGCTGCTATCAGGCCCACAGGCCCGGCACCCTATCCGGTCCGTCATCCGTTCATGGCGAATAGTTGTGAGACGCCATTGAACAGCGACATTCTGGTTTTCGGGTCGGGGGCGACATTTAGAATCGAGACAAGGCGGTGACCGTCGAACCTCAGATGCTCGTGAATGTCTTCACATAAAAGCCAAACATGCGGATGCCTGCGCAACACATCGGGAAGGGCCGCGAGCTGCGCTTTTGAATAGGCTCCCCCTGTTGGGTCGTCCGGCAAATTCAACATGAGCCATTTCATGCGGCACGAAATCGCCTTCTCGAACCGCTCAGACATGAGCAGAAATCTGTCCTCCTAAGGGCAAGAGTGCCTAGCGCTATGGCGGGCAAGACGACCGATAGGGTGCTGAAAGGACCCTCCATCGCCTTTTGACAGCACGGCCATGAAGGCGTTGTAGATGACCTGCGTCACGCCGAAGGAGACGGTGATGCTCTCCGGCGCGTTCCCAAGAGTGTTTTTCCGGCTGAGCTTAACACAAGCCGAGAACCTCAACGCTGGCGTGCCTGCAACGACCGTATGCCTCGCCCAGTCGCTGTGAATTGCATTGATCGCGGTCGTCTTCAAATGGCTTGGCGTTTCGAAGTCCGGCTCCCCGATCCCGAAATCGATGATCGGGTTCCCTTGAGCCTTCAGGGCAAGGGCTTTCTCCACCTGCCCCATGTTTGTTAAGGGGCCACCGCGGCCAGGCGTTTTGCACGCATTTCAGATCCGTCCATCATACGCCCCCCGATCAATCACGGCGGCGATGACCGTGAAACTGTCGGCGCCCTGTGCGGCAGCAAGAGCGGCCTTCAGCTCTACGGCAGAACCCACGGTGCGCCCGATTCCACCTAAAGCTTCCGCCAAGCGTGCAAAGTCGTGCCTGCCAAAATCCACGCCTGCGTTCTTAAGCTGCCGCCCGCGCTGTTTGATCTCAATGAGGGCAAGGCTGGCGTCCACGAAAACCACGAAAATCGTTTTCAGACCGAGTTCCGCCGCCGTCGACAGTTCGCCTGCCACCATAAGCATTCCGGCATCGCCAGAGAATGACACAACCGTACGGCCCGGTTCGATCAGCGAAGCGCCCATGGCAAGCGGGACGGCACAGCCCATAGTGCAGAGCGCCGACGATTGCAGCAAGCCCTTCGGGGCGTAGCAGTTCCACTTTTGCGACAGAAGAATTCGGTGCGCACCGGAATCGACCGTGGCGACGGTGTCCTTTGGCAGCACTTCGCGGCAGATGTCGATGACCGTTCCCGGTCCCCAATCCTCCGTCTCGGCAAAAGCCGAGGTCAGGCTTTCCGGCACCGTGTTGATCTTGCCGTCCGACCAGCGGGATGTAGCCGCGACCCCTTCCGAGATGGCATCCAACGTGCGCCCGACATGCGAGACGAACTGAAGACTCGACTGGTGCATATAATGGGTGTTGGGCTCGGCCGAGATATCAATCACTTTTATTATCTCCGCGTCCCAAGCATCGCGCCAGCCTACCCGCATTTCAATCGGGTCGTAGCCTGCGCAGATGATCAGATCAGCCTCGTGTACGAACGGCAGCAGGATACTATCGTTCTTAGGAGACAAACCGGCGCTGCCCATGCAAAGGGGATGGTCTTCAGGGATGATCCCTTTCGCCTTGTAGGTCGTGATGGCCGGAACGTTCTGCGTTTCGCAAAAACGCAGAACCGCTGCGCTCGCATCGTCTTTGAGCGCATCCAGACCCACGATCAAGACAGGTCTCTTGGAAGTCGCCAACCAAGATCGGGCCAGCGTGAGATCATCTTCCGCAGGAACGACAGCACTCACCTTTGAGCGACGGCGCATCTCAACGGGGCCGGGACGCGCATCGGCTACAGAAATCGGTAAATCGATATGGACGGGGCCGTCGCGGCCATCAGTTGCGATAGTAACCGCTTTGTCCGCAATCGTATCTGCTCCCTCAGCGGTCAGCATAAAGCTCGCCTTGGTGATCGGGCGGAACACGGCCTGATGGTCCAGAACCTGATGTGTGTAGGTCAGAGCCTCGGTTGCATCGACACAACCGGTCAGGACGATGAGCGGCACACGATCTTGCTGTGCGTTGGCGACGACATTCACGCAGTTCAAAGCGCCCGGGCCAACTGTTGCCACGAGAATGCCTGGTGCGCCGGTCATGTGATGCGCCCCTTCGGCCATGAAGCCCGCGCTGTTTTCATGTTTGCACAGAACGAATGTGATCCCAGCCTTTTCAAGCGCGTCGACAAGCGTCAACACTTCCCCGCCTGGCATACCAAAAGCGTGCCGGCAGCCAGCTTCGTAGAGCCGCCGCGCGAGGAGGTCGGCGGCCCGAAGGTCTTTGTCAGTTTTCATGGGGTCCCCTATTCAGCCGCGTAGCGCGTGGTGTCCGTCAGGTGCGCATAACCGTCACGCGTCTGTGGTGTTTTGATTCCAAGAATGTTACCGGCAACTTGGGTTCGAAGGATCTGTGCGGTCCCGCCACCGATGGTGAACATGCGCACATCGCGATACATCCGCTCCAGAGGTTCGCGATCGCAGTAGCCCCGTGCGCCGAACATTTGCAGCGCGTCGCTGACCACCTTTATGGCCATCTCAGACGCAAAGAGCTTGGCGCGGGCGGCCATTGTCATGTCAGGATACAGACTGCCGTTCGGACCACGCGAGCGCGCCGCTTCATGGAGAAGCAGCCGGGCTGCATGTACTTGCGTGTCCATATCTGCGAGCATCCATTGAAGCCCCTGGAATTCCGCGAGCAAGCGTCCGAATTGTTCGCGTTTGAGGAGATAGCGTTTGGCATGTCCGAGCGCACCTGCCGCGACACCCATGGCAATGGTGCCCGCGCCTACGCGTTGCGTATTGTAGGCGTTCATAAGGTCGGCAAAACCGCGCTTGAGACCTGAAGGCGGTTTGACCAGCCATTTCTCGTCGATCTCGACATTCTCGAACCGCAATTCTGCTTCGGGCATACCGCAGAGGCCCATTGTGTATTCGCGGCCCTCTACAGTGAAGCCCTTTGGCATGTTACCCGAGATCGGATCGGCAAACAGAATGAAGCCGCCAATCCCCTGTTCCACGCCTGCCTCATCGAGAACGCGGGCAAAAACCAGGTAGAGCTTTGAAACCCCACCGCCTGTAATCCAGTGCTTGGTCCCATTGAGGACGTATGTGTTGCCCCGTTTCCTCGCGGTGGTCCGCATTTCAGTCGCGGCACTACCCGCGTCAGGTTCCGTTATGCAGATCGCGGGTTTGTCTCCTGCCAAGACATGCGAAGCGCAAAAAGCCTTCTGCTCGTCATTGCCGTACCCCATGACCGCACTGATGCCGCCCATGTTGCCTTCGACAACGATGCGGGCCGTCAGGGTGCAGGCTTTCGCGATCTCTTCGACCACCATGGCCACATCCAGAAAGCTCGCGCCCTGCCCGCCATATTCCTTTGGAATGGACATACCCATTATGCCAGCATCGGCCAGCTCACCAACGTTTTGCCAGCAATAGACGCGCGATTTGTCCCACTCCGCGGCGCGTTTCTCAAATGCTGGGGCCAGTTCTCTTGCGACGTTCACAAGTGGATGTGTCATGGCGTATCCCTCACTTCCGTTTTAACCAGAATACGCTTGCTAAAATACTACACAATTAAATAAGATTGGTTATCTAATACAATATTGTTCAAGTTATGCAGACACGCTCTCTCAGAACCCTCGTGCGGATCTCGACGGTTGGCTCCTTTGCGAAGGCGGCCGAGCAACAGAACATGACATTGTCCGCCCTATCCATGCAGATGAAGGCGCTCGAGACGGAGCTTGGCGTCGACCTCTTTGACCGCTCCGTACGACCACCGCGACTTACGCCAATCGGTCGAACCATCGTCGAGGCAGCGATCCCGCTCCTGCAGCACGAAGATAACCTTCTCGAAATCTGTCGCCCGACGGACACGCTGGTCGGGCATTTCCGAATTGGATTTGTCACAACTGCTGCCGTTCGCCTGCTGCCGGAATTCCTGAAAAACGCAAAGCATCATGCGCCGCAAGCGACCTTCGCGTTTGAAACCGGTCTGTCCAAAACACTGCAGGAGAAGGTCGTGAACGGACAGCTTGATGCCGCCCTTGTCACGGATGCCGATGGTGTTCCCGACGCGCTTGCGGAATTGGTGCTTCGAGAGGAACCCTTTGTCTTTGCGGCCCACAAGAGTTTGCTGAAAGACGGCCTCGCAGGTCTATTAAGTGCCCAGCCCTTCTTTCATTTCATGCCCGACACCGGAATCGGGAAACTCATTGCTGGCGAGATGCTGAAGCACAAAAGACCAAAGAGTTCCGAGACAATCGTCCTCGATAACCTTGAAGCGATCATGGGGTGTGTCTCGGCGGGTTTGGGTTTTACGCTTCTGCCCACCCCCGATGTTGTTCGGTATCGATCTGCCGACGTCAATACCGTCCGTCATCCGCAGGCGTCGGTCAGAAAACTTGTTCTCGCCACCGTCCGCAAGGGAGCACTGGCTGGAAGGGAAACTGCACTCGCGGCGTTGTTTTCGGCGGATGAGACTCAGCGAATAAGATAGGCCTTTTTTACGCTAGCTGCCTCAGTTGAACAGATGAGAATATAAAAGCAGCTTCGAAAGAAACCATGGATCAGCCTTCAACTGGATAACGCCCCTCGTCAGACAGGCCCCAAAGCTAAGAAAGTCCATGGTCTAAAGCTCTTCAAAAAATCTCATCCTTGGCTTGGCTCCTGAGATTTGGTGTGCCCAGAATTTGCCGGGCACACCTCGGGCAATTGGGGAAGCGTTCCTTTTAGACGCGTCCGGTGCCGTTGAAATCACAAGCGCCAGCCTGCATCACGTCCATAACGCAAGTCCCTGTGGTAGAGTTCCGGGTCCAGACCAATGTCATTCAGCATACGTTTATCAAGCTGAGACACATGCCGGAGATCCCGCTTCAAGCGGTATTTACGAATTGTAGAGCTGCGCAAACGCGAAAACAGGCTGGCGAATACCTTAAAAAGGGAATCGCCTCGCTTTCCTCTTCCAATTGGTGCACTAGCATCAATCGGTTGAAATAAGAGGCCGCGTCGGCAGGAAAATAAATTACGTTCCATCGTCATTTTAACTCCTATGTTCGGTGCGATAGCGCCGGATCTGCCGGGGCCGTCAGGCCGCAAAATTCTGTGGAATCTTCGTCCAACCGCGATGACTGCGTGATTCTATGGTCCGGCATATTTGAACAAAAAAACCTGGTCAGACGGTTACGGCGGTTGGTTGCTGTGCTGTCTTGCAAACATGCTCGACATGGCGATGGTCAGTACCGCAACACCCGCCAATGACGGTCAAATTGGGAAGAAGTTGTGCAAGCTCCAGATGCAACTCGCCGAACTCTTGCGGGTTCCCGTCATCCAACTCCTCTGCTTCGTCCAGCTCAGCATGTGACAGGCGCGACGCGTTGGCCCGCACACCCATGATCCGCTTCGTCCAATCGCCACCTTGTTCCAGAACGGAGCGGAAATGATCGGGATGCGCACAGTTGATCATGAAGTACGCCGCAGTGCTTCCCGTGGCTCTGTCGACCTGTTCAATGGCAGAGCGCAGGCCCTGACCTGAAGGCAGTCGGCCGTCGGTTTCGACGGTGAACGAGATCACTACCGGAATATCCGCAGATTGCGCGGCGCGCACGATGCCGGTCGCCTCGTCGGCATAGGTCATCGTGATCGCTGAAACCATGTCTGCACCCATTCCGGCGAACCAATTAACCTGAGTCTGATGATAGGCTTCAGCTTCAGGTACGCTCATTATTTCCGTCGGGGCGTAACCGTCGCTGTGCGGCCCGATCACTCCGTTGATTACAAAAGGAGAGTCCTGAGTTTCATGGTCCGCCCGCATCCTCACCAGCGTTGCGATAACCTCCCGGTGAACCTCTTTAAGCTGATCACGGTCCACTCCCAATTCTGCCGCCCAGCGGGGACTGGCACGCCAGGTTGGGGTGTCCATTATGAACCCACGACGATGGTTGACGGCCAGCCGAGCGAACCCGCGCATATACCTGTCTATGGCGTCGATACCCTCCTGGCTTTCCAGCGCTTTGAAGGCTGCAAACAGCGGCAGATCGATCCCGTCGTGAAAGACCAGGGTGGTTTCAAGGCCACCATCAGCCACCATCCGAGTGCCATTCAACTGCGGCAGCGCATTGCGATACTTCATTGCTATTCTCCTGTTTCCAGGCCCCTCACTGGGGCCGTTACGTATGAAACGGGAATAGCAACGGCCCGGGCTCGAACCTTGAACCGCATCTGAGCTTTTCCTGAGAAAGTATGAGGGGTAGGCTGTTTCAAACGAGAATTGTTTCAAACATGATCGGTTCCGGGGCATGAAATACGCGTTCAATGATTGTACGATTGATACCGATCTCTTTCAGATATCGCGTGGTGAGGTCTGTAAAAGTCTGACCCCTCAGACCCTGCAAATTCTGGAGTACCTCATTACGAACCGGGATCGGGTAGTGCTGAAGGACGAGCTGGTCGACCAGGTGTGGCAAGGCCGGTTTATCACGGACGCTACTTTGTCGACCGCTATGAAAGAAGCCCGCCAGGCGGTTGGTGACACGGGGCGGGATCAGCACACAATCCGGACAGTGCATGGGAAAGGTTTCCGCTTTGTCGCTGAAATCGACACCGCCGCGACCAACACACAAGACACGCCGGCGCCGGACGGAATTGTTCTTGCGGTTCTTCCGTTCAGAAGTTTGGGCAGGAGTTTTAACGACGGGTTTCTGGCCGAAGGGTTGACCGAAGATGCGATCACCAACCTGTCGCGGTTTCGCGAACTCACACTGTTGTCACATCGCACAACCGCCCAATTGGCCACGGATAAGGTTTCAAACGCTGAGATGTCGGACAGATATGGGGTCACCCATGTCGTCGAAGGCAGCATCCGAAGGTCTCAAAGCCAGCTGCGGGTGACCGTGCAGGTGACCGAGGCCCGTAACGGCAGGCTGGTCGCCACCGAGCAATTCGATCGCGGTGGCGGACCCGAAGACCTGTTTGACATTCAGGAAGACATTGCCGCATTGATTGCAGGGCGCCTCGGTAGCCGCCACGGCCTCGTTGCGAAACAAGTCGCTCGATCCCTACCGGACGGACGTACGCATTCCTGGGACACGTATTTTCTCGTTGCGCAGTTTTATGAGTATTACCGGTCCTACGATCATTCCATACATGCAGAGATTCGGGACAGGTTAAAGGACGCGCTCGAAACTGATCCCCAATCATCAGATGGGTGGGCGGCCTATGCCATGCTGTTACTGGAAGAGTACCGCTATCACGTCAACCAGCGCCCTGATGTAGATGCCTTGGCGCTATCAGCAGAAGCTGCGCGCAAGGCGGTGGAATGCGATGGGCTAAATGCCTTTGCGCAAATGACACTGGCGCTGACTATCTACTATCAGATGGACATTGCCGGATTCAGGGTCGCCGCCGAACGAGCGCTGGAACTGAATTCCGGCCACTGCGATGTTTTGGCCGAGATCGGGTCCTGCCATCTGTTTTTAGGTGAATATGATCGCGCCGTCGAATTGCTGGATAGGGCTATTGAACTAAGTCCGGTCCATCCCGGATGGTACCATTACGCACGATGCTGGCTCTATGCATCTCAAGGTTTTATCGAGGCGGCGCTGGTAGAGATCGAAAAAGTTCCCATGCCCGACTTCTTTTGGTATCAGGCGCACCTTGCTTGGCTTCATGGCGAATTGGGCAACACTGAAAAAGCACAAGCGTCAGTCGAAGTCATGCGAGAGATGTTTCCGATCTTCGAGGACGTCGTCTATGAAGAACTCGCTTTGACCGGAATAACTCCGGAACGCGGAGAGATGGCTGTGCGAGGATGGCGAAAGGCCGGGCTCAGAATTCCGGAATACCCGAATTAGACCGCAGACGCCTCATTGCGGGCACGGCGATCAAACCTGAGACCGCAACGGCGGCGGCCAAAGCCGGATAGCCCCCCACTGCGATTGCGAGGCTCCCGGTTACGCCACCCAATGCAAACCCCAGAAGGTAACGTGCCATACCCGCCGCCGGGGCGTCTGTCCGATCCAGGTACAGCGGAAAAAACAGGAACAGGCCGAATGCGTTGATCAGGATAGTGGCGCCAATCAGCAACTCGGTTTTAGATAAATAGGTAAGCCCGCCGGCAAAGGCGGCGAGTAACAGACCAATTATCCCAGCCTGCAGTCTCAGCCGGTTCGGCATGAGACCAGCAAGGTAAGAACCCAAACCGGACAGCAACAGGCTTCCGGCTAGCCAGGCGCTGAGGCTGCCAAGGTTTAGCTCAACCGAGTACACTTCGAGAAAGGCCCAATAAGCGCCCATACATGCAAAGAACGGCAGCAAGCTAACGTCCTTTTTCCAGTTTAAGTGCCTGATACTGCGCTTGCTTGGTACAGGCATTTTCCAAAACAGCAGGGCCACCTGCATCGCCGCTAGAAGGGCCAAAAAAGGCAGCAATGATAACTCGAATACATGGATACCAACCAGCAGAACAAAGGAAGCGGTACAGCCGATCGCCATTCCATTGCCTATCATTCGCAGAACCTTTTTCTCCGCGAAACTGCGCGACAGGGGCAGAGCTAAAACAATGCCTAACGACAGACCTGTACTGCTTGCCCCGGCAAACAAAACCGTCTTCGGAATAGCCTGCACCATCGCAGCACCAGCAATTCCGCAGACCGCAACAACCCCCGCGGCACGAGGCAATGCTCTATGTCGTGTGTCGGCTCCAATCGCGCATCCCGCCGCAGATGATAATAGGACGATGCTTGCCAACAAGCCTACCGTTATGTCGGAAATACCGCATTTATCAGCCAGTTCAGCCAGCCAAATTGGCATAGTGTTCAGAACGGTAACAGCCAAGGCGATTATGAATAAACTCGTCAATTTCCCATCCTCGCCAAGTCAGGTTGCTATTCTAGTTCGATGTTTGATCACACTAAGTTACTGGTCAACGTTTCAGAAAACGAACTTTTTGGCTCGCTTGGGTCCTTCAAAATTATCAGAAAACAACCTCTGGTGGCTTTGTCGCAGATTTTTAACCCTGTCTGTCTGAGGGGGGGCACCTTTGTTAAATGCGTCTCGGATTTCGAACAAGGCGGGTAGTGGCAATCTCATTCAATGGCACACATTCTTCCACAGGACGCGGTATTTCCGTCGATCATGCATCTTTGAACCGCCGGGTGTTAGGTATTCACCGCTGATTGCCGACCTAGCACGTCGCCAGAGACGCGGCCGCAATAAATCCTGGCGAATGGATAAGACTTATGCTCTGACGCAATTTCTTTGTATCTACATCCGCCGCACTGAACGGCATCGAAGTTGCACAGATAATCCGTAAAGGCCGTTCGGGCTCGGAATTTGCCCATAAAAACAGTTTGCGAAGCTGGCCATCTGAACACAGCTTTTTTCGTCTTAAGCATATTTTCCGTCTTAATAGTTCAGCAAAGTATGCGGCACAGCTGCCCGACTGAAGTCCGGAACAAAATCAAGGGCATCACCAACCTCTACTCACAAGTTGCCTGAAAGAGGCATGCTACCCAATCCAGCAACTGATCCAGGCAATGCAACATTGGCGAGCGAAGAGGTGCTGGTTTTAGGGGTTCAACAGCTTTGCGGAGTATCCTGATCGGCCTGACAGCATCACCACGGTCGCCAAAAAATTCGTGAGATTATCAAATTTTTCCAGATGGAGCTGTTGTTCCCTTACGACTGGTCCAACCCCTTCAACCGAAGCATATGTTGACGGACACGGTTATTCGTCAGGAGCATACATGAACAACAAATACTTCGCGCCACATGGCGGGCATCCCGGACAAGACCAGTTGTTGACAGATCGCGCCGTTTTTACAGACGCCTATGCTGTGATTCCGAAAGGGACAATGCGGGACATTGTGACCAGTTTTCTTCCGTTTTGGGACCACACCCGTTTGTGGGTTATTTCACGACCATTAAGCGGCTTTGCCGAAACCTTTTCGCAATACATCATGGAGGTGCAGCCCGGTGGCGGCTCTAACCGACCCGAGACCGACCCCGGGGCCGAAGGTGTGCTATTTGTCGTCGAAGGAACCGCGACGCTAAGTGTAGGAGGCCAGACGCACGAGCTAACACAAGGTGGCTATGCCTATTTGCCGCCCGCTATTGAATGGACCTTGCACAATCGGGCAGATGAAACACTGCGGTTTCACTGGATTCGAAAGGCTTACGAAGCTGTAGACGGGTTGGACAAACCCGATGTTCTGATACTCAACGAAAACGACATAGCGCCGACACCAATGCCCGGGACCGATGGCAAATGGGCCACGACGCGATTTGTCGACCCAAGTGACCTGCGTCACGACATGCATGTCACGGTGGTGACCTTCGAGCCCGGCGCCGTCATCCCCTTCCTTGAAACCCATGTTATGGAACATGGCCTATATGTTCTGGAAGGAAAGGCTGTCTACCGGCTGAACAGTGACTGGGTCGAAGTCGAAGCCGGCGATTACATGTGGTTGCGCGCATTCTGCCCTCAGGCCTGTTATGCAGGTGGTCCGGGCAAGTTTCGCTACCTGCTCTACAAGGATGTGAACCGGCACATGGCGCTGCGACCGGCTTCGGTCGCCTGTCGGTAGCACCGACGGCTCAGGACGGCGGTGGAATAGCAGCCCCACCGATTGCATGGGTCAATTGATGTGCCGCCTCAATTACGGGGCGGCTCAGCTGTTCAATCTCGGCTTCGCCGATCCGGCTTGTCGGCCCAGAAACCGAGATCCCGGCAACCGCCTCGCGATTGATGTCGAAAACCGGGGCTGCAATACATCGCATGCCCGAGTTTTTTTCCTCGTTGTCCACCGAAAAGCCTTGCGCTCTGACAACTGCAAGGTCGGCTTTCAACGCCTCTGGATCGGTAATTGATCTGTCCGTGAAAGATTGCAAGTCCACGGTGCTCAACAGTCTGTTCAGCCGATCTTCATCCATGTGAGCCAGCAACGCTTTGCCTATCCCCGATGCGTGCATTGGCGAAAGTGTACCCGGCGGAAAGAATGCTCGAATGCTGGCATGCGTCTCAACCTGGCTCAGAAAAAGGACAGAGCCTTCCTTCTCGACACCAAGATTGGCGGTCTCACCCGTTACTTCCATCAGCTTGCGCATGATCGGTCTGGCCCGGTCGACAAGACTAGTGCGGCGCAGAAAGCGTGAACCAATGACAAACGCACGCGGGCCGATATGCCAGACCTGTTCGTCGTGATCGAATTCGACAAGCCCCCTGCCCTCCAACGTCACGAGGATACGGTACACTGTCGCCGGGGATTGGCGCATTTCGTCGGACAGCGTGGTCAACGCCTTGCCTTGCGCCTTGCTCAGGTATTCGAAAACCTCCATCGCACGATCCAGAGATTTGATCGTGTTCTGAGCGGTTTTGTCATCCCATCCCCGTGGTCTTCCCCGGGATTTGCGGCGGGATTTTGGGTCATTATCTTGAGAATTCATAAAAACCCTCTGATCATATGTGAAAGACGAATTCAACATATGAAAAATATAAGGCACTGACAACTATAAGTTAAATTTCTTAAACTGCATTTTGAAATGCGTTTTCAAAAAAATTTCGAACTGAATGGCTTGGCTCTATTGTGTCAGCAACGACCGAAGGAGACCATCCATGAGCTTTCAAAACCCCGTTTTCATCCCGGGCCCGACCAATATTCCTGAAAGCCTGCGCAAGGCCTGCGATATGCCGACGATCGACCATCGCTCGCCGCTGTTCGGGCAGATTCTGCATCCTGCGCGCACGGGCGTTCGTAAAATTCTGAAAAGCGAAAGCGCCGAAGTCTTTATTTTCCCCTCAACCGGGACCGGTGGTTGGGAGACGGCTTTGACCAATACCCTGTCAGCGGGTGACAAGGTTCTGGCTGCCCGTAACGGCATGTTCAGCCACCGCTGGATCGACATGTGCCAACGCCATGGGCTGAATGTCGAGATCGTCGAGACCCCTTGGGGCGACGGTCTGCCCGCCGACCGCTACGAAGAGATTCTGACCGCCGACACCAACCACGAAATCAAGGTCGTTCTCGCCACGCATAACGAAACGGCAACCGGCGTAAAGTCGGACATTGCCGCCGTACGCAAGGCACTGAATGCCGCCGGGCACCCTGCCATGCTGTTTGTCGATGGTGTCTCATCGATCGCTTCCATGGACTTCCGTTTTGACGAATGGGGCGTCGACGTCGCCGTCACGGGTTCGCAAAAAGGTTTCATGCTGACTGCGGGCCTTGCCATCGTTGGCTTTAGTCAGAAGGCGATGGAAGCGACCGAGACCGGTACCTTGCCCCGTACCTTCTTTGATGTGCATGACATGGCCAAGGGTTACGCCAATAATGCCTATCCCTACACGCCCGCTGTTGGCTTGATGAATGGCCTCAACCAGGCCTGCGACATGCTGCTGAGTGAAGGTCTGGAAAACGTTTTTGCCCGACATACCCGTATCGCCGAAGGTGTCCGCGCGGCCGTGGGTGCCTGGGGGCTGGAGCTGTGTGCAGCAAACCCGTCGGTGTATTCTGACACCGTAAGCGCGATCCGAACACCGAACGGGTTCAACGCGACGGATATCGTTACCCATGCCGCAGACAAATATGGCGTCGCCTTTGGCGTTGGCCTTGGCGAAGTTGCCGGCAAGGTGTTCCGCATCGGACACCTGGGCAGCCTGACGGATGTCATGGCTCTGTCCGGCATCGCCACCGCTGAAATGTGCATGGCTGATCTGGGCCTGAACATTGAGCTTGGCTCGGGCGTGGCGGCCGCACAGGAATACTACCGTGGTCATCCCGCTGCCGTTCAGAAGGACGCTGCATGATGAAGGATTGCAACATGTACATCCCAACTTATGAGGACATGCTGGCGGCGCATGATCGGATAGAACCTTTCATCCGCCGCACTCCGGTCCGCACTTCGGACCACCTGAACGAACTGACCGGGGCGCAGCTGTTCTTCAAATGTGAGAACTTTCAGGAACCGGGTGCGTTCAAGGTACGAGGCGCCACAAATGCGGTGTTCGGGCTGGATGAGGAGCAGGCGAAAAAGGGCGTTGCGACCCATTCCTCGGGCAACCACGCCTCATGCCTGTCCTATGCGGCGATGAAACGGGGTATTCCCTGTAACGTGGTAATGCCGCGTACGGCACCGCAGGCTAAGAAGGACACGGTTCGTCGCTATGGCGGGAAGATCACCGAATGTGAGCCATCCACCTCATCTCGAGAAGCGACATTTGCCGAGGTGCAGGCGGCCACGGGTGGGGATTTTGTTCATCCCTACAACGATCCGCGCGTAATCGCCGGGCAAGGCACCTGTTCACGTGAGTTTATTGAGCAGACCGACGGGCTGGACGCAGTCGTCGCCCCCATCGGTGGCGGTGGCATGGTGTCCGGCACGTGTCTGACTCTGTCCACTCTAGCCCCGGAAACAGCGATCATAGCGGCAGAGCCCGAACAGGCCGACGATGCTTATCGCAGCTTCAAGGCTGGCCACATCATCGCGGACGACGCGCCAAAGACGATTGCCGACGGGCTGCTGGTTCCGCTTAAAGACCTCACCTGGCATTTCGTGTCAAACCACGTCACCGAAATCTACACCGCATCGGAACAAGAGATTATCGATGCGATGAAGTTGACGTGGAAACACCTGCGGATCGTGATGGAGCCATCCTCGGCCGTACCGCTGGCCACGATCCTGAAGAACCCGGACGCTTTCAAGGGTAAGCGTGTCGGTCTGATCATCACCGGGGGCAATGTCGATCTGGACAAGCTGCCTTGGCTGAATGCCTGACCGCAATCCAACAGACATCAATCCCGACATAGGAAGACGGAAATGAAAGATATGACCAATCTCGACCAATTCGAAGTAGGCTATGACATTCCGGCCAAGCCCGGAATGGATGAAGCAGATATCCAGACCCCCAGCCTGATATTGGATCTCGACGCGCTTGAGCGCAACATCAAGAAAATGGGCGATTACGCCAAGGCCCATGGCATGCGTCACCGCGTGCACGGGAAAATGCACAAGTCGGTCGATGTGGCCAAGCTGCAAGAGAAAATCGGCGGTGCGGTCGGTGTTTGCTGTCAGAAAGTCTCGGAGGCTGAGGTGTTCGTGCGCGGCGGCATCAAAGACGTCTTGGTGTCGAACCAGGTGCGAGACCCAGCCAAGATCGACCGTCTTGCCAGCCTGCCAAAACTGGGCAGCCGCATCATCGTATGTGTTGATGATCTGGACAATGTCGCGGATCTTTCGGGCGCGGCGGTGGATCACGGGACACAGCTTGAGGTCTTCGTCGAAATCGACTGCGGCGCCGGGCGCTGCGGCGTAACCACGACGCCCGAAGTAATCGAGATCGCCAAAGCGGTAGAAGCCGCCGACAACCTGAAATTCACCGGTATTCAGGCCTATCAGGGAGCCATGCAGCACCTCGACACCTACGAGGCGCGCAAGGAAAAGCTCGACACCGCCATCGCGATGGTAAAAGACGCCGTTGAGGGACTTAAGGCCGAAGGCATCGAATGTGAGCTGGTCTCGGGTGGTGGCACCGGTTCTTACTACTTCGAGTCCAATTCGGGCGTGTACAACGAACTGCAGTGCGGGTCCTACGCATTCATGGATGCAGACTATGGCCGCATCCTCGACAAGGACGGCAACCGCATCGACCGGGGCGAATGGGAAAACGCGTTCTTCATCCTGACCAGCGTCATGAGCCACGCCAAGGTCGACAAGGCCATCGTCGATGCAGGTCTCAAGGCCCAGTCGGTTGACAGCGGTCTGCCGGTTGTCTTCGGGCGCGACGATGTCGAATACATCAAATGCTCGGACGAGCATGGGGTTGTGATGGATCCGAACGGGGTGCTGAACGTCAACGATAAGCTCAAGCTGGTTCCCGGTCACTGCGACCCGACCGCAAACGTGCACGATTGGTATGTTGGCGTCCGGAACGGCAAGGTTGAATGCGTTTGGCCCGTCTCCGCCCGTGGTCACGCTTATTGAGCCAGAGCCTATTTAAAACAGGAAAGTCCGGCTCGGACGTAGCCGGATAGCCGCCCGTGTGCACTCCCTCCCTTCGGGAAAAGCACGCGGGCGCACGAATTCTGAACGGAGAAAGACATGTTGATCGTACCCGAGCGTGAAATCGCTGACCTCATGACCCGTGACGCGGCCTTTGATGCCGTGGAACAGGTCTTTGCTGCCATGGCGTCGGGTGACGCCTATAACTTTCCGGTCGTGCGCGAAGCCATCGGACATGAAGATGCACTTTATGGATTCAAGGGCGGGTTTGACCGCGCGGGGCTAACACTTGGTCTTAAGGCGGGAGGCTACTGGCCGAACAATCTGGAAAAGCGCGGGTTGATCAACCACCAGTCCACCGTGTTTCTGTTCGACCCCGACACTGGCAAACCCTCGGCAATGGTCGGCGGCAATCTACTGACAGCTCTGCGCACTGCGGCGGCATCTTCCGTGTCAATCAAACACCTTGCCCGCCCAAACGCCAAGGTCATCGGCATGATTGGCGCCGGTCACCAAGCCGCATTTCAGCTTCGCGCGGCGCTGGAACAGCGCGCATTTGAAAAGGTTATTGGCTGGAATTACCATCCCGAGATGCTGCCGAATATCGAAAAAGTCGCCAACGAAGCCGGCATTCCCTTTGAAGCCGTCGAACTGAACGGCATGACAGAGGCGGATGTGATCATCTCAATCACCTCGGCATTTGCTCCGTCGCTGATGGCGGATCATGTCAGTCCCGGAACTCACGTTGCATGCATGGGGACGGACACCAAGGGCAAGCAAGAGGTGGAAGCGGCGCTGTTGGCCAAAGCAAAAGTCTTCACGGACGAGGTCGCGCAATCCGTCACCATCGGCGAAGCACAGCACGCCGTTGCCCAAGGCCTGATCGAAGAAAGCGACGTTGCCCAGCTTGGTGCGGTCATCAACGGCACAAATCCCGGTCGGACATCCAATGATCAGATCACACTGTTCGATGGTACCGGCGTGGGTCTTCAGGATCTAGCCGTTGCGGCGTCAGTGGTCGATCTCGCTGTTCAGAAAGGGATCGCGATCCAAGTAGAATTCTAAAGAAAACCGGGTGCGGCCAGTCTTTGCTGACAGGCTGCTCCCGCTTTGTGATTTCCTGTCTGGCGAATACTTGAAGCCCCCAGCCACCTTGTCATTTCCGCCATTCGCCATTGGTGGAATGATACGGCTTGAGCGCCTTGAAGCTGTATTTCGTGATGGCCGGTCCGGCGCATCCGGGAAACAGTTTTTACCAGGTGGATACTGCCTCGGCTTTGGGCGTGTCAAAAAAGGATATCGGACGAAACCCGCAACCACTTGAAAAGCGAGGCAGAGTGTCTTGATGTTGGACTAATCCTACTGGGGGTAAAAAATCGCGCCCACATTGTGACGCTGCGCGTGACACTGCGTGGATTGTTCAAAACTGAAGCGTTTTTTGGCACTGACGTGCCGACCTTCGGTTAAGAAATAGCCAGGCCAATTTCGAATTCATCGGTCAGGCTGGTAGCCTTGCCTCGACGGTTGGGTATCTCGAAAAAAAGCGGCGAGCCCAGGCACGCCGCTTTTTTGTTGCAGTGACGCTCAGAGATTCACCTTCACCTCATCAGACGTGATCGTCATGGCCAATAGACCCCAGACCGTGGCCAGCCATACCGCCTGAAACTTCTTCTGTCGCTTCGTCCGAAAGCTCCTCGGGAAGAACCAAGTTCAGTATAATTGCGATGACCGCAGCAGGCAGGATACCCGAAGTGGCCAGAACCTTGAGTGTGCCGGGCAGATACTGAAGCGCGCCGGGCTCCAATTGCAATCCCAAACCAAGGCTTAGGGAAATCGCAAAGATCACCATATTGCGCCGGTTCCAGTTCACATCCGACAGCATCGAAACACCCGCCGCGACCACCATGCCGAACATCACGATCACACCGCCGCCCAGAACTTCGATCGGGATCGACGAGATGATCGCACCGATTTTCGGAATAAGCCCGCATACGATCAGGAAAAGAGCCCCGATGGTAACCACCATGCGGCTCATGACGCCGGTCATGGCAATCAAACCGACATTCTGACTGAACGAGGTGTTCGGCAATGCGCCGAAGAGACCGGAGATCGCGGTGCCGATACCATCGGCGTAGGTTGCGCCCTGAATCTCCTTGTCGGTTGCCTCACGTCCGGCGCCGCCTTTGGTGATACCGGACACGTCCCCTACCGTTTCAACGGCCGAAACAAAGGACATCGCACAGAAACCGATGATGGCTGCGACCGAGAATTCGAGACCGAAATGCAGCGGGTTTGGCAGAGCGAACGGTGCTGCACTACCGACATTACCCAAATTTACTTGGCCAAGTACAAATGCCAATGCGTAACCGACCAACAAGCCGATCAATACCGCTGACACGGACAGCATGCCTCGCGCAAAGAACTTCAGGCCGAGCGTCACCACAATTACGCTTCCAGCCATGAACCAGTTAAGGCCCGAACCATACTCCTCGGTACCAATGGCAGGCACACCGCCGGCAGCATACTGAACCCCAACCTTTACAAGCGCCAAACCGATCATGGTCACCACGAGGCCTGTGACCAAGGGTGGAAGTGCAAATCGAAGACGGCCTATGAACAGCCCAAGGAAGGCATGGAACAGACCGCCGACGACCACGCCGCCCATCAAGACGGCAATGGCATCGACACCCTTTCCGACCACCAGTGGGATCATGATTGGGATGAAGGCAAACGACGTTCCCTGAACAATTGGTAACCGGGCGCCAACCGGGCCTACACCAATGGATTGGAACAAAGTCGCGATGCCTGCAAAGAACATCGACATCTGGATCATGTAGATCATTTGAGGAAAGTCGGGGCTGTTCGAACCAAATCCGAACCCGGCCGCGCCGCACACGATAATGGCTGGCGTGACGTTGGAAACGAACATCGCCAGCACGTGCTGAATTCCCAGTGGTACCGCTTTCAGAAGCGGCGGCGAGTAATTCGGATCGCGGAGCTGTTCCGGCGTTCCGATGGATGCATCTGACATTGTGTCTTTCCTCCCTTGAGGAACATTGTCCGGCTCCTCTTCCGGCAAGGTCCCTCATTCCGTGATTGTAAAGGCCTCCTCGAACCAATGCTCTTCGAGGTTGGGCCCGGTTCCTATTCGATCCACCACCGCAAAAAGGCCAGGCGCATAAAGTGGGGTCAGCACCCCGTGCCAAGTATTGCGGAAGTAGTTCACGCCCTGCCCCGGAGCTGTTTTGAATGCGATCGGTTGACCCGGTGCCCCGCCTTCGTCGGGGGCTACAACCACAACGAAGGGTTTGTCTGACATGGGCAGGAACGCTTGGCTGCCATCCGGGTGACGTTCAACCATCTCCAGTTTGATAGGAAAGCTGAAAGCTTCGGATTTAAAAACGCTGATCCCCGGACGTCCATCGTGAAAATCGAGCACGGCACGGTCATGATATCGTGCGCATCTTCCTTGGTTGATGTATTTGTCAACGTCGCCTGACACTTCGATGATATCGCCAAACGACGCAAAAGCCTCCGCAGTCAGAGGTTGAGTTTTCAAGACCGTCGTCATGCCCCGAACTTCTCAATCAGGCGCAATTCGGCGATCCGTTCAACCTGGCGGCAGGCCTCAGCAAATTCGGTGTCGCGGTCGCTGTCGATCCGGCGTTTGAAAGCTTCCAGGATGCTGGCCTTTGTGTTGTCTTTAACCGCAATGATGAAAGGAAAGCCGAACTTGGTTGTGTAGGCCTCGTTCAGCGCTGTGAATGTTGCGCGTTCTTCATCGGTCAGCATATCCAGACCGGCTCCGGCCTGTTCAGCGGTGCTTTCCTTTGTCAGGCGACCAGCCGCGGCAAGCTTACCCGCCAAGTCCGGGTGGGCGGTCAGGACACCGAGGCGTTGGTCCCCAGTTGCAGACCGGAACACCCTCGCCAACGCGTTGTGAACACCGGCGGCATTATCGTGCGTCGGCCCAAGCTCCAGATCATACGCGCCTTCAGCAATCCACGGGCTGTGTTCGAATACACCACCGAACTCAGTAACAAAGGTTGACTGATCCATTTCGGACGGGGTCAGACGTTGCATTGGTGGGTGCTCCATTGTCCAGTGATCAGCGATCTGTTCGCGCGTAGCGAACCAGACACCGTCGTGTTTTTTGAAGTGTTCCAGCACGCGCTTCAGCGCCATCGCGCGACCCGGGCGACCAATCAACCTGCAGTGCAGGCCAATCGACATCATTTTGGGCGCACCGGCCTCACCCTCGGCATACAGCATGTCGAAACTGTCTTTCAGGTAACTCTCGAACTGATCGCCATTGGTGTAGCCCGCCTGAATCGCAAAGCGCATGTCGTTACAGTCCAGCGTGTACGGCACAATCAACTGATCCTTGCCGCCAGCCTTTACCCAATAGGGCAAATCGTCGGCATAGCTGTCCGCGATGTAGGCGAAGTCACCTTCCCCAGCCGCAAGGTCGATGGTGTTCATCGAACAGCGCCCCGTGTACCAGCCACGTGGTGGCTGCCCCGTGACTTCGGTGTGCAGTCGGATGGCTTCACGGATCTGAGCACGCTCTTCTTCGGCGCCCATGTCCTTGTGCTCAATCCATTTCAGGCCATGGCTTGCGATTTCCCATCCGGCGCGTTTCATCGCTGCCACCTGTTGTGGCGCGCGCGCCAGGGCGGTAGCGACGCCGTAAACGGTGACGGGCACGTCCTGCAAAAGGTGGAGCACCCGCCAGAATCCGGCCCGGCTGCCGTATTCGTAGATGGATTCCATGTTCCAATGCCGTTGCCCCGGCCATGGGGCAGCACCCGTGATTTCGGACAAGAACGCCTCAGAGGCGGCATCGCCGTGCAAGATATTGTTTTCGCCACCTTCTTCGTAGTTCAGCACGATCTGAACCGCGATCTTCGCCCCGTTTGGCCAGTTCGCCACTGGCATTTGACAACCATAGCCGGTCATGTCTCTTGGATAACGCGTCACATCACTTTCCTTCTTCTTGAGGTGATGAATAACCCGAATAATCAGAGATGTTTTTCAAAAAGAATGCGAAGGAGCCTTCGGGCAGACTACCTTTGCTTCTCGCGAAGTAATCGGAATATTAAAACCCAAAATTGAGGAGAGGTGCAAATGACCGGTTATCTTACAACGCACGTACTGGATACGGCTCGAGGGTGCCCTGCCGAGGGTTTAAAAATCGAGTTGTTCCGCATTGACGGCGCGGATCGCACATTGCTGAAAACTCTGGTCACAAATGATGATGGCCGCACCGATGAGCAGATTTTGCCAACGGCAGAGTTTTCAACAGGTGAATACGAATTGGTTTTTTATGCCGGAGAATACCTCGATGCCTCGGGCACGCCTCCCGAGACTCCGCGTTTCTTGGATGTGATCCCAATCCGTTTCGGGATGTCAGAACACTCGCATTACCATGTCCCTTTGCTTCTGTCGCCTTTCGGCTTTTCGACATATCGAGGTAGCTGAGCGACCTAAGAGGACGTGTTAGTCGCCGCAATCGTTGACCCTATGCGCTCGATTATGAACTCCATAAAGAGGCGCGTTTTGGGGTCCTGCATTCGGCGGTGCGTAAATAAACATGCCATCTGAATCGGTTCGGGTGGCGTTTCCTTTGCCACCGGAACCAAAGTTCCGGCTTTCAGATGCTGAGCAATCTCAAATATTGGCTTCATCGCAATACCATGGCCAGCAAGCGCCCAGTCCGTCAGGACGTCGCCATCGTCCGACTCATAACGCCCGGAAACGCGAAATCGCTTGGGTCCCAGTTGGGTTTTTAGAAGCCACTGAAACTCGGTGGCGCCTGGAAAGCGCAGACTTAAACACTCATGCGCATCGGCGATAATATCGTCTCCGCTTTCAGGCATCCCACGTTTTTTTATATATTTGGGGGATGCACAAAGCACCCTCTCGACATCGGCAATCTTGCGAATTCGCAAGTTACTGTCTTCCGGTTGGCCTAAGAAAAACGCGAGATCGAGACCTTCGGTCGTCAGGTCGACCTTTCGATCAGTCAGCCGCAATCTAACGTTCACTTCAGGGTACTCTGCAAGGAATTTTGGCACTTGCGGTGCTATCAAACGTCTGCCAACTCCTAAAGGCGCTGCAACATATAGTGAGCCCTTCAGGTTCTCAGTGATATTGGCGATTTGGGCTTCAGCATTCTGGACAGCTTCCAAAATATCTGTCGCTCCGCGATAGAAGGATTTCCCCTGTTCTGTCGGGGCGAGACTGCGCGTGGTGCGCTGAAACAATCGTACGCCAAGGTGTTCTTCCAGTTGGGAAATTCTTGCAGACGTGACCGCTGGCGAGACGCGCAGATCGCGGCCTGCTGCGGACATGCTTCCCAATTCGTAGACACGGACAAAAGTGCGGATGTTATCTAAGTAGGACATTTTTTTGCATTTTTTGATACTGCTTGGTCTTTCGTAGCAATACCAGAGGAAAACTCTATCGCATAGAGTGCCCGGGAACTTAGAATCTTAGGAGCAATGCCATGTACGACTTGGCCGTAATGTGGGAGTGGATCGCCTTTTCTATCCGCTGGCTGCATGTGATCACCGCGATGGCGTGGATTGGTGCGTCATTCTACTTTATCGCACTCGATCTTATGCTGAAGCCGAACCCTGCCCTGCCAGAAGGGGCCTACGGCGAAGAATGGGAGGTGCATGGGGGCGGATTCTATCACACCGTCAAATACCTGGTGGCGCCTGCACGGATGCCTGAACACCTGACCTGGCATAAATGGCAAAGCTACACGACGTGGCTTTCGGGTGCGGCTTTACTGATGATCATCTACTGGGTCGGCGGCGAGCTGTTCCTGCTCGACCCAACCAAAGTGGACCTCTCGCTGTGGCAGGGTATCCTGATCTCTGGCGGATCACTGACCATCGGCTGGCTGCTTTACGATCAGATGTGCAAATCGAAGCTGAGCGATCACCCGACCGTACTGATGCTGCTGCTGTTCGTGATCCTTGTGATCATGTCCTGGGGCTACAACCAGATATTCACCGGTCGTGCCGCGCTTTTGCATCTTGGTGCGTTTACCGCGACGATCATGACCGCCAACGTTTTCTTCCAGATCATGCCAAACCAGCGGATCGTGGTCGAAGACCTCAAGGCTGGTCGAACACCCGACGCCAAATATGGAAAAATCGCCAAGGTGCGTTCCACGCATAACAATTATCTGACCCTGCCGGTCGTGTTCCTGATGCTGTCGAACCACTACCCGCTAGCCTTCGGAACAGAGTACTCGTGGATCATCGCCAGCCTGATCTTTCTGACAGGCGTGACCATCCGGCACTATTTCAACACGATGCACGCAACCGGAAAAGGTCCGCACTGGACCTGGGGGGTCACCGTTATTCTCATGGTTGTTATCGCCTGGCTGTCTTCGGTCAGAACCGGTGAGACATGGGAAGACGCAGAAGCACGGGAGCTGACGCCATACGAGCAAAAATATGCGTCGGCTGCCGGATTCGAGGAAGCGTATGACACGGTCCTTGGCAATTGTTCCATGTGCCACGCGCGTGAGCCGGTTTATGGCACAATGAAGTGGGCCCCCAAGAAGGTGTATCTTGAAACACCCGGTGATGTAGCCCGTCAGGCCGACCAGATATATCTGCAGGCCGGGATCAGCCACGCAATGCCGCCACCATCGGCGGTTCAAATGGATGAAGAATCGCGCCAGACAATCATTGCGTGGGTACGTGAAGTCAGGGATCAATAGACGCGAGACGCTCGTTTAATTGGCGGGATAGGTAAACTGGGCTAGTACGCCCAGTTTTTTGCCCTTTTTCACTAAGCAAAAAAGCGTTTGCTGTGCTGCGCAACATGCTCGACGAACAGACGCACCTTGGGGTCCTGCAGCTTTTTGTGCGGGTAAAGACAGCCGAAAATCGTCGGCACAGGGGGCGTCTCAGGTAGAACTTCGATCAGTCGGCCGTTCTCGAGATACTCGCGCACGTCGAAACGCGGTTTGTTTACGATCCCCGTGCCCGCCAAGGCCCAGTCGGTCAACACGTCACCATCATCAGCGTCGTATTTGCCACGCACTTCAAGTTTCCGCGGTCCCATGTCGGTCCGGAGAGTCCAGAAATATTCGGGAGATCTGGGATAGCGCAGCAACAGACAATTGTGTGGCGTATGCAGCAAGTCATCCGGTGTTTTGGGCACCCCAGATTTCGACAAGTATTCCGGCGATGCGCACAGCACACGATCACAATCGGCGAACTTCCGTAGCTTCATGGTTGAATCACCGGGCTCGCCGACGAAAAACGCGATGTCCAAGCCGTCGGCCAGAATATCCACCTTGCGATCGGACAGACGCATGCGAATCTCTGTTTCCGGGTAGCGATCCGAAAACTCAGGGACCAACGGAGCAACGATTCGCCGCCCAACACCCAGCGGCGCGGTGATACGGATTGCACCTCTGGGGGCGTCGGAAAAGCTGGCGACACGCGCTTCGGCATGATCGAGCGCCAACAGAACAGCCTTGGCCTCATCGTAAAAAACCGATCCGACTTCGGTTGGTGTCATCGACCTAGTTGTTCTGTTGAACAACCGCACGCCCAAATGGTTCTCAAGCTCTTTCAACCGTTTGCTGGCCACCGCCGGGGTTAACCGAAGGTCGCGCCCGCCGGATGTAATGCTGCCCAACTCCATTACTCTGACAAAAACACGCAGGCTTTCGATGTATGACATTCGATCCTCTCCTTGCGGAAAGACTGCGCCACGGCATTTTCTTTTTCAACGCTGTGTTGAAAGTATTTGCCGTTTCCGACGATTTTAAGACTCAATCGTTGCGCCTATGGTCCCCCCGATCACCCACCTGAAAGGCAGGGGCATAGGGAGAATACCATGACGCATCGCACCGACATCCAATTTATCCTGAATGGCAAGGATGTGTCCGTTCCAAACGTATCAGCAGACCAGACGCTTCTGGACTTCCTGCGGTTGGAACGTCGGCTGACAGGCACAAAAGAAGGTTGCGCCGAAGGTGACTGCGGCGCGTGCACCGTGCTTGTCGGTCGGCTTGGCAATGCGGGGCTGGCCTATGTTCCCGTGAACGCCTGCATCCGGTTTCTCGCCTCGGTCGATGGCTGTCATGTCGTAACGGTCGAACACCTGTCCGGCCCTGACGGTCGCCTCCACCCGGTTCAACAGGCGATGATCGATCATCACGGCAGCCAGTGCGGGTTCTGCACGCCGGGTTTCGTCATGGCGCTTTATGCACTTTGGATGCAAACACCCGAACCAACCGAAACACAAGTTGAAACAGCACTGCAGGGCAATCTATGCCGCTGCACCGGATATGAGCCGATCATCCGCGCCGCCGTTGCCGTCAGCCGCTATGGCACTTCAGCGTCGGATTATCTGAATACCGAGCGTGAAACCATGACCGCGCGTTTGGCCGCCCTCAAAGACGGACGGCGCGTTGTGTCCGGGCCCGAAGACAACTTGAGCATTCTCCCATCCAGCATTGATGATCTTGCTGCGTGTCTGCAGACCTACCCCAGCGCCACAATCGTGGCGGGGGCGACAGATGTGGGTCTTTGGGTCACCAAATTCCTGCGCAACATCGGGCCTGCCATCTTCACCGGTCATCTCGAAGACCTGAAAACAGTCGAAAGACAGGGTTCCCTCCTCCTGATCGGTGCTGGCGCCAGCTACACCGATTGCCAGGAACTTCTGTCTGAACACCTGCCACACCTGTCCTCCTACTGGGACCGCATCGCAGGGTGGCAGGTGCGGAATATGGGAACCGTCGGCGGCAACATCGCCAATGGCTCGCCCATCGGGGATACACCGCCGGTTCTGATCGCGCTTGGCGCAGAAATCACGCTGCGGCGCGGTTCCGAGAGCCGGACGCTGCTTCTGGAAGACTTCTTCATCGACTATGGCAAACAGGATCGCCAGCCCGACGAATTCGTCGAAAGCATCCGCGTCCCCTTGCCCGGTGCCAACGATCTGAACGCGGCCTACAAGATTTCCAAGCGCCGCGACGAGGATATCTCTTCCGTCGCCGCCGGCATCCATATGACAGTCGCAGACGGGGTCATCAGCAATACACGCATCGCGTTCGGCGGCATGGCCGCCACGCCCAAACGTGCCGCTGCTGCAGAGACCGCGTTAAACGGTCAACCCTGGACGCGCGAAAGCTTTGAAGCCGCCGCCGTAGCGCTGGCAGAGGATTTCAGCCCTCTCACCGATTGGCGTGCATCGTCCGACTACCGAATGCTGTCGGCCCAGAACCTTCTGCGTCGGTTCTTCCTTGAAATGGACGCCCAAACCGACACTCCCGTTCAACTGGCTTGTGCTTAAAAAGGAGACGAGACAATGAAAGATAACGTTTCCGTCACCGGGGCGGCCCACACCAACGTCAAACATGACAGTGCGATCAAGCATGTCACCGGGCGGGCCGATTATACCGACGATATAGCCCAGCCCGAAGGCACGCTGCACGCGTATCTCGGCGTCTCTGACGTCGCGCACGCCAAGCTATTGGGCGTCGACTTCACCGACGTTCTGGCCGCGCCCGGCGTTGTCGGCGTGTTGACCGCGGATGATGTGCCGGGGGTCAATGATATCAGCCCGACACATCTGAACGACGAACCGGTTTTCCCGACCGATGCCATTCAGTTTCATGGGCAGCCTTTGTTTGCTGTTGTTGCCGAAACCCGCGACATCGCGCGCCGGGCCGCCGAACTGGCAAAGATCGACTACGAAACCCTGCCCCACGCGCTGGACCCGATTGCGGCGCAGGAAGCTGGATATCCCCATGTCACGGCACCGCTCAAGCTGGAGCGCGGAGATGTCGCCCAAGCTCAGGCCGCTGCACCAAACCGAATTAAAGGCCGTATGAACGTTGGCGGACAGGATCACATGTACCTTGAAGGTCACATCGCATTTGCCATTCCAGGTGAAGACGATGATGTGGTCGTGCATTGTTCGACGCAGCACCCGTCCGAGGCGCAGCATATGGTGGCGCATGTCTTAGGCGTGCCGTCCAACGCAGTCGTGGTCAATGTGCGCCGCATGGGTGGTGGATTTGGCGGCAAGGAAAGCCAGATGAACCTGTTCTGCGCGGTCGCAGCCATAGCCGCCAAAAAGTGGAACCGCGCTGTCAAAATCCGCCCCGACCGGGATCAGGACATGACAGCGACCGGCAAACGCCATGACTTCGTGATCGACTATGACGTCGCCTTTGACAACGATGGGCGCATTCAGGCGGTGGAAGGCAGCTTTGCCGCGCGGTGTGGGTTCTCGGCAGACCTGTCGGGCCCAGTGACCGACCGGGCGCTTTTCCACGCGGACAACGCCTATTTCTATCCGAATGTGCGCCTGAACAGCCATCCGATGAAAACCAACACGGTGTCCAACACCGCGTTCCGTGGGTTTGGCGGCCCGCAAGGTGTAATCACCGCTGAGCGGATGATCGAAGAGATTGCCTATGCCACCGGGCAGGATCCACTGGATGTGCGCAAGGTCAATTTCTACGGCACTGAGGAGCGCAACATAACCCCGTATCATCAGGAGGTCGAAGACAGCATTCTCGGCCGGTTGATCGGAGAGCTGGAAGAGACATCGGAATACCGCCAGCGCCGTCAGGCCATCATCGAGTTCAATAAGACATCACCGATCCTGAAAAAGGGCATCGCGCTGACACCGGTTAAGTTCGGTATTTCTTTCACCGCGACTTGGTACAATCAGGCTGGCGCTTTGGTGCATGTCTACAATGGCGGCTCGATCCATCTGAACCATGGCGGCACCGAAATGGGGCAGGGCCTCAACACCAAGGTCGCGCAGGTTGTGGCCGAAGCGTTTCAGGTCGATTTCAGCCGGATCAAGATTACCAAGACAACGACGGAGAAGGTTCCAAATACCTCGGCCACCGCAGCCTCCAGCGGAACAGATTTGAACGGCATGGCGGCGTTGAACGCGGTTGAGCAGATCAAAGCGCGTCTGGTGAAATTCGCCGCTGAAAAATGGGATGTCACACCTGAGGATGTGGCCTTCCACGCCAATCAGGTACATATCGGGCAAGAGGTTCTGCCCTTCGATGCGTTCATCAAGCAAGCCTATCTGGCGCGTGTGCAACTGTCGGCAGCCGGGTTCTACAAAACGCCGAAAATCCACTGGGACCGGACCAAAGGACAAGGCCGCCCGTTCTACTATTACGCCTATGGTGCGTCCTGTTCGGAAGTGACGATTGACACTCTGACCGGCGAGTACCGCGTAGAGCGCACGGACATTTTGCATGATGTTGGGCGCTCGCTGAACCCGGTTCTCGACAAAGGTCAGGTTGAAGGCGCGTTTATTCAGGGCATGGGGTGGCTGACCACCGAAGAGCTCTGGTGGGATGACGCCGGTCGTCTGCGCACGCATGCGCCGTCGACATACAAGATCCCGCTCGCGTCGGACAGACCGCGCACCTTCAACGTCAACCTTGCCGATTGGTCGGAAAACCGCGAGTTGACGATCAAACGTTCCAAGGCTGTTGGCGAACCGCCATTCATGCTGGGGATTTCGGTGTTCGAGGCGCTGTCGATGGCCGTGGCCTCTGTTGCTGACTACCGCAAATGCCCACGTCTGGACGCCCCAGCGACGCCCGAGCGCGTCCTGATGGCTGTAGCGCGTCTACAAGCGGGATCTTGATCGATGGCACGGTCCCCGCGTTCTCTGACCGAATTTCTTGCCGCACAGCGATGCGTGATCCGCGTTTCGCTAACCCGCGTGCGCGGATCCTCTCCACGCGACGAGGGGACAGAGATGTTCGTGGCTCCAAAGGCACTTTGGGGAACCATCGGCGGTGGTCAGTTGGAATTCTTGGCCATCAACGCCGCGCGGGACATGCTGCATGATGGCACGTTGCAACAGGTTATGGATGTACCGCTTGGCCCTGAAATCGGTCAATGCTGCGGTGGACGCGTCGAGATGAACCTGACTCGCATGCGGATGTCAGACAAATGGGCCGCAACAGAACGCGCAACCAAACGCGAAGAGGCTTTGCCCCATGTCTATGTCATGGGCGCGGGCCACGTGGGGCGCGCTCTGGCCAATCAGTTTCAGCACTTGCCGGTACGTTGCATCCTCGTCGACACACGGGCAGACGAAGTCGATCTGTGCACGGCAAATGTCGAAACCCGGGTAAGCGCTATCCCGGAAGCCGATATCTGGGGTGCTCCAACTGGCAGCGCATTTATTGTTCTGACCCATGATCACGGGCTGGATTTCCTCCTGACGTCTGCAGCATTGGAACGTCAGGACGCTGTTTATGTGGGGATGATCGGATCTGCCACCAAGCGCGCAAAACTTAAAAACTGGGCACACAAAAACTGTGATGGACAGTCTATCGAACATTTGAATTGCCCCATTGGGGCAAGCGGTAGCCGCGACAAGCGGCCCAGCGTCATCGCCGCCTTCGTGGTGGCCGAGGTGATGGCTGAATTGACCTCTGAAACTGCCGCGACAGCCCTGACCGGGGCAACCCAAGCGCCCCAAGGGGGCCACCATCACGACCGGAAAGGGAGAACGGCCTGACATCAGTCTGGCAAATCCGGTCACATCAGAGGAGGAGACCGTCATGGACGGGAGGACCTACGAATACAAGCTGTTTACCCGCAGCGATTTCAGCGCTTTCTGGGCGCTGTTTACCGACAACCTGGTGAACCTGCTGATCCTTTCCGGGGTCTGCCAGTTCGTGTTTCAGATGCCCGCGGAAATCGTCTTTGGCCGCATCGTTCCCGGTGCCGCTATCGCGATTTTGGCAGGTGTAGCTGTTTACACATACCTCGCCAAATGGGCGGCAACCACTCAGGGTAAAGATGTAACCGCCCTGCCCTACGGCATCTCGACGCCGGTCATGTTCGTCTACCTGTTCGGCGTGATCGGACCCATCTATTGGGCGACCAATGATCCTATGCTCGCGTGGCAAGTAGGTATTGGTGCAGGCTTCATGGGCGGCATAGTGGCCGCTCTGGGCGCGGTGGTCGGACCGTACCTCAAGCGGATAACCCCACGCGCCGGGATGCTTGGCACGCTTTGCGGTATAGCTTTGGTTTTCATTGGCTCCGTACCGCTGGCCGAAGTATTCGAGAATCCAATCATCGGCTTTACGTCGCTGCTGTTTATCCTCTGGGGCCTGATCGGTCGTTTCCGCCTTCCGGGCAACATCCCCGCCGGTCTTTTAGCGATTGCGGCCGGTACTGTAATTGCCCTTGTCCTTGGTGAATCCAAAATCGACGTGAGCGGTATCGGTTTCTACCCCCCGATCCCCTATTTCGGCGACCTGATCGCCGGCGTGCAGTACCTGTTCGCGAACCCCGAACTGTTCTTGGTGCTGATCCCGGTACAGATCTACAACTTCATCGAAACGATGAACAACGTGGAGTCGGCTGAAGCGGCAGGTGATCATTACCCGGTTGGATTGTGCCAGGTGACAGATGGCGCTGGCACCATGCTGGGTGCGCTGTTTGGATCACCCTTCCCAACCACGGTTTACATCGGTCATCCGGCCTACAAGCGGCTTGATGCGCATGCAGGATACATTGTTGGTGTGGCCGTTGTGATCGCTGCAGCTGCCTTTCTCGGATTCTTGTCCTTCCTTGCGGGCCTGATCCCGATTGCCGCCGCGGCACCGGTGCTGGTCTTTGTCTCGGTAAGCCTGATCACCAATACCGCATGGGCTGTGAAGCCGATGCACATGGCTGCGGTTTCATTTGCGATCCTGCCCCATATCTCGGCCTTCCTGATGGTCAAATGGGGTTCGCTTATGAATGCGCTGCGCAGCACCGGAGTCGAAGGTTTGCCGTCTCTCGGTGACGAAGGCCTGACCGCGGCTCTTCTGATGGAGGGTGCGCATTACGAAGGTCACCTTGCGCTGAGTCAGGGCGCGATCCTCACGGGTCTGATCTGGGGTGCCATTGTGGCAGATGTGATCGATGGCCGTTTCCGGATGGCAGGGGCGTTTGCGGTGGCTGGCGGGTTGATGTCTTCCTTCGGGATCATTCACTCTTACACGCTGCAGATGCCTCAGTTCGACGGGATCACAATCGGTTATCTGATTGTCGGCGCATTCCTCTATATCTACCCGATGCTCGCGCCCAAAGAGGATCTGGAGCATCGTGTGATCGTACCGGATGAGCCGGATCTCATCGACGACGACTCACCTGCACAACAGGCTTGATCCACAGTGGGGCAGTCACAAGGCTGCCCCACCATTTCCCTACCGTAAAAACGAGATCTTTCATGACTCAGAGATTGCTCCGCGGTCGTCTGCTGACCTTTCACCGCGAACCGCAGAACGGCGAAGATTCCGGCGCCTACACCTATCTCGAAGACGGCGCACTGCTGATCCGGGACGGGATCATCCAGGATACCGGACCTTTCGCAGAGGTGAGCGCAAAAGCCGGGAGCACGCCGGTGACAGACCATCGTCCCAATCTGATGATGGCTGGGTTTATCGACACGCATATTCACTTCCCGCAAGTACAGGTGATCGCCTCGTGGGGCGCGCAGCTTTTGGACTGGCTTAACAATTATACCTTCCCGGAAGAAACCCGTTTTGCCTCGGACGAGCACAGCGCGCTCATGGCGCGGGCGTTCTTTGATCAGCTCGTCACCCATGGCACGACAACTGCAGTTGCCTATTGCTCGGTCCATAAGACATCGGCTGACGCGTTCTTCACAGAGGCAACCAGACGAAACATGCGAATGCTCGGTGGCAAGGTTCTGATGGACCGCAACGCGCCCGAAGGTCTGCGGGACACGCCCCAAACCGGATACGACGACACCAAGGCGTTGATCTCGGACTGGCATGGCAAAGGCCGGAACGGCTATGTCATCACACCTCGTTTTGCCATCACGTCCACGCCCGAACAAATGGCGATGGCGCAAGCCTTGGCGCAGGAACACCCGGACTGTCACATCCAGACCCATCTGTCAGAGAACAAGGATGAGATCGCCTATACCAAGCAGCTTTATCCGCAAGCGCGCGATTATCTGGACGTCTACCAGTCTTATGGCCTTCTAGGCCAAAAGACGCTGCTGGGTCACTCTATCCACCTTGAAACACGCGAGATCGACGCCCTTGCGGAAACCGGAGCGCATCCGGTGTTCTGCCCGACCTCGAACCTGTTTCTCGGCAGTGGCCTCTTTGACCACGCCGGTCTGAGCGCACGCGGTATTTCCAGAGGCATCGCGACGGATGTCGGTGCGGGCACCAGTTATTCGATGCTCCAGACCCTCAACGAGGGCTACAAGATCCTGCAATTGCAGGGGGCCGCACTGCATCCGCTACAAGCATTCCATTGGGCGACACGCGGCAATGCCTGTGTTCTTGGACTGGAAGACAAGATCGGAAATCTCGACCCCGGTACTGAAGCAGACGTTGTCGTTCTGAATGCACGCAGCACACCGGCCATGGCTCTGCGTATGGATCGCGTGGGCAGCCTTGCAGAGGAACTGTTCGTTCTGCAGATGATGGGGGATGATCGCGCTATTGAGGAGGTTTATGTTTCAGGAGTGCCGTGTAAATCAACGGCTTCTTCGCGGTCTGACGTAAGCCGGTTTTGTCGGGAGTTTTCCGATAGACCGGAAACACCCGCTCGCTAGACCCAGTTATCCCGAGATTTCGGCAAATTGGCGAGAACCCAGAGGTTCTGAGCGAATCAAATTGCTGCTTTCGGATTCTGGTGACAACTGCGATACCAACCAGGATAGCGGACACAGATACGATAGATTTTGACCCAGACCCCTGATCCGGGCCATTTGGATGGAGAACCCGTTCCTGTTTCATTCTTGTGATTTGGTTGCGGTCAAGGCCTGCTGAGCGGCGCCCTAGCGTTGCTCAAGCAAGGCAGACCGGGCGGCACGCTTGAAGGTGGCGTAAACGAAAAAACTGCTTTTTGCGAAGTGTTATCCAAGGAAGACACAGTTTTTGGTTCTTTCTAAACCGCTAAAGGGCTGTCGCGGAGAAATGGGTTTGATCGACGGTGAAACGCCGCATCTGAACTGGACCACCGTTATGTTTAGGAAACAGGGAACAGAGAATGGCAAACAAACGACACAAGCCAGAGGAGATAGTTCAGAAGCTTGAGCAGGTTTAGCTCTCCGAAAGGAGCGGCGACGCCTTGGAAACTGCCGACCGTGGAGGAGACATAGCAGGACACCTGACCACAGCCACGGCGGTCGTCGCACAGCTTTTTCCCATCTCGCTTCCGTCATCCGTCTCGCCCTGGGTCGCTCGGATTGCTGGAAAACAATGCTATCTTGTTGCCTTCAGGATCGCGAAGGTATCCAACGAAAAAGCTCGGCCCATAGGCCTGTCGAAATCCTGGCTGGCCCTCGTCGGACCCGCCCGCTGCGAGTGCGGCGGCGTGAAGGTCACGGACCTGTTGTTGACTGCGTGCCTCAAATGCAACCATTGTTCCGTTCCCGGCCGAAGCAGACTGACCGTCAAAAGGGGATTTGACATAGAACTCGGGCAAGTTCGGTGATCGCCCGGGTTTAGAAGGCAACGCGTAGCTCAAATCACCGTGATACTTTTCCAAGTGGTAGCCAAGGTCTGGTAGGAATGCGGAGTAAAATCGCTCCGCACGCTTTATATCATCAGCGCCGAATGTGACGTATGCAATCAATGTTTGGGCTCCTTTCCGGTTTACTGGTTACTCTAGCCCGAGACTCATCATGCCTTGCTTGGCGGCCCCCAGGCACCCGCCTAGTGCAGCCAGTACCGATACGCGTGTTCAGCAGCCGTGGCTGCTTCGATCGTCATTCCTCTGCCTACGGTAAGAAACATTGTTTCTTGGTCCATTCCTTTCCAGCTCTTTCTCTTGCCTTTAATTGGGTAGCTTAGCAGTGGGTTCGTTGCCGTTTCGCGGTGACTTGCAGGGGCATCTGACACTTAGAACCGCGGCACTACCTGCGAGTGCGGCGGCCATGCCAAACATGGCACTCCAAGAAATGGCCGCAGCCATCCCGGCCAGAACCGCTCCAAACGCACCGACACCATCCAAAAGGGTAAACGCGAAGCCCAACGTGGTGCTTTCGCGGTGCCCGGAGTGATCGACAGCCGCTGCAAGCATTGCCGCACGGATCGCGTCCAGCGCCGCAACCCCAAGCGCCATCATGGCAATCATGATCCAAAATGGCGGGTCGAATACCAGTGTCGCGATTGCCAAGGCAGCAATCCCGTTTCCGGCTGCGACTACCGGCCTGCGACCGAGCGTGTCGGAAATCGATCCAACCCATGGCTGAGCAAGCGCGCCGGTTATGAGAATGGCCGCGAAAACGATCCCAATGGCTAAGGGGGCAAGGTTGTGAGCCGTCGCCAGGTAGAGTGGGATCATGCTCAGCAACGCGATCAGAGACATGTTGTACAGGGAAATCGTTGCGACGATGCGCAACCCGTTTCGACCGCACCACGCGCGCACCAGATCCATCAGCTTACTTCGATCAACAAGCGGTTTTTCGAAGGCAGGGACCGCCCGCAACACCCGTAAGAAACAAAGCCCCATCAAAACCGCGGGAAGCACCGAGACCACCAGCACCCCACGCCAGTCAAGGACCGAAAGAAGCAGTCCGACCGACAGCGGGGCTAGAACCTCGGCGAACGAGCCACCCACGGCATGAACACCCAAGGCATGGGCACGAGTGTTCTTGTTGGCGCACGCAAGTACTCCCGTCGCAATCGGATGCCAAGCCGCGTTTCCCATCCCCGCAATTGCCAAAAGACACGCCAGGCTCCAAAACCCCGGAGCTGAAGCAGCCAGCGCATAGCCGAGAGCAACCCAGAAAAACGTGCCGACGAGAAGGCGGCCTGGGTTCGAGACACGATCCGCCAAGAGCCCAGCCGGAACATATGCGAGCGCACCTCCAACAGTAAACAGCGTGACTAGCAGCCCAACCTCGGCAGGCGAGAGGTTCATTGCAAGACCCGCCGCAGGCACGATCAGCCACAGGGCGGCAATCGGCCAGTCATTGGCGAAGTGGCCCAAAGCGAACCAGGCCATTAAACTTCGGTCGGTCATGGTGGTATCACCGTCAGATGCAACAATACGGACCCAATGCCCGTTTGACTGGAAAAACCTACTCAGCGCCGATATGTCTGTCTGTCGAAAGAAAGGCAATTATCATCGAGGATTCGTCATTGAAGGGCACGCAACCAAACCAGGCAGATCGCCCTCGATATCTTGGAGAGACGATCAAGCCGGAGCTGGGAGAAAGCTACGATTGGCATACGCACGATTTTGGTCAACTCATCTCAGCGGCCTCAGGCTCGATGTATGTAGGAACTCCCGACCGCGTCCTGCTTCTCAGCCCGGCGATGGCGATCTGGATTCCACCAGATACCCAGCACTGGATGCGATACGGGGCCAACAATGTCATGCTCTACGTAGACGTAAACCGTGCCGAGGCTGAAAGACTTGGCAGTGACTGCCGGGTCATGAAGATGACGCCACTGCTTGGGGCATTATTTGATGCAACAATGCCAGCACGTAGGAATGCGCGCAGGAAGAAGCATAACATGGCGCTGCACACATTGCTTCGACATGAGCTGATCTCGGCAAAGGATGTGCCGCTGATCCTGATCCTGCCTAAGGACGCCCGCCTCCGCGGGGCCGCTCAAGCTGCGCTGGATGATCCCGGCAACGCGCGTTCTGTGGAGGCTTGGCTTTCAGATGTGCCAGCGAGCCGAAAAACGATTGAACGGCATTTCGTTGCAGAAACGGGCCTGCCGCCGTCCAGGTGGTTACGGCATGTGCGGGTCATGCACGCCGTCTCGCTCCTTGCTTCTGGCCAGAGCGTGACATCGGTCGCGTTTGATATGGGGTACGAATCTACCAGCGCATTCAGCTACATGTTCCGACAAACCCTCGGTGTCAGCCCGAGTGAGTTTCTGAAGAACTGATCGGTTGCCCCAAGATGACAGTGAGATCGAGCAGCGGCATGCTGACTTTGAACGCATTCAATCGCTCAGAGGTGTATTCTCGAAGACGGGCCTTCATGCATCTTGCAGCCCTTTAATCTCTCGCTTGGCAGGTCAAGCTGTCGCGAGGAAATCACTGGCGGGTTTGCTTTAACGCCTTGGTTCACACTATTGCTTGTGTATCATGCAAAAAGCTGTGCTGCCGCGCAGAGTTATTCAACTCTTGGCGGCACTTTTGCGGAGTGTTGCCAATGCCCGCCATAGATGACCTTTCTTGGCCTGAAGCGTATATCGAGTTTCTGCCGCTAATAACTGACAAGTGGTCAGTAAAAGATGAAGTCTACTTTCACCGTCAGCTAAGTGCCGGCAAGTCCGGTGCCCTTGTCTATATTGTCGACATTACTTGCGACGATTTCAGCGGTCAGGCCATTCTCAAATTTGACGCCCTTCCCGATCCGGATTGGAAGGAAAAGACCGAAAACCAAAGACATCTGGAGGCGTTTGAGGCGGTTCCCGCATTTGGATCAAAGCATCTGGCACGCATAGTTCACTCTTTGGAACACGACGGCAAGATCGCGATCCTTTCAACAGTTGTGGCGCAAGGGCTGGAATACTCTCTTCCTTGGAACGACTGCGGCTACGAGTTGGCCTTGAATGTTCTTCAGCGGCTGTCGAGAAGCCTTCTTGATGATTGGAACGTCGATTATGAAATGGCGCCCGGATTGCACTCGCCCAGGGAACTGCTTTCCGGATGGCTTGGCTACAGACTAAATCCTGAGTCAGGTCGGCTCCACCATTTCCTTTCGGATGTTTGCGGTCATGACCCCAGCGAACGTTGCCTAATGTTTGAAGGGCATTGGTACCCGAACCCGCTGGCCTTTGCCTACGACGAGAACCTGCCAAGCCGATTGAGCATAAGAGCGGCAAAAGGACGGGTGCATGGGGATCTCCATGGGTACAATGTATTGGTTCGATCGCACCAAAGCCGTGATCCCGATTACTATCTAATTGATCTGGCGCTGTACGAAGACAAGCAGTTCTTGTTTTACGACCACGCGTATTTTGAGTTGGCATACCTTCTGGCGCGGCGCGGAAACTGCATACCTGCGCAATGGGATGCCATCCTTGATGATCTTGGCCTCTTTCATTCAAAACACCACACATTGGGGCTTTGGCAGGATGATGTAGGGATCGTCGAGTTTGTCAGAACTCTGCGGCGTGGGGCGATGAGTTGGGTTGAACGTCACGAAAGTCATCGGCTCAGCTTTATGGAAAGCCAATACTTGCTGGCCCGGGTCGCAGTGGGCCTAAATTTCGCAAATAAGCAACTCAACGTCGGCGCTCGCAGCCACGCATTCTTGTATGCAGCTCACAATCTCAAAGACTACATGACGCTCAACAATGTTGACTGGCCCAGACATGGGCCGGTGTTCCAAATACCGACAACACATGAACCTTTGCCCGACTCTCAACCTGAAACCGTAACACTTGCACCAAAAACAGAGCCACCAGCCGAAAAAGACCGTCTGTTTGATAGGATAGTGACCCAGCTTCCAACGCCACAAAAGCCAGTAATCGCAGTGCTGCCTTTTGACTGTCTCAGCGGACAAAACGACAACAATGGGTTTGTGGCTGGCATCAACCATGAACTTGTGACTGAACTTGCAAAAGTGGATTGGCTGTCGGTGGTCTCACCTACTTCCACCAAGCTCCTCAAGGATGCTTCTTTAGCCGGCGAGGAGATCGCACAACGTCTCGGCGCCCACTATTTGGTAGAGGGCAGTGTGCGTTATGACGATCAGCGTGTTCGCGTAACCGCCCATCTTGTAGACACATCAAATGGGCATGATCTTTGGGCTGATCGCCTGGACCACAAAACAGAAGATGTTTTTTCCTTGCAGGAGGAAATCGCGTCAGCCGTAGTCGGACACATAGACTGGGAATTGCGGTTCGATGTGCGCGAACAAGCCCGACTAAAACGAGGTGAGGTCAACGTTTGGGACAGAGTTCAAAAAGCACTGTGGCATCTATATAAATTCACCGATGATGACACACAAAAGGCCAAAGATATTCTAACCAGAACCATTGAGATTACGCCAGACTATGCACTTGCGCACGCAGTGATGGCAAACGCTGAGCTTAGGAAACTGTTCTTTGTCCAGGTTAAGGATCGGGAAGAGGCCAAACGACGCGCACTCTACCACGCAGAGCGCGCCGTGGCCCTGGATGAGCAAAGCAGTTTCGCGCACGCCAGTCTCGCCCGTGCCTACACCCAGTTCAACAAGCACGATGCCGCGATTGCAGAGGCACAACTTGCAGTCAGTCTCAACCCAAGTGCGGCAAACGCTCATTTGGTTCTTGGATATGCGCATCTCGCAAATGGGCAGGCCAAGCTTGCGCTACCGCATTTTGACACCGCAACTCGGTTTGGGCCATCAGGTCCATATTTCAAGGTGAAATTGTTGGCCAAAGCCTTTTGCCTTTATGTTCTCGACAAGCATGAACAGGCCGAAACCTGCGCAAGAACAGCATTGGAGGGAAAATCGGTTGATCCATTCGGTCGCTTTGTGTTGGCGGTCATTCTGATACGGCAGAAAGCCACAAACGAGGCGATACAAGTAATCCGTCAGAGCAAAGAAAAACGGCCCGACATGACATGTTCGCGCGTCCGTCTGGCATTCGAAAACCTGCAACAACTCGATCTTGACAGATTTGTCGGAGATCTTCGGAAAGCTGGTTTGCCGGATTGAACTTCGTCTCATACGGATTGGTCAGTGCGGTAAAGGGGCTCTATTCTATTTGTTTGCGAACCCACAATGGCGCATTGAGGCCAGCGGGGCGTCTACACCTTCATACCCATCTCCACTGATCTGCTCCATTCCGCGAGGGATACCATAGTACTTTGGGGCTTAGCTTGAATTCACCACTAAACATGAAGTGTTCGGCCCCACCCAAGTGGTCCAGCTTGAATGTCAGTGCATGACTGGCCTTTGGTCCGTTGGGGCGACGGTTTCCGGCGCAGGTGGGCGATAGCGCAGAGCATTATGCGGTCGTTTCCCTCACATCGAAACGCAGAAAATGACGGCGATAGCTGCGAGATATCGTCCTTTGCTTCAGGGTAGGACGCCAGGAATTCGTGGCTGCAGATGGGAAACACCTCGAGTTTGATCAGAGGAATGAACGGCCGGTCCGGCAATCCGTCAGTGTCCCAGACCATGGCCGCATCCGATCGGCTCAAATCAATATCGTCCAATTGGTCAGTGGTCACCACTCGGACTTTTGACTCATCAAGATGCTCACGAAGGCTCGAAAAGCGCGGCATCAACCGTTGGTCGGCGATACCGAATGAGCGAGCCAGCGGCACTTCCTGCCGATCAGGCGGCCCCGAAATCTTGGTCCAAACCTGATCCAGATGACCGACACCCAGAGCCACTACATCGGACAGCCGCACAGCAGCGGGTGAAGAAACGATCTGGTTGTTGTTGCGTTCAAACAGCGCCTGTCCCAGCCAGTTTTTCAGCGTTGAGATACGCCTGGAAACAGCGGGTTGGCTCAGCCCCGTTTCCTAGGCGACGCTGGACAGGCTGGCATGGCTCACCGCGACCTCAAGAACCAGCAAGGCGTTCAGCGAACCAAAGATGGGGCGTGTCACCCTGACCAAAACAATTTGCTATACGGTGCATCATATTTTGGCCAGTGTACTTTGATCAGGAGTGCCGTTCATCTGTGCTGGAAGTGCAAGCCGCTAACAAAAAATCTGTGTATAACTCTCATGACTGATCGTCCACTGTCTCACATTCGCGTCCTTGATTTCGGGCAATACCTGGCCGCACCTCTTGTCGGCATGATGCTTGCCGACATGGGGGCCGAGGTCATCCGGATCGATCAGCCAAATGGCCCCGCCTTTGACAAGCCGGCCTTTCGGATGATCTCGCGCGGAAAGAAAACTCTGACGCTGAATCTGAAAACGGATCAGGGGCGGGAAACCGCGATCGAATTGGCCAAACGCGCCGATGTGGTGATCGAGAACTTCCGACCGGGGATCATGGATCGCCTTGGGTTGGGGCCGGATGCTCTTCGGGCTGCAAATGATCAACTGATATACCTTTCCATGCCCGGGTTTGCGTCTACCGATACGGAACTGGCCGCACTGCCCGCGTGGGAGGCCGTAATCGCCGCCTACGCCGGGCAATTCACCGATATGGGCCTGAACCGGCGGCTGATGGGCATCAACCCGTCCTTCACGCCGCTGACGCTGGCCTCAGCCTATGGCGCAAGCTTCGGAGCCATGGCGGTTCTGTTTGCCCTGAACGCGCGCGAGCGCAACGGTGGGGATCATATCGAAGTCCCTTTGGCCGCCGCTCTGCTGGAAGGTCTGATCTACAATTGCGAGCAGATCGAGGATTACCCGGAGCGCTACAAGTCCCCGCGCGAGGTCGAACTGGATCGGCGCGCAGCCGAAGGCCTGCCGATGAACCTCAAGTTCGATGAGCTGTCCGAATTCCTCGACCCGTTCTATCGCACATATACCTGCGCCGACGGGCGGGGGTTCTATGTCGTCTCGGGCTCAGTTGCCACGCATCCCCGGCGTGTACTGGAGACGTTGGGGCTCAAGGATCTGGCGGATGCGCTGCCCGATTTCTCGGCTTATCTAGACACAAAGGACTGGCCAGCGGAATGGTCGATGCGCAACTACCCCGTCGGCGCCTCTGATCGAGCGCGCGTGTCCTCGGCGATGAAAGAGGCATTTTTGACCCGCCCCGCGCATGAGTGGGAAGAGCTGTTCGGAACCGCCAAAGCCCCTGCCACGGCACAGCGGTTCAGCAAGGAATGGTTAGCCGACTCGCATGCTCTGGCCTCGGGTCTGATTCTGCGAGTCGAAGATGCCGACTACGGAGAGATGCGCCAGATGGGCAACGTGGCCTGGCTGTCCGGGGATGAGGCGGCAGTGGACAAGACCGGCCCGACGGTTGCGAACTTGGACGCGTTGCTGGCCGAAGCCCCACGCGCCAGCGGCACGACAGGCAGTGGTGGTTGGTTGGAAGGTTTGAAGGTTCTGGACCTCACCAATGTTATTGCTGGCCCAACCATCGGCTCAACTCTGGCGCGTTATGGGGTTGAAGTAACGCTGGTGCAGCCAGTTGAGCCCTCGGTCGATCCCTGGAACACGGTTGTTTTTGGCATTCACGCGCAACGGGGCAAGGAGAGCATCCTGCTGAACCTGCGCAGTGACGAAGGCCAAGAAGTTCTAGCCAAGCTCATTGCCGAAGCCGACGTGATCACGGTGAACGGCACGGATGAACAGCGCGACAAGTTGGGGCTTGCACCCGAACAACTTAACGCGCTCAACCCGCGCCTCATCCTGGTTCAACTGGATGCGTTCGGCGGACCGATGCGGGGGCCGAAATCTGATCATCTGGGTTATGACGATCTGGCGCAGGCGGCCACTGGTGTCATGGTGCGATTTGGTGGCGGCATGGATACTCCCGAAGAACACGCACATTTCGGAACCATCGACGTTCTGACCGGTTTCTGCGCCTGCGTGGCATTGGGAGGTGCGCTGTTGCGACTGCGCGAAACCGGAATGGGCGGCGTTGCACGGGCATCTCTGGCGGCGGCCGGCAACCTCATTCAGGCACAGTTCATGTATGATTATGACGGCCGTGCGCCCTTTGACGAACCTTCTGGCCGCGAGGCGCTGGGTTGGGGTCCGTTCTACCATTGCTATGAAGCGGCGGATCAGTGGATGTTCTTCGCCGCCCCGAGGGAACGGCAAGCCGCCCTTACCCGTGTCCCCGATCTTGCCGATCTTGCAGAGGCGCCATCTGATGTTCTGCATGACGCCCTGGCGGAGCGTTTCAGGACGCAGCCCCTTTCTTACTGGCAAAAGGCATTCTCGGTTGGTCAGAGCACGGTTGTCCCGCTCGCATCCCTGCACGAAACACGCGAAAAAGCCCTAGAGCTTGAAAGCGCAGGTGACATCGACCTTTCCGATGCGACCTTCCGCGTTATTCGCCATGATCAACACCCGATGGGGCGCTGGTGTGATCTGGTCGCCCCGAACGCGGTGCGGCCAAAGTCCGGACGGATCAGTATTCCGGCGCCCATGCCGAAATATGGGCAACACACGCGGACCATTCTGGCGCGGCTGGGTTATGGGGGTCAGCAAATCGACAACCTAATCGCTACCGGTGCTGCAGGAACAAGCTGGTCGGAAAAATACCTGCCCGAATAATCTGGCCTAAAGCGGCGTCTCCACGCTGAGCTACTTGCCAATAGAAGGCAATGCCTGATTTCCTCAACTGCCAGTTCTCGGCAATTGGTTATGGATACGTTGTGCCACTTAAATGGTTTCGTTCTTCGGCAAACAGCGCACAGGTATCCCTGCCGCTCAGGTCCAAATCGATTGTCTGTGACCGCTGACAGCTCTGCCAATTGGCATCCACCATCACCAGCGCCGGATCGGCGGCAGGCAAGCTGGTGCTTCTGATCAGATCAGCGGCGCGTTCGGCCAACATCAATGTCGGCACATTGAGGTCCCCGGCCGTGGCCTGTGGCATGACTGAGGCGTCCACAACGCGCAAACCCTCTATACCGTGTACGCGCATCGTGCCCGGATCAATGACGGATTGCGCGTCCCCGCCCATCCGGCAGGTGCCGCAGGGATGATAGGCGCTTTCGACCCTGTCTTTGATGAACTGATCAATCTGCGCGTTACTCCTGCAATCCGACCCCGGAGCAAGCTCCCGCCCGGCGAAAGGGGCCAGGGCGGGTTGCCGGAAAATCTCGCGCGTCAAGTGGACGCAAGCACGCATTTCCTGCCAGTCGTCTTCGTGGCTCATATAGTTGAAACGGACGCGCGGGGCGCCTAGCGGGTCAGATGCATGTAGCCGCACCCTACCCCGGCTTTTCGATCGTTTCGTGCCCACATGCACCTGATACCCGTGGCCCTTGGCCAGCGATTTCCCGTCATACGAAATGGCCAGCGGCAGGAAATGAAACTGAATGTCCGGGTAAAGGATACCGGCGCGGCTGCGGATGTGAGCCCCGGCCTCGAAATGGTTGGTGGCCCCCAAACCATCGCGGCGCAGCAGCCAGCGAAATCCGATCCGGGCTTTTGCCCAAGGGCTCATATACGGGTGGAGCGATACCGGCTGCGTGCATTCCTGCTGCACGTACAACTCCAGATGATCCATCAGGTTGCCGCCGACGCCGGGTAAGTCATGGACAACAGCGATGCCAGCTTGTTGCAGCGTGCCTCCCGGCCCAATGCCAGAGCGCTGCAGGATCGCCGGCGACATGATCGAGCCTGCCGACAGGATCACCTCAGATCCCCGTGCCTGAACAAGCTTTCCCTTGTGGTCATATTCGACGCCGACCGCCTTGCGCCCTTCTGTCAGAATGCGCGTTGTGTGGGCGTGGGTCACGACCCGAACGTTGCCCCGCGCCATGGCCGGACGCAGATAAGCGGTGGCGGCACTGCAACGCTCACCGCCGCCCACGTTCATTTCCATCGGACCGAAGCCTTCATGCTGGATGTCATTCATGTTGGCGCTGCGAGCATATCCGGCCTGAACGCCCGCCTCGATGAACGCCTGATAGAGAGGGTTGGTTTCCGACCCCCGGGTCACCTTGATTGGACCACATTGCCCCCGATATGCACTCAGGTCCGAAGCACTTTCCAGTCGCTTGAAATAAGGCAACACATTAGCCCAGTTCCATCCCGTGGCACCGTGATCCGCCCAAAGCTCATAATCCATCGGATTGCCGCGTACGTAGCACATGCCATTGATCGAGCTTGATCCCCCCAGCCCCTTGCCGCGCGGCAAGTTCATGACACGCCCGTCCAGATGCGGCTCGGGTTCGGTCACGAACCCCCAGTTGAACCGTTTGGTGTTCATCGGGATCGACAGGGCCGAGGGCATCCGCACGATCATCGCCTTGTCGCTGCCTCCGGCCTCGATCACCAGAATGCGCTTGTGTGTATCTTCGCCCAAGCGGTTCGCCAGAACGCAACCCGCAGAACCAGCGCCCACAATGATATAGTCGTAGTGCTCCATCCGGTTCAGCGGATCATCGCCATGAATTTGACAACGGTTTCGGGCTGTTTCCACGTACCCGTGAACCCCTTGGGCAGCAGGAACGCTTGGCCGGGCCCGAACCTGTCAGAGCTGCCATCAGGGTAAATCAACTCGACCGTTCCTGAGATCATGTACATGAACTCGTCATAGGCATAGTCAACAATCTCATCCGTGTAAGGCTCACACCTCCAGGTCCCAACGCGCACCTCATCCGAGGCGCGATCGATCACTAGGTTTTCCCACTCCTGCGGAGAGGCCACCTCGGGCGAGCTCATGACCATCTGGCGAGGGTCAGCCATCAGGGCATGTGTCCCGGCATCGGTCAGGTTGATGGCGCGGATCATTTGGACCTCCGGAATTGTGTTTCGAAACGGCTAGCATTGATTGAACAGTGGTTCAACGAAATATTGAACAGCGGTTCAATGATGTCTCTGGCCTTCGGCTCATGCCCCGTCTACTACTGCCTGAAGTCAGGAGATCTCAGCCCGTGTCCCGTTTGACAGACATTCAAACACGCAAACTTCAGATAATTGAAGCCACCATGGACGTTCTGAATGATCAGGGGTTTTGTGCGCTGAAGATCAGGGATGTGGCGCGTCAGGCGGGTGTTTCTGCCGGGCTGGTCTGCCACTATTACGACACCAAACAGGGGCTGCTGCTGGCGGCGATCCGCCATGCGGTGAAGTCCTACGGGGAGCAACTGGACCTGATCGCGGAACAGGGCACCCCTCCTCGGGACAAGGTGCTGGCGCTGGTGCGCATGGCGCTGGCGCCCGAGCAATCGAACAAACGGCTGTCGTCGGTGTGGCTGACGCTCTATTGCCTAGCCGGGTCGGACGCGGAGTATCATCAGGAACTGCTGCGCTATCAGCAGCAAAACCTTGTCGTTGTTCGCGCGGCAATTGCGCCGCTTTATTCCGGTGAAGAGGCCGGGCACATAGCGCGCATGATCGTTGCGCTGATTGACGGAGTATGGCTGCAACACGCAACTCGCGTCGAGCCCGTCGACCTGAAAGCGGCCCAGAATCTGGTGGCCACCCTGACAGAACAGGCGCTATCAGCGCACCGCTCAGACGGACCTTAGACTGCCCGCGCGACGCGATCGACGAACCGGGATCGGGAGTTACCCGCTAACCGAGGACAACCTCGTCGCGCCAACCGCGTGTGTGTCACTTTCGGCAAGGCTTTTCCAAGCGTCATACTGCGACAGAAACACCCGGCCGTTCAGAACTTCGGGAAAATGTGTGCGGTTCAGCCTGTCCATGACCGGCCCCTTGACCTCGGACAGATGCAGACCAACCCCCATATCAGTCAGCCGGTGGTTTATCGCCTCAAGGCTTTCTAGGGCTGAAAAGTCCACCTCGTTCACCGCCGAGAACATCAACACCACGTTTCGAACCGCGCTGCCTTCGGCCACGCGGCTTTGGATCAATGTCTCCAGAAAACGCGCATTCACGAAATACAGGCTTTCGTCAACCCGCAGCGTCACCAGCGAAGGCACCGTCTCAACCTCATGGCGCAGGATGTTCCGGAAATGCTGGGTTCCGGGGACAAGGCCCACCTCGGCCACATGCGGGCGTGACGTCTTGTAGAGGTGCAACAGAACCGAGATCGCCACACCGGACGCCACCCCAACCTCGACCCCCAACCCCAGAGTCAGCAGAATGGTCACGGTCACAGCGATAAAATCGGCGCGGGAGTAGCCCCAAGTCTTCTTCAGAATGGACAGGTCCACAAGGCTGAGCACTGCGACGATGATAGTCGCAGCCAGCGTGGCCTTGGGCAGGTAGAAGACCAAAGGCGTCAGCGCGACCGCGGCAATGGCCAGACCAATGGCGGTAAAAGCACCCGCCGCTGGCGTTTCCGCCCCGGCGTCGAAATTGACGACCGAGCGGGCAAACCCGCCGGTTACCGGATATCCTCCGGTAAAGGCGGCACCCAGATTTGCGGCCCCAAGACCGATCAATTCCTGGTCCGGATTGATGCGCTGGCGTTTCTTGGCGGCCAGAGTTTGCGCGACCGAGACGCTTTCGACAAAACCAATGATCGAAATCAGGATTGCGGGAACTGCAAGCGCGCTGATCAGGTCCGGGGAAAACCCCGGCAGGGTCAGGGGTGGCAGGCTTTGGGGGACGCTCCCGACGATCTGCACGCCCTTGGCAGCCAGGTCGAGTTGCCAGACGGCAACGGTTGTGGCGACCACCGCTGCGACAGGTCCGGCTTTGGTCAGAATATCGGCTAGCACCGGCGGCACACCCAGCCGGTTCAGTAACGGTCTAAGGTTTTTTCTGACCCAAAACAGAAATCCGGTCGCCAAAGTTCCGATTGCCAAAGTCACCCAGTTGACCTCGGGTAGATGGTCAAAGATCGAACCCAGCATTTCCGGCAGCGTGTGCCCATGTGCGCTGACCCCCAGTATATGCTTGACCTGACTGATCGCGATCAGAATGCCCGATGCGGTAATGAATCCGGCAATCACCGGATGGCTGAGGAAATTGGCCAGAAACCCAAGGCGCAGTACGCCCATGAGTACAAGAAAGCCGCCAGACAAAAAGGCAAGCGTCAGCGCCGCAACCGCATAGCCCGCCGTGCCCTGTTCGGCCACCTGCCCGATGGCTGTCGCCGTCAAAAGTGAAACCACCGCCACGGGCCCAACGGCCAGCGCCCGACTTGTGCCAAAAATCGAATACAGAACGATGGGCACGATCGATGCGTAAATCCCCGCCTCGGGAGGCAACCCCGCCAGCAAGGCATAGGCCAGCGATTGCGGGATCAGCATGATCGTCACGATCAATGCCGCAATAAGGTCGTTCGAAAAGGCACCGCGCGTATAGGTTCGGCCCCAGTCCAGAACAGGAACATAGTGGCGGAGGTGTTCGATCATCAAGTCTTTCCGGCATTCTGAGCGGGCAGTGCTGCCGACACCGCCCGCATGTTGCTGCGCTCAAAAACACAGGCAGTTTCAATTCCTACTCTGGAGAGACCTTCAGCTTCTCGGGCCGTGCCATCCACTCCTTGCCGCGCAGCATGGCCTTCCAGTAAATCGGTGGCAGCAGGCTTTCCTTCAGGAACCATGCCATGCGGCTTGGCTGGGTGCCATCGATCAGGAAACGCGGGAAACTAGGTTTCAGCGCACCGCCATAGCCGAATTCGGCCAGAACGATCTTGCCGCGCTCGACCGTCAGCGGGCAGGAACCATACCCGTCATATTGCGCCACGGCCGAACGCCCTGCGATGTCGGCCACAATGTTGCCCGCCACAGTTGGCGCCTGTTTGCGGGCCGCGGCGGCGGTTTTTGCATTGGGCGCATTCATCACGTCACCAAGCGACCAGATATTGTCGTAGGTTTTGTGGCGCAGTGTCGATTGATCCACGTCGACCCAGCCCGCCGCGTCCGCCAGCGGCGAGACACGCACGAAATCGGGTGCAGTCTGGGGCGGGCACACATGGATCATGTCAAACTCGACCTCGACTGTATCCGGGTTACAATCCGGTTTGATCACTTCGAAAACCGCCCTTTTGGCAGGCCCGTCGATCGAAACCAGATTGTGGAAGAAGTTCAGCGTGGCACCGTATTTCTCGACGTAACGTTCCAGCGCCGGAACATAATCCTTGACCCCGAACAGCACGCCGCCCGCGTTCATGAACTGGATGTCGATATCCTTCAGTGCGCCGCTACGAAACCAGGCGTCCCCCGAGAGGTACATGGCCTTCTGCGGCGCCCCGGCGCATTTGATCGGCATCGGTGGCTGTGTAAACAGCGCCCTGCCCTCCTTCATCTCCTGCACCAGTTGCCAGGTGTAGGGCGCAAGGTCATAGCGGTAGTTCGACGTCACCCCATTGCGGCCCAGGGTCTCTTCCAGCCCCTCGACCTTGCCCCAATCCAGTTTCAGACCGGGGCACACGACAAGGCGGTCGTATTTCACCACCCGGCACCCATCCAGAACGACGGCGTTGTTCTGCGGCTCGAACGCCGCGACCGCAGCCTTGATCCAGTGTACACCCTTCGGGATCAGGCTACCCATGGTTTTCGCCGTTGTCTGGGCGTCAAAGATGCCGCCGCCCACCATGGTCCAGCCGGGCTGATAGTAGTGGATGTCAGCGGGGTCGATCACCGCAATGTCCAGATCGGGTTGACGCGACTTCAGGCTGGCAGCGACCGAAATGCCACCTGCACCCGCACCGACAATCACCACCTGGAAATGCGCATCGCCTGTATCCGTCGGCGTTTTGCCACCATTGGCAATACGGCGGGCCACGCCGTTCATGTCATAGCCGGCCGCCTTGGTGGCCAACAGGATCTCGGACATCGGCCGTTTCTTGGCCTCATGAAACGACCACAGCGTGGCCGAGCGCGTGCCGGTCCGGCAATAGGCCAGCACCGGGCGCTGGACGTCCTCCAACGCCTCACCAAACGCCGAAACGTCCTGATCTTTCACCATGCCTGACTGCACCGGGACATAGCGCGCCTCGATCCCCGCAGCCTCGGCTGCGGCGGCAATTTCCTTGAAAGAGGGCTGATCTGCGCCTTCGCCATCCGGCCGGTTGCAGATGATCGCGCGGTACCCTTGTGCCGCAATGGTCTGGACGTCATCAACCGTGATCTGCGGGCTGACCGTGAACTTGGGCGAAATGATACGAAGTTCCATGGCTCTCCTCCCTTTTGCGGTTTACAGGCCGTTGACCGGCACTTTTAGCATCGGGTTGCCGTCAGCGTCGGTCGGCACCTCTCCGGCACGCATGTTGACCTGCAGGGATGGGATGATGAGGTTGGGCATGGCAAGCGTGGCGTCCCGGTCGGTGCGGAACCTGACGAACTCCTCCTTCGTCTTGCCGCCGCCAACATGGATGTTGTGAGCCTTTTCCTCAGCCACGCTGGTTTCCCAGGCGATATCGCGCCCGTTCGGTCCGTAATCGTGGCACATGAACAGCCGGGTCTGGTCAGGCAGGGCCAGAACCTTCTGGATCGAGTCATACAGAACGCCTGCATCCCCGCCCGGAAAATCGGCTCGGGCCGAGCCACCATCGGGCATGAACAAGGTGTCGCCGACAAAGGCCGCGTCGCCCATCACATGTACCATACAGGCCGGGGTGTGACCGGGCGTATACATGGCAAAGGCCTGCATAGTGCCGATCATGTAAGTGTCGCCATCCTCGAACAGCGCATCGAATTGTGACCCGTCGCGCTGAAACTCGGTGCCTTCGTTGAAGACCTTTCCGAACGTATCCTGCACTACGGTGATCTTCGATCCGACCCCGATTTTACCGCCCAGTTTTTCCTGAATATACGGCGCGGCGGAAAGATGATCGGCGTGGACATGGGTTTCGATGATCCACTCCAGCTTCAGTCCTTTTTCCGTTATCACCCGGATCAGTTCATCCGCATGATTAAAGGTGATGCGGCCCGCCGCGTAATCGATATCCATAACGCTGTCGACGATGGCACAGGCGTTCGAACCCGGGTCCTTGACGATATAGCTGATGGTATTCGTGGCCTCGTCGAAGAACGCGAAAACGTCTGGTTTTACGGCCATGTTTACGGGATAGGTCGTCATGTGTTGTCTCCTCCGGGTCGTATTCAGGGTGTGGCAACCGTTCCGGTCAGCCGCAGTCGCTGCAGGTTTTCAGGCCGATGATGCGATAGAGCGGGCAGTTCCCCACAAAGGCCGTTAGCGTGAAAACCGCTGCGACGATCAACGCCAGCCAGAACAGGGCGCCGGTACCAAGCATGGTTGTTCCAAAGGCTGCATAGGCCAGGGCTGCGGCAATCACGATGCGCAGGGCGCGGTCTATTTTTCCCATATTTGTGGTCATGTCTCACTCCATCGAGAATCGATGGACATTCAATCGCACAGACGGAAGCGGAGCTTTGGTGACTTGATCACCAAAGCCGTGAGATTTCGCAATTCAGAAGGGTTCAGGTGGCACTGGCCGCTTTCACCATATGCTCCAAGCCTTCTCGTTCGGTCAGGCGGACCTCGCCACGGGCCTGCTCGACCCAGCCGCGGCGCTGGAATTCGGACAAGGTGCGCGAGACAACCTCGCGCGCGGTTCCAAGTTCAGTTCCCAGAATGGCGTGGGTTGCGTGCACCACGTTGTCTTCATCCGCAAGCTCCAGCAATCGCGCGGCCAGACGTACATCCATGCGCTGAAAAACGATGTCGTCGATCAATGTGAACAGATCGGTGATCCGCCGGGAATAGGCGGTGAAAACAAACTCGCGGAAAACCGTTGATTTTGCGACCAATCCGTCAAAGGTATTTCGCGGGATGGCCACGGCAGTGATGTCCGTTTCAGCAATCCCGTCGGCCGAATAATCCTCGAACGCCAGCATGCAGGCGGTGGTCAAAACACAGCTTTCACCGGCATGAACCCGGTACAAAAAGACCTCTCGGCCGGTATCCGATTTCTGCTGCACCCGTACGGTGCCGTCCAGCAACAGCAAAAGGTTGTCCGCCGTCTGGCCGGGCGCAAAGACCTGAGTGCCCGCCGGCAGGGAAACGACCTGACTGCCTGCGACAAGCTCTGCCCGAATGTCTTCAGGCAAGCGGCTCAGGCCTTTGAATTTGTCGATCCACGCGTGATCCATGTCTTCCTGCTCATCTATGGTGGCTTGGGACGTTCCACAATAAAACGCATTCGTTAAGGTGAAAGCGTATCCGCTGCCCAATGTAAACCATTCAGGCAAATCCCCGATGGATGGAAAATGTGATTGTATTGTGCCGATAGCACAGATTCAGGGTGGCCGGTAAAACCGCAATTTGGCGCAGCCCTGATTTCGTTCGCGACCATGAATTCTCGTGTTTTTTTCGGGTTCGGGATGCCCTTGGACACTCTTTGAGCGAAACCGAGTGCTGTAATCGAGCGTCCCCGAGCAGAAAACCAAGGATTTCGTCAAACCAGACCAAACCTGATCGCCAAAAGCACCGCCTAAACGCCAGCCGGATTTAGCGGATTTTGTGCCCCTGACCCACATCTGTGCCCGAATTCACCCGATGTTCGGATTCAAATCGTTTGAGTCCGCCTCTGTCATACTAGTTGGGGCTGAAGTTGCACGCGAGGTCCGAAAGGGTCAGTTTGGATTTGGGTATTGTTCATTCATACAGTTCACGAAGCTAGCCACCTGAAATCAGTAAATATCAGCCAGTTTCCATGCTTCACGGAAGTTTGCGACAAGATTCATGCAAGTCACTCAAGTCTTTCGAGAAACTTGGCAACGACCTCCTCCCACAGGCTCGGCACGTATAGTGCCCAATGTCCGTCTCCGTAGCCCGGAAGCTTGACCAAATGGAGCTGGCTATCGGCACCAAGCGCCTCCATTTCCGCCAGGTTCGCACTGAAGTGTTCAACGCTGTAATGCGAGTCCTGCTCACCATAGACCGATAGGACCGGACCGCCGAATGATCTAATCCGCCTGAACAAGGTTGGGTTGATCGACGGATCACCATGTATTTCGTTCACCCAGCCCCCAACAAAGTTGATCACACCCGCAAAATCCTGCGGGGCATGTCCGGCTTGCATGATCGCTACCACACCCCCGCGCGACATGCCCGCCAGCAAGGTTTTGCTTGTGTCTACGTCCGGCCTTTGGCGCAGCGCCAACAATGCAGCGTTTGCATCGGCCAGTGCCCGTTCGGCCCCCGGTAGGGACAGGGCAGAATCTCGGGAATACCCCAGCGATCTGTCCTCGGCGAAGCCTTCATCGTACAATCCATCGGAACCGCCCCGGCCGCGTCTTTGCGGGTACGCAACCAACCAGCCATCCGCATTCAGAACATCCGCAAACCAGTCGTATGACCAGACCCGCCCGAAGTCATTCGGGTTTGTGCCCCGACCGGTTGACCCGTGATGGACAATCGCAAGTGGGAACGGCCCCTCTCCTTCCGGGCGATAAACCACAACAGCGAGCCGGATGTTGCTGCCGTCTTCAACCAACCCTGTCTGCAGGAATTCAAGCTCACCAATCGAAAACCAGTCACCCGCCGGAGAGGCCAACAGTGCTGGCAGGTTTTGGCGCTCGAGGATTGCGAAACCCTTGTCGTCCGCGAATACACCGCGCAAACGCCCCGAAGCCGAAAGCCAATACCGTGCGGGAAAACCGTCATCGGCAAAGATCAGTGTATCACCTTCGATCCTTGCTTTGCGCCGGAACCACCGGCCGCGGTAATTCAGGTCATTTCCCACCGCATAAATGACGTCCGCACGGTCGTCATGTCCAAGGTTCTCAATGATAAATATGTGGTTCTTTCGATTGTCAAACTTCCCGACCCACGTCCCCGAGAACGGCAAATCCACCCGCTCGAAAGAAACCGCATCGTCGGGCAGTGGAACATCGCCCACGAACATGGATTCCTGCGCGCCAGACATTTCGGTGAGCAAGATTGAAACGAAGATAAATCGCCCAAAAAAATACAGCATGTCTAAATCCTACGCCGCGCAGTATGGCCGATCCAGAGCTGGTTTCAAAACGCGGCTTCACCAGCAAGCACCGCAGTGGATTGGCTGTCGTTAATATGGTTTAACTTGATCGGATCAAGTTGTTTCAGTACGCAGCAAAGCCCGTGTTCCACCTGAAACAGGTCTGCGCAATGATCACAGCGGCGGGGTGCTGGACTAATTCAGTGTTGCGGCCAGGTCGTCGGCTACGCCGTTCGCGTCGGTCCACTTTGCCCCGCGCACGGCCGAGGAGGCGGTGCTGGAAGGGTTGCGGGCCGGATTTGCAATCTAGCTGGAAACGATGTGTCCACCAGATCACCGACGCTGTGCTGGACCTGATGCATTAGGGATATGAAAAAGGACATAGATCTGCGATCCTCCTGCTGACCCAGTCAGACATGGCCCGTATCCGATCGTAAACCCGATCTGCGGGATTGATGATATTCGACATTTCTACCGGGATGGATTGATGCGCTTTGCAAGAATACTCCTTCTGGTCATTGGGGCCTTGGCCGCAAATGTTGTTGCGACCCGACCGGCTGACGCGTGTTCGGTGTGCATAACGATGCCCGAAGCATCCCTTGCTGATCACTTGCTTTCTGCTGATGCCATCGTGTTGGCCGAACCAGGAGCGGACAACCCGTTTATGTTTGTTCCAAAAGAATTGCTTAAAGGAACGGCACAGGACCTCGCAATATTGCCCGAGATTCCCTTTCTGATTGACAGCGCAACACGGGCCGCCTTTCGGGCCGACCCGCAAAAAGCTGTTCTTTTGACATATGGCGCCACGGACAAAGATGATGCGGGGCGCAGCCTGTCCCGAAAATGGCGCCGAATCTTCATGATTACACCGGAGAGAACACGGTTTCTGAAAGCGCTGGTCTCCGCAGAAAAGGGCTGGCAGCCGGACAATGTCGGCACTGCCGAACGTATCGATTTTTTTGCCACGTATGTCTCTCACGAAGACAGGGTATTGCGGGATACCGCGTTGATTGAAATCGATCGCGCTCCGTATGAGCTTGTTCGATCGTTGCGAATAAAGGTTCCCAAAGATCAACTGCTGCAAGAGTTGCGCGATATCAATCGAGTCGGTTTTGTCCCAGTTTCCATTCGCCTTTTGGGCTTGCAAACAGACGACGCCCTGGCTGTCGCGATTGTTCGGTCACGTTACCCCCGTGCCTTGCGCACAGGCAGCAGCTATTTGTACGAATGGACACTGGCGGGGATAGAAGTGGATGGGTCAAAGGCGGTAGACGCCGCCGACGATGCGCTTGGTACCGGGAACCGAAATCTGGAATATCGGCGCGCTCTTGTTCGTGCTTTGGCGGATGGCGGCACCGCGTCACCAATGCTCCAAGAGCAGATCATCCAGATTTTCTCGCGAGTATTGAAAGACCAAAGCGAGTTGGCGCTGGATATCGTGATTGCTTCGCGTGATTGGGGTGAGACGCGATTGGACGATCAATTCAAAGCGTTATTGGAACAGGAAGACACCGATCCGATAACGCGGTTCGTTATCCAAACCAAGCTCGCGCCACGAGAGTGAATTCGCACCTCAAACTTCACCGACGGCTTGTCGGGACTGAAACTGGCATCAGCAATCGGACAAGTGTAACGGGTTGCCATACACCCAGAACCTTCTGCCCAAGCGGTTTAAGTTTGGCGCCGTGTCTGCCAACCAACCAGACTTAAGCAACCAAACAAGATCGCGGCGACGCAGACTATAGACGGGCCCGCAGGTGTATCGAACACATAAGCAGCCCTCAGCCCCGCAACAGCGGAAAACGCACCGATCACGGCGGCAATCAAAGCCATGGTTTCCGGGGACTTTGCAAGGCTGCGCGCCGCAGCAGCCGGTATGATCAACATCGCCGCGATCAGCAATACTCCCACCACCTTGATCGCCACGGCCACAGTTACAGCCAGAGAAAGCGTCAGGATCAACTGCTCGCGCTTGGGGTCAAAGCCGCTGGCATAGGCCAGTTCTTCGTTCAATGTCGCGGTCAGCAGTTGAGACCACCGCCACGCAATCAGCGCTACGACAAGCGCAGCACCTCCCCAGATCACCACAAGGTCAGAGCGAGAAACCGCAAGAATATCGCCGAAGAGATATGCCATCAGGTCAATGCGAACGCCCGACAGGAACGAAACCGCCACAAGGCCAAAAGCCAGTGCGGAATGGGCTAAGACCCCCAATAGCGTGTCCATCGCATAGCCACGACCGGCCAACAGGGTGACGGTTAGTGCCATGACCAATGCAACAGCCAGTGCCCCGGTGAAGACCGACATTTGAAAGGTCAGCGAAAGGGCGACACCAAGGATTGCTGCGTGGGCTGTTGCGTCTCCGAAATACGCCATCCGGCGCCAGACGACGAAACACCCAAGGGGGGCCGCGGCAAGGGCAACGCCAACACCCGCAAGTGTCGCGCGAGTCATAAAATCATCAAGCATTATTCCGCAGCTTCCTGAGAGTGGTCACAGTTGTCGTGATCGTGGTCATGATCATGTCGATAAAGGGCCAGCGCACCGCCGGTACCGGTTCCGAATAGCGCGCGGTATTCCGGGGCTGAGGCGACAACGGCGGGCGATCCTTCGCAGCACACGTGTCCGTTCAGACATATCACCCGATCCGAGGCACTCATGACCACATGCAATTCGTGGCTGATCATTAGAATGGCACAGCCGGTTTCGCGCCGTACATCTTCGATCTGGCGATAAAACGCAGCTGAACCCGGCTGGTCGAGCCCTTGGGTCGCTTCGTCCAAAAGCAGGATATCCGGCCGATTGATCAGAGCACGGGCCAGCAAAACCCTCTGAAACTGCCCGCCGGACAATTGTGACATCTGGCGCTGCAAAAGATCAGGCACCCCAGCCGTTTCAAGCGCCTCGGCGCAGCTTTTGCGTGAAACACGGTGGGTCAGACCCATGAAACGTTCAACAGAAATCGGCAGTGTCGGATCAATATGTAATTTTTGCGGGACATAGCCGATCTTCAAACCGGGCTTGCGGGAAACGTTCCCCACGGATGGCTTGGTTGCACCAATGATAGCCCGCAAAAGGCTGGTCTTGCCAGAGCCATTTGGTCCGACAATGGTTACGATTTCTCCCGGTTCAATTGCCAAGTCCACGTGGTGTAGAACGGTGTTTGCGCCATAGCGCACGCTGAGGTTCTCAACGGTAATAAGGGTCATTTCTACGCCTTTTCGGTGCAGTCTGGGCAGAGTCCCTCAGCTTCTACAACCGTTCGTTCAATCTCGAAACCCGCTGCACGCGCTGCCGCACCCAAGACGCCCTTGGCCGGGGTCGACTGAGCCTCGGCCACGGCATCGCATTTTCTGCAGATCATGAAGGCCGGAGAATGGGCTGCGCCAGGATTTGAGCAGGCGACAAACGCGTTCAAACGCTCGATCTTGTGCACAAACCCGTTTTGAACAAGAAAGTCGAGGGCCCGGTAAGCCACCGGAGGCTGAGATCCAAATCCTGCGTCGCGCAATCGGTCAAGGATGGGATAGGCCCCAAGCGCCCTATGCTCTTGCAGCAACATCTCCAGAACCTTGCGTCGCACCGGGGTCAGACGAAGCCCTTCCTGTTTGCAGTGGGCTTCCGCCGTGGCCAGCGCGGTCTCAACGCAATGCTCGTGATCATGTTCCTGGAACCCGACCGGGGCCGTCTTGTCGACTGGCAGGGGTTGCGCGTCACTTGTCATGTTATTCCATATCATGTATGCGGCTCGTAACGTTATAAAATCACACAGAGGGTCTGATGTCCAGAAAGCTTCTCCCAGTATCGATCTCGGCTGCACTTGTGGGTGGCACGGCCATGGCGGATGTTCCGAACGTGGCAGTCGATATCGCGCCACTCCATTCGCTGGTGACCCGTGTCATGGATGGTGTTGGAACACCTGACCTGATCATCCAGCCGGGTGCGTCGCCTCACGAATACAACCTGCGCCCATCGGAAGCCGCCGCACTGCAAGAGGCAGACCTGGTGTTCTGGATCGGTGAAGACCTGACACCTTGGCTGGAAGACGCGGTCGGGACTCTCGCTGATGGCGCCTCAGTCACATCGTTGCTTGCCTCGGACGGAACAGTTCGACTGGATTTCCGCGAAAACGTCTTGTTCGAGGCACATGATCATGCCGACCACGGCGACAAGCATGCCGAAGACGGTGAGCATGCGCACGAAGATGAACATGATCACAACGACGACGATCATGATGACGAGCACGCGCATGAAGACGAGCATGATCACAATGATCACGCCAAGCACGACGATCATGACCACGAGGACCATGATCACGCAGATCATGCTGACCACGATGATCACAACGATCACGCACATGGCAACCATGACCCCCATGCCTGGTTATCTCCGGCAAACGCCGATACCTGGCTGAACGTAATTGCGGCGCAACTATCGGCTGCTGATCCAGACAACGCGGGTGCATATTTTGCTAATGCCGCGGCTGCACGCGAAGAAATGGCGGCACTGTCTGCCGAAGTGGTCGAAACCCTGGAGCCGGTCCGTGGCGGCAGCTTCATCGTGTTCCATGACGCCTACCAGTATTTCGAGGATGCATTCAACTTCCCGGCCTCGGGCGCGATTTCCCTCAGCGACGCATCCGACCCAAGCCCGGCGCGTATCGCCGAAATTCAGGACCGTATCCGCAAAGAGGGTATCGACTGCGTCATGACCGAACCTCAGTTCAACCCCGGGATCGTTGCAACCGTTCTGTCTGGCACCGAAGCCAACACCGGGGTAATGGACCCACTTGGTTCTGATCTTGAGCCCGGTGCGGAACTCTATCCGCAAGTTATCCGCAATATGGCCAATACACTGGCCGAGTGCCTCTAAACCGAATCCCGGCTGAAGTTGGGATTTCGGCCGGGCCAACCACCTCCTACTGCACGCGACGAACCGTATGCCATACTCCAACCGACCGCGCCCCTGCATCATTTCCCAAGGCGCTTTAGGTTTCGTCTCTACCAGCATGTTTTAGCCTGCGTTGTGATCGTGCATTGGACAGCTTGTGTTGTTTTTCCATTATGTTATGATATCACATTCCGAAAACAGGAGAGAATGGTGATTTCCCAGGACGCACAAGACGTAGACCTTACGAAAGACAGACGGCTACCCGTCACTGTTCTGACAGGCTTTCTGGGTGCCGGGAAAACAACGCTCTTGAACGCGGTACTATCAGAGTCATCTTCCGAGAAAATCGCGGTCATTGTGAATGAATTCGGCGAGGCCGGGCTGGACCATGATTTGATCGAAACCACTGAGGATGAGGTCATCCTGATGCAATCCGGCTGTCTGTGCTGTTCCATTCGGGGGGATCTGGCCGGAACCATCGCAGATTTAATCGATCGGCGGGACGACGGGCTACTTCAGTTTGAACGAATTGTAATCGAAACGACGGGTCTTGCTGACCCCGGCCCCATCCTGCAGACGCTATTGATTGAACCCGAACTGGGGCGCACAACCCGCATGGATGGCTTGGTGACCGTCGTCGATGCAGCCAATGGACCCGAGACTCTGGATGCGCAGTTCGAAGCGGTCTCACAGGTCGCGATGGCCGATCTGATCCTGCTCAGCAAAACCGATCTTGTTTCCAAGACGGCGGCGGATACCTTTTCCAAGCGATTGAATACGCTCAACCCCACTGCCCGGGTTGAGTGCCCTATCGCTGGGCAATTCGATCCAAAAAAACTATGGGGGCTGAGCGGCTTGCGCAAGGGTGTAGCTCAGGAAGACGCAATCCTGTGGACGACGCCGAACGCCGACCCCAAGGCAGACTCATTTGCTAACCTGTCCGGGCTGTCCAAGCCCAAGCCGGTGGCGTTTGCACCGACGCCTCATGATATCCGGATCAGTTCCGCCTCGATCATTCTGGATGCGCCAATCAAGGACACTGTTTTTGACTACTGGCTGGACACCCTGATTGCGCTGAAAGGCCCTGACATTCTGCGCGTGAAAGGCATTGTCTTCCTAGAAGGCATCGAGGTGCCATTCGTGTTTCACGGCGTGCAGAACATCTTCGACCCGCCCATTCCGCTGAACAACTGGATCGGGGATGACCGCCGCTCGCGCATTGTGGTCATTGCCCGTGATCTCAGCCATCCCGAACTGCAGCGCAGCCTCGACATGTTGCGCGCCCATCAATCCAACACCGCAACGCAGGAAAACTTCTGAGCCATGACTGATACCCGTCTTCCCGTCACCGTCCTGTCCGGCTTCCTCGGGGCCGGAAAAACCACGCTGCTGAACCGTGTGCTGAACAACCGCGAAGGCCGGCGCGTTGCCGTGATTGTCAACGACATGTCCGAAGTGAATATCGACGCTGACCTGGTGCGCGCCGAAACCGTGCTGAGCCGCACCGATGAAACGCTGGTCGAGATGTCGAACGGCTGCATCTGCTGCACCCTGCGCGATGACCTGCTGAATGAAGTACGTCGGCTGGCGGCTGAAGGCCGGTTCGACTACCTGCTGATCGAGTCCACGGGCATCTCGGAACCCCTGCCCGTTGCTGCAACCTTTGATTTCCGGGACGAGGATGGCAACAGCCTCTCGGATGTCGCCCGCCTTGACACCATGGTTACGGTCGTTGATGCCGTGAACCTGCTCAAGGACTTCTCCAGCCATGATTTCCTGCATGACCGAGGCGAAACAATGGGCGAAGGCGATGAGCGCACTCTGGTGCATCTACTGACGGATCAGATCGAATTTGCAGACGTGGTCATTCTCAACAAGATTGACGATGCCGGGGCGGAACGAACCGATGCCGCGCGCAAGATTATCCGCAGCCTGAACGCGGACGCCGTTATCTTGGAAACAAACCATTCCGACGTCGACAGCGACGCCATTCTGGACACCGGCTTGTTCGATTTCGAAGCGGCTCATCAGCACCCAATGTGGGCCAAAGAGCTCTACGGTTTCGACGACCATGTTCCAGAAACCGAGGAATACGGTGTTTCGTCCTTTGTCTACCGCGCACGACAGCCGTTTGAGCCCGAGAAAATTCTGGCCATGCTCAACGGCGAATTGCCCGGTGTGATCCGTGCAAAGGGCCATTTCTGGATTGCGACGCGGCCTGAATGGGTGGCTGAGTTCTCCCTCGCGGGCGCCCTTTCGAGCGTTCAACCGATCGGCACCTGGTGGGCGTCCGTGCCGGATAGCCGGTGGCCCGACCACCCATCGGTGCTGGACTACATCAAACAGCATTGGAGCCAGCCATGGGGCGACCGGCGGCAAGAGATTGTCTTCATCGGCGCGGGTATCAACTGGCCGGTGCTGAAGTCCCGGCTCGATTCCTGTTTGCTGTCCAAGAACGATGCACCCGGACCGGACGCCCTTCCAATGGATCTGCCCGACCCGTTCCCGCTCTGGCGCCGGGTGGAGGATGCCGCGTGAACTTTGTCCGAACAGAATTGAAAGATGTGGCGGTGGGTGTCGGTGTTGCATACACCACCGAAGGACTGGCGGAAATCGAAATGCCGGGATGCGCTGCGACAATCTGGCGGCGTCAGCCTGATACCGAGTTTCAGGCATGGATCGACGCGCTCGACCCATCACAACTTCCCAGCGCACGGCTCATCCTGCGTCCGGAGGCAATATCAAGTGCCGTGCAACATCTGTGCGACATTGCGGGTATGCAAGACACGACTGAACGCAGCTGGTTCGAAAACGATATCTCCGATTTGGCTGCCCGTTTTGCCAAGATAATGCGCGCGCCTTTTTTGCGCCTGCGTCTGGACGCGATCACCACCAACGCCTGCCGGAAGTTCCACATTGACGCAATCTATGCCCGCCTGATCTGCACCTATCGGGGCACCGGCACACAATACGGAATTTCGACAGATGGCGCAGACCCAATGCGGGTTTTCACTGTCCCGACCGGCGCGCCGATGATCATGCGCGGTACTCTCTGGCCGCAGGATCCACCCGTTGGTCTGGTGCATCGCTCACCACCGATCGCGGGTACGAGTGAAACGCGCCTTATTCTTGTGCTGGATCCAATTTTTGACATCGACGAGGTCGAATGATGGGCCGCAATCTTGGTAAGACAAACCTCAGGAAACGGCGTCGCCGAGAGGACCCGATGCGCGAATTCGACCGCCTTCCCCCAGTTTTACGCGCGTGGGTGGCGCAAGCCGCCCTGCCCTGGCGTCCACGCTCAGTTCTTCGGGCCTACAACAATGCGCTGGCTCGGACGGGTGACCAAAGACACGCGCTGGAGGAGTTGAGACGCCTTGAGTCTGTGCAGTTAGCGAAAGACACGGTAACAACTGCGGTCATGTGATCACCACCGGATGAGTATGGGGCCTGTCGCCAGTTTACCCTCAGGCGGATCGGGCAAATGGTGCGGCGATGGTCAGTATGTGCTTGATGAATCCTGCGGTTTCCTACTGCGCCAAAGTGAAATTGGCCTTGCCCGGGTGATACATTCATCAATACCGGCAGGTATGCGGCCATTATCATTGCCACCACAGGGACACGGATCGTCGATGCCTGCAGGAGCTTTTTGCCCAACGTGTCGTTGCAAATGACTAGCACCCTGGACTTGATGGGCGCCAAACAAATTTGCTGAGATTACCTCTGACGTGACTCCTTTGAATTGACCAATCCAAAGCGGATGTCGTGTCGGAAAGACTGCGGAAACGGTATCATTCTGTTCGCATCTTCATCCCATAGCCGCCACCGCAGGCATTCCAAAGAGTCTTTCACACCAATAGCCGCGCTGTTCCAATCTTCGGCTATCGCTGCGTTACATTCCTTCAGGCGATAACACGGGATCTTTGCATTGTAGTGATGCAGATCGTGAAACCCAAAATTCAAGAGTACAAAGTCAACAAGAACTCCCAGACGAAGAGAACTTGCGCCATTCAACGCCGCGGCCTGAGCGTTTTTTTCGCCTGTATCCCGCCAATAGGTTTCTTCGAAATTGTGACCAATATAGACGACAAAAATCCCAAAGCTGCCCGCAAAGACGCTCCCAAGGATCAGGGCAAAAAACGCCCACCACCCCAGAAACGTGATCACCAGAAACCAGAACCCAAACATTGCGATATTCTGAAGCAAAACATCCCGAACACTGACTTTCAGCGTATTTCTAGGCCAGCGATACTGCACAAAGTAGATCAGCAGTGGCCCCAGAAGGAACAATGTGATCGGATGCCTGTAGATGCGATAGAACAGTTTTCTGGAAACGGGCGCGGACTCATATTCGCGCAGTGTCATTACAAAAACCTCGTGGACATCCCGGTGTTCCAGATCACCAAGGTGCAGGTGGTGTAGATTGTGATTGTACCTCAGAACACTGTGCGCAATTCCCGAAAAAATAGACAGACCGTTGCCGAGAAGGTCGTTCAGCTTTCGATCCGAGAAATAGCTGTAATGCCCACAATCATGCTGGATTGAGTAAAGCCGCAGAATCCCTGCGCCGAAGAGAAGCGCGCCGCCAATCAGTGCCAACCAGGATCCAGCAAAGACGGCGGGGACACCCAACCCAAGCGCGACGATAATCACACTGATCGCCAAAGCTTTGCAGGCCGACCGATCGTCTGCTCGTGCAAACTCGCGCGGAACTTTGATCGAGTTCATACTTAGTCGCTGGACAAAATCTGCTAATTTGAAAGCACTGTGCCATCAACAACCTGACCTTAGCAAGGGTTGGGCCGCCTATCGATTGCCTGGTAACACAACCTGACTTGGTACGATGATCGCGCGGACAGGACCTGATGTCACTGGGATACGCGGGAAAACTCCAGAAACATGTAAGGTTGAATGTTCTCAAAAGGCCCAAGGCGAAACGCTTGCGTTAGACCAAGTGCCTTAGCTGCGCGCCCAACCCTGTTGAACACTCCGATGTGTTTTTGAAACACAGGATCGGTGTTGAACCGGTCAATCATCCGGTCCGTTATCTCGTGCCGCACACGTAAATTCAGCTGGGACGCGGCCAGATACCGCTTGATTTCGGACAGTCGGACAAAGTTCAGACTGTTCCACAGACCATGTACCCCATAGGTGTCTTCAACCCAGTCAATTCGCCGCCGGAACAGTCGCCCGGTGGTCACCTTTGAGCCGACAATGGGGATGTTGAAATGCGGCTCGTAGGGGAACCCATAGTTGGGACACAGCACGACGCATCGCCCTTTGGGCTTCAGAAGTCGCGGCAATGTACCCAGAAAGTGCCTCCAGTCCGGAAGATGCTCCAGCACATTGACCAGATAGACCAGATCATACGCGTGTGAGGCGTTATAATCCTCGTAGGTCGAGCGATATATCTTGGCCCCCAACCCCTGGGCATGTTGCAGCACACCTTCCATCGCCTCAAAACCTTCGGCAAAAGGTTCGATTCCTTCCAGGCTGACATTTGGGTGCCTTTGCGCCAATAACGTCAGCAGTATTCCGGCACCGCAACCGACTTCTAGCGCACGCGCGCCCTGCGGCAGAGCTGAAATCTCAGGGTCGAGGTTTTGGAAATGAAACCGGGCGGCGCTAAGCCAGATGTCTTTCAGCGGAAAATCAAACCTTGCGAAATCATCCAGAACCTCGTCGATCAAAAAAGGCCTTTCTCGGCGGTTCAACGAATGCATACTGATCCCGACATGGTAAGTTTCGGAAATTGATAGAACAATGTGTTGGAGTGGGCCAGCTTCTTATACGATCGCCGCCGTGGGGGTCGTCGCCACAGTAAAAGCAATACGTCAGGGCGACAGCGCTTTGCTCTGGACTCCGCTGGTGTATTTTACTGCGATCGAGGTGCTACAGGGGTACTCCTATTCGGTGGAAGGCCAATGTGCCCTGCCCCAGAACCAGGTTGCAACATTGCTGGCTTATTTGCACATAGCGTTTCAGCCATTGTTTACCTGTATCCTGGCGCTTTATTTCATCCCCAGCGACGTACGCCGGATAGTCATGCCGGTTGTTCTGGGCATAGGTGCACTGACCGGGGCGTATCTGCTGATACAAATCTACCCCTTCGAATGGGCCGGCGCGTGCAGACCTGGTCGGCTTTTGTGCAGCGACCATCTGTGCGTGAAGAAGGAAAGCTGGCATATCGGCTGGCATTTACCGCTGAATGACCTGGGTGAACGTCTGCCTGCCACGATACTCGGGCGGCAATATGATTTGAATTTCCCGGTTTACTTCACCGTGATGTTCATACTTCCGGCCCTGTTGGGCGCGTGGAAAGTAGCAGGCTTTCAGCTGTTGATCGGACCGACGCTAGCCTGGGCAACAGCATCCAGCCCAACGGAAATGCCCGCCATTTGGTGTCTGTTCTCACTTGGAATTGTAATGATAATTGTCTTCACGCCGCTACGGGAATTCCTGTTCGTGAAATCGTGGCCGATATGGGATGTGCTGCGCAGGGTGAACGGTAGATATAAAAGAACACTCTAGAAACCGAACAACCCGTTCACCCGCGCATCACCATTTCTTCCCTCATCATGCTTGCGACCTGAATGGGTTCTTCGCCGAACATTCAGACCCCCTTGAGCTTTTGAGAGTCGAAAACACAAACTGACGCGGCGCTATGCCGTGTCTTCCTCAACCAGTTGATAAAGAACCCACTCTTCCGACAGCCCCTTCAGTGGCCTTGACCCCATTTTGGTGAAATCCAGACCAGACCCAAGAACCAGATCACGTACGGTGCTGGAAACCCAGACATGCCCGCCCGGCGTGAGGCTCAGGACACGGGCCGTAATTGCAATCGCGATCCCCGTCACGTCGTTAACTGTTCGCAAGCATTCTCCAGCGTGAATCCCGGTGCGGATCTTGAGGCCGGATTTACTTGCCGCAGCCTGAAACGCCCGGGCACAGGCAATCGCAGCGCTGGGTCGTGGGAATGCCGCCAGCAACCCATCCCCCATCAGTTTGATAAGCGAGCCATCGTGCTGGGCAACAGTCCGGATCGCGGCCGCATCAAGGCAGTCCATGATGTCCCGCCATTTTGCATCACCAAGGCGTGCGATAATTTCGGTCGAGTTCACTACGTCTGTCATCATGATCGTGATCAGAAGACTGTCGTTTTCACTGTCACCAGAGCAAAGCGAGATGTTTTCTTCAAAGGTCTGGTCGATCAGGTTGCCTTGGTCAGACGGGGTCTTGCCGGGCTGGGTCGGAAATCTTTTTACGACCGACTGATCGTCTCGGTTCATATCCACGACACCCAAAGAACCAAGGTTCTTCCAGGGGCTTAACGGCTCGGGCATCTCGGGGTAGTCAACAGGCTCAATAATTGAAAACGAAGTGTTCAGCATTTGTGCACCACAAAATAAAGTATTTGCACCGCAGGCTACTTGCATATTGTCAACAAGCCGCGACGCAAATGTTAATGAAGTGTTAACAGCGGCTGGTTTAGCGCACGCTAGGCTTGTGCCTCACCGGATACATATTCCAAAAAGAGGTTAGAGCACTGCGGGCCGCGACACCCATCCATGTGAAATCGCGTATCGAAACATAGTGTTGAGGACTGAACCTTGAAAAAGCTGAATGTATTGTTGGTAGAAGATGATCCGTCATTGCTCGCTTTGACGTCTGCGCTTCTCAAGCCTCATTTCAGCGTCCTTCAGGCGTCCAATGTCGCGGATGCCCGCGCGATCCTCGCCTCGAAATCCGTGGATATTGCGCTGCTTGATCTGGGGCTGCCGGACGAAGACGGCTTGGTGCTGGCGCGTTCGATGCGGGCGAAATCGGCGCTGCCGCCCATCATTTTTGTCTCCTCCAGAGACAGCGCCAGTGACAAGATCAGCGGGCTGGACATCGGGGGCGACGATTACCTCACCAAGCCTTTTGATCCTGATGAGCTTTTGTCGCGCATCAACGCGGTTCTTCGCCGGACGAACGCCCATGCGTCGACTCCTCGCCGGGAAACCCGGGTGCGCCTTGGCGAAGTGGAAATTGACCTCGATACCCGACAAGTATGGAACGAACAGCTGGAAACGACCCCGTTCACCCGCGCTGAATTTGATGTGCTGATGGCTATTGTCAATGCAAACGGTCGCGTGTTGTCCCGCGCGGTCCTACTGGACGCTGTTGCTCTGTCGCCGGATCATGATGCCGGTGAGCGCACAATCGACGCATTGGTGGCGAAAATTCGGAAAAAGCTGTCGAGCGGGCGTGATGGACCCAAAATCATCTCAACTGTCCATGGTGTCGGCTATCGGCTGGGGCTGGTGCGAAGTTGATCCCGCGCGCCTACATATATGACGAGCCTATCAACGCGCTTACCCAGAACTTCGTTGATAAGACTGTCGAGGGCAAATACCGCGAGTGGTATTTCGAATCCACGCGCGGTCAATTCAGGACGGCCTTGTTGTTCGGGGCGTCTTTCTATGTCGTTTTCGCCTTTCTGGAGGTCTTTGTCCTACATACGCGCGCATTCTCTGGACAGGATCTGGCGGTCTGGGGCGCCAGGCTTTTCATCATCTCTTTCATCTTTGGGCTTTTCTTTTTCTCCCACAAACTTCCCGCGCGCACATTACCCGTCATAATTTCAACGGGATGGTCTTTGATGTACCTCGTTATCTGGGCTGCCTTTGCGTTTTCGGGCGACCATGAATCGAAAGATTTCCTGTATCGCTTTGCGCTGATCAGCTTGGCCGGCACTGTTTTCCTGCCTTTTGTGTTTTCCCATTCGGCAGCGCTGCAGCTTCTGCTTTTTGTCCCGGTATCCTATTATCTGGTGTTTGATAATTCCGGCGCCAGCAATGGCATCGACACCTGGATCGGTCCTTCCTTTGTTCTTTGCTCAGTGGTTCTGATCGGCCTGTATGCAAAGTTTTTTTCGGAAAGGACGTTACGGGCAAACTTTGTTCAAAGCGTCTATCTTGAAAAAGCGCGCAACGACGCGGAGAAAGCGAATGAAGCAAAATCGCAGTTTCTCGCAACCGCAAGCCACGAGCTGCGCACACCGCTGAACGGCATCGTCGGGAATATCCGGCTGATCAAACTGATGCCGCAAGACCGCGCATCGCTGGATCAGAGACTGGATGAAATCGAACGCTCCAGCCTTGCGATGAGAAACCTCATCGATGACGTTCTGAACATCGCAAGGCTGGAAGAAAAAGCCGAAGACCTCGAATATCAAACTTTCAACCTGTCTGAAATCCTTCAGGATCTGGAGGCCGTACTTCGCCCCCTGGCCCGTTCCAAAAACCTGCAACTGATCATCCCTCAGTTCGACGATGGCGTTTATCTTAGCGGAAATAGTGGTCACCTGAGACACATCTTGCTGAACCTGCTTGGAAATGCGGTGAAATTCACCCAAGAGGGTTCGGTGACCTTGTCGTTTGAGCAATCAAAACAGTCCGTGGCCTTCACCGTCAGCGACACCGGGATCGGTGTGCCCGAGGATCAGGTTGCCAGTATTTTTGAACCGTTCACGCAAGCGTCAAACATTGATTCCCGCAAAATTGGAGGAACCGGGCTGGGGCTTTCGATCGTGCGCGGACTTGTGTCCTCACTGGAAGGACAGGTCACCGTGAAAAGCAGCCTCGGCGAAGGAACAGTTTTCCGGGTGGAAGTGCCGTTTCAGGCCGCACCAGCCCCATCGCCTCAATCCGAGGCAGCGGGGATGGCCGTTACGGTGGGTTCACAGCAGAACGTGCTGATTGTCGAGGACGACCCCACCAGTATGGAAATCCTCAAGAGTCTGCTGGAGCGAGACGGACATGAAGTCACTGCAGCGGCAAATGGCCGTGACGCGAAAGAGGTGTTCAGACCAGACAAGGTTGATTGCATCCTGACAGATATCCGTCTTCCAGATACGACAGGCGTTCAATTGGCGCGCGACCTTAAAGGAATTGCAAAGGTCAAGCGGCCCGACAAGACGATCGCGACCATAGCAGTCACTGCAAACGTAATGCCCGAAGATCTTGATGAATATACGGCAGCAGGCTTCGACGCGGTCGTCTCCAAGCCGTTGGATGAACGTGTTCTGTACGGCGCGATCCGGGCGTCGATCGAGAAACACCCCTCGGACGCGCCATACGTGTCCTCTCAGTCAGAAGTCACCAAGGCGCGCCTCAGCAAGTTCTTGAGCGGTGAAGAAATGGAGCAAGTCTTTCTGGCGTTCAGTGAGTCATTGGAAGAGTGCCACTCGCAACTCGAGAAAGCGCAGAAACAGGGTGATCGGGATCGGATTGAGTTTCTGGTTCACCGAGTTTACGGCAGTGTGTCGAGCTTTGGTGAAACTGAACTTGCGAACATGGCAAAATCTGTCGAGACGCTTTTGCAAAGCGGAACTGAAAACTATGGCGTCGAGTTGAAGGAACTGATCGATTCATGTGGGGCCGTGCTAAAGAGCCTTAAAAAGCGAACAGCTTGACTGTTGCGCACAGACAGCCAACCTTCTTCCGTTCGGGCATAGAGCCCCGCCCTACATCAGTTTTGCGAAGCATCGCTTGAACGCGTCCAGACCGACGAACAGGGGTCGGGTCAGCGTCACGGTGGTTCTACAGGGCCTTCACCAAAACTGTCGTCAAAGGAGACGCTCCGCAAGCCCGATAAATGGGGAGCACAACGAACCCAACAAGAAAAATCAGGCTTTAGGCCGGAGATTCGGATGCTCCATACTAAAGCGTTAAAAAATATTCGACTCCTTCCCAGGCATACAATCCTGACAATCCTCGCAATAATTACCATGATTTCAGGTCATTTTGAGCTTTCGAATGCACCTTTGGACCCATGAAAGCGACCAAACACAAAGCCATCAGTTGATCTCAGTTCATTCGTCTCTGAAATTTTGAAATATTGAAAAAGGGGCAAGCCCTGTCAGGTTGCGCTTGCAATCAGGCCTTTCTCAGGACGGAAAACCCCAATGGCACAAGACCTCGTTGCGCAACTGGATGACAAGTTGCGCGCAAAGCGTGAATCCTTCGACAAACTTCCCATAATCGACGTAGCTCCGCTGCTGGACGGCAGCGACAAACTGAAAGTGGCAAAGGAAATTCGCTGGGCACTGTCGAACACCGGCTTCATGTATGTAAAGAACCACGGCGTCGCGCAGGATTTCGTCGATCAGGTCTTCGACGTCACCCGCCGTTTCTTCAATCTGCCGATGAAAGACAAGATGAAGCTGCATGTCAGCAACTCTGACGTGGCGCTGCGCGGCTATATCGAACCCTATGGAGAAAACACCGATCCGACCAAGACCAAAGACCTGAAAGAGTGTTTTGATATCGGGCCCGAGTGTGAAGCTTTGGAGGGCCCGTTTTTCGGACCCAATCAATGGACGGACCGGCTGCCCGAATTTCAGGACTTGGTTTACAGCTATCACCAGAAAATGGTCACACTGTCCAAACAGCTACTGGGTGGCGTCGCGCTGAGTTTGTGCCTGCCTGAAACCCACTTCGAAAACCTGATGAAAAGCCCGATCAGTATTCAGCGTCTGCTGCACTACCCACCGCAAAACGGCATGATAGATGAAAAGATCATCGGCATCGGCGCGCATACCGATTATGGCAACTTGACCATTCTGGCGCAGGATGATGTTGGCGGTCTTCAGGTGATGAACCGCGAAGGCAATTGGGTCGAAGGGTCTCCGATCTCCGGGACCTTCGTGATCAATATCGGAGACCTGATCCAGCGTCTGACCAATGATGTCTATCTGGCCAACATGCACCGCGTCATCAACACCTCGGGTCGTGAACGTTATTCGATCCCATTCTTCATTGATGCCGACTATGAAGCGGTGTTCACGCCCCTGGACTCGTGCATCTCTGAGGACAACCCGCGCCGCTATGAAAGCGTCACGTGCGGAGCACATAAGTTCGGACGTTTCGCGGCCAGCTACGCCCATCTGAAAGAAGCTGTTTAAGCAGATGGCCGGAATAGGCGGGGTTCAGAAGCTTAAATAATTACCCGATGTTCCGGCCTTCACCTTATTTCAGTTCCTGCGACATAATCGACCGCGAATCTGGCAAACCACAGAATTCCGATATTTCATTAATCGCCTCAGACCAGATTTCTGCTCAAAATGAAAGCGCTGCACTCATCCGTCAGTTCCTGGAACCGGGGTTTCTCCTTAACGTACAAATAGACCTGCCGTTTGTCGGGAAGGTCCGGCAGGGCGCGAAAAGCGGTGGTTTCGGGAATAAAACGCGCGACAGTCTGGGGGAGCACGGTCACCCACTTCCCGGTTCTGACCATGGTAATAAGCGAATGCGTGTTGTGAATGGTGACATCGGCATCCGTGATCGCATCGACAAATTTCGGCGTCTGGATAAGATCACACAGGGCATTCCGAACAAACGCAGCCGCCATCACATCATCCAGGGTCGGCGGCGTAGCGCTAGTGATAAGCGGATGGTCAGACGCGCAAACTAGCCCGAATTGATCCTCGAACAGGGGAATGGCCTTGATCCCTTTCAACGGATGAAAGCCCGAAGCAATTCCGATGTCTGCCTTGCCGTCCACAAGCGAATCCAGCACCTGTTGCGTATCCGTATCGCGCAATTCGACCCTCAGCCCGGGAAAGCGGTGGGTCATATGTTCAAGCACCGAAGGAAAGACCAACGCGGCGACCGATGGAACCGACACGATGCGCATCAGGCCGTGGGTGGCATCCGCAGCCGCCTCGATCGACTGCACCGTCTGATCAAACTGGCGAACCTGCTTCAAGGACAATTCGAACACCTGCTCTCCCAGTGCGGACAGATGGGTCTTTCGTTCTCCTTCAAACAGCTTTTTGCCCAAATGGCTCTCGAGTTGCTTTAGTGTCATCGACACGGCCGATTGAGTGCGACCCAGACGGTCTGCCGCCTCGGTCAGGTTGCCCGTTTGCGCAACAGTACAAAAGCAGCGCAGCATTTCGATCTTGATGGCCATACTTCAAGTTTCCTGAATTTTCATTCAATTGTTTGAGTTTGACTGATGTGGATTGCGGAGTCCATTCTCGGCCCGACCAATTATGACGTGGGGCCTGTTGTGACTAAACTGAACCTGATCGCCGGCGAGTGGCTGGCCGGCGAAAGCGAGATCGAAAACCGCAATCCTTCTGATCTGAGCGACCTGATCGGTCATTTCGCCCAGGCCAGTGCGGATCAGCTTGAGGCGACGTTGGATCAGGCCCGTGTCGCGCAGGCAGAGTGGGCCGCCTATGGACTCGAGCGCAAACAGACGGTGCTGATGAACATAGGCACCGAACTGATGACCCGCGCCGAGGAGCTTGGCACCCTGCTTAGCCGGGAAGAGGGTAAACCTCTTGCAGAAGGCAAAGGCGAAGTTTACCGCGCCGGGCAGTTCTTCACCTACTATGCTGCCGAGTGTTTGCGCCAAATCGGCGAGAACGCGGATTCAGTGCGCCCGGATATCGAAATCGACGTGCGCCGCGAGGCGGTCGGTGTTGTTGCCGTCATCAGCCCATGGAATTTTCCCACAGCCACAGCATCGTGGAAAATCGCTCCGGCGCTGTGCTACGGCAATGCGGTGGTCTGGAAACCCGCCAACATCACGCCGGCGTCGGCCGTCGCCCTGACCGAGATCATCAGCCGTCAGGACATCCCCAAGGGTCTGTTCAGCCTTGTCATGGGATCGGGTCGGTCGATCGGACAGCGGCTGGTCGAAAGCCCCAAGGTCAATGCCATCTCGTTCACCGGGTCCGTCCCGGTTGGCAAGGGCATTGCTGCGGCTGCCATTCAGAACGTGACCAAGGTGCAGATGGAAATGGGATCGAAAAATGCGCTGGCTGTCATGGACGATGCCGATCTCGACCTTGCTGTCTCTCTGGCGTTGGGGGGTGCGTTCGGGGGGACCGGTCAGAAATGTACCGCGTCATCTCGACTGGTGGTTCATGCCGCCGTGCACGATGCCTTTGTCGAAAAACTGGTGGCCGGTGCGCAGGCGATGAAAGTCGGCCACGCGCTGGCAGAGGGCACGCAGATGGGGCCGGTGGTCAGCGCACAGCAGCTGGACGAAAACCTGGCTTATGTCGATCTCGGCAAGTCCGAAGGGGCCGAACTGGCCTGCGGCGGCCAGCGATTGGAGATGCCTCAGGATGGCTATTACATGAGCCCAGGTGTGTTCCTGAACACCACCAATGACATGCGCATCAACCGCGAAGAGATGTTCGCACCGCTGACCTCGGTCATCAAGGTCGGCAGCTATGACGAGGCTCTGGCCACCGTCAACGACACCAATTTCGGCCTGACCTCAGGCATCGTCACACAGAGCCTGGCCCGCGCCACGCATTTCCGCCGCAACGCGCGCACCGGTGTCGTGACCGTGAACCTGCCCACCGCAGGTACTGATTATCACGTGCCCTTTGGCGGACGCGGGGACAGCTCGTACGGCCCGCGTGAACAGGGTAAGGCCGCAGCCGAGTTCTACACGACGGTCAAAACCGCCTATATCAGCGCTGGAAAGCCGATTTGATGCGGATCGACGGGCTGCAATACACCAATTGGTCCGAGAAGATCTTTCGGCAATTGCGCGAAGGCGGCGTGGACGCAATCCACGTCACCATCGCCTATCATGAGAATTTCCGCGAAACCGTCCTGAACTTTGAAAAATGGAACCGATGGTTCGAGCAATACCCCGATCTGATCATGAAAGGGTTGTGGGCCAGCGACATAGACAAGGCTCGGGAAGCCGGGCGTACGGCCGTGTTCTTTGGCTTCCAGAACCCGTCTCCCATCGAGGACGATATCGGGTTGGTCGAAATCGTGCACACTCTGGGCGCACGGTTCATGCAACTGACCTACAACAACCAGTCCCTGCTGGCCACGGGCTGTTATGAGGCCGAAGATACCGGCATCACCCGCATGGGCCGTCAGGTCATCAGAGAAATGAACCGGGTCGGGCTTGTGGTGGACATGAGCCACTCGGCCGATCGGTCCACTATTGAAGCAGCCGAGCTTTCCGAGCGTCCGATCGCCATAACCCACGCAAACCCGCACGAATGGTCGCCCGCCCTGCGCAACAAGCGTGACGATGTGATCCGGGCGGTGACGGAAAACGGTGGGATGTTGGGATTTTCGGTCTACCCTCATCACCTGAAAGACAAGTCGGACTGCACATTGGACAGCTTTTGCGAGATGATCGCCCGCACAGCGGATAAATACGGCGCAGAGCACCTCGGGATCGGCACGGATTTGTGTCAGGATCAGCCCGACAGCGTGGTCGAATGGATGCGGGTTGGGCGTTGGTCCAAACAGATCGACTATGGCGAAGGCTCGGCAAGTAATCCGGGCTTCCCTGCGATGCCAGCCTGGTTTCGGGACAACCGCGACTTTGGAAATATCGAACAAGGGTTGCGCGCGACCGGCCTGAACGATGACGAAGTGGTCGGGATAATGGGAGGAAACTGGTACAGGTTCTTTGCCGAGAACTTCGTTGCCCGGGGGTAGCCGAATGGAAACACAGGCGCAAATTCACATTGACCGACGAGACCCCGCCACCGTCATGCGGTTGTCGCGACTGGGATCGCTACACCAGTGTCGGCTGAGCTTCATGCGGCAGCTGACCCGCCGCATGGCGCGGGAGAACTGGTCGTTTTCACGCCCCGTTTTCGCCCTTGATGCCAATGGCGTCGGGACGGCAGTCTACACCGCCCACGGTCCGGAAAGAGCGTATTCGTTGGTTGCCTTCGCCCATGACCTGCCGTCCGAGAAACGCTCGGACCGTGTGATCGCCGACGCCTGGGACGCTACCTTCGCTTTGTTTGATGGCATCCCGACCGAGGCCGATATTGAGCGTCTTTCGAAAAACGTCCCCCTGCAGGAAGCGGGGCGCGTCAGTGAGACCGAGCTGTCCTTATCTCGCGCCAACCGCTCGGTCCGGCTTTGGGAGCATGTCGTTGATGCTCTGGCCGCAGGGCGGCAGCCGGATGTGCAGCAAATCTATCAGGTCGGTTATCTGATGCGAACGACGGCCGTCTATGGCTCGGGCAAATTCGGTGCTGCAGATCGCGAAAACATCGCAAGCCGCCCGGAAACGAGCGCACCCTTTCAGGCCGAGATGCTATCGGTTTTTTTGACCCGAGCCTTCGTGCGGGATCTGGTGCAACACATGGCCAACGCCAAGGGCGGCAGTCAGGCCGCGACACTGGACCCGAACATTGCCCATTGGTTGGGTATCGGCAATTCCACCGGCCTTGGCATGGCACCGTACATTGTCAATCACCCCATCCTGTTCAACAACTGGGTCATGGCACGGGAAGAGGCAATTGCGCGCGTCCGATCCGTGGAATCCGCGACTGCGGACGAGATCGATCACTTTCGTCAAATATTCGAACGCAGCCAGCTTTCGATTACGTGGTGGCGGTCTGACCATCCCATACAAATCAATAAACTGGCGGCGTTGAAAGCTGATCTGCAAGCGATCTCGGATTACCTTGACCAAGGTGGTTTGACCGGCAATCACCCCTGGAACCGTCTGGTGATGTGGTCGCAAACCACGCTCAGCGTAGAAGGACAGGAGTATCTCGCCTCGCTGATCCTTGAACCCTACGCAGATCTTGTGGACGGCTTGGCCTCGTGCATGGCTGACGGTAATGCCGAGGCATTTGTGATCAATGGGGCTATGCCGATCAGCGAAGTACGTGACTTGATCCGAGGCGCGTTTGGTTGGGCGCTGGATCTGGATTGGGCATCCCGTGAAAACTGCGCCCGCGCTTGGTACGTATCCGAAGAAAAGCTGGAGCCTCGCATGGGTGAACGGTTCGAGGAACCCATCGAGGACTACGAACAGCCACTGGCCCCGGCCCGGGACGCAGCGGCGGCCCATGCGGAGTTGATCGAATGGGACGGCGCCGTGCCAGTTGCAGAGTTCCTGCTGCGTCATCCTGAACATCGCCACACCGTCCGGCGAGCCCAGATGACCCGCACCGCGCCCTATGGCGAAATCCGGGACAACACGATCGGCGCATCGGTTGTGCCTCTCGATATGTTGCGGGCAAAGCTGTCGTTCTTCGGGGCTACTCATTTCGATCCGCGTTCGGATCGCTGGGTTCGCATTTGCATGTATGCCGGTGCACCCTACCCCGAAGAACTGACCATCGAAAACGCCGATCTTTGGGTCTATCCAGAGGTGCCAGCATGAGTTTCTCACTGAACGAGATGGAGGCAACGGCCAAACGCGCAACCCGCGGGGCGGGCTATTCCTGGGGACAGGCCGAAGAGGCGTCAAAAGCAGCACGTTGGCTTTGTGCGCAAGGTCTGGATGGCGCCGGGGCTCTTGCCCGGTTGTTGTCGCTCGGGCTGGCTTCGGACCTTGCCGCGCACCGCCCCCAACAGGTTGATGGCCTGTGGCAAGGCGACAGTGACCTGTGTCCGTTGTCGGCGGGGCCTCTCTTGTCCGACAGCGCATATCTGCTGAAGGCCGACCCGGTTGAGATGCGGGACGTTGTTGCACCTGAGATGCTGCTGCCCTTTGCCGCCAATGCGGCGCGTGTTCTGAAATGCTGGGTAAGCGTCGAAATCGACGGCACACTTGCAGTCACAGACGGAGATCACCTTGCCGTCCACGATGTTTTGCCCACCGCAGCCCGACGGGTCACCGTTTCACCAGGTGTTGCACCTGAGCTTCTGCGCAAACGGCAAACGCGCGCGCAACCCGCGCTGGATGATTGGGATGCTCTGAACCGAATTGCCCACCGCACATACGCCCCCGCAACCGAAGAATCCCGCCTGCTGGGCGCAGGGGCCGGGCTTTCTGACAACGACTGAAGAGAAATCCAAGTGACCGACACCCGAACCCTAACCCTCGCCGAAATAGAAGATCTTTCCTTCCGCGCGCTGGTCGCGGCTGGCACATCCGAGGCCAATGCCCGCCCGCTGGCGCAAGCAACCGCCGCGACCGAGGCGGACGGCGTCGCAAGTCACGGTCTGGCATATATCCCGATCTATTGTGAGCATGTGCAGTGCGGCAAGGTCGATGGGCTGGCAAAGCCTGTACTGTCGCACCCCCGACCGGGCGTTTTGACCGTTGATGCGGCAACCGGCTTTGCCCATTCCGCCATTGATCTGGGGTTTGACGCTCTGATCGACGCCGCGCGGGAACAAGGCGTTGCGGTTCTGGCCATCAAGAACAGCTACAACTGCGGTGTTCTGGGCTATCACACCTACAGGCTTGCACAGGCCGGACTGGTCGCGCTGGGGTTTACCAACGCGCCGGCCTCGATTGCCCCGTCTGGTGGCTCGAAACCTGTCGTGGGCACCAATCCGTTTTCTGTTGCTGTCCCGGGGACCGACGGGCAACCAGCGTTGCTGATCGACCAGAGCGCCAGCACGATTGCCAAAAGCGAGGTCATGAAACATGCGCGCGAAGGCAAGCCGATCCCGGTTGGCTGGGCGCTGGACGCCGAAGGCAACCCGACCACCGATCCCGAGGTTGGCCTCAAGGGATCAATGGCACCATCGGGCGGATACAAAGGCGTTGGCGTCGCGCTGATGGTCGAGGTATTGGCTGCGGCTTTGACCGGAGCCACCTTGGGTATCAATGCCTCGCCGTTTTCAGGAACTGCAGGTGGCCCGCCGAAAACCGGCCAATTCTTCATAGCGATAGATCCGGGCGCGACAGCCGGAGGATCGTTCGAGACAGGTGTCGCCGGTCTGGTCGAATCCATCCGGTCTCAGGACGGGGCGCATCTGCCCGGTGACGGTCGCGGGGCTAAACGCCTGGCAGCCCAAAAAAAGGGTGTCGCAGTGAACACGGCAACTCTGTCCAGGATTGAGGCACTTTTGCGCTAGGTGATCGGCACAGTGAGGCTTTCATCTGCCACTTTTCGAGCCCACATGGCCCGCGAGGACTTAAGGAACCATGGACCTACCGCCAAGTGTTCATCCCTTGGCGACTGAAGCCCATTTGTCCGATTGATGCAGGATCAGAGACCCAAGCCCGGAAAATGCGATCAGCGCGAGGCCAAACAAAGAATAGGCATCCGGCCAATCTCCGAAAACGAAAATACCAAGCACCGTTGCAGAGACCAATTGGCTGTAGACCAATGGCGCGATGAGACTGGCCTCGGCGGATTTGTTTGCGATCACCAACAGGTAATTGCCCGCGGCAGAACCAATTGCGCTTAACAGGACCAACGCAGCGACCGAGAGGTCGGGCGTGTGAAACGTCGCTGTCAGGCCGAGCGGCGTCAATAGCACCGAACCGATCAGAAGTTGGGACATCAGCAGGAACCGGGGCCGGTAGGCACCTGCAAGTGTTCGCGTCATCACCAGATAGGCCCCATAAAATCCACCAGCCGCAAGCGCGAAGATCATGCCGGAAGATACGCCAAAGCCCGGCTTCACAACCAGCATTACCCCTGCGAATCCAATTGCCAGCAGAATAGTGCGGCGGCGCGATGGCTTTTCCCCGAGAAACAGGATGGCGAGAACATAGGAAACCACCGGCCCGATGAAAAATGCACCAAAGACATTAGCAATCGGTTCGGTTCGTAACGCCGTCAGGATGCAGCATATTCCGCCGGTGATAAAACACGCCCGCAACAGAACACGCCAGTCTCGGAAACTTGGGAAGTCCTTTGCCGAGAGCCCACCGAATGGCGACAACAGAATTGCGCCCAGGGCAAAGCGCGACCAAGCAACGATGACCGGATCGACACCGCTGCTGGTCAGAAGCTTTCCCGCGGTGTCACCGATCACGACAAAGGTCACCGCGGTGAAGACAAGCAAGGCAAGTTTAACAAGAATTGGCGATGTCATAGTTGATGCGCCTCTGAATACCACGAGAGTTGCTTTGCCACGCCTCGCGCAAAGGCTATGTCCGCCCGCTCGACTACCACCTTCTGATCGATACCTCGGCTAAACCCGGCAGAGATACGCGTGTCGAATGTACGTCGTGCTTCGGCCACCTGTTTCTGGTTCGTCATTTTGCCTTCCTTCTTCTTGCGCATCGCAGTCGACGATCTTGGTGTCCAGGTCGTGAAGACAATCCTGCAAAGTCGAGATCCGGTCTTGCACCGTATCTCGATGGGTTTCCAGCATTGCCTGACGCGGCGGACCGGTGTGATCCCCCTCGACGTGTACAACAGCGAGCTGACGCTTGAAGATTTCACGAGTTTTCATTGCAGAGAGTTTTCCGCCAAGACGCTTTTTTACCAGTTAGAGCGCGCTCAAAGTCCAATCGACGAAAGGAGTTTTCTAGTGCCAAAAACTCGATCCGGTCATGACCTTGCAACAGACCTCGGATAGAGTGTTGAAAAAACGGAGCTTTACCTTGTCTTTCAGCATTGACGTGGCACCATTCGCAGCCAGCAGAAACTCGGACCCTCCACAGCGGCTTGGCCAGCGATACAACACCGAAGAATTCCTTCCCGAGGCGGGCAACACCGTTGTCTGTCATCTTGATTTCGATGTCCCGGCTCACAAGGCAGTACTGGACGCCCGCGAAAGAGTGATGGCGTTGCCAGAAGCCGAGTGCTTTCTTTTCACGCCTGTCGAAAGCTTGCACATGACCGTATTCGAAGGGGTTGTAGAAACCCGCCGCACACCCGACACATGGCCCCGTGATCTAGACCGGGATGCATCTGTAAGCAGCATTACCGACGCCATGGCCGATCGCCTCGCCGGTTTTACAGCACCCCCGGATTTTGATGTGCGTGTGGCAGGCTTAAGCCCCACGGGCCTTGCACTCAAAGGTGCCACAGATGAAGACGAGGCGAAGATGCGGGCCTGGCGCGAGGCACTGACCGAACCATTCGCGTATCGTCACGAGAACCACGACGCTTACCGACACCACATGACCTTTGCCTACCCAATCAAGTGGCTGCCGGATTCTGTGCTGCCCATCTGGGAAACTGAACTTAGTGCAATCCTTGCAGATCTTGCAGATGCCGCGCCTGTCATTCCACTCACGGCCCCTGCCTTTTGTCAGTTTGCTGACATGACGCGGTTCGAAGAAATCCAAGTGTTGAATACCTGAGCAGCCAATTCAACGGCACGCGCATAAAAAGCGGTCGGTTTGGGCCGCCAACGTATGCACCTGATTCCTGCGTCTTGCGTCATTCAGCTGTCCACACAGCCAGATGCGCGGGCGCAGGAAATTCCACCGATCCGTCCTGGCCAGCAAATTGTCCGAGCCGTTTTTCCGCTTCCGCGACCAATGCCTCGTATCCGGCATCGTCGATGAACTCAGCCAATGTCCACCCGCGGACATCCATCCGAACCCATTCGCGGATTGATGCAAATCGCGCGGCGCCGGTGATGGTGGTCACGGTAGCGTCCTGCAATCCCCCTTCGCCAAGAACGTTGGCAAAAGACTGCTTGCGTCCAAGGATAAAAGGTGCTCGCAGCGCATTTGCGGCGGTGGCACCGAACATCTCGTCTATCAGCTCGATCATGCGGGCATATCCGAGTGAGTTTTCGGCTTTATCCCAGACAGATACCGCAATCCTTCCACCGGGCCGCAGCACGCGCCGCATTTCCTCAAGGGCTTGGCGTCTGTCGTCAAAGAACATCAGCCCGAACTGGCAGAGAACGACATCAAATGAACGGCTCGAAAACGGCAGAGCCTCGGCACGGCCCTCGATCCAGTCGACTTCTGGGGCACGCCTGCGCGCCACGTCAAGCATATCCGCATTTCGGTCCAGACCAACGACGCGGCCTGCCGGACCAACCCGAGCAACGGCGTCACGTGTTGTGGCACCGGTACCGCAGGCAACATCCAGAACGGCATTTTCCGGTGTGATTATGGCACGTTCACATAACCGCCCTGCCCATTCGCCAAACAGTGCCGGAACAAAAAACTCATCGTAAATCTCAGCTGCGGTTTTCGATACCTGACCCGCAGATGCAGCATCTTTTATCATGATCCACCCGCTTCTTTTCTGCATTCTGGCCAATAGTGACACGCTGTGGTTCCAAGGATATAGTCCAAAATCTGTAGTAACGGGACAGGTGGCGCGGGATGAAATCCTATGGTCAATTCTGCCCGGTCGCCAAGGCGGCTGAGCTCTTTTGCGAGCGCTGGAATGCTCTGATCATCCGTGATCTTGCGGCTGGCCCCCGCAAGTATTCCGAATTGAAGCGCGGCGTGCCGTTGATGTCGCCGTCCCTTTTGTCTTCCCGGTTGAAATGGCTCATCGAAGAGGGGGTCGTTGCGCGCCAGGAAATTGGCGAAAAGCGCCCGGGCTATGCGCTGACCGACGCTGGACTTGAGTTTATTCCCCTGGTCGAGGCTCTTGGTATCTGGGGGCAACGATGGACAAGGCGCCAACTCAAAGAACATGAGATCGACCTGGGATTGCTTGTTTGGAGCCTTGAAAGCACAACCGACGCCAACGCATTCGGCACGAAACGCTGCCTCATTCGGCTGGAACTGACCGATCAAACGAAAGCTAAACGGTATTGGTGGTTTCTGAACAGGAATGGGCGGTGTGAGCTTTGCGTCGAGGACCCTGGTGGCGGCGTCAACTTATACTTGGCCTGTACACTTCCGGACGCCATCTACATCGTTAGGGGAGATATCACCCCATCCAAGGCAACAGAAACCCAGAGGCTGGAAATTCTTGGTGATGGTTGGGCTAAGCAGGCTTTCATAAAATGGCTTAATCTCAGCCCGCTGACGACCATCAAGTCATGCCGTCAGACTGATTGTTGAGGCTCCAAGCTGTCGTTGTCGGAAATGCAGCAACCTCTCCTACGGTTCACGGCACACTGGGCCACAGATAGAAAAACACGCCGACTAGAATGACGCTCGGCGGGTAAGTAGAGTCGTCAGTCCATTTGCAAATACACATGTGCGCTACAAGCATCAAAACCCAACGCCAGCGGAACACCAAGAGAGGCTGCCAAATGGCTTGTCGCCTCCGCAAATTCAGCTGGAAAGGTTGGGCGTGTCAGGAGCTTGGTGGCCATGCTACCCGGAACAAGAGGGTGAATCTTGATCGTACAACCCGCGTCCCTACCAGTGTCATGGAAAACAAGTAACGCTGGCTTGCTGTAACCTGGAGTACAGTTTTCGCGCAGGTGTCAGGCGTATTCCAGAAGAAGCTGCCAAGCCCATACACAACTGGTTTGCCGTCAACCCATTCCAACAGCTTGCTGAATGGGTCCCGTGGCCCGCAATCACCCTGGCCCCGGCTTAGATGAGTTCATGGGCAAGTTCATGCGCGCCTGCAGTTACATTGGCCTGTGATACCGCCGCACTTTCAATTGCAACATGAACCATTAGCCGCAGTTCGGATGCCGGAGGGGCAATCATTGCGCAAATCTGTCTTGGCACGCCCGGTTCCCGGGTATAACAGGACGCATCCCGGTCGCAGCCTACCCGGGTAACAAAACAAGGGTTCAAAACATGAAGACGATTGTAATCTGCTCAGGCGGACTGGATTCGGTGTCGCTGGCACATATGGTTGCACGCGACCACCAGCTGGCGGGCTTGATTTCCTTTGACTATGGCCAGCGTCATCGCAAAGAGCTGGACTATGCCGCACTCTGCGCACAGCGGCTGGGTGTGTCACATGACATCATCGACCTGCGCTCGGTCGGGGCAGTTCTGACCGGGTCGGCGCTGACCGACGATGTGGACGTGCCCGACGGGCATTATGCCGAGGACAGTATGCGCGTGACCGTGGTGCCCAACCGCAACGCGATCATGCTGACCGTGGCCTTTGGGGCCGCCGCAGCACGCGGGGCCGATGCAGTGGCAACAGCGGTGCATGGCGGAGATCACTTTATCTATCCCGACTGCCGCCCAACCTTCACGCAAGCCTTCGAGACGATGCAGAAACACGCGCTGGACGGCTATGCCGACGTGTTGCTGTTCACCCCGTTTGTCCATCGAAGCAAGGCCGACATCGTGACCGAGGGCGCGCGTGTGGACACACCCTTTGCGCAGACATGGTCCTGCTACAAGGGCGGCGAACATCACTGCGGGCGCTGCGGCACCTGCGTTGAACGGCGTGAGGCATTCCATCTGGCCGGTGTTGCAGATCCGACCACCTATGAAGATCCCGAATTCTGGGTCGCAGCAACGGCGCAGAAGGAAACCGCCTGATGTACCGGATCACCAAAGAGTTCCACTTCTCCGCCTCGCACCAGTTGACCCATTTGCCCGATGATCACCAATGCGCGCGGATGCATGGGCACAACTATATTGTCGAGGTCGAACTGGCCGCGCCCGAACTGAACGCCGACGGGTTCGTGCGCGACTATGGCGAGTTGAATCCGCTCAAGACCTATATCGACGAGACCTTCGATCATCGCCACCTGAACGACGTGATGAACATACTGACCACGGCCGAGAACATGGCGCGTCATTTCTATGACTGGTGCGCCGCGCGCTGGCCGGAAACTGCCGCCGTGCGGGTCAGCGAAACACCAAAGACCTGGGCCGAGTACCGCCCATGACCCCCCTGCGCATTGCCGAGATATTCGGCCCCACGATCCAGGGCGAAGGCGCGCTGATCGGGGAACCCACCGTGTTCGTGCGCACTGGCGGCTGTGACTATCGCTGCAGCTGGTGCGACAGCCTGCACGCGGTCGACACCGCCTATCGTCACGATTGGGCGGCGATGGGCGCGGATGCGGTCTGGGACCGGGTGCGCACCTTGTCGGGCGGGCGGCCTCTGACCGTGTCGCTCTCGGGCGGCAATCCGGCCATTCAGGATTTCGGCCCGATTATCGCGCGGGGCCGGGCCGAGGGGTATCGGTTCGCCTGCGAAACTCAGGGCTCGATTGCAAAGCCATGGTTTGGTGATTTGGATACGCTGGTTCTCAGCCCAAAGCCGCCGTCTAGCGGTGAAGTCGTGGATTGGAACGCCTTCGCGGCCTGTATCGAGGCAGCGAAAGATGGCCCGAAGGTGGTGATGAAAATCGTGATCTTCGATGAAGCTGATTATGATTGGGCCCGCGCCGTGGCCGACCGCTATCCGGCGCTGCCTCTTTATCTGCAACCGGGCAATTCGGAAGTTGAGCCCGACATGCCCATCGATCCGCAATCCCTGTCGGACCGGTTGCTGTGGCTGGTGGAAAAGGTGACCGCCGATGGCTGGTTCGCCCCACGGGTTCTGCCGCAACTGCATGTCCTGCTATGGGGCAACAAACGCGGGGTCTGACCCTGAAAGGAGCACATGATGGAAACCATTTACAGCGACCTGACCCAGTTGGGCGGGAAAACCGAACTGCCCGCATCGCCCGAGCTGGCAAAGCTTGAGCGAGTGCAGAACCCTCAGGCCGATATCGACTATTGCGTGCGCTTCACCGCGCCCGAGTTCACCTCGCTCTGCCCGATGACCGGGCAGCCGGATTTTGCCCATCTGGTGATCGACTATGTGCCGGACGATTGGCTGGTTGAATCGAAATCCCTGAAACTGTTTCTGGGATCGTTTCGCAACCACGGCGCGTTTCACGAGGATTGCACCGTGTCCATAGCTCGCCGTCTGGTCGAATTCCTGAAACCGCGGTGGCTGCGGATCGGCGGGTACTGGTATCCGCGCGGCGGCATTCCCATCGACGTGTTCTGGCAAACCGGAACCACACCCGATCACGTCTGGATTCCCGATCAGGACGTACCACCCTATCGAGGTCGCGGCTAGACAATCACAATAACTACAGAGCGGAACCGCGCCAAAGGTGTATCACCGCGCGGCTCTGCTGCGACCTCATTTCCCGCAGGATTTGCCGCTGTCCGACCATCTGACGCCCCTTCTCCGGACTTTGATTTGACTTTGAGCCAAGTGTTGTTTGAATGCACGGCATGGCGTCGCGCAGTATCGAGATAATGCCGCGAAACGACAAAGCCACCCGGCTTTGCGGAAAGGGGCGGAGAACATGTGCCAGATTTTTGCCGGGCAGGACCCGGAACGGTACGCAAGTGCGACCCGCAGTTTAAGGTTGAACGGTCAAAGCACCAGCATCCGGCTGGAGAACGCCTTTTGGACAGTCATTGGTGACATCTCGAAAGGCGAAGGGACGACCACGCCGATTTTCATTTCCAAACTGCATTCCGAGGTTCTGGAGCTACAGGGCGAGCCCGAGAACTTTACCTCGCTTCTGCGCTGTGCCCGTCTCAAGTTTCTAGAAATGCAGAGCGCGGACAACGCCGCAGACATCGCTGCCGAGTAGCGCCTGCTGACAAAGGTCATGATCGACAGGTAGTAGGTCAATACTACCCCAACCCGGCCATCGCCCCTGTAACCTGTCAAAAAACACGTGACGGGAGAAACGGCTTGGCCAAGAACATTCATTCCATGATCTGCGTTCTGGATGAAGCGCGATCCATCGGGTTTTACAGGAACGGCTTCGGCATGCAAGTTGCCGACCGGTTTGGTTTTCCAGACTTCACCATCGTGTATCTCAACAATGACGAAAGCGATTTCGAACTTGAACTGACGATCAACAAGGATCGGAGGGAACCTTATGACATTGGCGACGGCTATGGCCATCTGGCCGTGTCCGTTGATGATCTGGTTTCCGAACACACTCGGTTCGAGGCCGAAGGCCTGCAACCCCGCAAGATCGTTGAATTCGCCCCGGCAGGTGAACTTATCGCGCGCTTCTTCTTCGTCGCAGATCCGGACGGATACCAGATCGAGGTTCTCGAACGGAGCGGGCGTTTCAAGTGACAAGAAAAATGGGAGGAGAAACAAAAATGAACAACTTGGACCTGAAGAGACTCACACGGCGTCAGCTGTTGTCCCGCGCAACGGCGACGGGGGCATCCTTTGTTGTCGGCGCAGGCTTTCTTGCCTCAAGTACCGCGGCCTGGGCGACCCAGACCCAAGTCTTGAAGCCGGAGACCTTTGCAACCCTCGTCCAGATGGCCCGGGACATCTATCCGCACGACAAGGTCGGCGACGAGTTTTATGTCATTGCGGTCAAAGGCTATGACACGACCGAAGCAGCCGAAGGCATCGAGGCCGGTATTGCCGCGCTGGATGCGGCGGCTCAGGGAAAGGGATATGCCAGCTATCTGGATGTCGGCTGGGAACGCGATCGGGTCGACATTCTGCGAGGGATCGAGAACGGCCCGTTCTTTCAGCAAATCCGGGGCGGGCTTGTTACCGGGCTTTATAACCAGAAAGCGGTCTGACCGATCATTAGTTACGAGGGCTCTTCATTCGAATTCGGCGGATACATCAACCGCGGCTTCGACGACATAAACTGGCTATAAGCGGAAGTAGGCACCATGACGGCACCTTTTGACCGAACCGACGAAAGCGTTGTTGTCGTAATTGGAACCGGCTCCGGTGGCGGCGTTCTGGCAAACGAACTGGCGCAGAAAGGGATTAGTGTCGTAGCTTTGGAAGCAGGCGGCCGATACCTGCCGGATGACTACATCAACGACGAATGGGAAAGCTATGGTCAGCTCGCGTGGCTGGATGCCCGCACCACGTCCGGGGACTGGCGGGAGGCCAAGGACTTCTCGGGCTTGCCAGCCTGGATCGTAAAAGCTGTTGACGGCACGACGACCCACTGGGCGGGCGCATCGCTGCGGTTCCAGGATCACGAATGGAAGGCGGCAACCACCTATGGCGACGTTCAGGGTGCAAGCCTACTGGACTGGCCCATTGATGCTGCGGAAATGGAGCCCTGGTACATCAAGGCCGAGGACAAGCTGGGCGTGACAAGGACCGGCGATCGCCCTGGGCTGCCCGGCAACAACAACTACAAAGTGTTCGAGGCGGGCGCCAAGGCACTGGGTTACGAGCAGGTTCACACGGGTCGCATGGCAATAAACTCAGACGAAAACCGCGATCGTCAGATGTGCCAGCAGACAGGTTTCTGCTTTCAGGGGTGCAAGTGGGGTGCCAAATGGTCGGCGGCCTATACCGACATCCCTGAGGGCGAAGCCACGGGCAATCTGGAAGTCCGAGAGAAGGCGCATGTTGCCCACATTCTGCATGACGAAACCGGAAAAGTTACCGGCGTCGAGTATTTTGACGCCGACGGGAACCTTCAGATGCAAATGGCGCGGGTTGTCTGCGTGGCGGGCAATTCATTCGAAAGCCCTCGATTGCTGCTGAATTCCGCGTCGTCCATGTTTCCGGACGGATTGGCCAACAGCTCTGGTCAGGTCGGGCGCAACTATATGCGGCAAATGACTGGATCCGTCTACGCAGTTTTCGACAAGCCCGTACGGATGTGGCGCGGTACAACCATGGCTGGCATCATTCAGGATGAATCGCGACACGACCCGAGCCGCGGGTTTGTCGGAGGTTACGAACTTGAAACCCTGTCACTCGGCCTTCCGTTCATGGCAGCGTTCCTTGATCCCGGTGCGTGGGGGCGTGAATTCACCACCGCACTGGACGGGTATGAAAACATGGCCGGTATGTGGATTGTCGGCGAAGACATGCCACAGGAGACAAACCGTGGGACGCTGAACATGGAGGTGAAGGATCAATACGGGTTGCCGGTCGCGAATGTGCATTTTGACGATCACCAAAATGACATCGCCATGCGCAACCACGCCTACAAACAAGGTCAGGCCGTTTACGAGGCCGCGGGTGCGACCCGGACATTCCCCACGCCGCCATATCCGTCTACCCACAACCTGGGCACCAACCGTATGTCCGATAACCCACGCGATGGTGTCGTCAACAAGTGGGGCCAAACCCATGACATCCCGAACCTGTTCATCTCGGACGGTTCGCAGTTCGCAACCGGCGCGGCGGAAAATCCGACATTGACCATTGTGGCACTGGAAATCCGCCAGGCCGACCATTTGGCCAATGCATTGAATGCAGGCGACCTTTAGGGTTGAGGCATGTGAAACCTGTATGACCTGTCGTGCAGTAGATGGGCCATACGGGATCTGTCATAGCCAAGTTTATCCGCCGCAAATCAACTCCAAACGGATGCAGGAAACACCGAGAGACCGGGTCAAAACCAGCAACTGACTGAGTCACACATCTCCTTTTAGTTGTGTCTTTTTGTCACAAGATGATACTTGGCCTCAGATCAACACGAACTGATATTGACGATACGGAACAGTATATTAGACATGACCCAATAGTTTGAGTTTTGGGATATTGGTTTTTATGGACGGCACGTCGTCTTCGCTGGGTACACACCTTATAGCAGATTTCTTCGACTCAAGCGCACTTTACGATCCCGTTCCCGCCGAAGACGCTCTGACACGCGCGGCGATTGCCGCCAAAGCGCATGTTCTAGGGGTGAATACCCATGATTTCGGGCGACGGGCAGGGTTCACCGGGGTCGCGTTGCTGGCCGAGTCGCATATCTCGGTCCACACCTGGCCCGAACATGGATATGCCGCCATCGATATTTTCATGTGTGGCGACGCAAAACCGCAACTCAGCCTGGACGTTCTGAAATCCTATTTCCGACCGCAACGCGTGAATGTGCAGTCCATTCGTCGAGGCCTGATTGGCCACGCGACTCATCGGCTTGTGGCGGTGGGCCACTGAAAGGCGAACGGAAGAGCTGCGCAGTTTCCCGGTTACCATAGGCCTCATACTAAGCGCGATTGCGGGTTATGCGTTGCTGGGTCCGGTCCGGTATTCCGGGCCTATCGTGAGTTTTTCCGATCATCTGCTGTTCATGTTTCGACACGGCGATCTGAGTCACCTGACGCTCAATTGTCTTCTCATCCTTGTCGGCGGGAGCTTTACCGAACCCATCCTGGGCAGGATTCGAACACTGGGTCTGGTCGCCCTGTTCGCCCTCGCCGGAACAACGGTAGAGATGCTGTTGGTCGGGCCGGGGTTTATCGGCCTGTCCGGTGTTGCATACGGTCTGGTTTCCTATGGCTTGATTGTCGTCAGCCGACCGGAACGGCGCGGCTGGACGCTGGCCCTGATCTGTATCGTTCTCGGGGCCGAGTGGCTGTTCCTGCATTCTCAGATCGCTGTTTTCACCCATATCACAAGCGCCTTGATCGGCGGAGGATTGGCCATGTTTAACGCCCTTTTCGGCTCGAGTGGGCCCAAGCTCAAACCCATGGAGTGGCGACACGTGTCGTCCGCCATCCAGATCATCGCTCAGACCGATGAGGATGACGCGGCCGAGGCTGAAAGCACGTTCGTGGACCGCGGGACGGACAACATGTTCGTCCTTCAGGAAAAGGGCAACGTGGTTGGGCTGATCGGCTACAGCCTGGACGAAGACGTGCCAGACGTCGCATGGCTGTCCTGGACCTATCTGGATCAGGCCCACACCGGAAAGGGGTTGGGTGCCCTGATGCTGAACGATCTGCTGGGAAAGCTGGCGCAACTGCAGGTACGCAAGATATTCATCGAAACCAGCGACTATGAAGAGTTTGGCAAAAAACTCTATGCCGCTGCACATAAACTCTATGAAGAGTTCGGCGCCTCCATCGAATTGACCGTGCCCGGATATCATGGCCCGAACGAAGTCAAGATCATCTACGGGCTGGATAATCCCGAAGCTCCCGAGGCACTACGCGCGGATCCCTCTGCGAATACCGGCTTATCGATCTTTGAGATTCACAAGGCACCCGAAACTGACGACGTGGCGGGCCTGCGTTGGCGCGAAACCAACGCCGGGCTGAGCGGGCTGGATCAACAGCTTTCGCTGGCACGCAGTCAGAAATACCGCATGGCCGTTCTGGCCGTTCCATCTGACCTGTCCGACGTCAACGCGGCGGATCTGCAGGCGCAGGGCCTGACAAAATGCGGTGAGCTCAAAGAGTTCTACGGCAAAGACCTGCATCAGGTCTGGTGGAGCCGCGATCTTGAAACAACCAAAAAGACAGACTGAAGTTCATAGGAGTATTCAATGTTTGGTAAACTGAAAACGATCGTCATAATTGGCGTTCTGGGCTTTGCGGCCTATTCGTATTTCCTGGCACCGAAATCGGAACAGACTGCTGATCTCGGGCAGGTTCTGGACCGCACCGAATTCACCATCATCCAATACCAAGAGTATTTGGACGCCAACAGCATCGCCGAAGCCTCTGACGAGCAGGTAGATGAATTCACCGGCTATCTGACGCAGGTGATGAACTAGGAGCCGCGGTTTTACGACAAACCGCTGGGTCTGGAAATTCTGTCCGACGCCAAGTTCTCGGGCTACGCCGATCCAAATGCCAACGGCATCCGTGATACGGGTGAAGGTGAGGTTTTCACCATCGAGATCGACGAGGCGAATAACCGCCTGATCGCTACCGACACGACCGGTCAATCCGCTGGCCTGCGGTATTCGGGCGCAGGGTTCCTGGCGGGCGCGCTGATCGGCAACCTGATCAGCCGTCAGCGTTCGGCCGGCATCAGCGCCTCCAGTTTCAACAACCGCACCGTTACCCCGCGCACCAGCTACTCGGCCCCGCGCAGCGCCCGCTCCGGCGGTCTGCGCGCAGGTAAGTAAGAACTGCGCCAACACAACACCCATCAAGGCCCGGCGCATCGATCACGCCGGGCTTTCCAGTTTCTCGGATTTTTTTATGACCGACACTATGACACCACGCTACACGGATCTGCCCCGCCGGCAGGCAATGGTTCTGCTTGGCGCAATCCTGGTTGTTGCCCTGTGTGGCATTGTCTACGAACTGATCATCGGGACGGTGTCCAGCTACCTGCTGGGCAATTCGGTCTATCAATTCTCGCTGACTATCGGGTTTTTCATGTTCGCCATGGGCGTCGGGTCTTACGTGTCCCGCTTTTTCCACGGCAACCTGATCCAGACATTCATCTGGGTTGAGCTGATCCTGGCGCTGATCGGTGGTCTGTGCAGCGTGTCGCTGTTCATGCTCTTTCCATATGCACCTTGGTTCTACACGGTCGGCATGTTCACCTTTATCTCGGCCATCGGATTTCTGGTCGGGCTGGAGATTCCCCTGCTGATGCGGGTTTTGTCGGAGAGCAGCACTGCGCGGGAGTCCATCGCCGATGTGCTATCGCTGGACTATATCGGTGCGCTTGGCGGGTCGGTTCTGTTCCCCATTCTGCTGCTGCCGTCCCTTGGGCTGATCTCATCCTCGTTCGCCATCGGCCTGACCAACGCCATGGTCGCGCTGCTTAGCGTGCTGTGCCTGCGCGACCAGTTGGACGCACCCAAACGGATGCTGGCCTGCGCGATCGGCACCATTGTTCTGTTGTTTGCTCTGACCTTGCTGGCCGGACGTATCACCGCATTTGCGCAAGACCACCTGTATTTTGACCGCATCGTCTGGCGCAAACAGTCGCAATACCAGTCACTTGTTGTCACCAACACCTGGCAAAAGAACGACGTTCGCCTTTTTATCGACGGCCATCTGCAATTCGCCGAAGCGGATGAGTATCGGTATCACGAAGCGCTGGTTCATCCCGTCCTGTCCTGGGGCGAAAAAAACCCCAAATCCGTCTTGTTGCTGGGCGGGGGTGACGGGCTCGCAGTGCGCGAGATCCTGAAATACCCAAGCGTGACGCGCATCGATCTGGTCGACCTTGATCCCGCGATGACCGATCTGGGGCGTAATCTGGCCCCCATCGCCCGTCTGAACGAAAACAGCATGGATGCGTCGTCACTGAACATCCACAACACCGACGCGTTCAACTATGTCAAATCCACGGATCAGACCTATGATCGGATCATCATCGATTTCCCCGATCCCCATAACGAGGCTCTGTCGAAACTCTACTCGGTCGAGTTTTATGCCATGGTTCAGAGCATTCTGACAGCGGACGGTGTGCTGGTCACGCAAAGCAGCTCGCCCTTCTTTTCGCCCCATACCTACTGGACCGTTTCAGAAACCTTGTCCGAGATTTTTCCGAAGGTCGTGAACTATCAGATGTCGATCCCCTCTTTCGGAATCTGGGGATACAATCTTGCTACCAATGATCCAGCATCAACGCTGGGTGACCTGCCCGATACCCTTAAGTTCATTACTCCTAAAGTATTCGCGGCCGCCCAGGTGTTTTCCGATGATCTTCGGCCCAAGCGTGAACTTGCCGTCAACTCGATTTTTGACCCCGGCATCTACCACGAATATTCGCGCGATGTATCCGGCTATTGAGGTACACTGGCAATTGAGTACTTCGGGCACCGTATTCTACGGTTAACAACGTAGAACAGAGTATTGCCCAGTTTCCGCGATCAGCGTATTCGGCGCTGATTGCTTGCGATGCGCCCTATACATCACCCATCTGGCCAATTGCCCGCAACCCGGCTTCGGCACACAGGATGGGTTTTGTCCCAAGAGTTAAACTGGACGGCAGTGTTTCCGCCAAAGTTGATTAACCGGCTAACTTATTAAACTGCTGAAATGGACAGAGCCTGGGGGTGAGTTGACCTTTGCGGATTCTGTTGACCAGTTCGATCCCTGCCAATTTAGACGCCGCAGCCTTGTTCCGACGCTTGGACAGCATGAAACCAAGCGTCTTTCCGGCTTTGTCAACGGCCCGCTACGGGTATTTCCCTTGATCTCAGTTTGGTTCGGTTTCGATCACAGGTCGAAGATCAACTCAATCATTCTGCTTTACACCCTTTGCCCCTCCAGGTCGAAAGCAAAGAATCTGGAAGCTGCGATCCTGCTCCGACGGGATGAGGTTTTGCGCTTTCCAATCACGTGTAGTTCAGTGCGGATTGTGTCTCCGACAAAAACCGGTTATTCGAAGCGCCAGTTCCACCCAGGCGAAGTCAGGTCGCGCCTTGAACTGAGACTACAATCCATCAATCCCTGACGAGATCAATAGCCCATGCGCCACGCGCCATGCCTCCCAGCAGGGTCAAGACCGCAACACACCCTACCCCATAGGCAGATGCAAGTAGCAGGTTACGAAGGGTTATCACCTTCTGTTCGGTGTATTTCATGATGAATGACATGATGCCTCCCTTTTCTATCAGCACACGGGATGAAAGGCGTTCGGGTGTCCCTCGGATATTGACGGACCCGGTTGAATATCACCATCGCTGCAATCGAACGACTACTACCTGACTCACCGGGTTACCGGATCCTACTTTTTCCAACGCGACATAATGGATGAACAGGTGTTGAATGAGCGCCTGGACTTTAACGACGAAAGCATCATCAGGATTGTCCGCAAGGGTTAGTCACGCCCCAAACTGCGGCCCGGGATGCTTTTCAACACCACCCCCGGCGAATTTTCGCCGATCTCTCTGGCTATCTCGCACCGCCTGCGACCCCGTAAAAAAGCGCAACACCGCCAAGTCACGAACATTTCGCAGAATTTCAAAGATGCGCAGAATTTGGGTGTGACCCGGGCCGTGAATTCAACCCAAGGGCATTACAAGGAAGAGACTTTGTGGTAGAATTGCCGCCTGTGGATTCTAGCAATAACGGGTCATCGGCTCGACTAGTCAATTTCTGGACGTCGGGACTACCAAAATGATTCATATCCGTACATTTGGCGGTTTATCAATTTATGACGGGCCGCGCTTGGTCTGTAAGAATTTAGGCCCAATTACGCGCGAGTTGTTCAGCTATCTGGCGGTCCATTCGGATGCGTCCCAGCGCCGGGAGCGTATCGCCGAAATCTTCTGGCCGGAGAAAACGCGCTCACGGTCCCGAGCATCACTCAATACTGCGTTGTGGCGGATCAACAGTTCGCTGAAATCTTCCAACATAGACGATCAGGTCTCCATCGTTCGGGCCAGCGAAGCAGCGGTGGTTATGAACATGGGGTCTGAGGTAGCTCTGGATTGTGCAAACCTTGCACGACAGGTCGAAATCTGCACGATTGCGGCTGCTAAAGGACCGCTTGTGCGTGAGATGCGAAACGAGTTGCAGTGCGCGCTAACCCAGTATTGCGACGGGTTTATGGAAGGTGCGGCAAGTGACTGGGTCATGCGGGAACGGGAGCGGTACCGCTGTCTCTTTGAACGGGGCATGACCATTCTCATGCGGGACAACGCATTATCGGGGCGTCTGGACGAGGCACTGGCTTGTGGATCGATCATTTTGGAAAGCGACGCTCTGAAAGAAACTACGCAACGCGCCGTCATGTGGCTTTATGTGATGAACGGTCAGCGCGGCAAGGCGATTGAGCAATACCTGACACTCAGGCGCAGACTGCGCGAAGAAATAGACGTGGACCCGATGGCAGAAACGACCATGCTCTATCGCTACATCCTCGGCAAAGACAGATCGACTGGACCAGACTTCTGCAGGGACGCACGCTCGACTACCGCCGCGTCCAGCATCAATCAGCGGCTGCGAGAAGTAGGCGCGCAGCGCAACGCAGTTCTCGGCACCATTCTTGAACCCGATCTCGGTGAGCTTTGAACCGATAGGGTTATCGAACCGAACGCTTCCTATCCATCCGTTATCAGAAGCTTGTGAAGCAGCGTTTTCGCTGGCGGAGATCACATAGACCAAAACTCAGCGTTTGAGAGTTGTGTGATGGCTGTGTGAGAGTCAGGCAAGAGCTGGCAAACAGCAACGTGGCCCACGTTGGATTATCGAATAATCCGGTCGTTATAGCGTCGCGCTATCATGGGTGGAATTTCATCCGGAAGCGGAGCGTTCGACGTCATGCGACAGATCCGACCCCCCAACGACGAGATTGATCGTGGCCGTTTATCGGCCCGCTTTCGATCGGCTTCGCGCGGTATGCCTCCCCTGTCAAACCGCAATGTCAAAACTCCCATCAAACTTGATTTCCCCAATCGTAAGGAAGCTCAGCCATGCCCGCAGTCCTGACGTATCCCGGCGTCTATATCGAGGAAATTCCCAGCGGTGTCCGCACAATTGCAGGAGTGGCCACGTCGATAACCGCCTTTCTTGGGCGAGCGTCGAAAGGGCCCATCGATACGCCATTTATCATTAACAATTTCGGCGACTTTGAGCGCAATTTCGGCGGCTTGGGCATCGCTTACCCGATGAGTTACGCCGTGCGCGATTTCTTTGCCAATGGCGGCGGTCAAGCCATCATAGTCCGGGCCTACACTACCGCTGCCGGGGGTGGCTCCGATACTGCTCAGATCGACGCCAATGGATTAACACTTGCAGCTGCAAGCCCCGGCGCCTGGGCGAACAATCTGCGGGTGCGGATCGACCACGACGTGCCGACACAGGCCTCCCCGCACCCGCTGCCATGGGTGGATGCCGAAGGCCTGACCAGCGCTGATCTGTTCAATCTGACGGTGCGCGACACGGTCACGGGTGCGCAGGAGGTTTTTGTGAACCTGACGGTTGCCGAGAGCCAGCGTCGCGTCGACCGTGTTCTTGCCGCACAATCGGCGCTCATCCGGGCACCCAGCCCGCTTGCCGGAGCAATCCCGACGGCGGATGACCCCATCGTGGACCCCGCTACCGTCTGGACAGACGACTCATTATCCAGCCCGGTTTCGACAGATGGCGAGGACAGCGCGTTTCTGACATCGACAACCGATTTCACCGGAAGCCGGGCCGGGAAAACCCGGCTCTACGCTTTGGAAGACGCGGACCTGTTCAATATCCTCTGCATACCGCCCGATACGCGTGGCGGGGATACACCGCAGCCTGTCTACGATGAGGCATTGAATTACTGCGTCGAGCGGCGCGCCATGATGATCGTCGATTCCCCTGCGGCCTGGACCAACGCGTCGGCGGCATCTGGCGGGCTGGCGGCGCTGAATCTCACCGGGGTTCGGGCCCGCAATGCAGCGCTTTATTTTCCCCGTGTAGTCATGTCCGATCCGTTAAGACAGGGTCAGCAGGACACCTTTGCCGCCTGCGGTATCATCGCAGGGGTCTGGTCGCGCACCGATGTCTCTCGTGGTGTGTGGAAAGCCCCCGCCGGTGTCGACGCAGCAACGCGCGGGGTCCAGCGTCTCTCGGTCAAGCTCACCGACGACGAAAACGGGCAGATCAATCCGCTGGGTATCAACTCGCTCCGTGCATTCCCGATTACCGGGCGGGTAGTCTGGGGCGCCCGCACGTTGCGCGGCGCCGATCAACTGGGCGACGAATACAAATATGTTCCGATACGGCGACTTGCACTGTTCATCGAAGAGAGCCTTTACCGTGGCACACAATGGGTCGTCTTTGAACCCAACGACGAACCGCTTTGGGCTCAGATACGTCTGAACGTCGGCGCCTTCATGCGTAACCTGTTTCGGCAGGGCGCTTTCCAGGGCAGTTCACCCCGCGACGCATATTTCGTCAAGGTCGACAGCGAGACCACCACGCAAAACGACATCAATCTCGGCATTGTAAACATCGTCGTGGGCTTTGCGCCTCTGCGTCCGGCTGAATTCGTCGTCCTTAAGATCCAGCAAATGGCCGGCGATATCGAAACCTGATCCGGCAGAAAGGAAATTGCAGGGCAATGGCACAGTTTTCCGTCAATACCGAACGTTTCGACCCCTACAAGAATTTCAAGTTCCGCGTGAAATGGGACGGTCGATATGTTGCAGGCGTCAGCAAGATCAGCGCGCTTGGCAGAACCACCGAGGTCGTCGAACACCGTGAAGGCGGTGATCCGTCTACCGTGCGAAAATCACCGGGCCAGACTAAGTTCGAGGCCATCACTCTGGAACGTGGGGTGACCCACGATACCGAGTTCGAGAAATGGGCGAACAAAGTCTGGAACCTGGGCTCGGGGCTGGGCGCCGAAGTGTCCCTCAGAGATTTTCGCAAGGACATCATCATCGAGCTCTACAACGAAGCCGGGCAGCTTGCGATCAGCTACAACGTGTTGCGCTGCTGGCCTTCGGAATATCAGTCCCTACCCGAGCTTGATGCAACGGCCAACGCAGTCGCGATCCAGACCCTGAAACTGGAAAACGAAGGGTGGGAACGTGATCAGGCCGTAACAGAGCCGACAGAAGAAAGCTTCACAGACCCTGAGGACTAATGCGCAATGTTGCCGCTGACGCCCCGTAAGATTTTGCAGATTTGGGAGGATGGACAAACCGCCGCCCCTTACGCGCGCGCTATGCTGTTACTCGAAGCCGCCGAACCAGACCTGACCCGACAGGATTTAACCCGGCTGCCCATTGGTGAACGCGACGCCCGGCTTCTGCGGCTTCGGCAGGCGGTATTTGGCAACGCGCTGAACAGCCTTGCAGACTGCCCCGGATGCGGTGAACAGCTGGAACTGAGCTTCACGGTTGATGACGTGGCATTACCGCCCCCCGAAACCAGCGGCCCCTGGACGTTTGAGGACGGTGCTTTGGCGGTCAAGTTTAAACTACCAGATACTCATGACCTTGAATCTCTGATACCGGGCGTCGATCCGAGCAAGGCGCTGCTGGCGGCTTGCGTTCGCGACGTGACGATTGACGGTGCCCGCGCTTCGATTGACGCGCTTGATCACGGGCAGCGGGTTGCACTGATCGAGGCAATCGGCGGGGCAGACCCCCGCGCAGACATGAAAGCCGGGATGATTTGCCCCCACTGTGCGCACCAATGGTCGGCGCAGTTCGACATCCTCGCGTTTTTCTGGGAAGAAATAGGGGCATGGGTACGCCGTTTTCTGTGCGAAGTTCACGTACTAGCCCGGGCCTATGGCTGGTTTGAGAGCGATATCCTCGATCTCAGCCCCTGGCGACGAAAGCAATATCTGGCGCTGGCAAGATCATGAGTGATTTCCTCGCCTCCCTTGCGGCTCGCAATCTGGGTCCGCCATCCGAAACACCCGCAGCAGAAGGTGGCAGCGTTCGTCCACGCCCGGCGGCGGCCTTTGAGGCCGAAGGCGCCGGTGTTCCGCCGGAACCTTTGGATCAGCACGAGGACATAGCCACCCCGGTTCGGACCGAGAATCTGGTTGTCTCTCCAACCCCGGTCGCACCCGAACGGCCCGCCCAGCCAGAGCCGACATATGCCAATATCGCCGATCGCTCAGACCTCCCGGAGGAAACCCCGATATCGCCGACGGTCGCACCGGATCCATCTGCCGAGCCGCAGATAGTTGCCCCTGAAACGCCGATAGCGCAGCTTCCAGAACCGCGCCCGGACACAGAAAAACCCATCCTGCAACCCAAGGCCACGGAAGCCCCCCTGCCCACCGTCGCAACAACACCTGAGGCAACGCAAAGCACAGCGGCCGAAAACACCGAAGTTACATCGAAACTCAAACCTGCAGCACCGGAGCCGCCAAAGCCTCCTGAACATGATCGCGCTGCGCCGCAAATCGCAACCGAGCCTGCGCCGATGAAACCTTCGAAGCCGGTTCGACGCGTGGATGCACCGCTCGAACGGATCGTCAGGCAGATGGTTCTTACCCCGAGGCGTGAGACGCGAAACACGGACGAACTCGAAGCCCGGTCGAAACACAACGTTTACCCCGACCGGAATTCGAAAAGCGATCTGTCCGAAGAACCTATTGAACCTGTGCCAAAGTCAACTCAGCCGATCCCTGAGCCAGAAGGCGATGCACGAGACATTGCACCGCTTCGCCCGCGCAGGGTTGTCGAAAACCGGACATCGCCGCTGGCGCCCGTGCCGGATCTTCGTGCGCCGCTCGAGCCAAAAGCCGCTGAAACAACGATCCGGATCAGTATCGGGCGTATTGAGGTCAAGACCGAAGTACCGGAACAGCCAGCCACCGACACCCGACCAAAACGCCCGGCGCCCAAGCTGATGAGTCTCGATGAATATCTTGAAACCCGCAGTTCAGGAGGCGGATCATGAGTACGCCCCTTGCCATTGCTGCAACAACATTGACTCTGCGCAATCTTCTCAACCCTGTTGCAACAGCGGACTACAGTGCACTGCCGATAGATGCGCGACCGCTCAACCAAATCGACATCACAACGCAACCGCCCGATCAGGTCCGGCCTGATGCCACCCGCAACCGCATCAATCTTTTTCTCTACCACACGGAATACAACGCGGCCTGGCGCAATACCGATCTGCCACGTCAGGGTCGTCCGGGCGAGAGGCTCCCGCCGGTGCTGCCGCTAAACCTGTACTATCTGCTCACGATCTATGCCGAGAATGACAATGAGCTGATCGCACAGGTTCTGCTCGGCAATGCCATGCGTATCCTGCACGATCACCCGGTGCTGGGACGGGCCGAAATCGAATCCGCCCTGGAGGATGCCGAACTGGACGAGCAAATCGAGCGTGTCCGCGTGACCGCGTTGACCTATACGCCTGACGAGTTGACAACAATTTGGTCGGGGTTCCAGTCGGAATTTCGACTATCTGCCGGGTACAAGGTTGGCGTTTTGCTGATCGAAAGCGCCCTTCAGCCTTCGGCCGCGCTCCCTGTTCTGCGTCGCGGCGATGCGGATCGTGGTCCGGCCGTTGTCTCGGGTGGTGCACCCAGCCTAAGCCGGATCGACGCCTTTCTGAACCCCGCTTTGCCGACACCACCAGTATTGGCAAAACCGTCCGCAGAACTGGGCGATGTGATCGTGGTCAGGGGCAGCAATTTTTCCGGCGCCACGATGACGGCACGGCTTACCGGCGACAACGGCGTTACTCATAGTCGGCCTCTGATGCCCGAACGCGAAGACAGCACGGTGCGGGTTTCACTGCCTCAAATTACCGAAACCGAAGTATCGCGGGATTGGCCCGCAGGGTTCTATCGGCTCGAGTTTGAGGTCACGCATTCCGATGCGCCCTCGTGGACGACCAACCGCCTGACTTTTGCGCTTGCCCCGCAAGTCAGCAGTCTGGTGCCGGCCAGTCAGCCTGAAGCTGCCCAACCTTTCGCGCTGACAATCACCTGCACGCCTCAACTGCAATCGGACCAGCGTGTTGTGGTTCTTCTGGGCGACCGCGCGCTGACCCCTTCTCCCGGGTCCATCGTGACACCGGCCGATCCGGACGCACCCAGTTCCGTAACCGTGACTGTCGACAATCTGACGCCGGGCGACCACGTGGCCCGGCTGCGGGTCGACGGGATTGACAGCCTACCGGTTGAATCGTTGGCCCTACCACCCGCGTTTGATGCCGCTCAGATATTGACGATAGCGCCATGAGCAACACCACCGACAATACCGCCACAAAGCCAACTGCCGTCGCCCCGACGACCGAAGACTGGCATTTGGCTAACGACGCTTATCTGTCGGCCGCAATTGCTCATCTGCGGCTGATGCTGACGGCCTTTGCGGCAAAACAGCATAAGGTCGCCGAAGCGCCACGCGGCAGCAACCGTTGGACTGCCATTTTCGGCGACCGCTCCGAGACCGCCCCAAAACCTCCGCCAGCGCCAAGCCAAAGCGATATCGATCGCGCCGCGAGCACCCGCGCCAAGGCCGAAGCGGACATCAATGGCGAGCCTGCGCTGCACCTGTTGGGTGATCGGTTCGATCTGACCGAGTTCGAGCGTGAAATCCTTCTGTTATGCGCAGCTGTCGAGCTCGACACCCGAATGGCCGGGCTTTGTGCAGCAGCGCAAGGAGATGCGGCGCGCGATTACCCGACTTTTGCTTTGGCTTTAGCGTTGTTTGACGATCCCGCATGGGACGTCCTGTCTCCGCTCCGACCACTGCGCTATTGGCGGTTGCTGGAAATCTCGCAATCCGACAACAGACCATTGACGATCAGCCCGTTGCGCGCCGACGAGAAAGTAACCAATTTCCTCAAGGGACTGACATATCTCGACGATCGTTTGTCGCCCCTGCTGCTGCCGTTTGATGATATAACGCGCGGGGCCTTACCAGCGTCGCAGGAAGTCGCTGTGACAAGGGCCGTTAATCTGATGCGCCCGAATGGCGAAGGCCGCCCATCCTCGGTTCAACTTGTTGGTTCCGATCCCGCCAGTCAGCAAATGGTCGCGCAGCGCGCGGCGCGCGCGCAGGGGCTGACACCCTGCAGAATGCCCGCAGGGCTTCTGCCGCGCAAACCCGATGAGCTGGAACGGCTTGCCCGGCTCTGGCATCGCGAAAGCCTTCTGATGCCGATTTCGCTCTATCTGGACACCCATGTCGATAGCGGTGAGTCCCCAGCGTCAAACCCACCGATTGCACAGTTCATTTCGCGCAGTGGGGGCGTTCTGGCGATCGGGGTTCGCGAAGGCCAAGGTGACCTCGGCCCGATGGTCGAAGTCGAGCGTCCCACCGCAACGGAACAAGTCGCGCTTTGGTCCGACGCAATGCCGGATGCGGACCCCGAAGTGATCACACGGATCACGGCCCAGTTTGATCTCAATGCTCCCACAATCCGGCGCATTGCCCGGTCTGCGCAAGCGGGCAACGGGGCATCCGATACGCTTTGGAAGGCTTGCATCGAGGATACGGTCCCTGGCCTGGATCGCCTGGCCGAACGCATCCGACCGGTCGCGCATTGGAATGATATTGTATTGCCGGACGCAGGAATGTCTCTGCTGCGACAGCTGTCGGCACAGGTCGCGCGACGGGCCAAGGTTTACGACGACTGGGGTTTCCGGGAACGCACGAACCGCGGCTTGGGCATAAGTGCGCTTTTTGCAGGTGACAGCGGTACCGGCAAGACGATGGCTGCCGAAGTGATCGCCAATGCGCTCGACCTGCGGCTCTATCGGATCGATCTGTCTGCGGTTGTGTCCAAGTACATCGGCGAGACTGAGAAGAACCTGCGTACACTGTTCGATGCGGCGGAAGGCGGCGGTGCGATCCTCTTCTTCGACGAAGCCGACGCGCTGTTTGGCAAACGATCCGAAGTGCGTGACAGCCATGATCGCTATGCAAATATCGAAACCAGCTATCTGCTCCAGCGGATCGAGAGTTTCAGCGGCTTGGCGATCCTGTCGACAAACATGCGCCGGGCGCTGGATGCCGCGTTTCTGCGCAGGCTGCGTTTCGTGGTCAATTTCCCCTATCCCGGCCCCTTGCAGCGCCGCGAAATCTGGCGGCGCGCCTGGCCGTCGAACGTGCCGCTCAGCGACCTCGATTATGACCGGTTGGCTCGCCTGAATCTCTCGGGCGGCAACATCGCGACTGTCGCGATGAACGCCGCCTTCATGGCGGCTGAGACTGAAGAACCGGTCACAATGCCGCTGGTCCTGACTGCTGCACGCGCCGAATACGAGAAACTCGAACGACCGGTGAATGACACGGACTTCACCTGGCGTGAAGCACCGAAGATCAGGGAGGTGCAGGCATGAGGGCCGAGATAACGATTGATCATTTGGTCTTGGACTGCCACGCGAATTTCAGCGACCCGGCATTGCGCGCCGCGCTCGGTGATGCACTGATCGCCGGGATACAATCCTCGAGTCCGCGTCTCATCCACGATCCGGGAGCTCTGGCGCAGACGGTGGACGACCTAGTGGCCCGAATTGCATCCGCCGCCAGTACGAGGCTGAGATGATGAGACGACAGGTGGCTTCCCCCATTTTGCGAACGGTCTTTTCCGGGATCGGAGGAGCACACCGTACCCGTCTGGCACCATCCAAGCCGCTGCCAAGACGCGCGCACTTCTCGGGGCACGGCTGGGACATCAGCGCGGTGCCGACACATCAACCTACACTTCAGACCAAGCTTCGGGTCGCGTCTGGTTCCAGCCCGCTCGAGCGCGAGGCAGACGGCGTCGCCCGAACCTTCAATCAATCGCCAAAAACCGGTACGCACCAAGTACCTGACGGGAAAAGCAGTCCTGCTGCCGACGCGACGGTGCGTCTGCGCGCGCGCGGAAACGAAAGGCCGGAACACGTAGCGACCAAGGCGCTGGCAACTGTCCAAAGCGTGGTTGCGACGCCCGGACAACCGCTTGGTGCCGCAGATCGCGCCCTGTATGAGTCACGTTTTGGAGCGGATTTCAGCGGCGTGCGCGTGCATTCCGACGACCGCGCGGCGGCGTCCGCCGATCAGATCGGTGCGCGCGCCTATACGGTGGACAACCATATCGTCTTCGGGCGCGGACAATTTTCAAGTGAAACAGCCACGGGCCGCAGCCTGATGGCCCATGAATTGACACATGTCGTACAGCAATCGGACAGTCGCACGGGGCTTGTTCAGCGGGATCTGGCAGTACCGCCAACCACCCCTGGTGGAACCCGCAAGATCCTTAGCCCCGCCGAGATCGCCGACGCGATCACGTTCAATCAATTGACGATCACCGAAGCGACCGAAATCGGGCTTCTTCGCGATATACTCGGAATTTCCGCGTCTCCTGCGAATATAGACGCCGATTTCGTACAGGCAGTCGCCGACTATCAGATCCTTTATGGCCTTACTGCCACGGGCAAGATCGACGGGTTCACACGCAGGCGGCTCAGTCTCGAAATCCTCGGCGAGGCCGATTTTCTTGGCTTTACCGGACTGGGCGGCCTTGCCGCTGGCGTACAGCTTCGCAGCGACCTGGACGGCTTGATGTCGGCCGGCAACACCACCTATGCAGATTGGCGTGCAACCATAGTTGCCGCAACGAGGTTGCAGCAGGACGTGATCCTGGCCGAACCATCCTTCCTGACCCGGATGCGGTCGCACCTGTCCACGTGGAACGATTTCGCCCGTTGCGTCGAACTTCTCGGGCGACGTGCGCCGACCCACAATCGCCTTGTCGCCAATGCCACGGTCGCTGCCGCCCTGGCGGCAGCTTGGACAGATTCCGATGTCGGCGTGAACCCACCGCTGGTCAACCAGCACGAAGAGGGTGGATGGGTCTATTTGAACCTGATTACAAATCGCCTGTCCGTGCGTCGCCAGGCCGCCGGAGTCACTGCCGGCATCAACCTCGCATCACCACCGATCATCGCCGACAACATCGTCGTGGCCAAGTTCCATACCCACCCTAACCTGGGGGCAAGGTGGACTGCAGGGCCAAGCGCCCGAGACACCACGGTGGACGCGGCACACGGTGTCCCGGACATCGTCGTCGGGTCGAACGACACGGTGACAACAACCTTCGACATATTCTCCAGCGGTCCGAACCGACGGCTGCACCTTGCAGGTAATCAGGGCCTGCCCGGCGCCGGAGGCGGCGTTGCACCCCAAGCTAAAGCGGACGGAACTCACGATGACCAATGAACCCAGATCAGATGACGTGAATGTCTTGGCAGATGCCGCGCTTCGGATCGCGATTGACGATGCAAGCCAGAGCATTGCCAATCTGACGCAATATCGCATCCAGATCGTTCTGCAGGACGTCCAGTGGCAGATCGATTTCGAACCGCAGGATCCGCAAGCACAGGGCGGTGGGCTGCACTACACGATTTCTGCAACATCGGGCGAGGTTCTTTCAGCGCGGTTCGAACAGTGACCCCCGCCGCGCGCCATCCGACGGGCACTCGCCCATATCCGGGGGAAGGAGCATAGCGAATGCGTAAAGGCGCTCTCATAGGTCTTGACCCGTTCAACCCGGTGGCTTCGATCACGGTGTTCCAGTTCAATCCGGAAAAAATAACCCGGACGCTGACACCGCAGACCGCAGGTACGAAGGGTTCGATCTTCGAGACCGAGCGTCTGAAAGGGCCGCCCGAAGAGGTGATCAAGTTCGACCTGAAATTCGATGCCGCCGACGACCTTGATATCGGCGACAGCATCACCGAAGCCTTGGGGCTCTATCCCCAGCTCTCGGCGCTAGAGATGCTGGTCTACCCCAAGAGCGCGCTGGTGATCACCAATACCGTTCTTCTGGCTACTGGAACCATCGAGGTCATTCCGCCCACCGGCCCGCTGACGCTCTTTGTCTGGGGGCCGCAGCGGATTCTCCCGGTGCAGATCAAGGAATTCTCGATTGAAGAGCAGAAATTCGATGGCAACCTCAACCCGATAGAGGCCAAGGCCACCCTTGGCCTGCGGGTCCTGAGTTACAACGACTTGTCCCTGACCCATCCGGGTTACTGGATATTTCTTCTTCATCAGATCGCCAAGGAGGTGTTCGCCACAATCGGCAGCGTCGCCAACATCGACAATCTGGATGAGTTATTTGAGTGAGGTTTAGACATGTTCGAACCCGGCAGTCGATACGCCGACCTTGACGTCCTGACCCACATCAGGCCGGACGGTACCAAGATACGATTTGTTGCGCGCAGATTTCTGCCACGGGCCGGAGCAGGCACCGTGATCCGCGAGCACGTGGTGAAAGAAGGCGATCGGCTGGATCATCTTTCAGCTCTCTACCTCGGCGATCCGGAACTGTTCTGGCAGATCGCGGATGTTAACAATGCCATGCGCGCCGAGGCATTGGTTGAACGGACCGGCACACGCCTGATCGTAGCCCTGCTGCCCGGAGCATCGCCATGATCAACTTCTTCGGCCTTCATCTTCAGCTTCTGCTGGGCGAGACCCTGCCCACACCGGCCCCTCTCAAGGTCAATGAAGCGCTGCAGAGTGTGGAAGTGACGGCCAAGGACAGTGAACGCTCGGGCTTTCAAATGGTGTTCCAAGTCGGCCGCGGGCTTGCTGATCGCAAGGATTTTGCCCTGCTGAAAGAGGCCAAGCTGAAACCCTTCACACGGGTTGTGCTGTCGGTTCTCTTCGGCGTCAAACCACAGCCTATCATGGACGGGATCATTACCACTCGTCAGCTGGCACCCAGTGATGAACCCGGCCAGTCGAAACTGACGGTGACTGGTGAAGATGTCAGCGTCATGATGGACCTGAAGAAAGAAGAACGTCCTTACCCGCAGCTGGGCGACAACCTGATCGTCCCGTTTATCCTGCTTCCCTATATCATCGACTACGGGATCGTCCCGCAGGTGATGCCGCCAGACAACGCGCTGACAACTCCGGTTACGGAACAGACGCGGAGTCAGACCACCAGGGAAACGGATCTGGAGTACATCAAAAAGCTCGCGGGAAAACACGGGTTCGTCTTTTATGTGGAACCAGGCCTACTGCCGCTTTCGAACATCGCTTATTGGGGACCGCCACAGCGCCTGAGCGTACCGCAGCCTGCGCTGTCAGTGAATATGGGACCGGGAAGTAATGTCGAGACGATGACGTTTTCCTATGGCGAGTTGTCACCGACTTCGATGACCTACACCAAGACTTCGGGCGGCACCGAAACCATCGACAGCTACAACCGCGGCGTGCCTCTGGCTGCACGCATCCCAAGCCCGCGAAAGAAAGACTTTCTTGGCGATGGGCCAGACGGGGAAAGCGATGCGCAGAAACGCGTGCGGGCGCAGGGCAAGGTCAACACCTCCTATGACAGTGTCGTCACCGCCGAGGGGACACTTGATGCGCTGCGCTATGGCCGCATTCTGAAACCCCGCAGCCTTGTCGATGTCCGCGGCGCCGGAGACAGTTTTGACGGCCGCTTCTACGTCAAGTCTGTTACCCATTCAATCGACATCAAAAAAGGGCAATACAAACAGAAATTCAACCTGTCGCGTGAAGGGCTTGGGACGACCACGCCACTGGTGATGCCATGAGTAACACTGTTCAGCTCAATGGCCTCTTTCGCGGCGAAGTCACCAACAATATCGACCCGCAGCGGCAGGGGCGTGTGCAATTCAGCCTGCCAAGCGTATTCGGAAGCAACACGCTGACATGGGCCATGCCCTGCGCACCTTATGCCGGGCCAGGGGTCGGTTTCTTTTTCATTCCGCCGGTAGGTGCCAAACTCTGGATTCTATTCGAGCGTGGCGATCCAGAACATCCGGTCTGGATGGGAGGGTTCTGGGACAGTTCCGGCGATGTGCCCGCCAGCCCGCAGATCGCCGAGATGAAAGTACTGAAGACCGACACGGCAACCGTCACCATCGCTGATGGTCCGGGTCCCGCGTCGATCACCATCGAAGCCCAGGGTGGGCTCAAGATCACTATGGGGCCGCAAGGCATCGAGATCACAACCGGACAGGGAGCGACCGTGGCCCTGCAGGGTCCCAAGACTTCGGTCAATGGCACCGCATTGGAGGTGACGTGATGCCGGGATTTGTTCTGCACCAGGGAGCAACCGTGACTTGCCTGCATGGTGGTCAGGCGCAACCGACCAAGCCGGATCTTCGGGTCAGTGTAAGCGGCACTAAGGTCACCGTGCAGCTGGTGCCTTATACGATTGCGGGATGCACTTTGCCACCGCCAACCGCCGGCAACGGGCCCTGTGTGACGGCCCAATGGACCAGCGGAGCCACCCGGGTCATGGCAAGTGGCCAACCGCTCTTGATTCAAAGCTCGCAGGCAATCTGCGCGCCCACAGGGACAGGCGTGATCATCGTGCAGACACAGACAAGGGTGAAGGCGACATGATACAGATCGATTACCCCTTTGACTTCGACGCCCGCGGACGCACCGCATTGACAGACGGAGACGATCATATCCGGGATATGATCGAGCAATTCCTGTTCACGCGCGCCGGGGAACGTGTGAACCGCCCCGATTTCGGCGCCGGGCTGGCCGAAGTTGTGTTCGAGCCCAACAGCGACGCTCTGGCCTCGACCTTGCAGCGCAATGCGCAAGCCGGGTTGCAACAATACCTGGGCGATCTGATCACCGTGCAGGTTCTGGTTGCATCAGCGCAAGACGCCGTGCTGCAGGTCGAGGTTCGTTATCTTGTCAAACGGACAGGTGAAACACGCACAGACAGTTTCCAACGGAGCCTGCCATGAGTTGTGGATGCCATAACAAAACAGGTTTGACCTGCCGTGACGAAGGTCGCCGAGACATGGTGCGGGCTGCTGACATGAACGGACTGGACTACCTTGAGCTCAGCGACGACCAGCGTGAATTGACGGTCTATTTCCTGGGTCCAGCGCCCGAAGATTTGCAGTTGGAGAACTTTGAGATTTGCGGTGGTGTGCGAGAGACCGGGATAACTATCATCAATCTGCGGCTATGCCCTCAAACAGACCCCGAACGCGACAACTGCGTAGTGATGACGGTGGATCGGCCCGGCGATTTCTCGACATATTGCCTGTGCCTGACCAATCTGGCCGAGGACGCCCCGTTTGACCCGCGCTACCGATGTCTTGAATTCAGTTTCAAGGCCAACTGCGCGTCAGATATCGACTGCAAGGTCGAGCGCACTTGCCCCGAGATCACACCGCCACAGCCCGAAATCGATTATCTCGCCAAAGATTATGCCAGTTTCCGCGCATTGATCCTTGATCGCCTTGCGGTCACCATGCCCGATTGGACCGAGCGCCACATACCAGATATCGGCATCACTCTGGTCGAGCTTCTGGCCTATGCGGGTGACTATCTGAGCTACTATCAGGACGCCGTTGCCACCGAAGCCTATCTGGGCACAGCGCGCCGGCGGGTCTCGGTGAAACGCCATGCACGACTGGTCGATTACCACCTTCACGAAGGGTGTAATGCCCGAACCTGGGTGGCGATTGGTACCAGTCAGGACAGGGACATCCGTGCTGGTAGCCTGTCCTTCACCACCAGCTTTGCCGGCGCACCGGACACCAGCGGTTCGGTTCCGAACTGGGCCGCATTCGATGGTATCGACGAGTCGCTTTACGAGGTTTTCGCGCCGCTTGTCTCCGATCCTGAAACTGTGTTGCAGCTACGCGCGGCTCATAACGAAATCCATGTTTATACTTGGGGCGACCGGTTGTGCTGCCTGCCCAAGGGCGCCACCGGAACTACGTTGGTGGATGGGTCACAGCCCGAACCGGAGCCGGTTCCAGAACCCGGTGAGCAGGACACGACCAATCCTGATGACTCCGATTGCGATCCGACAGACCCCGGAAACGATCAGGATTGGAAAGGGACACGCGCTCTTGATCTGCAACCCGGTGATATTCTGATTTTCGAAGAGCGCCTTGGGCCAGAGACTGGAAACGGTGCTGACGCAGATCCAACGCACCGTCACGCAGTACGACTGACCGCCGTTGAACCGGCAATCGATCCCCTGAACGGCCAACCTGTGCTGAGTGTGAAATGGGGCGAAGAAGACGCGCTTCCCGTGCCGTTTTGCATCTCAACCGTCGGGCCTCCACCGGAATGCAGACTTCTCGAGAATGTTTCGGTCGTGCGCGGCAATGTCGTTCTTGCAGATCACGGACGCTGGCGGCCATCCGAGGATCTGGGATGCATACCCCTAGCAGTTGATCCGCCGGTCTGTCTGTCCGAGGGACGCGTGGCTGAGATCACCCCGCGCGCCGGATGCTTCGCACATGTGCCAATTCAAGGCCCGCTGACCTTTGCATCCCCCGTTGATCACGCCGCACCAGCAACCCACAGTCTGCGTCAGGATCCCCGTCAGGCCCTGCCTGGTCTGATCATCGTCAGTGAACCAGACCCTGACTGTGTACCGTCCGACACCCCGATCAGCATCCCGCCCGGCCAGGTCTCGAGGAACTGGACGGTGGTCCGCGACTTGCTGAAAAGCGGCGCACGAGATGCACATGTGGTTGCGGATATCGACGCCCGGCACCAGGCGAGCCTGCGGTTTGGCGACAACCGAACGGGCCGCACCCCGGACCCGTTCCACCGCATCCACGCAAAGCGTCGTATTGGCAGCGGACCGCAGGGCAATGTCGGAGCCGACAAGTTGACGATCCCTGTGCATGATACGTTGATTGACGGGCTGATCCTGACTCCGAGAAATCCGCTGCCTGCCATCGGGGGTTCTGCACCGGAGCCCATCGACGAGGCCAAGCTTTTCGCGCCGCACGGATTTGGACAGCATCTTGCACGTGCCGTCACTCCTGCCGACTACGCCGAAATTGCTGAGCGACACCCGAAAGTTCATCGTGCAGCGGCAGAACAGCGCTGGAACGGCAGCTGGTACGAGATACGTGTTGCCGTCGACCCGACAGGGCAGGCCATCGCAGACGAGGGCTTGCTGGATGAGGTTCTCAAGGACCTGAACCGGTATCGCCGTATCGGACATGATCTGGCTGTACGTCCAGCCACGCAGGTGCCGATTGATATCTGCATGGTCATTTGTGTCGATCCAACCCATTTGCGGGCTGCGGTCAGGCGCAATCTGGAGGCTGACTTCGGGTCCGAATGCCTGCCGGACGGCAGCCTGGGGCTGTTTCATCCCGACAGGCTGAGTTTTGGTGAGGATGTAGCACTCAGTTCGCTTATGGCTGCAGCGCAAGCGATCGAAGGGGTCGAGAGCGTGACGGTTACGCGTCTCGAGCGCCGGTACGAAGGCCCCAATGGCGAGCTGGCGGCCGGGGTGCTGCCGATAGGCCCGCTTGAAATTGCACGGGCGGACAGCGATCCCAATGCACCCGAAAACGGACGCGTTGTCTTTGACATGAGAGGTGGCAGATGAGTATCGACCCGACATGCGGGTGCTGCGAAGGCGTCGGCCCCATCACACCCCGAACCATCCATAACCGATCCGGCCTGACCGAGGTTGCAACAAGGGTCGGTACGCATCCCGAGTTTTTTGCGACAATGATCGCGCGGCTTACGAGTCACGAATTGCCGGGCGGTTCGCGTCCCTTACACCGCCTGACCACGCGCGACATGGACGATCCGTCAATTGCACTGCTGGATGCCTGGGCTGTGGTATCGGACGTGCTGGCCTTCTATCAGGAACGGATCGCCAACGAGGGCTATCTGGCCACCGCAACCGAGCGGCGCTCGATCCTGGAATTGGGACGGCTTGTGGGGTATCGGTTGCGTCCGGGTGTCGCTGCCAGCGTTTATCTCGCCTTCACGTTGGAAGACGGCTACGAAGTGACAATTCCGGCAGGTACACTGGCGCGCAGCCTGCCAGAGCCCGGCGAAAACGCCGAGCCGTTCGAAACCAGCTATGATCTCGAGGCGCGAGACAGATGGGGCACCCTGACGCCCAGATTGTTTCAGCCACAAACGCTGTTCCCCCCGACGGGTTTTGAGGGTGTCCGAGAAATCTATCTGGATGGTACCACCACCGGGATCGAAACCGGTCAGGTCATTTTGCTTACAGGTCCGGGGCATCGCCTGCCCTTTGACGTGCGGGCGGTGGAAACCGATGCCGACGCGGGCTGGACCTTGATCAAATATGCGGACAGAGAGGTTCGGCACGTCCCCACTGAGCCCGACATCGAGGTACGAAACCCAACCAGCCCGCTGCAGCAGCTTGATGACGTGCTAACCGCGCTGCGGGAACCGCCATCTGACCAACCGGCCTCGCGGTTCAGGCTCGTCCGCGATTCCGCCCGTGTATATGACGCCACTGCCGATCTGGGGCCGCAGGTCATGGCCGAACTGATGCCCGGCATTCGCCAACCGCTGTTTGCAGCCTATGCAAACGCATCGGTGACTGGCAGCAGACCCCAGGAACGGCTTGGTGCCGAAGCGCTCCGTGTTTCGGCAACACCGTTTGGTGCCACCGCGCCGCTGGATTTTATCTATCGCGATGAAGGCGAGGTTCTGCGACGCGAATGGCCGCTGGCCGAGATGCGCAGTAGTCTCTCGGTCGAAGCGCGGGTAGAGGCCGGTGGCCCGCCCCTATTGGCGGCGGCATTTCTGCAAGAGGTCGATCTGGACGCCGGACAAGCAGCGCCAATCACTCTCTCCCTTCGCATCTGGGACCCGATGGTTTCGTCGCCACAGATTACGATACGCCTGTCCGAACTTTCCAACGCAGACGCGGTGCCAGGCGGTCGTCAACAAAGCCTGAATACCGACATCGACGATGTGCCCATCCGCATCGAGGCGCAGTATATAGGCCCGCTCGATTCAACAGCGGAATTCAGATTAAGCGCAATTCGCGTCATCTGGGGTGCGGATACTGGCTCTGTCGGCTCGGGGCGTACGATCGCAATTACCGCGACGACTCACGGGCCGGTGTTTGCCGCAGCAGTTGTGCCCAATTCGGGGATCAGCGTAAGCATCGACGGCGTGTCAGAGGGAATCTTCGCCGGACAACCTCCTGTCCAAGTTGACGTTTCTCGGGATCGGCAAGCAACGTTGACGATGGACGCAGCCGGAACGACTTTGACCGTTCAGCGCAACGACACCGGTTTCGCAGGCACGCCAACGGCTGCAAGCGTTCTGTCTCTTGACGCGGAATACGACGGAATAGTCCCCGGCGGCCTGCTTCTGATCGATCACCCTGCCGAGGGCTGGCGCATATTCGATGTGCTGGCAGTCCGGAACGCCGCTCGATCCGACTATGGCATCTCTCAAACTGTGACCCATGTTCTGCTTGATGAACCATGGCTGACCGGGCGCGAGGCGACGCTGGGCGACATTCGCGGGCTGAAGGTTCTGGCTGCAAACGATCCCCTGCCCCTGGCTCAGGAGCCGATCACCTCGGATGTATCCGGGGCCGAGATCCAGCTCGACGGATTGTACGAAGGTCTGGAGGCCGGTCGTTGGCTCGCCATCGCCGGACATCGCACGGATGTTCTGACAAGTGATGGTCAGGTCGTTCCAGAAGTGGAAGCTACCGAACTGGCCATGATTGCAGGCATTGCACATCGCCCGGCACAGATCATCGGACCAAACGGCAATGTCATTGACCTGCCCGGCGATACGCTGCACACCCGGATAACCTTGGCTGAACCGCTCGCCTATACGTACAGGCGCGACAGCGTTTTGCTGAACGCCAATGTCGTGCTTGCTACCCATGGCGAGACCGTTTCCGAAACCATCGGCAGCGGTGACAGCGCAGCCCGCCTGCAAACCTTTGCGCTGGCCCATGGCCCTGTGACGCATGTCTCGGCGCCAACGCCCAAAGGGACGAACAGCACGCTTTCGGTCCGGGTAAACGATATTCTCTGGCATCAGAGCGAAACGCTTCTGACACTGGGGCCTGATGATCGGGGTTACCAGACCAGCACCGACAATGACGATAATACCTTTGCCACCTTCGGCGATGGTCTGACGGGCGCAAGATTGCCAAGTGGGTCCGAAAACGTCCGCGCGACTTATCGCATCGGGATCGGCGCACCGGGCAATGTCAGCGCTGGCCAGATTTCCACGCTTGGGTCCAAGCCGCTCGGGGCCAAAGAGGTGTTCAATCCTCGGGCCGCCAGCGGTGGCGCCAATCGTGAAACCCGCGATCAGGCCCGAAAGCGCGTGCCGCTTGCCACCCGCGCGCTGGATCGTCTGGTTTCGGTCGAGGATTACACGGATTTCTCGGTTCTCTATGCCGGTATCGACAAGGCCCATGCCGTCCGGCTGTCGGATGGCGGCCGCAATGTTGTGCATGTGACGCTGGCGGGGGCTGATGATGCGCCGATCGACCTGCAATCACAGCTGTGCCGAAACCTGAGGACAGCGCTTGCCGAGTTTGGCGATCCCTCGGTCCCGGTCGTTCTGGCCCCGAGGCAGGCGGCCTATCTTTTCCTGAGCGCAAAAGTTGCGGTTCATCCGGACCACCTGTGGGAACATGTCGAACCGCCCTTGCGTGCTACGCTGCTTGAGCAATTCGGGTTTACCCGGCGCGACCTCGGCCAACCCGTTCGTTTGAGCGAGGTTGTCGCCACCATGCAGCAGGTTCCCGGCGTCGCTTATGTCGATGTAGATCTGTTCGAGGCCCTCCGCGAGAGCGACGCAACCTCGCCTGAAACCCTGGCCGAGCGGCTCGCTGAGTTTACTAATCGTTCGGCGCACGAACCCGTGCCTTCGTATCTGAGCGCGGGACTTGCCCATCGGGAAAACGGAACGATCAGAGCAGCGCAGCTTGTGTTTCTGAATGCAAACCTGCCCGACACTCTCATCCTGACCGAGGTGACGACATGACACTGCGCGATCCAGACCGGCTGTATAAGCTGTTACCCGCTGTTCACCGCAAGCGCGACGTCGAGCGGGGTGAACCGCTGCGCGCGTTGCTCCAGGTCATCACCGAACAGGTTGATGTGCTTGAGACCGACATTGAACAGCAATACGACAATTGGTTCATCGAAACCTGTGAAGACTGGGTTGTTCCCTACATTGGCGCTTTGATCGGTTATGAAGCGCCCCCACAGGTTCACACCGACGGAGCGCGCGGTGCCGCGCTGTCGTCGGTCCTGACGCCGCGCCGGGCCGTGGCCAACAGCATCCGGGATCGCCGCCGCAAGGGGACGCTGCCCCTGCTGGAACTGATCGCGGCGGATACGGCAGACTGGCCGTCCCGCGCGGTCGAGTTTTATAGATTGCTGGCCTGGATGCAGCCGCTCAATCACCAACGCCTTGGCCGTGGACGCACGGTCGATCTGCGCGATGGGATGGCGCTGGCCCATCTCGGCGGACCTTTCGAGCAGCTTGCACACGGTGTCGATGTCCGCCGGATCACCTCGACCCGTACGCCAGGCAGGCACAACATTCCCAGCGTCGGCCTGTTTGCCTGGCGCCTGAAACCCTACACGATCGAATACGAGCCCGCCTATGCGCGCGAGGATCAGGGATCAGGGTTATACACCTTCAGCGTTCTTGGAAACGACGCGCCTTTGTTCGCATTGCCTGTTCCCGAAACAGGAGAGTACGCCATTGCCGAACCTCGGAATCTACCGATCCAGATCGAACGGCGGCTTTTTGCGGACAACACGGAAACCTACTATGGGCCGGGCAAAAGCCTTGCGATATGGGTCAGCGACTGGCCGGAGACCGGGCAAAGCGGTCTAGTACCTGCAGAACGGATCGTTTCGACGAATCTCAGCGGATGGCATTATCGCCCGGCGCGCGATCAGGTGGCCGTTGATCCCGAGCTCGGTCGCATAGCCTTTCACACACGCCAGATTCCCGGCGGAGATGTGCATGTGCGATTTCACTACGGGTTCTCGGACGAAACAGGCGGCGGGCCGTACCTGCGCAACCCCACCGAACCTGCAGCGGCATCTCGGTACTTCGTAGGCAAAGAGGCGGAGTTCAGCGAAATCACGGCCGCCCTTGCCAAATGGCGGGAAGAGGATCCCGACGATGCGGTCATCGAAATCACCGACGGCGGCGTCTATACCGAACGGCTGACTGTCGATCTGCGCGAAGGTCAAAGTTTACAATTGCGCAGCCGGGAAGAGAGCCGCGCTGTGTTGCGCCTACTGGATTATCGCTCTGCCCGCGGCGACGCTTTGGTGATCAGAGGTAGCGCAGGCAGTCGTTTTTGCATCGATGGCCTTGTCGTCGCCGGGCGCGGTCTGCAAATCAGGGGACCGCTCGCGGAACTGCGGATACGCCATGTCACGCTGGTGCCCGGCTGGAGCCTAACCTCGGATTGCATCCCGGACCGACCCGGCGAGCCGAGCCTCGATCTGGTTGACGGACCTGTCTCGTTAGTGATCGATCGCTCGATTCTCGGTCCGATCCAGATCAGCCTGGACGAAGTGGGCGCGGACCCGGTCGCCGTTTCAATTCATGACAGCATCATCGATGCCTCTTCGGACACGCGCGAGGTGATTGGTGCGCCATCCTGGCCATTGGCGCACGCGACTCTGGACATCCGCCGCTCGACCCTGATCGGCAAGGTTCAAACCCACGCGATCCTGTTAGCCGAAGACAGCATTTTCACCGGCGATGTACGCGTCGCCCGCCGGCAAATCGGCTGTATCCGGTTTTGTCATGTTCCGGCCGGTTCACGAACACCGCGCCGTTACCGGTGCCAACCGGATCTTGCGATCGAAGCGGCGCTGTCCGCATTGCCCAACATACCTGTAAGCGGCTCGGTTTCAGTGCCTGTCGAAATTGGTGGCACGGCGACCGGGCCATCCGGCGCTTCACCCGAAACAGCCAATCTGCGACTTCGACTCGATACAACCGAAGCAGCTCCTGGCATCGGTCAACCCTTCACGCTAACGCTCGGCATTGACAATCTTGGGCCCAACTCCGCCAAGAACCTCGTGGTCACAATCCTGCCACCCCGAGACGCAGATGATCCGACCGGAAGTGCCTTTGAAAGCGGCTCCGATGTGACCGTCAGCCGAGGTGCCCTGATCGCCGACAGCGATCCGCCTGTGTGGGAGCTGTCAAGTCTGGGCCCTGGTGAATGTGCCGTGCTGACGGCTAATTTGGTTGCCGCTGCTCCGGCCGACCCACCGCATTTGAGCGCAAATATCTCGGCATATGAATTTGAAGGTGACGCCGCCGACTATATAGCAGGGTTGCGCAGTGCGGCGGCTTCCGAAATGCGACCAATATTCACCGCTCGGCGATATGGAAGACCTGCATATTGTCAGCTTGATTTGTGCACTTCGCCTGGCATTCGCGACGGCGCGAGCGATGCTTCTGAGATGGGTGCATTCCATAGTCTTTTCCAACCGCAACGCACGGCTGCGCTGTCTGCGCGGCTTGCTGATTACGTTCCCGCCGGAATGTCCGCCGGGCTCATTTTTGCCAATTAGGAGGGTGGAACCATGAAAGCCGACCTCAGCCGCGACAGTTACCACCGACAGCATGGATATGCCCGAGTCCTCATGCAGCAAGGGCGCGTTTTGCTGGACGCCGACTGGAACGAACAGGTTTCCATCCTGCTCGAGCAGACCCGAAATCTGGCCGCCGACCTGATTGGGCCGCACGGCGGGCCGGGTGACGGGTTCAAGATCTCTTGTTCCGACGATCTGTTGTGCGATTTCGAAATCGGCTGGGGGCGCTACTATGTCGATGGCATAGCCTGCGAACTGATGCCCGATCTGCATTGCCCACCGCAGGGTGAAGCGGTGCCGATCCGCTATACGACGCAACCCGACTTCCCGGTCACCGAAGGCGGTAAGGAAGAACTCAGCCCAGGTGGGCGGTATCTTGTATATCTCGACGTATGGGAACGGCATCTGAACCACCTGCAGGCCGATGGCATCCGCGAACTGGCCCTGGGCGGACCGGACACCGCAACACGCGCCAAGATCGTTTGCCAGGTCAAAGTTGCGGCTTTGGGCAAAGAGGGCGACGAAGACCTGGGGTGCGAAGAACTACTGGATGCCCTGGTCCGCGACCCGATGACCTTGCCGCGCTGCCTTCGGGCACGAGCAAAGGTCGACATGCCATCCGAAGACCCCTGTTTGGTGCCGCCGACAGCTCAGTACCGGGGACCCGAAAACCAGCTGTACCGGGTCGAGATACATGACGCGGGCGCTGTGGGAGGTGCAAAGGGACAAGCAACTTTCAAATGGTCGCGCGACAACGGTTCGGTTGTGTTTGGAATACGCAGCCTTGAGGGCGCTACCGCAACACTAGAAAGCCTCGGACCGGATCAGGCGCGGGGGTTGAAAGAAGGCGACTGGGTCGAAATCCTCGATGACGTATCCGAGCTTACGTCGACCCCTTGGCCCTTGTTCGAAGTGGCAACAGTCGATCGTGTAAACGCCGAGATAACCTTGTTGGTACCTGAAGGCACAGTGCTGCCGGTTTTCACTGAAACCGCGAACACCCACCCGATACTACGGCGCTGGGATCAGGGATCGGCTGCAATCCCGGTACAGGAAGCCAAATGGATCGAGCTTGAGGACGGTGTGCAGATCTGGTTCGAACAGGGCGGCGACTACAAAACCGGCGACTACTGGCAAATCCCGGCCCGCACCGCGACTGCGGATGTGTTGTGGCCGCAGGAAACCGGCCCGGATGGTTCGCCCTGGCCAAAAGCCCTGTCGCCGCGCGGCATCCGGCACCATCTGGCGCCGCTGCGCCGAATCGATCTGGACGAAAACGGGCGCGTAACCTGTGCGGAAGACGAGTGCCGCTGTGTTTTCCCGTCACTTTGCGCTCTGACGTCGCCAAGTGAATCCGAGCCTCCGGAACCGGAACCCGAATTCTCGCGTCAGACGTTGGGCATTATCGAATTCGAAGCCGAAACCGCGACACCACTCGACGCCTCGATCGAGACGCTTTCAGCAAACATTTCTCACCTGCGCAGTTCTATCGAAACCGGCACGTTTCATCAGGTCGAGATCCGCTCAATCTCAATCGAGCCCGAACCGGTCGGATTGGCACTGGGCGCGCGCCGGGCTGAATTGGTCGCGGAATCCTATCTCGAAGCCGGAGTTCCAGCGGCAGGTATTGTCAGGACGGCAGTTCGGATAGCAGACGATGGTGACCCACGGGTTGAAAGTGATCTGATCCGGCGTGTGAGACAGTCGTCACCCGCCCCTTCAGGCTCATCAAACACCTCCATCACACCGGTGAATGACGTTCCGGGGGTCGGCGACATCTCTGCTGAACGGCTAATTGCCGCCGGTATCGAAGATGCGGCAGCGTTGGCCCAGCTGAGTCTTGACAAGCTGGTTGAAATTCTGAGCCCGGCAAGTGGTCGCGCCTTTCCCCGCAGCAGGGCCAGTGAAATCCTTCGGGAAGCAAAACGCTTTGACTGACGGCAGTTGCGACCCGAGCCTGGTTACTACCCGTTCAGGCAATGTTGCACGGATGCGTTTTCAGGTCCGTCCGACCTTGATAGCCCTGATTTGAGTATTGATTTGCAGATGAAAGACAGATCCAACACCCGCCCCAGACAATCGCCACGGTCCGGGTCTTCCTAAGGATAACCTGTGATCGCCGGCTCAGTCTTCCAGGGCGGACTTTTGCCCTCCCAAAAGGCGCAGGACCAGGCTGGCTATCAGGCTCAACCCGTACCAAGTTGCCAGAAAACCGACACATTCCAGCGCGAAAGATCCCCATTTGTAGAACAGATCGGCAATTACGAAGGCAATAAGCAGCCAAGGCCCTTCCTGACGTACAAACGCTGAAACACCTTGTGATTTAATGGCTCTGTGCATGATTTCGGTCCCTGAATTAAATAAAAGATGCAGGATCAGACGATCACAGGCGGTCGACGGCTTGGTGTGTCGTATCGCTGTTGTCCGAACCAGGTCATTGTCGGTTCAATATCGCTCTGATTGCCCCCGCCCTGTAACGTGTACCCTGCCGCCAACCATGTGAATCCGTCATGGGCAACCTCGGAGCAATTGGTATAATCGCCCCATTTCATCAAGGTGGGCGTGTCCGTTCCCCGCCGTGCAAGAAGCAACCGCCATAGCCCGTCGATATCGTCATAGGTTCCGACGACATGGCTTGGATGCAGATTACCTCCGCCAGCAAAGAGCGACAGCCCGACATCTCCGAACCGATTGACCGCGGTGGATGGATAGGCAAACGCGATTTGACTGTTCCAGATATCCGGCTCATCAATCAGGGTCATCGTCGCCTCATCGATACGGACGGTTCGGACAAAGGGGCGCTGCCTGTTGGCCTGACGGTTGGCTGTCCACATAAAGCCTAACGTTCCCCGCCCCAGCCATCCGGCGGTAATACGCGGATCGGTCCGCGACATCCAGTCACCACCACCTGCCGTCAGCGAGGAATAGCTTCCTGCAAACCATGGCGTGACGTCGATATCAAACTCTTCAACATCTGGCGACGTTTCGGGCCACCTGAATACACGTATTTGCGAGTTCGAATTATGGCTGGCAAAGTACATAGCGCCGCGTGCGCCCTGAACACATCTCAGGGAAAAATTGTCCTGCGTCTCGAAAATGTCGAAAGAAAGTCCGGACGCAGCAGCAATTTCATCCAATGAAATCCGCAAGATAATGGATCGTGTAAAGATGTTGGTACCAACTGAAAACACGTTGGTACCAGCGTAGAGATAATTCTCGGACAGCAAAACGTGGTTATAATCGAACCATTCTTCGTCCCAGTCCGGATCAACACCGGACGGTGTAAAATCCCACAGGTTCCACGCATCGTTTCCCAGGGTCCGTCCCTGTTTGGCGGCAAGCCTGAGCGTGTTGCTTCCGTCCCTCTCAACATATTGCAGCAGCCAGATCAGCAAATCACGGCTTGGGTCATATACGGTAGTCTGGTCGCAGCAGAACCCGTTGTCGACCGGAGGGAAAAGCGTGAACGGACTCATATGGGACCAGCTTTGGCCGCCATCCAAAGAGCGGCTTGCATACCAGTTTCCAGTTGCCAGAAGCTGGTTTCCGTTCTGGGAAACCGTAGGTTCGCCAACCGTCGAGGTTTGGCCGTTGGTGTCAAAATCGGTAAGGTTTACTGTATTGAAAATCCTTGGTTGATGAGTCGAGGGCATAGCGACCTCCGTGGATGTATTGCCGTAAAAAATGCGATCATCTGATCAGTAGTCCAAATCGGTTGGGCTTACGTCACTGCCACTGCTCTCGGAGTTGTCCTCCTCAAGAGCCGGGCCACCCGTGCGACGCTTACTTGAAACTTTTTCGTCACGCTCGCTCAGCATTTGAGGGGTCATCAGGCCTGACGCTTCGGCCCGCTCTCCCAGAGCGGACATTGCCGAGGGCTGCGATCTGACCTGAACCTTGCCCTTGCGGGTACTGAGTTTTCTTTTTGCTTGGTTTGCCATTCAAGCCTCCTGTTCGTTCGGGCACCATATGCATCCGAACTGATTAATCTCAGATCATCTTGAATGCGCCGATTTTAAAATATTTCGCGCAATTTTTCAATTGAATGGATCGGCTGTTCCGCTGGAATCCGTGCCTTGATCAAGCGACGCGAACGAGTCCCGGGGCTCAGACACAAAAAACGATCGAGATTTTTTGAACACTGATTATTCGCGCGGTCTAACAAGTAAGTATTGGTTTTCAGACGCAGATCAAGCTCTCGGCCTTCGCAACTTCGATCAAGGCCGGAAAATATGCTAGACTTCTCGTGTTTTTGAGCGGGGCGTCGGATGAGCCAGCTAAACGATTTCGAGACTGAAACTATTGAACAAGCGGAATTCGAGAAGCGAACTCGGCGTTATTTTCGTGCTGCAAAGCTGATAGCCAGCGCGCGATCCGAACGTGATAGTGACGCGTTACGCTGGGCCGAAGCCTTTGCGATCGGTGCCGCTGTTGAATATCGCCTGAAAGTCGCTGAGGCTTTGCAGGTCACCCCGCCTCCTGATATTTCCGAAAACCTTCTGACACAGCTCGATTATGCGGTGGAAACTTATCCAACAATTCCTGACCTGTATTGGGACAAAGCAGTCATACAGGGCCGTTTCTTGAGCGATTTCGAAGCAGCACAGATATCGCTTGATCTGGCGCTAGTGCACGGAATGTCCCATCCATTGTTACCTCGCCTCCAATCTTTAATTCACGATGCGGATGGATCAGCCAAGCCCGACGCCACGCCCACCAGAGCATTGCTCAGATTGTTATTCCGTTTGATTCACGCCACAGCAGACGGCGACTTCGGAGGCGTGATCGGACCTACATCAGGTCACAACCTGCCGGTCAACTTCGACGACTACCTGGCGCACGCCAGGAATCTGGCCAAGGAAGGGGCGGACACGAAACCTCTTTTCGATGGGTTTGAGCAACTGTCTTCGGCACGACTCGTCACCGCCGACGCGCTCGATTACGGGCTTGAGTTTGTTTTTCGCGCGACCGAAGCAGGCAGCGACGAAAATGCAGCCCGTCAGGCGTTGTCCGAGCTGGCCAGCTATCTACGGGATTTCTCGTTTCATGAATCCGAAGGCCAACCGTCTGGTCACAGTTTGCGCAAAGCCGTCAGGCTGGCGCGTCGCGGTTTGGATATTGTCGAGGCGACGCAAGTTCCGCTCGATCCGGACCTTCACGCGGATTTGTGGCTGGCGCTTGGCCAAGGAACCGGCCGTCCCGGAAATCTGGACGTTGCCCAGACATTTGCGGCCTATACAACCGCACTCCGCCTCAAACGCGCGGCTTCTAACACGGTCGATGAAAACAGGTTAGTCGACCTCTTGAAGAGAATGCTCGACTATGCAGTACAGCTTGGCATTGCGGCGGATACTGGCATCTCGGGCCTGGGCGAAGCGCGGGCGGCGCTGGAAGCTTCATATACTGCTGCAAGGGAAATTGGCGACAAGGATCAGGTTTTTCTGATCGGGCTTCAATACAACAACCTTTTGAGCGCCATCGCGCAACCGGATTTTGCCCTCAAGGTGCTGGATGAGATGCTGCCCGATCTTGAAGGGGAACGACGCGTCGATGTTCTGCTGGAAAAAGCGATGCGGCTTTCCGAGGCACGCAGAAAGCGGGAGGCGCTACTGCTGCACGAAGACCTTGAGCCGCTGATAAAAATGACCGATGCACGGACGCGCTGCATATTCTGGAACTCATTTTCCAACGCGCTACGCGAATTAAAGCTGTTTGACCGGGCGCTTGTTTCAATTGACAAAGCGATCGCGGTGAAACCAGACCCCGGAGAATACATCGATCAACTGGGGCCGATGCTTCATACGAACCGCGGTCGCATTCTGCTGGAGCTATCGCGCCCAGAAGAAGCCGAACATGAGATCGACGAAGCCGCACGTCTGATGGCGGCAAATGCACCAATCGGTGATGAGAAAATTCGATCAGCCGGGCTGCGCACACAGGTTCTGCTGCAGAAAGGTGAATACACCAAAGCACACGACACATGTGAACACGCAATCGACCAATTGTTCGAGCGCCTGACGCATGGGGGTGCAGACCCCATCGTTTGGACCTCGATGCTTCAGGAATGGAGCAGATTTGACGGGCTTGGGATGCTGACAAAGGTCAAAGCAGAACGCCCGCCCGACGAAACATTGGGATTTGCCGAAGCGGCGAAGGGTCGGCTCATGCGGCTGCTCGCCCGCGGTGGGGGCGATGACGAAAAGAAGTTGCTAGCACCTATAGGCATGATGCCCGCAGTCGAGGCCGCCAGAGATTGGGTTCGCGCGGAATCCGGACGCCAGATTCTCTCGTTCTTTTGCAGCACCAACGTTCTGGCATTGTTCACTGTTCAAGGCGCAGAGGCCGACGTTACGTTTCGCTGGATGGATGGTTGTATCTATGACGAGTTTCGCGATCATGTTTTTTCTCCGTGGCAGAAAGTAACAGATTGGTCACTCGATCGCCGGATTCAGCAGGCGCTTGCATCGCAACGCGCCCCGCCGGACCTGCTTTTGGACGCTGCAGAATCCATGAGCGGTATGGTTCTGGATAAGCTTGGCAGTCTGATCGACGAACTGGCGCCACAGCTGAGACATGGCGGCAGCCAGCTCGTCATTGTGCCTCATCGGGTCCTTCGGTCTATGCCGCTGTGCAATGCACGATTGCCGGATGGCAGGTTTCTATCCCAACTGTTTGATGAGGTTTCCGTCGCGCATTCGCTTGCCGAGTTCCTGAATACCGACACCGACACCGATCCCCGCAGTTCAAAAGCGGGTGTTGGTCCACGTCTGATACTTGATCCGTGCGGCGATCTGCCCTTTGCGCGGCTCGAGGCATGCGACGTCCCTGCCGAACGGGTAGCAATGGGTAAACAGGCGACAAGGCAAGAGTTTTTGAACGCCATTTCAGAAGACGCGCGTGTATTGGTTTCAGCACATGGCGAATTCTGCCCGAACGATCCGTGGTCCTCTCAAATAGCGTTTTCAGATGGTCGTATGGCGCTGTCCGATCTTGTGTCCGAACGTCGGCTGGCGACCCGTCTTATGATCCTATCATGTTGCGAAGCGGGCCTGTCGCAATCCAGCAATTCGGACGAGCCGTTCGGTTTTCCAAGCATTCTTCAGGCCGCCGGTGTTTCCTGCGTTATTGCGCCGACCTGGCGCGTAGACGACCTGGCAACATGCCTGTTGGTGTCACGAATACTGCACGAGCTGGGTAACGGATGCGCTCAGGCGCGTGCGGTAGGATTGGCCAGCCACTGGCTCAGACAGCTCTCGGTCCATGAAACGCTTGATTGTCTTTCCGGGCTAAAATCGGGGGCGGGGACAGGCGCTTCTGGTGACACTGATGCGGTGCTTAACGCTCTGACAGAACAGGAGCAGTGGCTGACGGAGAATTTTGCAGGGCCCGAGAAACCCTTTGACGCACCGCTCTACTGGGCTGGATTCCAGCATTTTGGTTTTCCGCCTGCATTGTCCTGAAACAAAGGGAGTAAACCAATGAAATTCGACAAAGTTGTTATATTCGCTCCTGAACCGCAGAGTTCAACGCTGGGACGGCCCACCTCAGCGCGTGGCGAAACCCGGAGCACACAGCTGGCGAACGCTGTAGAAGTTGGTGTGGATGTGATGGAGCAGAACGTTACATCTTTCGTTGAAAGTGTCTCGACGATGATCGATGCCGCTGAAAAAGCGGTGGTTGGCGAAGTGAACCTTGATACCGTTGAGATATCCGTTCAGGTCGGCACAGACGGAAAAGTGGGGTTCATGGGCATAGGCCTGGGCGCCAATGCAACCTCCAGCATGAAAATCGTGTTCAAAAGAAGAACCAGGGCAAACTAGGATTCGGGTCACCACGAGATCGATTGATGTTCTGATCGATCGCCTCCGACGCTGACTTGAATGTTCGCGAGCCGAGATCGTTATGGTTCACCGGACAGGCAATCTTTGGGATAAAGGCGCAGACATACCAACCGTTTCCAGTTGAAAAGACGCCAGCTAAAAGGGCTTTTCCGCAGCATGCGTGAGACACAAATCCTGATCGGGAAATGGAAGGAACACTGCAAAACTAAATGACCGCATACTGCTATGGGCTATCATCCGCCAGCCACGGAAACCGTCGTCGCGATGGACCTAAGACAAGTCATGCCTGAGCAATCGAACTGGACCACTTGGATGAAGTTGCACCGGAGCCATAGACCAATCCGTTAAGAGTTTTTCCGGGCAAAAATGCACGCTACGCCCCATTTTTTGCAGTTTTGCGAAAACTCCATCAAAAAAAAGCCCCGAGGCTTGTCAAAGGAATGGCCATTCTCTAGGACCGAGCGCGAATTACCTCTAATCGAATGGTTCAGTTATGTTGATTACGCCCATCCTCCTTTGCGGAGGTTCTGGAACCCGTTTGTGGCCCTTGTCGCGTAAGAGCTATCCTAAACAATTTGTGTCTC
>NZ_JBQFTM010000010.1:0-138403 GCF_056538605.1 Ruegeria sp. BF7 | reverse complement strand
GACCGAAACCTCGTCTGCACATGCCCCCCAATGGACGCATACCAAGACGCCGCAGAATAAAAATCAGATCCCCCCGCCAAAATGGCGGGGGTTTCCTATTCGGCGGCCTCTTTCTGTTGGGCCGAGGCAAGAAGTGTGGCCAGTTCCGGGCGGCATGAGCCGCAATTGGTGCCAGCCTGCAGCGCCTCGCCAATGGCTTCGACCGAGGTCAAGCCTTGGGTCTCGATCTTCGTCAGGATCGTATTCACGCCAATATCAAAGCAGGAGCACAGAATAGGCCCCGGGTTCGGCATGTCCGCCGGCGCGCGGCCGGACAGCAGGCACAGATTGGGTACCTGTGGCAGCGTCGCCAGATAATCGCGCATCACCGCAACCGGTTGGGGCGAGACAAACAGGGCGGCAACCAACCGTCCGTTCCGGTGGCAGGCCAGACGGGCCACACTTCGGGCCGGATCCTCGACTGCGGTGATTTCGGCGTCTGGTAACCCGAACAGGTCGCGGGCTGCGGCGCGCCAGTCATCGATGGGTTTAAGACCGGCCAGCTCCGCGCGATAGCCGGATTTGGTCGGACTTTGAGCCCAATAGTCACAGTTTGGCGTCATTTCACGGTCGGATACCGCGAACCCGTACCATGCGGCGTTGAACCGGGTGACATTCACGACCGACGCCTTGCTTTCAGGTTGACCCGAGATCGGGTCGGTTGCTGCCGCCACCACCGCGTCGATGCGGGCCGAGGGTGCGGTTTCTCCGGTCCAGTGGATCGGGGCAAAGACCTGACCCTGGGAGACATCCCTGTTGATCCGCGCGCGCAGGACGGCATTTCCATGCGGACTGGTCACTTCGACCAGATCGGCGGTGGAAACCCCATGGGCCCGGGCGTCGTCCGGGTGGATGTCCAGAAATGGCTCGGGCAGGTGCGCCGACAGGCGGGGCGACAATCCGCTGCGGGTCATTGTGTGCCACTGGTCGCGCAGCCGCCCGGTGTTAAACCAGAACGGATAGCGTGGGCTGGTCTGCGCCGCAGGGGGGCGCCATTTGACCGGCAACAGTCGGGCTTTGCCATCAGTGTGAAAAAACTGGCCGTCCGCGAAGAACCGCCCGCCCTGCCGCGTGGCGGTCACGGGCCAGCGCGTCGGCTCCAGCGCGTCGTAGTCTGCGGCGTTCAGATCGGCGAGACCCGAGATGTCGAAATCCTTGCCAAACCGTGCCGCCACACTGGACAGCGCCGCGTGTTCGCGGAAAATCTCGCCCGGGCTTTGAAAGTCGAATGCGGTGCTCCAGCCCATCCGCCGACCGACCTCGCACAGGATATCCCAGTCGGCACGGGCCTGTCCGGGGGCGGGCAGAACCGCGCGCTGGCGGCTGATAGTACGGTCGGAATTGGTAACGGTGCCCTCTTTCTCGGCCCAGGCCGCGGCGGGCAGCAGCACATCGGCCAGCCGCGCCGTATCAGTGCGGTCGGTGATGTCCGAGACTACGGTGAACGGGCAGGCGGCGATGGCGTCGCGCACCGCATCGGCCTCGGGCATTGAGACCACTGGATTGGTGTGAATGACCCACAGCGCCTTGATCTGCCCGCCGCCGATGGCGCGGAACATGTCCACCGCTTTCAGGCCAGGGGCTTTGGGCATCCTCGGCGCCGACCAGAAATCGCGTGCTGCCGCGCGGTGGTCGGCGTTTTCGATATCCAGATGGCAGGCGAGCATATTGGCCAGACCCCCGACCTCGCGCCCGCCCATGGCGTTGGGTTGCCCGGTGACCGACAGCGGTCCACAGCCCGGTTTGCCGATCCGGCCGCTCGCCAAATGGCAGTTGAGAATGGCGTTGACCTTGTCACTGCCCGCAGTCGATTGGTTCACGCCCTGGCTGAAAATGGTCACAACGTTTTCCGTGCCGGTCCACATGTCGCAGAATGTGGCGATATCTTCCGGGTTCAGCCCGGTGACCGAGACGTCATCGGCTCGGGCGCTGTCCAGCGCCGCATGAAAGCCGGTGGTTTGCGGCAGGTATTTCGTATCCACCAACCCAAGGGCGTCGATCTGGGTTAGCAGGTGGTTGAACAGTGCCACGTCGCTGCCGGCTGTCAGTGGCAAATGCAGATCGGCGCTGTCGCAGGTGGCGGTGCGACGTGGGTCGATCACCACAATCTTTGTCCCGCGTGCCTGCCGTGCCGCCATCAGACGCTGATACAGAACCGGGTGGCACCACGCCAGATTGGACCCGACCAGAACCACCAGATCGGCCTCGTCGATATCCTCATAGGTGCCGGGGACGGTGTCGGTGCCGAAGGCCCGCTTGTGCCCTGCGACGGTCGAGGCCATGCAGAGCCGCGAATTGGTGTCGATATTAGCCGAGCCGATGAAGCCTTTCATCAGCTTGTTGGCGACATAATAATCCTCGGTCAGCAACTGGCCCGAGGCATAGAAGGCCACCGAATCCGGCCCGTGTTCCGAGATGGTGTCGCGGAACCGGTCGGCGACCAGTTGCAGCGCGTCATCCCAACCGGTCTCGACGCCCGAGATGCGCGGGGCCAGCAGGCGATGCGACAGTCCGATGGTCTCGGCCAGCGCGGAGCCCTTTGAACAGAGTCGCCCCTGATTGGCCGGGTGGTCCGGATCGCCGGTGACCGTCAGGCCTCCGGCACCGTCCGGCTGCAGCAGAACACCGCAGCCGACCCCGCAATAGGGGCAGGTCGAGCGCTTGGCGCAGGCGGTCAGGTCCTTCACGCGGCGCTCCTTTGCCCCAGCGAGGTGCTATCCAGCAGGATGCGGTCGCCGTCCAACTGCACCAGATAGGTGGCGATCTGTCCCTCATCCGCGCCTTGCGCCTGACCGGAGTTCAGGTCGAACACCCAATTGTGCAGCGGGCAGGTGACGGACTGCCCGTGCACGATGCCTTCGGACAGCGGCCCGCCCTTATGGGGGCAGCGGTCCGAGGCGGCAAAGATCTCATTCTCTGCCGTGCGGAACAGGGCGATGCAACCGACCGGTGTTTTTACCACCCGTGCCCCGCGCAGGGGGATGTCGTTGATATGTCCGATGTCGATCCAGCTCATTCTGCGGCCTCCAGTGTCAGATCGGCCAGTGGCGCAAAGCGCGGGGCCTCCTTGGCCTGCTCGGCCCATGGGTCTTTGCGATAGATGGATTGGCTGAGTTCAAAGCGTTCAACCAGCGCGCGGCGGTTATCCAGATCATCCACCACGGTTTCCTTGATCCAGTCGAGGCCAACCTTGGCCATCCATTTGTAAAGACGGTCCAGATACTTGCCGCCCTCGCGATAGGCTTGTGTGACGGCCATGACGACCTCAATCGCTTCGTCCTCGGTCGGCACTTGCACCAGCAGCTCGGTTTCCTTCACGTCCATGCCCGCCGCGCCGCCGATGCTGATCTGATAGCCCGAGTCTACACAGACGACGCCGATATCCTTGCAGGTTGCCTCGGCGCAGTTGCGTGGACAGCCCGAGACCGCCAGCTTCAGCTTGTGCGGCGTCCACGAGCCCCACAGGATTTTCTCCAGCTTCACGCCGAGGCTGGTGCTGTCTTGTGTGCCGAACCGGCAGTGATCGGTGCCGACACAGGTTTTCACCGTGCGCAAACCCTTGGAATAGGCGTGGCCCGAGACCAGCCCGGCCTTGTTCAGATCGGACCAGATATAGGGCAGGTCGGACCCTTTCACGCCCAGCAGGTCGATACGCTGTCCACCGGTGACTTTGACGGTGGGCACATCGTATTTCTCGGCCGCATCGGCAATCGCGCGCAGTTCGGCCGGATTGGTGATGCCGCCCCACATGCGGGGCACAACGCTGAACGTGCCGTCCTTCTGAATGTTGGCGTGTTTGCGTTCGTTGACGAAACGGCTTTGCGGGTCGTCCTGATACTCCACCGGCCAGTCGGCGAGCAGGTAGAAATTCACCGCCGGGCGGCAGACATGGCAGCCGTTCAGCGTTTTCCATCCCAATTCCTGCCAGACCGCTTCCTGACTTTTCAGCTTTTGCGATTTGATCAGGCGGCGGACGTCTTCGTGGGTCAGGTCGCAGCAACCGCAGATGGGCTGCGCGGTGGGCATCTGAAAGTCATCGCCCAGTGTGACCTGCAACAGTTGCTCGACCAGTCCCGTGCAGGTTCCGCAGGACGCGCTGGCCTTGGTCGTCGCGCGGATCGTACCCAGATCGGTTGCGCCGCCTTCAATGGCAGCGGTGATGTCGGATTTGCAAACGCCGTTGCAGCCACAGATTTCCGCCTCAGGCGGCAATACTGCAACGGCTGAGAGAGGGTCCGCAGAGCCGCCCCCCTGATAGGCCGGGCCAAAGATCAACGTCTCGCGCATATCCGAGACATCTTCGCCGTCGCGGATCAGACCGAAGAACCAGTTGCTGTCGCCGGTGTCACCATACATGACCGCGCCGACCAGCTTGCCACCCTCCAGCACCAGCCGTTTGTAGACGCCACGGGTCGGGTCGCGGAAAACGATGTCTTCGCGGGTCTCGCCCTCGGCAAAATCACCGGCGCTGAACAGGTCGCAGCCGGTGACCTTCAGCTTGGTGGACAGCGAGCGCTGTTTGAACGCGGCCTCTTCGCCCAGCAGGGTTAGCGCCAGCACTTTCGCCTGATCATAAAGCGGTGCGACAAGACCGAAAACCTCGCCCTGATGTTCGACGCATTCGCCAACGGCAAAGACATCGGCATCCGAGGTGATCATCTGATCATCCACATGGATGCCGCGCCCGACGGCAAGGCCCGTCTCCTGCGCCAAGGCGGTGTTGGGGCGGATGCCCACCGCCATTACCAGCAGGTCACAGGGCAATTCCGTGCCGTCCTCCAGCAGCAGTGCCCGGGCCTTGCCGTTCTCGCCAGCGATCTCGGTCGACTTGGCGTTGAGCAGAACGGTGATGCCTTTTTCTTCCAGCGATTTCTTCAGCAGATACCCTGCGGCGGGGTCCAGCTGACGCTCCATCAGGTGGCCCATGATATGTACAACGGTCACGTCTGCGCCGCGTGCGGCCATGCCTGCGGCGGCCTCAAGGCCCAGCAAGCCGCCGCCGATCACGACGACCTTGTTGCCCGCGCCCATGCCCATCATCTGTTGGGTGTCTTCCAGGTCGCGATAGGCGATGACGCCGTCCAGATCATGCCCCGGCATAGGGATCATGAACGGGTTCGAACCGGTGCCGAAGATCAGCTTGTCATAGGGAACATGACCGTTCTCGCCCTCGACCACTTTCAGCTCGCGGTCGATTTTGACCACTTTCTCGCCAAACCGGCAGGTGATCCCGCGTTCGGCGTACCAGGCGTCGTCATGGGTGACGATCTCTTCGTAAGTCTGATCACCGGCCAGAACCGGGCTCAGCATGATGCGGTTGTAGTTCCCGCGCGGCTCGGCGTTGAACAGGGTGATGTCGAACGCATCGGGGGCGGCGTCGGTCAGATGCTCCAGCACCTGGCCCGAGGCCATGCCGGCTCCGATGACCACAAGTTTCTGTTTCATGTCATTCACTCCGCGGCAATGGCATTGGGGGAAGGGGTTTTCGGCTTGGGCTTCGCGCCGTGCTCGTATTCCTCGAGGAAATCCAACACCTCTTGCCGGTATTCGTAGTAGTCGGGATGGGCCAGCAGCGCCTTGCGGGTGCGCGGGCGCGGCAGGTCGACATTGGTGATCTTGCCGATCGTGGCCTGCGGGCCGTTGGTCATCATCACCACGCGGTCGGCCAGCAGGATCGCCTCATCGACGTCATGGGTGACGCAGATGGTGGTGACTTTGGTGCGCGACCAGACCTCCATCAGAACTTCCTGCAGCTCCCAACGTGTGAGGCTGTCGAGCATTCCGAAGGGTTCATCCAGCAGCAGCAGTTTCGGGCTGAGCGCAAAGGCGCGGGCGATACCGACGCGCTGGCGCATACCGTTCGACAGGTCAGCGGCGGATTTGTCCATCGCATCGCCCAGACCGACGCGCTCCAGATAGTATTCCACCACGTCCTGACGCTCGGCCTGACTGGCGCGGGGATAGACGCGGTCGACACCGACCGAGACGTTTTCCTTGGCCGTAAGCCATGGGAACAGCGAGGGCGATTGGAACACCACGGCACGTTCCGGGTCGGCCCCTTCCACATGGCGGCCATCCAGCTTGATCGCGCCTTTCGAGATGTCGTTCAGACCGGCCGCCATGGTCAGCACCGTGGACTTGCCACAGCCCGAGTGACCGATCAGCGAGATGAACTCACCGCGATTGAGCTTGAGGTTGAAATCCTCGACCACGGTCAGCGGACCTTTGGGCGTGGGGTAGACCTTGTGCAATTGGCTGAAGTCCAGATAGCGCTCGTCGATCAGGCCCGTCTGCGCCTCTTTCACCGCCGCCGGAACACCGTGGATCGGGGTCACGTCAGGCAGAGTCTTGGTGCCTTCGACCTTGGCCTCGATGCCCACATCCATCAGGTATTTGGTGACCTCGCCACGCAGGGCTTTGAACGTCTCATCATGGTTCATGGCCGAGCGGTCGCGGGGGCGGGGGATCGAAACCTTGAACTCAGTCCCCAAGGTGCCATCGGGATTCAGAGGGATGATACGGTCGGCCAGTAAGATCGCCTCATCCACGTCATTGGTGATCAGGACACAGGTTTTGCGGTTCTCTTCCCAGATCTTTTCGATCTCTTCCGCCAGATTGCCACGGGTCAGCGCGTCCAGCGCCGATAGGGGCTCGTCCAGCAACAGAACCTCGGGGTCCATAGCCAAAGCACGGGCCACGTTCACCCGCTGACGCATCCCGCCCGACAGTTCGGCAGGGCGACGACCCGCGGCGTGGCTCAGGCCGACCATGCGGATGTAATGCGCGACCTTCTCCTCTTTCTCGGCTTTGGGCATCTTTGGGAACACCGCATCCACTGCCAGACGGATATTGCCGGTCACCGTCAGCCACGGCATCAGCGAGTAGTTCTGGAAAATAACCCCTCGCTCGGGCGCGGGGCCGGTGATGGGTGTGTCACGGAAGGTGACGCTGCCCTTTGACGGGAACTCGATCCCCGCCATCAGGTTGATCAGCGTGGTCTTGCCGGTGCCGGAAAAGCCCAGCAACACCACGAACTCGCCTTCCTGAACCGAGAGGTCGATGTCTTTCAGCACATCCGTCGCAGCAGTACCGGTGCCGAAGGATTTGCTGACGTTTTTGAATTCTACCACAGCCATGTCGATCACCGGTTGTTCGAGAAGGTGAACAGCGACTGCAGCGCATACATAATGCGATCCAGCAGGAAGCCGATGATGCCGATGGTGAACACGGCCACCATGATCTTGGCGAGCGAGCTGGAGGAGCCGTTCTGGAACTCATCCCAGACGAACTTGCCCAGACCGGGGTTCTGCGCCAGCATCTCGGCCGCGATCAAAACCATCCAGCCAACGCCAAGCGACAGGCGGAGACCGGTGAAGATCAGCGGCAGGGCTGAGGGCAGCACCAGCTTGGTGATCTTGGTATAGGTGTTCATTTTCAGAACCTTGGAGACGTTCACCAGATCCATGTCGATCGACGCCACACCCAGCGAGGTGTTGATCAGCGTCGGCCACAGCGAACACAGCGTCACAGTGATGGCCGAGATCAGGAAAGACTTGGCGAACCAGCCATCATTGGTGATGTACACGGCTGAGACGATCATTGTCACAATCGGCAACCAGGCCAGCGGCGAGACCGGTTTGAAAATCTGGATCAGCGGGTTCAGCGCGGCGTTTGCGGTGGGCGACAGACCTGCAGCGATGCCCAGCGGCACGGCCACGATGGTGGCGATCAGAAAGCCGAAGAAGACGGTTTTGATCGAGGTCCAGATCTGGTTGTAATAGCTCGGCGCGCCGGTATAGGCGACTTCTTTGACTTTTTCGGGCTGGCCTGAATCGATGAATTTCTGGTTCCGCTTTTCGACCATCGCCTCGAACTTGGCCTTCTTGGCGGCCTTGGCCTGCGCGTCCTGATGCAGGCTGATCGCCTCGGACCAGACTTGAGCCGGTCCGGGGACAGCGCCCAGCGAGGTTTGCACCTTTGGCGCCAGCGTGCCCCACAGCAGCAAAAAGGCGCAGATCGCCAGCAGCGGCACGGCCAGCAGACGCCAGATTTCGCCCATCTGGGCACGGGGGTTATCGCCTGCGGCGGCGCGCAGAACAGGTGTAATCCAGGACAGGCCCAGAACCTGGAACCATTTGTCGGCGGAATTGATCCGGGTGAACAGGCGCGCGCGGCGCGCCTCGCGTTCAGCCTCGTCAGAGAGTGATTCGTGGTCGATGGCGGTCATCTTGCGGTCTCCTGGCCCGGATCGGTGCCCGGGCGGGGTGGGATTTTGAATCGGGTGGGAAATCCCCGGCCATGTGGGCCGGGGAGTGGAGTTAGCCCTGAACTTCGGAGCCGATGACGACCTGCTCGCCCTTCAGGCCAATCGGCAGGCTTTGCAGGTAGGCATTGGGCTGACGGGCGTCATAGGGAATACCGTCGATGATATCCGCGGCAGGCGTCGGGGCCTTGTAGCCGTCGCTGTCCCATGGGAAGTCGGCTTCATTCGCCAGGCCTTCGTCCACCAACATGCGGGCGGCGTCCAGATAGATGTCGGGGCGATAGACGGATTTGGCTACCTCATCATACCACGCGTCCGTCTGCGGCTCGGCGATCTGGCCCCAGCGGCGCATCTGGGTCAGGTACCAGATGGCGTCCGAATAGAACGGGTAAGTCGCGTTATAGCGGAAGAACACGTTGAAATCGGGCACATCACGCTTGTCGCCTTTTTCATATTCGAAGGTGCCGGTCATCGAGTTCGCGATCACGTCGTAATCGGCGCCCACGTATTCCGGCTGGCTCAGCATCTCGACTGCGGCGGGGCGGTTGGCGTTGTCGTTCTCGTCCAGCCAAATCGCGGCGCGGATCAGGGCCTTGGTGACGGCGCGGGTGGTGTTGGGGTATTCTTCGGCGAACTCGGCGGTGATGCCGAAGACCTTTTCCGGGTTGTTCTTCCACAGCTCATAGTCGGTGATCACCGGCACACCGATACCTTTGAACACCGCCTGCTGGTTCCATGGCTCACCCACGCAGTAGCCGTAGATAGTACCAGCCTCGAGTGTCGCAGGCATTTGCGGCGGAGGGGTGACCGACAGGAATACATCCGCACCGATCTGACCGGTCACGTCTTCGGGGCTGTAATAGCCCGGGTTCAGACCACCGGCGGCCAGCCAGTAGCGCAGCTCGTAATTGTGGGTCGAAACCGGGAAAACCATGCCCATGTTGAACGGCTTGCCCTCGGATTTGTATTTCTCGACCACCGGGGCCAGCGCCTCGGCGGAAATCGGGTGCTGTGGGCGCCCGTCGTCCATCACCGGGATGTTCGGCTTCATCTCTTCCCAGATCGCGTTCGACACGGTGATGCCGTTGCCGTTCAGGTCCATCGAGAAGGGGGTGACGATATGCGCCTCGGTGCCGTAACCAATGGTCGCGGCCAGGGGCTGACCGGCCAGCATATGCGCACCATCCAACTGCCCGTCGATCACGCCATCCAGCAGCACTTTCCAATTGGCCTGTGCTTCGAGCGTTACAAACAGGCCCTCGTCCAGGAAGTATCCATTCTCGTAAGCCACGGCCAAGGGGGCCATATCGGTCAGTTTAATAAAGCCGAAGGTCAGTTCGTCTTTTTCCAGTTCCAGCGTCTCGGCCATGGCCGGGCTGATCAGGGCGGTGGTGGCGACAAGGCCTGCAATCAGTCTTTTCATGTGGGTCTGTCCCTTGCGTGTGTTCCCGGGGCTCCGGGGGTGAAAAAGAAAAAGCCGCTGCACGCTCTGACCGGAAGGAGGTGGCCAGAGTGTGAGCGGCTTTGCTCAGTCGATCCCAAACATTGGGAAGAATTTCATCGACACACGCCATTGCGTGCCGTTGAGGTCAGATTCGAAAAAAACGGGTCACGGTTCAAGCAGTTTTGCTGCAATGCGGCATGATTTTCTGCGATTGCTCGATTTGCCGTCGGACTGTGCCTATTTTTTAGGCGTCAGATATCCTGAGGGTCAAAAATGCGCCCGTCCAGAAACGCGTCCCGTTTCAGCGACAATTGCCCTTTATGCGAGGCTACAGGGGTGGTTTCCCGAATCGCGCCTTCGAGCTTTTCAGACGCGCCGGGCAGGTCGGCCCCGATGTCGGTCATCTGATCGCGGTAGATGTCGCTGCGGAACACGCGGCCCGCCAGCGTCCGCGCCAGATGCGGGTCCAGACCGTACCGCGCGGCCAAACGCTGGGCGATCCACTTTGCCTGGCTGCGCCACGGGAAGTTCGCCGCCCCGTCGTGGAATTCGAGGAAACCGGGAACCTCGCGCTGTTCTGCCTGCCCAGAGATGGTGAACCGCCCAGAAAGCGCGCGGTCGATTAGTTCCGAGGGCAGGTTCAGATAGGCATCGCGCGCCAATATCTCGGCGGCGGCGGTTTGGCTGTCCGGCTGGCCCAGCCAGCGCCCGGCCCGCCAGACAGCCCGCATCAGTTTGCCCAACAGATGCGGTTCGGTCTCAGCCCATTCGGTGCGCACGGCCAGCACCTTTTCCGGGGCAAAGGCCCAGATCGCCTGACCAGGCAGCAACAGCGCCCCCGCCTGCGATTCCACCGCGACCGAGCCCCAGGGCTCACCCACACAGAACGCATCCACATCCCCTTCGGCCAGCGCCTGCGCCATCAAGGGGGGCGGGATGGTGCGCACTTCGACCCCGACCTCGGACAGATCGGTGGCCTCAAGCCAGCAATGCAGCAGTTCCACATGCAGCGAGAAGGGGAAGGGAACGCCAAAGACCAAAGGCCGATCCGCGACCGAGGCCAGCGCAGTGGCGGCCTTGAACGGATCGTGAAAGTCGAAATCATAGCCGGTCTCGCGTAGGCGGGTTTCCAATGCGCGACTGACGCCGATGACGTCTCCGTTCACCGACAGGACCGAGACGGCGGACAAGGGTTGTATCACCCCGCCCAGCCTCAGCGCCATCGCCACGGGTACGGGTGACAGCAAATGCGCCGCATCGACCCGGCCAAAAGCAAGCATGTCACGTACCGACGACCACGAGGGCGCCGCGACCAGCTCCAGATCAATCCCTTCGGCGCGGGCCAGACCCAACTCATGCGCCACAATCAGCGGGGCGGCATCTACCAAGGGTACATAGGCGACGGGCAGGGTGACCGTATTCATGACAACAACCCCGACGCAGTGACCAGCGCCTCGGCCACGTCGGCGACGCGGCGGCCCTGATCCATCGCCGCCTTGCGCAACAGGGCGTAAGCCTCTTCTTCCTCGATCCCGCGGGCCTTCATCAGCAACCCCTTGGCGCGGTCGATCACCTTGCGTTCTTCCAGCGCGCGTTTGGTCTCGGCCAATTCGCGGCGCATCTGGCGGACGATCTGAAAGCGGGCAATGGCGGCGTCCAGCACCGGTTTCAACCGGTCGGGCTGCATCCCGTCGACCACATAGGCCGACAACCCGGCCTCAATCGCCGTCGAGGCCAGATCTCCCGCCGCACCCGACACGAACATCGCCACCGGACGTTCCAGCGGGCCAGAGGCCAGCGTCAGTTCTTCAAGCATGTCGCGGGTTGGGTTGTCGATATCGATCAGCACCACATCGGGCACCAGCGCTGCGATCTTGCGCGCCAGGCTAGAGACATTTCCGATCACATGTACATCGTAGGACCCTGATGATTTCAATGCGTCAACGATGGCGATCGCGCGCTCTCGGTCTTCTTCAACTACGACAATGGTCAGGGCATCAGGCATGGCACCTTTTCACCGCCTCAATGCCCAAGCTCAAGAGATTGGGCCCTAATCCAACCGGGTTCGAAGGAGGGTGCTTAAAAAATAGTCAAACGCGATGTAGGAGGTGTCAGAAATCCGTGAATCTTTCGCCTATCGGAAACTTGTGACCGCGAATGGCACGCGTTGAGATGTCGTTTTTCGGAATCAAAGCGTCTTTTCTGCTTGCTGATGCTGCACGCGCACCATAGCTCTGTCCGTGGGACACCCCTCCCCAACGAGGGGCGTGTATCTGGAAGGGTAATACACATGACTATCGAACAACCGGCGACGCGGCCGGCGAATCCGCGTTTTTCCTCGGGGCCCTGTGCCAAACCCCCCACATTTGATTTGACCAAATTGGCCGATGCCGCGCTGGGCCGGTCGCACCGGGCCGCTGTCGGTAAGGACAAGTTGAAAGCTGCCATCGAAGGCACACGTGAGGTGCTGGGCATTCCGGCAGATTACAAGATCGGCATCGTTCCCGCCTCGGACACTGGCGCGGTTGAGATGGCCCTGTGGTCGCTGCTGGGCGAACGCAAGGTAGAGATGCTGGCGTGGGAGAGCTTTGGTTCCGGCTGGGTGACCGATGTGGTCAAGCAGCTGAAGATCGACGCCGAGGTGAAAACCGCCGATTACGGGCAGATTGTCGATCTGGCCTCGGTCGATTTCGCTAATGACGTGGTGTTTACTTGGAACGGTACAACCTCGGGTGTGCGGGTTCCGAATGGCAACTGGATCGCCGATGACCGTCAGGGTCTGACGATCTGCGATGCCACCAGCGCCGCCTTTGCGATGGATCTGCCGTGGGACAAGCTGGATGTGACCACGTTCAGCTGGCAGAAAGTGCTGGGCGGTGAAGCCGCGCACGGGATGCTGATCCTGTCGCCCCGTGCCGTAGAACGGTTGGAAAACTACACACCTGCATGGCCGCTGCCAAAGATTTTCCGCCTGACCAAGGGGGGCAAGCTGATCGACGGTATCTTCACCGGTGCGACGATCAACACGCCCTCGATGCTGGCGGTCGAAGATTACCTGTTCGCGCTGGATTGGGCGCGTTCGGTGGGCGGCTTGCAGGGCCTGATCGCCCGAGCGGATGCCAATGCTGGCGCGGCGCATGCGTTCTGCGACCAGAATGACTGGATCGCCAATCTGGCCGAGGATGCGGCGACGCAATCCAACACTTCGGTCTGCCTGAAATTCACCGATCCGCGCATTCAGGACGGCGCGACATTCGCCAAAGCCGTAGCCAAGCGGCTGGAGGTCGAAAACATCGCGCTGGATATCGGGGCTTATCGCGACGCGCCTGCGGGCCTGCGCATCTGGTGCGGCGGCACGGTTGAAACTTCGGACATCGAGGCGATGCTACCCTGGCTGGCCTGGGCCTTCGAAGCAGAAATCGCGGCGCAAACCGAAGCCGCCTGATCTTTTTCACCGGGCTACATCAGGCCCGGACCTCCTCTACAATTCAAGGACCAGAGACTATGGCCCCTAAAGTACTCGTATCTGACAAGCTCAGCGAAACCGCCGTGCAGATTTTCCGTGATCGCGGCATTGATGTGGATTTCTTGCCCGATCTGGGCAAGGACAAGGACAAGCTGGCCGAGGTGATCGGTCAGTATGATGGCCTTGCCATCCGCTCGGCCACCAAGGTCACGCCGACGCTGCTGGAAAAAGCCGACAATTTGAAAGTGATCGGCCGCGCCGGGATCGGCACCGATAATGTCGACAAGGAAGCGGCCTCGAAAAAAGGTGTGATCGTGATGAACACGCCTTTCGGCAACATGATCACCACCGCCGAACACGCGATTGCGATGATGTTCGCCGTCGCCCGGCAAATTCCTGAGGCCAGCACCTCGACCCATGCGGGCAAATGGGAAAAGTCCAAGTTCATGGGTATTGAGCTGACCAACAAGACCCTTGGTGTCATTGGTGCAGGCAACATTGGCGGGATCGTCTGCGAACGCGCGCTGGGCCTGAAGATGAAGGTCGTGGCCTATGATCCCTATCTGGGTGAAGAGAAAGCCGCGCAAATGGGCGTCAAAAAGGTCGACCTGGATGAGCTTCTAGCCCGCGCCGACTTCATCACCCTGCATGTTCCGCTGACGGACCAGACCCGCAATATCCTCAGCCGTGAGAATCTGGAGAAAACCAAACCGGGCGTGCGCATCATAAACTGCGCCCGTGGCGGCCTGGTCGATGAGGTCGCGTTGGCCGAAATGCTGCAATCCGGCCGCGTTGCAGGTGCCGCCTTTGACGTGTTCAGTGAGGAACCGGCTAAGGAAAACGCCCTTTTCAACCTGCCCAACGTGGTTTGCACGCCGCATCTGGGCGCGGCGACGACCGAAGCGCAGGAGAACGTGGCGCTTCAGGTGGCCGAGCAGATCTCGAACTACCTGCTGACCGGGGCGGTGGAAAACGCGCTGAACATGCCCAGCGTTACGGCAGAAGAGGCCAAGGTCATGGGGCCGTGGATCAAACTGGCCGGTCATCTGGGCAGCTTCATCGGTCAGATGACGGACGAACCGATCAAGGCGATCAACATTCTCTATGATGGTGTGGCTGCTGAAATGAACCTGGCCGCGTTGAACTGCGCTGTGGTCGCGGGGATTATGAAAAAGTTTAACCCCGAGGTGAACATGGTCTCGGCCCCTGTTGTGGCCAAAGAGCGCGGGATCAAGATATCGACCACCAATCAGGACAAGTCCGGCGCCTTCGAAGGTTATATCAAAGTGACCGTCGTGACCGAAAAGCGTGAGCGTTCCATCGGTGGCACCGTGTTCAGCGACGGCAAGCCGCGTTTCATCCAGATCAAAGGCATCAATATCGACGCCGAAGTGGGCGCCCATATGCTCTACACCACCAATGAAGACGTGCCAGGCATCATTGGTGCGCTGGGTCAGACCATGGGCGAGAACAACGTGAACATTGCCAACTTTACCCTCGGCCGGTCCGAGGCGGGCGGTGAGGCGATCGCGCTGCTTTATGTGGATGAACCGGTTCCGGCTGAAGCGCGGGCCAAGCTGGCGGAAACCGGGCTGTTCACGCAGATCAAGCCGCTGGAATTCGACGTCGCCTGAGCGGTGTTGAATCTCTGAGACACTCCGTGCCCGCGCCGCCCATGGCGCGGGTTTTTTCTTTTCCGGCGGCCTGAAACACGCCACAAGCAGGGTATTCGCTTTGCCCGAGGGTTATTCATGACCTCCCCCATCTATGCCGTTGGCGATATTCACGGTCAGCTTGAGATGCTGGAAAATGCGCTGCATCTGATCGAACAGGAAGGCGGGCCGGATGCGCGCGTAGTGTTTCTGGGGGACTATGTTGATCGCGGCCCCGACAGTCGTGGTGTTTTGGACCTGCTGATCGAAGGGCAACGTGCGGGCCGGAACTGGGTGATACTCAAGGGCAACCACGACCGAATGATGGCCCGGTTCGTGCAAGACTGTGAGATCGCAGACAATCGGCTGCCGATCACGCTCAGTTGGCTTCACCCGCGTCTGGGCGGGCGGGAAACACTGGCTTCTTATGGCGTTGAGGTCGCGGATGACAACCGCATCTTTCAGGTCAATGAATACGCCTGCGCCGTGGTGCCGCCCGCACATATCGACTTTATCAATGCGCTGCCCCTGTATCATCAGGAAGGGGAGCTGCTGTTCGTCCACGCCGGCATCCGCCCCGGCATCCCCTTAGGGCAACAGGCCGAAGACGATCTGGTCTGGATACGTCACGAGTTCCTGCGCGATCCCGGCCCGCATCCGTGGCTGGTGGTGCATGGACACACTCCGGTGGACCGGGCCGAGCATTGCGGCATTCGGGTCAATCTGGACGCGGGCGCAGGCTATGGCCGACCACTGGCCACGGCGGTGTTCGAAGGTCGCGACTGCTGGCTGCTGAACGAGGCCGGGCGGGTGCCGCTGACCTCTAATCCTTGGTGAACAGGTCCTTGTAGTCCTCGCGCAGGACATTTTTCTGCACTTTTCCCATGGTGTTGCGCGGCAGTTCATCCAGCAAGATCAGCTTGCGCGGATGTTTGAACCGCGCCAAAGCGTCCCGCACATTTGTCAGAATGGCCTCGGGGTCAGGGGCCTGTCCTGGCTCTGGCACCAGAATGCCCACAGGGGTTTCACCGAAATCCGGGTGCGGCACGCCGATCACCGCGCTTTCCAGCACGCCGGGCTGGTCATCCAATACCAGTTCGACCTCTTTGGGATAGATGTTGTAACCGCCCGAAATAATCAGGTCCTTTCCGCGGCCAACGATATGGACATAGCCATCCTCGTCCACACGCCCCAGATCGCCGGTGATAAAGAACCCGTCCTCGCGTAGTTCGGCGGCGGTTTTCTCGGGCATCTGCCAATAACCTTGGAAAACGTTGGGACCACGTACCTCGATCATGCCAATCTGCCCTTGCGGCAGTACCTCGCCGGTGTCGGGATCGGTCACCTTCAGGTCGACATCCGGCAGGGGAAAGCCAACCGTGCCCGCGCGACGCTCGCCGTCATAAGGGTTCGACGTGCTCATGTTGGTTTCGGTCATGCCATATCGTTCAAGGATACGGTGACCGGTGCGGTCCTGAAACCGCTCATGGGTCTCGGCCAGCAACGGGGCCGAGCCCGAGATGAACAGCCGCATATGCCGCGCCAGATCGCCAGTAAACCGGTCGTCCTCCAGCAGACGGGTGTAAAAGGTCGGCACGCCCATCATCGAAGTGGCCTGCGGCATCAGGCGCAGCATGTCCTCAAGGTCGAATTTCGGCAGAAAGATCATTGACCCGCCCGAGGCCAGCACCACATTGGTCGCCACAAACAGCCCATGGGTGTGAAAGATCGGCAAGGCGTGTAACAATACATCGCTCCGCGTGAACTGCCATTCCTGCACCAGCGTCTCGGCGTTCGACAACAGGTTGGCCTGCGTCAGCATCGCGCCCTTGGATCGCCCGGTGGTGCCCGAGGTATAGAGGAACGCGGCCAGATCGTCCTCGGTCCGGCGGACAGGCTCGAACGCGGGCAACATGCCCAAAGAACGCCGCATCAAACTGCCCGTACCGTCGGCATTCAGCGTCTCTAACCTTGCGTTTTGAGCTGTCGCGATGGGAGCGAGACCTTCGGCTTTTGCATCGTCGCAGACGACCAGCTTGGCACCACTGTTTTCGATGAAATACTGCAGCTCGGCTGTGGTGTAGCCGGTATTCAGTGGCAAAAAGATCAGCCCTGTCTGCGCGCAGGCGGCATAAAGCGCCAGTGCTTCTGGCGATTTCTCAACCTGCACGGCAACCCGTTCGCCGGGTTCCAGTTCATATCCGGTGAGGGCATTGGCGATCTGCGCGACCATGTCCAGAAAGGCAGCATGGGTCAGGGTCTGGCCATCGGGCAGATGCAGGAACGGGGTGTCCTTGCCCGCGTGAATGCCAAACAGCCGATCATAAAGCGGGTTGCCCATATCGTCGTTCCTTTGCGCCTGCTCGATCCGATACGAATCTGTCCCGGATTGGCGGGGCGGTAAAGCGGAAAACCGGACGGGGATCAGAATTCCGTGGTCATCCGGTAGCCAGCGGCAAAGAACATCTTGGCGAAGGTCACCGGTTCCCCCTGCAGCCAGGTGATCCGCTCACCGGTAAAGACCGGCTCGCCCTCGGGGACGTCCAGAAACCCGGCGACCGTTGCATCGGCGCGGCTGGCAAGAAAGCTCAGCTCGACATTAGTGAAGGGCACCGTCTGGATCAGCCATTCATTCGGACCGATCTGCGAGAAATCCGCCTGCTCCACCTGCGGGACCGAGGCGGTGACGATCCAGCGGTCCTCGTACTGAAACGGGGTGTTGCCGTTGAAATGCATACAGCGCACATGCACCACGGTTTGTCCTGGGTTCAAAGCCAGACGGGCACAGAGCCACTCCGGTGCAGTCTCTGAACTGGAGGAAACCAGCGCATAGCGATAGGTGCCGCCCAATGCCTCGACCTCATCCCGTACCATGGGGATGGTGAATCGTGCTTGCCGCTGAGGGGCGCTCAGAACGCGGGTTCCGGCTTTGCGGCGACGCTCCAGATAGCCTTCATCCGCCAGTTCCCGAAGGGCCCGGTTGACCGTGGTGCGCGTGCAGGAGAACTCGACAGCCAGTTCCTGTTCATTGGGCAGCAGCGATTCCGGCTGCCATATGCCTGACCGGATGCGCGCCAGCACGGTTTGCTTGATGTCTTTGTAACTGGTGGTGTCGTTTGGCTGAGGCATGGCGCAGCTTTAAACCGAGGCTAACAGGTCCGCAATTGCGGATCGGTAAGCGTCGATGATCTGATCGCGCGCGACGTGGCGGCCCTGTTTCACCATATGCCGCCCGGCGGACCACAGATCAGTGACAAGCCCATCGGGTGCGGCGAAGCACAGCCCGTCCAGCAATTGATCATCGCTGAGTGCGCAAAGGGTCGGGTGGCTTCGGTCAACAGCAACTAAATCGGCCAGCTTACCCTGGGCAATCTCGCCCGCGTCGCGGCCAAGGGCTTGCGCACCGCCCAGCGCTGCCTTGGTGTAAAGCGCGTGACCGACCGAGCCTTCGCTCGCCAGAACAACGCGCTGTTGGTCGCGCAAACGCTGAGAATACTCCAGTGTTCGCAGTTCTTCTGGCAGAGAAATGCGCACATTAGAGTCTGATCCGACACCAAAGCGCCCGCCTTCAGCGGCGTATTTTGCGCCGTTGAAGATACCGTCGCCCAGATTTGCCTCGGTGACCGGGCACAGGCCAGCGACGGCTCCAGACCGGGCCAAGGCGACGGTTTCGGTATCGGTCATGTGTGTCGCATGGATCAGACACCACCGCGCATCGACCGGCACATTGTCCAGCAACCAGGCCACGGGGCGCTGGCCCAGCTCCGCCTGCACATCGGTGACCTCCTGCACCTGTTCGGCGATGTGGATATGCACAGGCACATCGGATGCGGCCCTTAACACCTCGGTCAGATTCGACGGAGAAGTCGCGCGTAGTGAATGCGGAGCAATCCCGAGTTTAGAGTCTGTATTTGGCAGCGTTGTGCGACATTCATCGACCAATCTCAGAAACCGGTCCACATCATTGCCAAAACGCAACTGCCCGCCCGAGAGGGCCTCCTGTTTGACCCCGCCGTAGGTGTAGAGCACAGGCAGATGGGTCAGTCCTATCCCGGTATGTTGCGCGGCGGCAAAGATGCGCTGGCTGAGTTCCGTCAACTGGTCATACGGTGTGCCGCCGGGTTGGTGATGGACATAATGGAACTCACCGACAGAGGCATATCCGGCTTCCTGCATCTCCATGAATACCAACGCAGCGATGGCTTCGATCTGGTCCGGCGAAAGGCGGTCCAGAAAGCGGTACATCAGGTTGCGCCAGGTCCAGAAACTCTCGCGCCCGGCGGCGCGGGTTTCAGTCATTCCCGCCATAGCCCGCTGAAAGGCATGGCTGTGCAGGTTTCCCAAGGCAGGCAACAGAAGATTTACCCGCACGTCCCCGTCCCGTGCAGTGGCCTGTGTCTGTATGCGCCGGATGCGCCCCTGATCGATCTCGATCCGCACATCGTGAACCCATTCAGAGCCTAAAAGGGATGTTTTGGCGTGGATCAACATTCCGTTTCCATTTTGTGTAGACTTTATACTTTTACACATATACGAAAAAATCAAACAAGAGGGGAGCCGAAAAGAATCGCCATGACCAGAAAATCGGTTCTAACCAGCGCCGCGATGGCCACGATGTCAGAGGACGACACGCCCTATGGGCTATGCCTAGACGCGGCGATCGTCGTTGATGGCGCATATATCCTTTGGGCAGGAGAGCGACTGGACTTGCCAACCGAATACACCGGCTGGCCGGTTGAAAATTTCGGCGCGCGCCTGATCACGCCGGCCCTGATTGATGCGCATTCCCATGTGGTGTTTGGAGGCAACCGCGCGACCGAGTTCGAGATGCGCCTGAACGGTGCCTCGTATGAGGAAATCGCGCGCGCGGGCGGTGGTATCCTGTCCACGGTCAACGCCACGCGGTCGGCAAGCGAAGAGGGGCTGCTCACTGATGCTCTGACCCGCGTGGATGCATTGCTTGCCGAGGGTGTCTGTACCCTCGAGGTCAAGTCCGGCTATGGGCTGGACGCGGATACGGAACTAAAGATGCTGCGCGTGGCTCGTCGGATCGGCGAAACCCGCCCGGTGCGGATCAGAACCAGTTTTCTGGGTGCCCATGCGGTGCCCCCCGAATACACCGATCGGGCAGATGATTACATCCAAGAGGTCTGCATCCCAACCCTGCGCGCGGCCCATGCCGAGGGGCTGGTGGACGCGGTTGACGGGTTCTGCGAAGGGATCGCCTTCACCCCCGCCCAGATCGCGAAGGTTTTCGATGTGGCGCAGGAACTGGGTCTGCCGGTGAAGCTGCATGCTGAACAACTGTCCGATCTGGGCGGCGCCCGGCTTGCGGCCTCTTACGGGGCTTTGTCGGCGGATCACATAGAATATCTGGACACCGAGGGCGTGATAGCCATGGCCCGCGCAGGTACTGCAGCAGTGCTGCTGCCGGGCGCGTTTTATACGCTGCGCGAAACGCAGGTGCCTCCGATTGATCTGTTGCGGCAGCACAAAGTACCGATGGCGCTGGCGACCGATTGCAACCCCGGTTCCTCGCCTCTGACATCGCTGCTGCTGACGATGAACATGGGCTGCTCCTTGTTCCGTCTGACCCCCGAGGAAGCATTGGCGGGCGTTACGCGCAATGCTGCGCGCGCGTTGGGGATCAGCGATGCAGGCACCATCGCAAAGGGCCAAAGGGCGGATCTGGCGGTTTGGGACGTCGCGCATCCGGCCGAGCTGTCTTACCGCATTGGCTTCAACCCTCTGCACAAGCGGATTTCTGGAGGGCTGGAATGACTCTCCTGTCTTTACAACCTGGGCAAGTCTCGTTGGCACAATTGGCCCAGGTCTATTGGGATCAGAACGCAGCCGTGCTGGAACCAGAGTGCAGACCCGCTGTCGAGGCGGCGGCGCGGCGCATTCAGGCCGCCGCTCAGGGCGATGCGCCTGTCTATGGCGTCAATACCGGTTTCGGCAAACTGGCCAGCCACAAGATTGCGCCACAGGATACTTCCACCCTGCAGCGTAACCTGATCCTCAGCCACTGCTGCGGTGTCGGCCCTGCCGTGCCCCGCCGGGTGGCCCGGCTGATGATGACGCTCAAGCTGTTGTCCTTTGGCCGCGGCGCCTCGGGCGTGCGGTGGGAGTTGATCGAGCTCTTGCAACAGATGTTGGCTCGTGGCGTTACGCCGGTGATCCCGGCGCAAGGGTCCGTGGGCGCGTCGGGGGATCTGGCACCGCTGGCCCACATGACTGCCGTGATCATCGGAGAAGGCGAGGCCGAGGTGAACGGCGTCATCCTGCCGGGCGCTCAGGCACTGAAAATCGCTGGATTAGAGCCTATTCAGTTGGGCCCGAAAGAAGGCCTGGCCTTCATCAACGGTACGCAGTTTTCGACCGCCTTCGCTTTGGCAGGCCTGTTCGAAGCCTGGCGCGCGGCGCAAAGTGCGCTGGTCATTTCGGCCCTGTCGACCGATGCGATCATGGGGTCCACTGCGCCTCTGCGACCGGAAATTCACACTCTGCGTGGCCATCGCGGCCAGACCGAGGCTGCCGGTGCCATGCGTGCTGTGCTGGAGGGGTCGGAAATCCGGGAAAGTCACCGGGAAGGCGACACCCGTGTGCAGGACCCATATTGCATCCGCTGCCAACCGCAGGTCACCGGTGCGGCCATGGATGTGATGCGGCAGGCCGCCGCGACGCTTGAGATCGAAGCAAACGCCGCCACCGACAACCCGCTGGTTTTGGAAGACGGAATTGTGTCGGGCGGCAACTTTCATGCCGAACCCGTCGGATTCGCTGCCGACATGATCGCGCTGGCCGTGTCCGAGATCGGGGCCATCGCCCAGCGCCGTATCGCACTGATGGTGGACCCGGCGCTCAGCTTTGATCTGCCGCCTTTCCTGACCCCCGATCCGGGGTTGAATTCCGGTCTGATGATCGCTGAGGTCACCACGGCCGCGTTGATGAGCGAGAACAAGCACCTCGCCAACCCCTGCGTGACTGACAGTACCCCGACCTCAGCCAATCAGGAGGATCACGTTTCGATGGCCGCACATGGCGCGCGACGCCTGACCCGGATGGCCGAGAACCTGACCTACATTCTGGGGGTCGAACTTCTTTGTGCTGCGCAAGGGGTTGAAATCCGCCTGCCGCTGAGCACCAGCGACCCCCTGCAACAGGTGGTCGCCCGGCTACGAGCCGATATCCCTGCGCTGACCGAAGATCGCTATCTGGCGCCCGAATTGGAGATCGCAAAACAGCTGGTGACCGAGGGCGCGATCCTCCACGCCGTGGGCACCGAAATGCCGGAGCTCGCGTAATGCAGGTGGTCAGCGTACAGCGCGGGGACTGCCCAATAGTTCTGGGCCAACCCCATGGCGGGACTTTCGTGCCGGATGGCATTGCGGCGCGTCTCAATGAAACAGGGCACGAGCTGGCGGACACGGATTGGCACATTAACAGGCTCTATGAAGGGCTTTTGCGCGACGCGACGGTGGTGCAATCCTATATCCATCGCTATGTCATCGATGCCAATCGCGATCCCGAAGGGGTGTCGCTTTACCCCGGCCAGAACACCACGACGCTGGTGCCGCTGACCGATTTCGACGGGCACCCGATCTGGATGGATGGCCAGGAACCGTCAGTCGATGAGATCGAACAGCGGCGGCAGGCCTATCACGCGCCTTATCACGCGGCGCTTGCCGAGGAACTGCAGCGCGTGCGCGACCGTCATGGTGTGGCGGTACTGTTCGATTGCCATTCGATCCGCAGCCGCATTCCGTACCTGTTTGAAGGCACGTTGCCGGATATGAACATCGGAACGGATGGCGGCGCAACTTGCGCGTCGAAAATAGAGTCTATTGCGCATGAATTCGCGAATTCATCGCCCTATAGCACCATCCTGAATGGTCGATTTCGCGGTGGGTGGACCACGCGTCACTATGGTCGCCCGGCTGACGGAATTCATGCCATTCAGATGGAACTGGCGCAGTCCACCTACCTGTCCACCGAGACTGCCCCGTGGAGCTATGACGCCGCCAAAGCCGACCGCCTGCGCCGCTGGTTGCGCGATATTCTGGATGCCATCCAAGACACCGCATTGGAGCTTACGCAATGACCGACCCTCGCAAGAACACCCGCGATATCTTTCCGCCGACCGGCCCCGAGCTGAATGCCAAGAGCTGGATGACAGAGGCCCCGCTGCGGATGCTGATGAACAACCTGCACCCCGATGTGGCCGAAAACCCGCATGAGCTGGTGGTCTATGGCGGCATCGGTCGCGCGGCCCGGACGTGGCAGGATTTCGATACTATCGTAGCCGGTTTGAAGGATTTGGAGGGGGATGAGACCCTCATCGTTCAGTCCGGTAAACCCGTGGCGATCATCCGAACGCACAAAGACGCGCCACGGGTGCTGATCGCCAATTCTAACCTGGTGCCTCACTGGGCAACCTGGGACCATTTTAACGAGCTCGATAAGAAAGGCCTGATGATGTATGGCCAGATGACCGCTGGCTCGTGGATTTATATCGGTACGCAGGGCATCGTTCAGGGCACCTACGAGACCTTTGCCGAGGCCGGACGCCAGCATTATGGCGGCGACCTGACCGGCAAGTGGATTCTGACTGGCGGCTTGGGTGGCATGGGCGGCGCGCAGCCGCTGGCCGCCGTGTTTGCCGGCGCCAGTTGTCTGGCGGTTGAGTGCAACCCGGACAGCATCGATTTCCGCCTGCGCACCAAGTATCTCGACGAAAAGGCGGAAAGTTTGGACGAAGCGTTGGCCATGATTGACCGTTGGACCAAGGCGGGCGAGGCGAAGTCCGTGGGTCTGCTGGGCAATGCCGCCGAAGTTTTCCCCGAGATCTACCGCCGCATGGCCGACGGCGGGATGCACCCGGATATCGTCACCGACCAGACCAGCGCGCATGATCCGATAAACGGTTACCTGCCGTTGGGCTGGACCATGGGAGAGTGGCGCGAGAAGCGTGAAACAGACCCTAAATCAGTAGAAAAAGCCGCCCGTGCCTCAATGAAACAGCACGTAGCCGCGATGGTTGATTTCTGGAATGCGGGCGTTCCGACACTGGATTACGGCAACAACATCCGCCAAGTGGCGCGGGATGAAGGGCTTGAGAATGCTTTTGCCTTCCCCGGCTTTGTTCCGGCCTATATCCGCCCGCTGTTCTGCAAGGGGATTGGCCCGTTTCGCTGGTGTGCGTTGTCAGGTGACCCTGAGGATATCTACAAGACCGACGCCAAGATGAAGGAGCTGTTCCCCGAGAACGAGCACCTGCACCGATGGCTCGACATGGCGCAGGAGCGAATCGCGTTTCAGGGCCTGCCGGCGCGTATCTGCTGGATCGGGCTGGGTGATCGTCACCGTGCCGGGCTGGCCTTCAACGAGATGGTCGCAAATGGCGAACTGAAAGCACCCGTTGTCATTGGTCGCGACCATTTGGACAGCGGCTCGGTCGCCAGCCCCAACCGCGAGACCGAGGCGATGCTGGACGGCTCGGACGCGGTGTCCGACTGGCCTTTGCTGAACGCGCTGATCAATACCGCCAGCGGCGCGACCTGGGTGTCTTTGCACCACGGCGGAGGGGTCGGAATGGGGTTCAGCCAACACGCGGGCGTAGTAATCTGCGCCGACGGCACCGAGGACGCCGCCAGACGGCTGGAGCGTGTCCTGTGGAACGATCCGGCTTCGGGCGTGTGGCGACATGCAGATGCAGGGTATGACATCGCAAAGGACTGCGCCCGCGAACATGGTCTGCGCCTTCCCGGCATACTGGGCTAGGCGTAACAAGGTCTCTGGTGAATTGGTCGTCTGTGCGATATGCGCAGAAGTGCCTGCAGGAGACCGACCATGTACGTAGCCACACTGTTGACCAACCCGAATACGCCAAAGCTTGACGAGGCCGTGGTCGAGACGCTCTGCAATGCCTGGGGAGGTTCTGAACCGGTCTGGCTGAGCGAGAACGAGGCGGCCGAATTCAGGTTTCCCGAACAGACCGACAATCAAGAGGCGGTTTGGGCCGAGCTGCAGTTGTTGGAGGTCGACTTGATCGTGCAGCCGTTTGGCAAGCGTCGTAAACTGATGCTGCTGGCCGATATGGACAGCACCATGATCCGGCAGGAATGTATAGACGAACTGGCCGATGAAGCCGGCGTCGGTGACCGAGTAAAAGAGATCACCGCGCGGGCCATGAATGGCGAGCTGGATTTCGAGGGCGCACTGATTGAACGGGTCGGCCTGCTGAAGGGGTTGGACGAGGCAGTGATCGAAAAGGTGCTGGAGGAACGCATCACGCTGATGCCGGGCGGGGCGGAGCTGGTCGCTACCATGCGTATGAACGGCGGCTATGCGGCCTTGGTCTCAGGCGGGTTCACGGCATTCACCGCCAAAGTGGCCGAGCAGCTGGGTTTTGACGAAAACCGAGCCAACACGCTGCTGGCAGAGAACGGCAAGCTGACCGGCGATGTACAGCGCCCGATTTTGGGCAAACAGGCCAAGGTGGATGCGTTGGAACAGATCACCAAACGGCTGGGCCTTTCCGAGGCCGATGTGCTGGCCGTCGGTGATGGTGCCAACGATCTGGGCATGTTGGGTCGGGCAGGAACCGGGGTGGCGCTGCATGCCAAGCCTTCGGTCTCGCAGCAATGCGACATCCGGGTCAATTACGGGGATCTGACGGCGTTGCTGTTTCTGCAGGGGTATTCCCGAGCGGCCTTTGCGGACGTTTGACCGCAAGGGTCTTCCATTTATTTAACATAAATGTTAAACGGTGGTCATGAACACACTCCTGACCGCATTTTCGGCCTTGTCCGATGCCACGCGATTCTCGATCGTCGAGCAGTTGATGCAGGATGGCGAGTTGCCCGCCGGTGACCTGATCGAAGGGCGTGGCATGTCCGGCGCCGCGATTTCGCGCCATCTGAAGGTTCTGCGCGAGGCCGGCCTCGTGCAGCAACGGGTGCAAGGCAGCCAGCGGATGTATTCCATCCAATCCGAGGGGCTGCGGGCGATTGCCGAATGGACCATATCGAAACGGCAATTCTGGGAATCCAGCCTCGACCGTTTGAACGAATTGATTGAAAGGGAGAATTCATGGCCGACCTGAGACTGGAACGCGAGTTCCCCACCACCCCGGAAAACCTGTTTGCCTGGATCAGCGATGGCGCAAAGCTGTTGCAATGGTGGGGGCCGGAAGGGATGCATGTGCCCGAGCATGATCTGGACTTCTCGCGCCTTGGGCCGTGGTATTCGGTCATGCAGAATGCCGAGGGTCAGCAATACAAGGTCTCGGGGCAGGTTACTCATGTCGATCCACCCAACTCGGTGGGGTTCACATGGGGCTGGCATGACGATCAGGATCAGCGCGGTGCGGAAAGCCATGTGACGCTGACGGTCGAACCGTCTGGTGATGGCGCACGCTTGATTCTCGATCACCGTGAATTGGGTGACGATGAAATCGCGGCCAACCATAACCAAGGCTGGACCTCGTCGCTACGCAAGCTGGAAGCACAATTCTAAGAGTTTCATCAGGGAGGAAGAGAAATGCCTCAATTCTTGTTTGTCTATCACGGCGGTCACACCCCAACCGATCCTGCCGAAATCGAAGCCACCATGGCTGCCTGGGGCGCCTGGTTCCAGAACATGGGCGACGCGCTGGACATCCCTGGCAATCCGGTGGGCCAGTCCTATACGGTCAGTTCCGGTGGCGTTGTCGACAATGGCGGCGCCAACCCGGCGTCGGGCTTTACCGTCATTAAGGCCGACAGCATCGATGCCGCGACCGAGATGGCCAAGGGCTGCCCCATGGTGGTGAGCGGAACAGGCTCGGTCGAAGTGGCCGAGGTGCATCCGATCGAGATGTGACCTTTAGCCTGGGAACCCCGGCGCAGGGCGGATTACGCCGCATTCCAGCCCACGACGGCTGTATTGGATGGCGTTCATGAATCTATGGGTGGCCGGGTGTTCGGCCTCAAGCACTCCCAAATGCACCAGAATGGCCGCGATGGCGCATTCGCTGGCGCGGGTGGTGCCATCGGTGATCTTCAGCGCCACGCCCATGCGCTTTTCCGGGATGATGGCAACGAAAACGGCCTCGGCTCCGGTCTTGATCGCGGCGCGGCCCTCCATGGCGCGCATCAGCTCGGTGCAGGCCCGGTTTTCACCAGCCACCAGTTCCGGGTGCTTGATCATCGCAGCGGTTAGTTGCCCTGCCGCATCGCTGGCCCGGTCCGACCGGTCAGCGGCCGATGCAAACCACGCCATCGACCGAGCCAGCCCCAACAACGAAGTAGCAAAGTTCGGCGCTGAACAGCCATCGATACCATAGGCCGGGCTAGTCTCGCCGGTGGTTTCCTCAAGAGCTGACAGGCAGGCTTGCTGCACGGGGTGATCGATTTCCAGATACTCCGGCCCTGCGCCCATATGCTGTGTCACGGTCAGGAATCCACAATGCTTGCCCGAGCAGTTGTTGTGAATCTGGCAGGGGGTGTCATCGGCCAGAATCAGCCCGTCGCGCGCGGCCATGTCCTGCGGTTCCTGAGGGCCGCAGCGCAGATCATGTTCCGTCAGGCCCAGATGGTCCAGCCAGGCGGTCACGCGGTCGGTATGGATATGCGCGCCGTTATGCGAGGCGCAGGCCAGTGCCAGATGCTCGCTGTTCAGCCCGTATTTCGCGGCTGCTCCGGACGTGATCAGCGGCAGCCCCTGTATCATCTTGGCCGAGGACCGGGGATAGATCGTCACATCCGGATCGCCCCAGCTTTGCACGATCTGGCCGCTGTCATCGCAGATCACCGCGTGACCCAGATGCAGGCTTTCCAGCAAAGGGCCGCGCCACAGTTCTGTCATTGCTACGGGCTGCGTCATCGGGCCCCTCCTCAAATATGCGCAAAATTCTGCCAATCGCCCTTTCGCCTGTGGCGAAACCTGCGTTAGTGTGTGTATGTCGACAATCATCGGAATACGCAACTTACAGACGAACCGGCAAGGTGCGCAGGCGTTTCCGATGGGTATGAGGTTTAGGTCGAGCTAGGAGGCTGGACAGATGGGATCGAAACTCGTCCGCGTGATCGCGGGCCTGTGCGTGGCAGGCATGGCCACGACTGCAATCGCTCAACAGGCGTCCAGCACCAATCGCGTGGCTGCCAAGACGGATTGGAGCGTGTTTGTCGAAGAAGATCCCACGGAATGTTGGAGCGTCGCGACACCTGACGAAACCGTCAACACACGCGGTGGGCGCGTGGTATCGGTGCGGCGCAGCGACATCCTGCTATTTGTGGTTTTCCGGCCCAGTGAAAACGTTGCCGGTCAGGTTTCCTTTACCGGTGGCTACCCCTTTGCGCCTGGTTCTTCGGTCAATGTCCGGATCGACGACCAGGAGTTTGAGTTCATCACTGACGGCGAATGGGCCTGGCCTGCGACGCAGGGTCAGGAACCCAAGGTGATCGAGGCCATGAAAAAAGGCACCGAGGCAGTGGTGACGGCCCGGTCCGAACGTGGGACGCAGACCAAGGACACGTTCTCGTTGCTGGGGTTCACCGCAGCGCTGGAAGACGCCCAAAAACGCTGCACGAACTGATCGCCATCCGCAGGCACGCGAAACCCCGTCATCCGGCGGGGTTTTCTTTTGGGCAAACACGTCCGCTTGACGCCACGTCTGCCTGAAAAATTGATCCGTATCAAAGTGAGTGACCGACGTTTCTGAACTAATCAGTTCAGAGATAAGGAAGGAGCCTGCCTATGCTGAATAAAACCATTGTCGCCGTCATGATGACCGCCGCCATGTTCCTGAGCGCCTGTGAAAAAGAGGCCGACACCTACCCGGTCTCGGGTGAGCAGTGCGGCCCGGAAGATCCGGTGAAAACGCTGGATGCAGCAGATTGCGATATCCTGCCCGCGGGCATCTGAGCGGTTTAATCTGACCTGGATAACCTAAAAATGGCCGCATCGGCTTGGTCGGTGCGGCCGATCTTTATTTGGGGCCTTCGCCGATGACGTGGTATCGTGGTCCCGTCAAAGCTTTAATCGGGAACGGAAAATGCGCCACGTCTTGCTTTCATTTCTTTTGTCATCCGCGGCTCTGGCGGACCCTGCGTTGGAGTGTTCGGAGGCGGGATCCCAAGTCGAAATCGGTTCTTGCGTCGGTGCGATGGAAGTCCGGGTCGATCTGGCGCTGGAGGAAAGCTACGGCTTTGCCATGCAGGCCGCAAAAGAGCTGGACGAGGTCACGGGACGTGAGGTGGCTCAGCCTGCGCTAAAGGCCGCGCAGTTGGCCTGGGAAGGTTACCGGGATGCACAATGCGAGGCCGTCGGCGCCTCGTACGGCGGCGGGTCCGGAACCGGTATCGCGATCACGTCGTGCCGGGTCGATCTTGGGCGCGCGCGTGTGGATGAATTGCTGCGCTTTGCCGATTGATCGGTACGATTCCTTTTGATCTTTGCGCATGTTCCTATATAGAGGCGCATCCCAAGCCAGAATCCGTTGAGATAGCCACATGTCGCCCAATGCGCCGATCACTCAAGACGTCATGACCATCCCCCGCAAATTGCCCGAGGGGAAGACTAACCTTGTCGGCCTGACGCGGGACCAGCTGCGTGAAGTTCTGATCGAACATGGCACGCCCGAGAAACAGGCCAAAATGCGGACTGGTCAGATCTGGCAATGGATTTACCAATGGGGTGTGCGTGACTTTGCCGAGATGACCAATCTCGCCAAGGCTTATCGCGCGCAACTGGCCGAAGACTTCGTCATCGAAATCCCCGAGGTTGTGACCCGCCAGGTCTCCGAGGATGGTACCCGCAAATACCTGTGCCGCATCGCTGGCGGGCATGAGGTCGAGGTGGTTTACATCCCCGAAGAAGATCGCGGCACGCTGTGTATCTCATCCCAAGTGGGATGCACGCTGACCTGCTCCTTCTGCCATACCGGTACGCAGAAACTGGTGCGCAACCTGACCGCTGCAGAAATTGTCGGTCAGGTGATGATGGCGCGCGACGATCTTGAGGAATGGCCGGTTCCCGGCGCGCCCAAGGACGAAACCCGCCTGCTGTCGAATATCGTTCTGATGGGCATGGGTGAACCGCTCTATAATTTCGAAAACGTCCGCGATGCGATGAAAATCGCGATGGACCCCGAGGGAATTTCGCTGTCGCGCCGCCGCATTACCCTGTCGACTTCGGGCGTGGTGCCTGAGATTGCGCGAACTGCCGAGGAAATTGGCTGTCTGCTGGCGATTTCCTTCCACGCCACCACGGATGAAACCCGCGATGTGCTGGTGCCGATCAACAAGCGTTGGAATATCGAAGAACTGCTGGATGCGTTGGCCAGCTATCCCAAAGCCTCGAATTCCGAGCGGATCACCTTTGAGTACGTGATGCTGGATGGCGTCAATGACAGCGACGAGGATGCGCATCGCCTGATCGACCACATCAAGCGCCACAATATTCCGGCCAAGATCAACCTGATCCCATTCAACGAATGGCCGGGCGCGCCGTACAAGCGCAGCTCGAACAACCGTATCCGGGCCTTTGCAAACATCATCTATCAGGCGGGCTATGCCTCGCCGATCCGCAAAACCCGCGGCGAGGATATCATGGCGGCCTGTGGTCAGCTGAAATCGGCCACCGAGCGCGCCCGCAAATCGCGCAAGCAGATCGAGGCCGAAGCCGGGCTGCAAAACTGACTGGTACCATTGTCTCGCGATGGGCGACAATAAATTAATGTTTGTCCCGCTGTTTTTTGAATGCACAATTTGATATATTTAAGCAGTCAAGGCGGGATGGGCGCATTTCACTCTTGCGCACAAAGCGGTGAAAGCCGCTGTCCGGTCGTGGCGTGTTTGTTCACGGCCGCTATCTTATTTCAGGCATGACGAGCGGCGTTCAGGCGAACCTTTTGAAACAGGTGGGCCATCCCTATGTTATTACGATTAAAACGAATGTATTCGATCTCTCTTGCAGCGTTGGTGATTTCGGGCGTTTTTGCCACCCATGCCGCTGCACAGTCTACCGGCGAGAATGCGCATATTGCCATCGAAAACCCGGCGGATTTGACCAAAGACGAGGCGTTGCAGGTCTACCAGTCGCTGCAACGACGTATGGCGCGCGGGTACCGTGCCGCCCAATTGGACCAGTTGCTGAACTACCAGAACTGGCCGCTGTTCAATGATGCGCCCTATATTTCGGCCACACATGGCCAGCGTTTCGTGAACACCTATGCCAATCGCATGGCACATAATTACGGCACCTTGCAGGAGGGTGAAAAACTGCCCAAGGGCTCGGTGCTGGCCAAGGACAGCGTGACTGTCACGGATGAGGGCAACATCCATCCCGGCGCCCTGTTCGTGATGGAGAAACTGGCCGAGGGTGCCAGTCCCGAAACGGCAGACTGGCGCTATATCATGGTATTGCCGGACGGGTCTTTGTTCGGTGACACGATGGGATTCCGCGCCTCAGCGGTCGGTTATTGCCATGACTGTCACGAAGCGGTCGCGGATCGGGACTACACGTTCTTTGTTCCCGAAGAATACGCCGTCGGGAACTGATCGTCAGACGGCCTCGTCGGGCAGTTTCAGCGCCGTGGCTTCGCGGCGGCTGAGTTGTTCACCCTGTTTTCGTTTCGACAGGACCTCTCGGGCCAGCGCGTATTTCTCATCCTGCCAGAAGATCAGACAGCCGTTGCAGCCTTTGCCGCAACAGCCTTCGGTACCGATCCGGTTGGTCTTGAACCGGCGTTCGTTGCCATCCTCGCCGATCTTTTCCACCAGTTCGTCGCGGCGGCGGGCATAGGCGTTGGGGTTGTCACGGCCCGAGGTTTCCAGCCCTTGCACCAGCTTGTCAAAGCGGATGCGGCTCCAGTGTTCGTCGGTCAGTGCGCGTTCCTTGCGCAGCACGGAATAGACAGGGAACCGGGCACGCAAGTCGTCGATGTCTTCGTGATCGAACAGGCAGAAGGGCAGGCGGATGACGGTTTTCGTGCTGCCATGCATCACGTCCAGCCGCGCGCCATCATGGGCTCGTTCGAAATCATAGACCCGCAGCAGAACCGTGTCGCGCGAGATGGGTGAGACGAAATCCAGCACGTCGCCTGGTTCCAGCTTGTTCTTCACCTCGACCAGAAACGCGTCCTCGGTGACCTCGGTGACGATCCCGGCATATTCCCATTGTGCGATCGAGGCCGTGTGTTCGTAATCATGCGCATAATTGGTCAGGCGCCCTTGGTGGAAGGCCAGCGTATAGCCACGGTTCCCGACGGTTTCGAGTTCGCGCATGTAAGGTTTCGGGTCCCAGCTCTCGGGGTCGGCGTGATAGTCATCAATGGCCATACGATAGGCCCGCGCGACGATAGCGGCGTAATACTCGGACTTGCCGCGCCCTTCGACCTTGAGGCTGTCGACGCCGATCTTCAGGTATTCATCCAGCTTGGGCATGATGCACAGATCGCGGGAGTTCAGGATATACGAGCCGCGATCATCCTCTTCGATGGGCATCAGATCACCGGGGCGGCAACCTTCTTCCAGCAGGAATTCGAACAGGTCGGCATTTTCCTCGGTAATTCGGATTTCTTCACGCGTGCCATCCTTGAGGCGCAGCTTCAGGCCATAGTTCCAGCGGCAGGAATTGGCACAGTTGCCCTGATTAGCACCACGCTCGGCCATGAAATTCGACAGCAGACAGCGGCCCGAATAAGTCATGCACATGGCGCCGTGAACAAAGGCCTCAAGCTTGATGTCAGGGCATTTCTCGCGGATTTCGACCAGTTCAGGGTAGGAAACCTCGCGCGCCAGTACCACCAGTTCGGCCCCCTGATCCTGCCAGAACTTCACCGACAGCCAGGAACAGATATTGGCTTGGGTCGAGATATGCAGCGGCAATTCGGGCGCGCGTTCGCGCACATATTGGAATACACCGGGATCGGCGATGATCAAACCGTCGGGCTTTACCTTGCGGACCGTGTCGATATATTCGTCCAGCTTCGGGATGTCCTTGTTGTGCGAAAACAGGTTCAGCGTCAGGTAAGCGCGCCGACCATGCTGGTGACAGAACTCGACCCCTTCGATCACCTCTTCCAGCGAAAACTCGGATTTTGTGCGCAGCGACATGTCGGGCGTACCAAGATACACCGCATCCGCCCCGTAGAGGATGGCGAGTTTCAGCTTGCGTAGATTGCCCGCGGGCATCAGCAATTCGGATCTGGACTGGGTCATGGACATACCGGGGTTTGGATCAAGGGGGCCTTTTACGGCAAACACCCCGAGTCCAAAAGCCCGTTATCTGCGACGGAACCGCGCTGTGCCGATAACCTCGATCAGTTGTTGCCGGACGGGGTCGGGCTGCGCCTGGACGGCGTTCAGCACCTCGCGAAGTTCGGCGCGCAACCCGTGCATCTGGTCGATCAGAGAAATCATCATCGACAGCGCGTCCGGCTCCATCTCGTACTGGTCATGCAGCTCGCAGGCCAGTTCCAGGCGGGCGACATCGAGGCTGTGATAGACCAGACCCTCATCGGTTTGTTCGGGGATCACGATCTCGGCGGCCAGATATTCGGTCAGCCGGGCCGAGGTCAGGCGGGTGACAGTTGCGATCAGCTGCTCTTCGGTCAGGCTCATGACGGCATTCCTTTGCGCGGATCATAGCTGTGGTTCTCGCGCCATGTCTCCATAAACTGCTTCAACTCATCGTCGATCTGGTCAGGCAGCGTGATGGTCAGTTCGATCAGCTGATCGCCGCGTTCGGTTGAGCCGCGTTTCTTGACCCCCTTGCCGCGCAGGCGCAGGGTCTTGCCGCTGCTGGTGCCTGCCGGAACGCTGACATTGACGCCACCGTCGATAGTTGGCGCTGGAACCTTGCCGCCCAGAACGGCCTCATCAATCGTGATCGGCAGAGTGATGTGGATGTCGTCGCCCTGACGGTCAAAGACCGGGTGTTTCGCGACCGAGACCGTGACCAGCGCATCGCCCGGAGGACCCTCACCAAAGCCCGGATCGCCCTTGCCGCGCAGGCGGATGGTCTGGCCGTCGGTGATGCCGGCGGGGATTTTCACCTCGATCCGGTCGCCATCGGGCAGGGTCAGTTTCTGGCTGGCGCCGAACACCGCGTCCAAGAAGCTGATCTGCAGGCTGTAGGCGCGATTGTGCCCCGGCGCGTGGAATTCATGGGTGCGCTGACCGTATCCGCCGCGGCCCCGCATGAACTCGGCAAAGATGTCCGACATGTCGTCCGGATCTGCGGCGCGCCCGCGATAGGGGTTTCCGGCGGCCTCGGCATAGTCGCGGTAATACTGCTGCTGCGGGCGTTCCTGACCCGAGGCGTCTATCTCGCCATTGTCGTATTGCGCGCGCTTTTCGGGGTCTTTCAGCAGATCATAAGCTGCAGCGGCGGCCTTGAACTTGGCTTCGGCCTCGGCGTCACCGGGTTTCAGGTCGGGGTGGCATTCCTTGGCGATGCGCCGATAGGCCTTTTTGATCTCGGCATCGCTGGCGTCTTTGGCGACACCAAGGACGGAATAGGGATCGTCGCTCATCTCACCTCTCGCAGGTCGGGCGGAACAGGATGGGTTTTATCATGCGTTTTCAATGGCCCAAAAGGAAGGGACTTTTGAAACCGCTCGCAAATTCCCGCAGGTCTGTTAACATATGCATGTTTCGAATTGTTTTTTGACGGAGATCCCCATGACGCGCAGAATCAAGTCCATTCTGGCTCTGCTGGCCGGGAATGCCATCGGGTTGCTGCTGGCGGCGGTTCTATTGTCAGAATTTGCGATCCGGCCGATCTCGTTCATCGTGGTGGTGATCGTCTTTACGCTGGTTCAGGTGATTGCTGAGCCACTGATCCTGAAGCTGGGGGAAAAGAAAGCACCCGCTTTGAAAGGCGGGATCGCGTTGATCGTGACATTCGTAGGTTTGCTGGTGACCGATCTGGTGACCAACGGGCTGACGATTGGAGGGATTTCGAACCTGCTGGCCGCAACACTGCTGGTATGGTTGGGCGCGCTGATCGGCAGTATAGTGCTGCCGATCTATGTGTTCACGGAACTGCGCGAGCCCAAGAAGTAGCTACAGCGCGTTCAGGCTGGTCTCGATCGCCTGCCACAGTTCTTCCACCGGTTCACACCCGACAGACAGGCGGATGAAGGCGGGGTCGACATTGTCACCCCACCGCGCGCGGCGCTCGGCCGAACTGTGGACGCCACCGAAGGATGTTGCCGGGCGCAGCATCGGGCAGGCGTTGATGAAGGCTTCGGCCTTTTCTTCAGTCTCGAGAGTGATCGACATCAGGAACCCGAACCGCGTGGATTGGGTTTTGGCCAGCGCGTGTGAAGGATCATCTGGCAGGCCGGGATAGCGGATTTGCTGAATCGCCGGGTGAACGGCCAATCGCTCGGCCAGCACCTGCGCCGAGGAACACATGCGGTCGAAGCGCACGTCCAGCGTTTCCAATCCGCGATGCAGCAGCCATGCCTCATGCGGGCCCGGGATCGCGCCGGAAACCCGCCGCCATTCCTCAACCCGCTCCATGATCTGCGCATTGCGGCTGGCTACATGCCCCATCAGCAGGTCGGAATGCCCGCCCATGGCCTTGGTGTCTGATGCCACCACCACGTCGATGCCCATATCCAGCGGGCGCTGGCCCAAGGGGGTCAGGGTCGTATTGTCGGCAATTGTGATCCCGCCGGCGTCACGAACGGCCGAGGCGATGGCAGGCAGGTCTATCATGTCCAACCCGGGGTTCGAGGGGCTCTCGACAAAGACCACATCGAACCCGTCTAACCCGCCTTCGGTGAAGGTGGTTGTCGGGCGTTCTGTAACCGAAACACCCAGACCGGACAAAAACCGGTCGGCCAATACCCGCGTGACGTAGTACCCATCCGAGGGAATCAGCAGGCGCGACCCCGCTTTCAGTGTTGCGAACAAGGCCGCCGAGATCGCCCCCATGCCGGACGGGAATGTCAGACAAGGTGCGTCCTCAAGGTGGGCCAGCACGTGTTCCAGATGTTGCCATGTGGGGTTGTCGACGCGCCCGTACGTGGGCAGACCGGCCGTTGCGCCCGGCAGGTGGTACATACTGCTTTGGGTCAGCGGCAGGGTCACTGGCTCACCCGCGTTCAGCGTGTTGCCGCGCAGGTGCAGCATTTCTCCGGTCTTCGGGGCCATGGCTCAGCGCCCCGGGATTTCGTCACGAGGCGGGGCGGGTTCCCAGTTCTCGATGATGTCGACTGCCTCTTGCGCGGTGTCGACAAAGCGGAACAGGTCGAGGTCTTCGTCCGAGATCGTGCCCGCATCAGCCAGAGCCTCCCAGTTGATAACCTTTTCCCAGAATTCGCGACCAAACAGCAGGAAAGGCACGCGCTCCATCCGGCCGGTTTGGATCAGGGTGAGGGATTCGAACAGCTCATCCATCGTACCAAACCCGCCGGGGAAGATGGTGATGGCGCGGGCGCGCATCAGGAAATGCATCTTGCGGATTGCGAAATAATGGAAGTTGAAGCTGAGATCGGGCGTAACATAAAGGTTCGGCGCTTGTTCATGCGGCAGCACGATGTTCAGGCCGATGGAACAGCCACCCGCATCCTGCGCACCCCGGTTCCCGGCCTCCATCACACCGGGGCCGCCACCGGTGACGATGACGTTTTCACGGCAACCGGTTTCATTGGATTTCTCGGTCATCAGCCGCGCAAACTCACGCGCCTCGTCATAATATTGCGATAGGTTGGCCAATGTCTCGGTTCGGGCGGTGTGTTTCTGCGACGGCTCGGGGATGCGCGCACCGCCGAACATGACGATGGTCGAGGTGATCTCGCGCTCAGTCATGATCATCTCGGGTTTCAGCAGTTCCAGCTGCAGGCGCACCGGGCGCAGCTCATCCCGGCACAGGAAATCGTCATCCGCAAAGGCAAGGCGATAGGCGGGTGAGCGTGTCTGCGGCGTGTCCGGAACTTCACTCGCGGTCGAGCGGTCGGTCTGCGCGTCGCGGAAGGGGCTCAGGCGGTCTTCTCTCATAGGTGATCTATCCCTGCTTGCGTGTTCTTCAAACAGCTATAGGGTTCGCGGCCAGAGCGCCAGTCACGGAAGAACAACAATGAATTGGAAGAGTGAAATTTCGGAAGCAACCACCCGGATTGCCGGGTACGCGCAGGTGACTCCGGTGGTGGAAAGTCAGGCTTTGGGGCTGGGCTATCCGGTCGAAATGAAGCTGGAGCACTTGCAGCATACCGGCAGTTTCAAGGCGCGCGGGGCGTTCAATACGTTGCTCAGCCTAGATGTGCCCGAGGCGGGTGTTGTTGCTGCATCCGGCGGAAACCATGGCGCGGCGGCGGCTTACGCAGCGCGATCCTTGGGCTATCCGGCGAAAATCTTCGTGCCGGAAATAGCGGGGCCGTCCAAGATTGCCCTGATCCAACAGACTGGCGCTGATCTGAGCGTGGTGTCCGGTGAATATGCCAACGCGCTGACCTGCGCGCAGCAGCACGAAGAGGCAACCGGCGCGATGCAGATCCACGCTTATGATGCACCCGCCACCGTGGGCGGGCAGGGCACCTGCTTTGCCGAGTGGGAGGCGCAAGGACTGAAGGCCGATACGGTTCTTATTGCTGTCGGCGGTGGTGGATTGATCGCCGGGGCGCTGGGCTGGTTTCAGGGCGCGCGAAAAGTCGTGGCGGTCGAACCAGAGGCCTCTTGCGCGCTGAACGCGGCCTTGCAGGCGGGTGAACCGGTGGATGTCACCGTCTCGGGCATTGCCGCAAACGCGCTGGGCGCGCGGCGGATTGGCTCGATCTGTTTCGGTCTGGCGCAAGGGATGACCTCGGTTCTGGTGAGGGATGAGGCCATTGCCGAGGCGCAGCAGTTGCTTTGGCAAGCCCATCGAATTCTTGTGGAACCGGCAGGTGCGACGGCGTTGGCGGCACTGCTATCGGGGGCCTACCAGCCGGAACCGGGCGAGCGGGTGGCGGTGCTGATCTGCGGCGGCAATATCTCTCCAGACCCTCTGGGCGCATAAAACCGCAGCAAACAGCCGCAAAGCGCGCGTTCAGCGTCGCATTGCGGCCAGTCCTTCGCTTGCGTATAGGCAACACCAACGTGAACAGATTCTGCAGGGAGCCCACACATGTCCAACGCGCAACTGGAAGCCGCCATCGAAGCCGCCTGGGAGGCGCGCGACACCATTACCCCCGCCACCACCGGTGAGACCCGAGAAGCGATCGAAGATACGCTGAACGCATTGGACAGTGGTTCGCTGCGTGTGGCCGAAAAGCTGGAAAGCGGTGACTGGCACGTGAACCAGTGGGCCAAGAAAGCGGTTCTGCTGGGCTTTCGCATCAAGGATATGGAAATCCAGAACGGCGGCCCGCAGGCTGGCGGCTGGTGGGACAAGGTGGACAGCAAGTTCGCCGGTTGGGGCGAGAACCAGTGGCAAGCCGCCGGTTTCCGCGCGGTTCCGAACTGCGTGGTTCGCAAGTCGGCCTATATAGCGCCGGGCGTGGTGCTGATGCCGTCTTTCGTGAACTTGGGCGCCTATGTCGACGAGGGTACCATGGTTGACACATGGGCCACCGTCGGCTCTTGCGCGCAGATCGGCAAAAACGTTCACCTGTCCGGCGGAGTTGGCATCGGTGGCGTGCTGGAGCCGATGCAGGCCGGCCCCACTATCATCGAGGACAACTGCTTTATCGGCGCGCGCTCCGAAGTGGTCGAGGGCTGTATCGTCCGTGAGGGCTCGGTTCTGGGCATGGGCGTGTTCATTGGCAAATCGACGAAGATCGTCGACCGCGAAACCGGTGAGGTCATGTATGGCGAAGTGCCGCCTTATTCGGTGGTCGTTGCCGGTTCGATGCCGTCCAAGAACAATGTCAGCCTGTACTGCGCCGTGATCGTGAAGCGGGTGGACGAAAAGACCCGTTCGAAAACCGGTATCAACGAGCTGCTGCGCGACTGATCGAACCGCAGATCAAACAGGGGTCGCGGCATCGTGCTGCGGCCTTTTTTGTTTACGCTTTAACCGGATAGCGGTCGGGTTCCTCGAATACGTCGATCACCCGCGTTCCGGCCTTGATCTTGCCGCCATGTTCGACACCGGACGGGATCGAATAGCTATCGCCGGGGCGGTAGATTTTGGTCTCATCCCCTATAATCAGTTCCACTTCACCTTCAATCACCGTGCCCCATTGGGCCTTGTGCGAATGTGCGGGCAGTTCGAAATCCTTCAGGAAAGTGAAGAAGGCTACCAGCCCCGTATCCGACCGGATCACCGCTGATTGCACCACGTCCTCGGGAAAAGGCACGTCGAGGCTCGGAAAGTCGGTGATGAATTCAGGATAGGGCATGGAGGCATCCTTTGCGATATGTGTCACCGCACTATGACGGCGAAGTTGCGGTCCTGCAATTCCCGACCGCTTGACCGTAGGCGGGCGCACGGCTATGGCCCCCAGCATGGAAAAGCAAAAGAAACCCTCTCGTCAGCAGGTTTATACCCTGCTTGTGCAGATCGGCCGCAAGGACGGCGACGGCCTGCCCGAAGGCGCGACCGGGGCGGCGCTGATGTGTTTCGCCAGCGGTGTGGACGAGGCCGAGGCCGTGCGTGAAACCGTGGCCATACTTAAACAGGCCGATACCGCGCCGCTGGATGTCACCGGCTACGGCACCTTGGCCGAGCGCGAGGCACAGGGCCATGACATCGACCCCGACGAACGGGCGTTGATGCAGCGGGCTTTGGATGAAAACGCCGTGATCGTCGCGCAGATGACGCCGTTTTTTGGCGATGAGGAACAGGCCTAGTTCCGCGCCCCGAACCACTTGCGGTAAATCTCGTCATAAGTGCCATCTTCGCGCAGCGACAGCAGGGCCTGGTTGACTTCTTCGACCAGGGGTGAGCCGGTCGGAAACGCGATCCCATAGCTTTCACGCAGGAAGACGCCGCCGGTCATTGTGGCGATCCGGCGGCCTTCGTGCGAGGCGTAGTAGGACAGGATCGGTGCGTCAAAGACCGCAGCGTCCAAGTCCTTGTCCTCGAAGGCGGCCAGCATCTCATCAAGGCCGGAATACCCGACAAACTCGATATCGCGCCGGTTCAGGAAACTGGCGGCGGTCGAGTCGGTGATCGTGCCGACCTGTTTGCCATAGAGATCGTTGACGGAATTAACGCTGCCGCTGATTGCATCCACCGTCATGACCGAGGTGATGCGCGCCGTGAACACCGACACGATGAACAGGGACGAGACCACCAGAATTACGCCCAACAGGCGGCCGAACGGGGTGCGGGGCATCCGTTCCTCGAAGCCGCCATTCACTACAAGATTCAACGCCCACCAGAATGAGGGGAACCACGCTTCGTTTAACTTGCGGTCGAAATAAGGCTGCGAGCGGCGTTCGAACGTCCACATCAACATGCCACCGCCCAACAAGAGGGCGAAGGCCAGGCCGATGGCGATAAACAATTCGCGCGACAGCAGCGCATGCAGCAATGACGGCTGGCGCGTTGCCTCGGACGGGACCATAATCTGCAACCCGGCCTCGAAAATCGGCTGGCTGAAGTCCATCTGCGTCTCACGCGCGGCGGTGATCGAGATATTGGCGATGGCCAGATCAGCGGATCCGTTCTGCACCGCGCCCAGCATCTCGCCGAACGACCCGACACGGTTGACCGAATACTCCCAGTTCAGCGACTCGGCGAGCGCCTCAAGCAAGTCCATGGAAAACCCGGTCTGCGCCCCGTCTTCAGCATAGGAAAACGGAGGGCGGGTCACCGTGGTGACATTCAGGGTCTGTGCCTGGCTTTGCTGTGCAAGAACGGCAAAGGTCATACAGACCAATGCGAAAAGCGCGCGTATCATCTTCTAATCACCTGTTTCGCGGGGCTCTAACGCAGATTTGAACGGTGCAGCAAGGTATTCGCGGGGTAAAGTCCTGTGTTTTGTTGGGGTGTCAAAGCGAAACGCTTGCAAAAAAGCGATCAGATTTGCGTGGGCAGGGGTTGGCAATCGGCCCAATTCGTTGAATCTGTGCGCGCAAACGAACCAGAGGGGCTCCGCCATGACTGATCCGGTAGAATTGACAGCGGCCCTGACCCGTTGCCCATCGGTCACACCCGAGGAAGGCGGCGCCCTGGTTCTTTTGGAACAACTTCTGTCCGATGCGGGGTTCGACTGCACCCGCGTGGACCGCGGAGGCATCAGCAACCTGTTTGCCCGCTGGGGCGAAAAAGGCCACGGGCGCAGCTTTGGCTTCAACGGTCACACCGATGTAGTGCCCGTCGGGGACGAGGCCGCGTGGACCATGCCGCCCTTTGGTGCCGAGATCCGCAACGGTTTGATGTATGGGCGCGGGACCACCGACATGAAATCCGGCGTGGCGGCCTTTGCGGCAGCAGCGGTGGATTTCGTGCGCGAAACGCCGCCCGATGGTGCCGTTATCCTGACCATCACCGGCGATGAAGAGGCCGATGCGTTGGACGGCACCACAGCACTGTTGGACTATATGACTGAATCCGGTGAACGGATGTCGGTCTGTCTGGTGGGCGAACCGACCTGCCCAAACACGATGGGTGAGATGATGAAGATCGGCCGCCGAGGTTCGATGACCGCATGGTTCACCGTGACCGGCGTGCAGGGCCATTCGGCCTATCCACACCGGGCAAGAAACCCTCTGCCCGCGATAGCGCGGCTGATGGACCGGCTGGCCAGTCACGAGTTGGATCGCGGTTCGGACCATTTCGACGCCTCGACGCTGGCGGTTGTGAATATCGACACGGGCAACGAAGCGACCAACGTGATCCCGGCGCAATGCAGTGGGGCGGTGAATATCCGTTTCAACGATCTGCACTCAGGGGCAAGCCTCAGCGAATGGCTGCGGACCGAGGCGCAAACCGTGGCCGAAACCTATGGGGTCGAGGTGGCGGTCAAGATCAAGATCTCGGGCGAAAGCTTCCTGACTCCGCCCGGCCCGCTGTCCGATCTGGTGGCGCAGGCGGTCGAGGCGGAAACCGGTACCCGGCCCGAGATGTCCACGACGGGCGGCACCTCGGATGCGCGGTTTGTGAAAAACCACTGTCCGGTGGTCGAGTTTGGCCTGGTTGGCCGCACGATGCATCAGGTGGATGAATGCGTTGAGGTGGCGCATATCGATCAGCTGAAGGCGATCTACACGCGCATCCTGCGGGACTATTTCGCCTGAGTGATGCAGCGCACTCTGGTCATCATGGTCAAAGAGCCACGCCCCGGGCGGGTAAAAACCCGGCTGGGCCGCGATATCGGCATGGTCGGTGCGGCGTGGTGGTTTCGGCAGCAGACCCGGTCGCTGATCCGGCGACTTCGCGACCCGCGCTGGCAGATCGTGCTGGCGGTGTCCCCGGATCGCGAAGGGCTGACCAGCCGCATCTGGCCTGCTGATCTGCCGCGCGCGGCACAAGGGCGGGGGGATCTGGGTCACCGGATGGGTCGGATGCTGCGCGGAATGCCGAAAGGACCCGTTTGCCTGATCGGCGCGGATATTCCCGGCATCACACGCGGGCACATCGCACGGGCGTTCAAGGCGCTTGGTCAGGACCAGATGGTCTTCGGCCCGGCACCGGACGGAGGGTACTGGCTGGTCGGTGCGCAACGATACAGTGCGCTGCCGCTGGGCCTGTTCCGCGATGTTCGTTGGTCAACCGAACACGCCCTGGCGGACACGCTGGCCTCCGTCACCGGCACGCGCGTGGCCTTGCTGGATCAGTTGCGCGATGTCGACACGCTGGCCGATCTGAAGCCCTGACCCTTTTTAGTCATGACGCGGTCGCATCCCCGTGCTAGGCCGGAATCATGACTCGCATCCCCACCAAGCAAGAGGTCCTCGACTGGATCTCGGCGAACCCCACCCTGACCTCGAAACGCGATATCGCCAAGGCCTTTGGCATCAAGGGCGCGGACCGGATCGACCTGAAACGAATCCTCAAAGAGCTTGAGGCCGAAGGACATCTGGAAAAGCGCAAGCGCAGCTATCGCGACCCGGATCGTCTGCCGCCGGTCAGCGTGTTGCAGGTGAAGGCTCCGAATGCCGATGGCGATCTGTTTGCCCGTCCGCTGGAATGGCATGGCGAAGGGGTCGAGCCCATCGTTCTGATCATCACCCGTGCCAGCGACCCGGCGCTGGGCGAGGGTGACCGAATCTTGGCCCGCCTGACCGTGGTGCATGAGGAAGACCACAATTACGAGGCCCGCCTGATCCGCCGCATCGGGACCAACCCGCGCAAGATCGTCGGCATTTTCCGCAAAGGGGCCGAGGGCGGGCGGATCGTGCCTATCGACAAGACCGGCCAGACCGAATGGCTGGTCCAGGACGGCGCGGTTCTGGGCGCGAAAGACGGCGAATTGGTCGAGGCCGAACAGGCCGGCCCCAAGAACCGCATGGGCCTGCCCCGCGCACGGATCGTGGAACGTCTGGGCGACCCGTCTGCGCCGAAGGCCGTGTCCCTGATCGCCATCCATCAACATGGCATCCCGGACGAATTCCCCGACAAGGTGATTGCCGAGGCCGACAAGGCCAAACCTGCTGGCCTGAAGGGCCGCGAAGACCTGCGGGACATGCCGCTGCTCACCATCGACCCCTCGGATGCGCGGGATCATGACGACGCCTGCTACGCCCATGCCGATGACGATCCGAAAAACCTCGGCGGTCACGTGGTCTGGGTCGCGATTGCCGACGTTGCTGCCTATGTGCAGCCCGGCACCGCGCTGGATCGTGAGGCACGCAAGCGCGGCAACTCCAGCTATTTCCCCGACCGCGTGGTGCCGATGCTGCCCGACCGTCTGTCGGGTGATTTGTGTTCCCTGCACGAGGGCGTTCCGCGAGCCTGTATCGCCGTTCGGATGCAGATCGATGCTGAGGGCAACAAGATCGGCCACCGTTTCGTTCGTGGCCTGATGCGCTCTGCCGCGTCGCTGCATTACGCCGAGGTGCAGGAGGCCATCGATGGCAACCCGAACGACCGCACCGGGCCGTTATTGGAGCCGGTGCTGAAACCGCTCTACGCCGCTTACGCCGCGCTGAAGAAGGCCCGCGCCGTGCGGCAGCCGCTGGAGCTGGACCTGCCAGAACGCAAGATCGTCCTCAGCGATTCAGGAGAGGTCGAAAGTGTGGCTTTTCGCGAGCGTCTGGATGCGCACAAGCTGATCGAAGAGTTCATGATCCTCGCCAATGTCGCCGCTGCCGAAACCCTGATCGCCAAACGCCGCCCGCTGCTGTTCCGCGTGCACGAGGAACCCGCGCCCGAGAAACTGGAAAGCCTGCGGGAAACGGCGCAAGCAGCGGGGTTGAATCTTGCCAAAGGGCAGGTGCTGCAGACCCGTCATTTGAACGCGCTGCTTAACGCTGCCGCCGGGACCGAAGACGCGGAACTGATCAACCTGACGACGCTGCGGTCGATGGCGCAGGCCTATTATAACCCCGAGAATTTCGGCCATTTCGGGCTGGCGCTGCGGAACTATGCGCATTTCACCTCGCCCATCCGGCGTTATGCCGACCTGATCGTGCACCGGGCGCTGATCTCGGCGCATGGCTGGGGCAAGGATGGTCTGACCGAGGATGAAATCGCGCGGCTCGATGAAACCGCCACCCATATCTCGGACACCGAGCGGCGTTCGATGATGGCGGAACGCGACACGACCGATCGCTATCTGGCCGCCTATCTCAGCGAGCGGGTGGGCAATGAGTTCTCGGGCCGTATCAGCGGTATCGCCCGGTTCGGGGCTTTCGTGAAGATGGATGAGACCGGCGCGGATGGGTTGGTGCCCGTACGATCGCTGGGGCGCGAGTTTTTCCACTTTGACCGCGAGGCCGGGACCCTGATGGGTTCGGACACCGGGCTAATCATTGCCATCGGCCAGCGCGTCACCGTGCGCCTGACTGAGGCCACACCCGTCACCGGTGGGCTGGAACTGGAATTGCTGTCCATCGATGATCAGGCTCTGCCGCGCGGTCGCGGCCCGAAAGGGCGGCCGACACGACGCAAGGCGGTCAGCACCAAGCGCAAGAAAGACAAGATTAAACGCAAGGTCGAACGCAAACGCCGTCAGAGGTGATAGGTCAGCGCACGCGCAATCAGCCAGCCGTGGCGGGTCGGGTCGATCTGCGCGGGTTCGTCGAATAGAACGGCCCTGTTGCCATCCAGCCGATCCACACCAGGAAAGGCCGAGGTGAAATCACCCATCAACCGGCTTTGGCAGTGCACGAACAGTGCAAAAGACGCGGCCTTATGCGTTCCGACCCGGATCGTCGATCCTTTTGGCGCCAGATAGGCGGGTTGCCCCCAGCGCAGCGCTTCTTCCAGAGGCTGCGCACGGGGGTGGGACTCGGCCGTCTCAAAGATCAACTCGCGCAGGACCAGCGCACCAGCGCGGGCCTTTTTTGGCAGCGCTTCGTAAGCAGCGGCTACTTTTGGGTCATCAAATGGCTTCATCTCAGCAGCTTATCCCGTTTGATCCGACACGTCAGAAGTTTCGGCCTGAGTACTTTGTGAATCCCGCGTTTTGCGCTATTCTGGCCCCGAGCAGTAATCAGGAATTTCGGAATGCGTAAATGCACAAGTGGCGTCATTGCCGCTGCATTATGGGCATCCATTGTGCAGGCGGAATCCCTCAATTCGGCGGATGGGTCTCAGACCTTTCAGCTGGCCTCGGCCGATCTGACAGTATCGTTACGACCGGTTCTGCGGCCCTCAGCGATGGAGTATCGGGTGTCAACCGAAGGAAACGCGCGGTTTCAGGCGTGGCTGGGGGCGTTTCGGGAACGGGCGCTTGAACAGGACATCTCCGCCGCAACGCTGGATCGGGCGCTGGCCGGGCTGACCTATGACAAGAAGATCATCGAACGCGACCGCGATCAGGCTGAATTCTCGAAACCGATCTGGGAGTATCTGGATTCTGCCGTCTCGGATACGCGCGTCTCCAACGGCCGGGCAGGGCTTGAGCGTCACCACGCAATCCTGACCCGGATCGAGGCGCAATATGGCGTCGAGAAAGAGGTGGTCACCGCGATCTGGGGCCTTGAGACCGCGTTCGGCACGTTCCGGGGCAGTGACCATACCATCCGATCACTGGCGACGCTGGCCTTTGACGCGCGGCGGTCGCAGTTCTTTGAAACCCAGCTGATTGCTGCGTTGCAGATCATTCAGGCCGGGGATGTCAGCCCCGGTGATATGGTTGGCAGTTGGGCGGGTGCGATGGGGCACACGCAGTTCATGCCGACCTCATACCTGGATCACGCGGTGGATTTTGACGGCGACGGGCGGCGGGATATCTGGTCGGATGACCCCACCGACGCGCTGGCCTCGGCCGCCGCCTATCTGGCGCGGCACGGCTGGACCAAGGGGCAACCCTGGGGGGTTGAGGTGCACCTGCCCGAAGGGTTCGACTATGCCATCGCCAAACGGGACTACACCCAGATGCCATCTGACTGGGCCGCGCGTGGGGTGGTCGGGCGCGACGGCAACCCGGTCCCGGATCACGGGCAAGCCGCCATCCTTTTGCCCGCTGGAGGGCAGGGTGTGGCGCTGATGATCTTCGACAATTTCGGGGTGATCGAGACCTACAACGGCGCCGACGCTTATGTGATCGGCATCGGCCATCTGTCCGACCGTCTGGCCGGACGCAACCCGTTTCAGGCCGACTGGCCCCGCAGCGACCGGGCGCTGAGCTTTTCCGAGAAAAAGGAACTGCAATCCCGCCTGACCGAGGCCGGGTTCGATACGCAGGGCATCGACGGGCGTACCGGGCCAAATACGACCGACGCGGTGCGGGCTTATCAACTGGCACAGGGGTTGTTGCCGGATGGATATGCGAGTCTCAGACTGTTGGAGCGGTTGCGGTAAGGACGCAGCAAAGACCCTGACCTTTGACAACGTTCCGGCGTATTAGTTGCAGAGGGTTGGTCGAGTTGGCCAATCTCTTGTTACTTCCTGCCACGGATATTGTGTCGGTTCTTACCGGTCCCAAGTGTGCTTCAAATTGATGAGGCCGCTCCATGATTGATGACGAACCGAAGCCAGCACAATATTACGATGATCGCAGCATCTGGACCCTAGACCCAACATCCGCAGACAAAGAAGTCTACGATGTCTTCGCGACCAACGTGGTCCAACTGGTACAGCTTCTCGACGAAAAGGAACCTCTTATGTCGAGGGACGTTTACGCAAGGCTTTTTGCGTCCTTGCTGGATTTGTCCAGAGTTTTGGGAGAGTACGAAGACAGTTGGAGCCGGAGCTACGAAACGCGGTAAACCGGTACCTGCCGAAAAAGTGAACCCGAAGGACACCGGCAAAAAAGCCGGTGTCATCAAGCGGTCCTTACGTTTTCCAGGCGCTTTCTTATGCCGCCGCCTTCATCAGCCCTTGGGCGATGATCTCGGCCTGAGCCTCGTCCAGCGACTTGCGGATACGCACGAACATCTCGTCGATATCCGCATGCGTCAGAACCAGCGGCGGTGAGATGATCATCCGGTCGCCCACATGGCGCATGATCAGGTTGTTGGCAAAGCAACGGTCGCGGCAGATATAGCCGATGGTGCCGGGCTCGGACGCGAACTTGGCACGGCTGACCTTGTCCGGCGTCAGTGCGATCGAGGCCATCATGCCGACAATCTTGGCCTCACCCACCAGCGGGTGATCGACCAGCGCCTCCCACTTCTCTTTCAGATAGGGCGCGGCCACGTCGCGGACGTGATCGACGATTTTTTCTTCTTCGAGGATACGCAGGTTTTCCAGCGCCACGGCGGCGGCGACGGGGTGGCCGGAATAGGTGTAGCCGTGGTTGAACTCGGTGCCGCCGATAACTTCGGCAATCTCGTCGTTGACGATGGACCCACCGATGGGCGCATAGCCCGAGCTGAGCCCTTTGGCGATGGTCATGATATGCGGTTTGATGCCAACGGTTTGCGAACCGAACCAGTTGCCGGTGCGGCCAAAGCCGCAGATCACCTCATCGGCGATCAGCAGAATATCGTATTTGTCGCAGATGCGCTGAACCTCGGGCCAGTAGGTGTCGGGTGCCACGATCACACCGCCCGCGCCCTGAACGGGTTCGGCGATGAAGGCAGCGACGCGGTCCTCTCCCAGTTCCAGAATGGCCTCTTCCAGCTCACGCGCGCGGGCCAGACCGAAATCCTCGGGCGTCATGTCACCGCCTTCCGCCCACCAGTTCGGCTGGTTGATGTGATGGATGTTCGGGATCGGAATGCCGCCTTGCGCGTGCATCCCGGCCATACCGCCCAACGAGGCCGAGCCCACGGACGAGCCGTGATAGGCATTCTTGCGGCTGATGATGATGTTCTTGTTGGGTTGGCCTTTCTCGGCCCAATAGGTGCGCACCAAACGGATGTTGGTATCGTTGGCCTCTGATCCGCCCGCAGCAAAGAACACATGGTTCAAATCGCCCGGTGCCAGTTCGGCCAGTTTCCTGGCCAGCGCAATGGCTGGCACGTGGGTCGTTTTGAAGAAGGTGTTATAGTACGGCAGTTCACGCATTTGGCGGGCGGCGACCTCGGCCAGCTCATCCCGACCATAGCCGATATTGACGCACCAAAGGCCAGCCATGGCGTCCAGAATCTCTTCGCCCTCGCTGTCGGTCAGATAGACGCCATTGGCGCGGGTGATGACGCGCGCGCCTTCTCGGCCAAGCGACCCATTGGCCGAAAACGGGTGTATGTGGTGGGCGGCGTCCAGCGCCTGCAACTCAGCGGTGGGCATGTGATTGGTGATGGTGGACATCCGGAAATCTCCTGCAAAAGCGGTTGCCATTCACAATATGATCAAATTTTTTCCTGTCAATCGAATCGACTGTGTCTAGCCGTCGGTCAGGGAGTCCGCCATCAGCTCCATCCCCTGTTCGATGTCCTGAGCGGTGGCTTTTGCCGCCCCGTCGACATCTTTGGCGCGCAGGGCGGCGATGATGTCCTTATGCCGGTCCGGTAAGCTTTGAGTGCCAAACCGTCCGCAAACCACGCGCAGAGACGGCCCGAATCTGAGCCAGAGCCGTTCGGCCAAGTCACGTAGAATCGGAGCATCCGCAAAGGAATAAAGCGTCTCGTGGAAAGTGTGGTTCAGATGCAAATAGCCGCTGACATCTCCATCCGCGATCATGCGGTCCAGCCGCCGGTCGATATGCTCCAGATGGTCGATATCGGCGCTGCTCATATTCACGGTCGCGCGTTTGGAAAGCTCTGATTCTATTGACAGTCTAGCGAAAATCATCTGCTCGACATCACCCGCGGACAACAGCGGGACACTGACCCGTCGGTTGCCCTGAAACACCAGTGCACCGTCGGAAATCAGGCGGCGGATCGCCTCGCGAACGGGGGTCATGCCAACCTCCAGAGAATCAGTCAGCCCCTGAATCGTGACGGGCTGTCCGGGTACCAATTCACCGAACATGATCTGAGCCTTGAGGGTTTGATACACCTGCTCATGCGCGGGCCGTTTTTCGGCCTCTGTCTTGGAGCTCGACGCTTTATTTTTGATCAAATCCAATTAGTTTGCCCTGTTTCCAATGATGCTGACTTGCCAGATGCCTGACCTTTTGAAACCATACGCGGGATCGGGGGAAAACGCAAAACTTGATCAAATCCAAAAAAACGGGAAAATACCCGTACACTTTCAGGGAGAAAAAAATGTCAATCAAAACGCTGACGATGACTGCGGTCATCGCATTGGGGACTTCGGCGGCCTTTGCCGAAGAAGTGCGCGTTTACAACTGGTCCGATTATATCGACGAGGAACTGCTGTCCAAGTTCGAGGAAGAAACCGGGCTGACACTGATCTATGACGTGTTTGACAGTAACGAGGTTTTGGAGACCAAGATGCTGGCAGGCGGGTCAGGATACGACGTTGTGGTGCCGTCGGGCACCTTCCTTCAGCGTCAGATTCAGGCTGGCGCGTTCCAGGAGTTGGACTCGTCCAAACTGGCCAACACGGGCAACCTGTGGGACGTAATTCAAGAACGCACTGCGGGTTATGATCCCAACAATGCGTATTCGATAAACTACATGTGGGGCACCACTGGGATCGGCGTGAATGTCGACAAAGTCAAAGAAGCGCTGGGTGATGACGTTGCCCTCAATAGCATGGATCTGGTGCTGAAGCCTGAGAACATGGAAAAGCTGGCCTCATGTGGTGTGCACTTCCTGGACGCGCCGGCCGAGATGATACCAATGACTTTGCAGTACATAGGCGAAGATCCCGATAGCCACGATCCTGACGTCATCAAGAAAGTCGAAGAGGTTCTGACTAGCGTCCGCCCTCACATCCAAAAGTTCCACAGTTCGGAATACATCAACGCATTGGCCAATGGAGATATATGCGTAGCCGTTGGCTGGTCGGGCGACATTCTTCAGGCACGCGATCGCGCAGCAGAGGCGGACAACGGTGTTAACATTGAATACCACCCATTCGCCGAAGGCTCGCTGATGTGGTTCGACCAGATGGCAATTCCGGCGGATGCTCCGAACCCGGAAGGTGCACACAAGTTCCTGGATTTTATTCTGGATGCCAATAACATGGCCGCTGCATCGAACTACGTTTACTATGCCAACGGCAACAAGGCGTCTCAGGAGTTTCTTGCAGAAGACGTGATCGGTGATCCGGCGATCTATCCTGATGATGCTACCATGCAGAATCTCTACATCACGACGCCATACCCATCGAAAACACAACGGGTTGTGACCCGTCTGTGGACCAAGATCAAATCGGGCACCTAACCGGTTATCTGCGCAGGGCGGGCTGGTCCGCCCTGCGTCTTTTCCCAGATTGATGCACGGGGGCCGTTTTGAACTCTGACGTCTTTGAGCCGTGGAATGATCCACAGGCGAAACCTTTGATCCAGTTCCGGAATGTCACCAAACGGTTTGGAGACTTCACGGCCATCGACAACCTGTCTCTGGACATTTTCGAGCGCGAGTTCTTTGCGCTGCTGGGGCCTTCGGGCTGCGGCAAGACCACCATGATGCGGATGCTGGCCGGGTTCGAGAAACCCACCGAAGGGCATATCTTGCTGGGTGGTCAGGACATCGACCCGATCCCGCCGAATAAACGGGCGGTGAACATGATGTTCCAGTCTTATGCGTTGTTTCCGCATCTCAGCATTTGGGACAACATCGCTTTTGGCCTGCGCCGGGACAACATGCCCAAGCATGACCTTGAGGATCGAGTCGAAGAGATGCTGCGCCTGACCCGGTTGGAGCAATTCGCACGCCGCAAGCCGCACCAGATCTCGGGCGGGCAACGTCAGCGGGTGGCGCTGGCGCGGTCTCTGGCCAAGGCGCCCAAGCTGCTGCTGCTGGACGAACCGCTGGGCGCGCTGGACAAGAAATTGCGGCAGGACACTCAGTTCGAACTGATGGATATTCAGGAAAAGACCGGCACCACCTTTGTGATCGTGACCCACGATCAGGAAGAGGCGATGACGGTCGCCAGCCGCGTTGCGGTGATGGATCAGGGCAGGCTGATGCAGGTGGCAACGCCGGATCGCATCTATGAGAACCCGAACTCGGTCTATGTCGCGGATTTTATCGGCGATGTGAACATCATCGAAGGCCGGGCCTCGGCCAATGGCGAAGATACCTATCAGATCGACTGGGCCGAGGGGCAGTCGCCCTTGACGGCGACCTCGGCCAACGGGTTTTCGCAGGGACAGACCTGTCACCTTGCGATCCGGCCTGAAAAGGTGACGATCTCGGCAGACCGCCCGGCGGATGCGATCAATGCGGTGCAGGGCAAGGTGCACGACATCGCCTATCTGGGCAATCTCTCCACCTATCACGTTGAACTGCCGAACGGCACGATTATCAAGGCGCAGACGGCCAACACTCGCCGTATCTCGCGCCGGTCGTTTACATGGGAAGACCCGGTTTGGCTGTCCTGGACAGCAACCGCCGCGGTTTTGCTGGCAAGCTGATGCGCCGCGCGTTTCTGATTGCCGTTCCGTATGTCTGGCTGCTGGCGCTGTTTCTGGTGCCGTTTTTCATTGTCCTGAAAATCTCGCTGTCGGATACCGAACTGGCGATCCCGCCTTACACGCCGACGCTGGACCTGTCGCAGGGTTGGGCCGGGATCAAGGATTTCTTCAGCCAGTTGGACTTTGAGAATTTCGTCTGGCTGACCGAGGATGATCTGTACTGGAAAGCCTATCTCTCCAGCGTCAAGATCGCGGTAATCTCGACCTTTCTGACGTTGCTGGTAGGCTATCCCATCGCCTATGGCATGGCCCGCGCGCCCGCAGAATGGCGCCCTTCGCTGATGATGCTGGTAATCCTGCCTTTCTGGACCTCGTTCCTGATCCGGGTTTATGCGTGGATGGGTATCCTGTCGAACGAAGGCTACCTGAACCAGTTGCTGCTGTGGACGGGTATCATCTCAACTCCGCTGACCATTCTGAACACCAATACGGCTGTCTATATCGGCATCGTCTACACTTATCTGCCCTTTATGATCCTGCCGATCTATTCGTCTCTGGAACGGATGGATGAATCCCTGATCGAGGCCGCCGAGGATCTGGGTTGTTCCCGCCTGCAAGCCTTCTGGCTGGTGACCATCCCACTGTCGCGCCCCGGTATCATCGCCGGGTGTTTTCTGGTGATGATCCCGGTGATAGGCGAGTTCGTGATCCCGTCGCTGCTGGGCGGCTCGGGCACATTGATGATCGGTAAAGTGCTGTGGGAGGAATTCTTCTCGAATCGTGACTGGCCAGTCGCCAGCGCCGTGGCGGTGGTGTTGCTGCTGATCCTTGTGATCCCGATCGTGCTGTTTCAGCGCAACCAGCAGAAACAGGCGGAGGTAGACCGATGAACAGGATGAGTTGGTTCAACACGGTTTCGCTGACCCTGGGGTTTGCATTCCTTTATATCCCGATGATCATCCTGATCATCTTCAGCTTCAACGAAAGCAAACTGGTGACGGTCTGGGCTGGGTTTTCGACCAAATGGTATGCATCGGTCGTGCAGAACGAAGCGTTTCTGGACGCCGCTTGGGTAACCGTACGTGTTGCGGTGTTCTCATCGACGCTGGCCACCATTCTGGGTACCGCGGCGGCTTATGTGCTGGTGCGCGGCGGTCGGTTCTTTGGCCGCACGCTGTTTTCCGGCATGATCTACGCGCCGCTGGTGATGCCCGAGGTGATCACCGGCCTGTCGCTGCTGCTGCTGTTCATCGGCATCGGGTTGGACCGGGGCATCCTGACCATCGTTCTGGCGCATACGACCTTTTCGATGTGTTTCGTTTCCGTGGTCGTCTCCTCGCGTCTAGTGACATTCGATCAATCGCTGGAAGAGGCCGCGTTGGATCTGGGCTGCTCGCCTGCGCAGGCGTTCCGTCTGGTGACCTTGCCGATCATCGCCCCTGCGGTGATCTCGGGCTGGTTGCTGGCCTTTACCCTGTCGCTGGACGATCTGGTGATTGCCTCCTTCACATCGGGGCCGTCTGCGACGACCTTGCCGATCAAGATCTTCTCGGCCGTGCGTCTGGGCGTAAGCCCCGAGATCAATGCGCTGTCCACGATCATGATCGGGATTGTGACGGTGGGGGTCATCACCGCGTCGTTGATCACGAAACGGGCGATGGTGCGGCAAAAGCAGGATGAAATGGCCGCAGCGCGCACTGAATGAAACGGCTGTTTCCCGACTATACCTACGGTCCCGGCCCCCGGACCAACTGCTGGTGGGATGAAACGATTGCCCGCCCCGAATGGCCGGTCCTGCAGGGCGACCTGAATGCGGATGTTGCTATTGTCGGCGGCGGCTTCACTGGCCTCTCGGCGGCGCTGCATCTGGCCGAGGCCGGAGTGTCGGTTGCCGTACTTGAGGCCAAAACACCGGGCTGGGGCGCATCCGGGCGCAATGGTGGGTTCTGTTGTCTGGGCGGATCAAAGCTGAGCCATCACGCGATGATCCGCCAGTTTGGAGAGACTGCCACAAGCAACTATGCCCAGGCCGAAGCAGACGCTGTTCACCTGGTCACCGACCTGCTTGGGACGCATTGCATCGACGCCGATGTGCATTCACGGGGTGAGACCCAACTGGCCCATACCCCACGCGCGATGGACAAGCTGCGACGGCAGGCTGAGGCGTCCGGCACGCTACATGAACCGGGTGATCTGCCGGGGCTTGGCTTTGGCGGCAAGTTCCACGGCGGCTACACCAACCGTGTCGGATTTGCGCTGAACCCCAGAAAGTACCTCTTCGGATTGGCGCAGGCGGCACGATTGCGCGGCGCTGATCTGTTCCAACAAAGCGCCGCGCAAACCGTCCGTAAAACGAAATCCGGCTTCGAGGTTCAGACCGATTCAGGCCGGATCAGGGCACGGAACGTGCTGATCTGCACCAACGGTTACTCCAGCGAGGACATCCCATCTTGGATGGCAGGCCGGTACATGCCCGCGCAGTCCACTGTACTGGTGACCCGTCCCTTGTCCGAGGCCGAATTGCAGGCGCAGGGCTGGACATCGGACCAGATGGCCTATGACACACGCCAACTGCTGCACTATTTCCGCCTGATGCCCGACCGAAGGTTTCTGTTCGGAATGCGCGGAGGATTGCTGTCATCACCGCGGGCAGAAGCTGCCATCAGGCGCAAGGTCATAAGGAATTTCAGGAAGATGTTTCCGGGTTGGTCGGGTGTTGACGTAACCCATATGTGGTCAGGCATGGTCTGCCTCTCGCGGGGTCTAACGCCTTATGTCGGGCCTGTGGACGGCCAGCCGGGGCTGTTCGCCGGGTTTGCCTATCATGGAAACGGGGTGGCGATGGGCACCTATTGCGGGCGTGCGCTGGCCCAGATGGTATTGGAGCAGGGTGCCGAACTCCCGGAGCCTATTGCACGTGCGCCGCAACGGTTTCCGCTGGGGCGCTGGCGTCGTGCGTTGCTGCCACCAGCCTATGCGGTGATGGCGCTTGCAGATTGGTGACGGTTAGAGCGTTGCCAGCTCCAGCTCTAACCCTTTCTCGTAATCGCCCGCACCGTTTTCGATGCGCCACAGGCAATAGGCGGCCATGCGCCACGCGAACCAGCGGCGAAGCCGTTGATACCGATCCACTGTATCCGTATGGCCATAGGCAGACAGGAACCGACGCTCTTCCGCCTGAGTCAGAGCCGCGCCCCGGTACAGATACTGCATCGCCGGGGACAAGAACAAAGCCAGGTCCTCACACGGGTCACCCTGCGCTGGGCATTGCCAGTCGATAAGTGTCAGACCGGAAGGTGCGGTTAGAATATTCCCGGCCACGGGGTCACCGTGAATCAGGCACGTGCGTGCGGTAGGCGGTACCTGCTCCTTGGGCTTTAACTCTTCCAAAAGAACCCGCGTCTTCGAAATGCACCCACCAAGAATTCTCTGCCCGTGCCGCGCCAAATCCGCGCTGCCATTACAGCCTTTCGGCGCCTGAACGTGCAGGTCGAGCGTATGGAGCTTGCGCAACAACTCCCCTACCTCAGCCGACCCCTCGCGCCAGGGTGAGCCCGGCGCGTGATCGTAGAACACCCATCGGCCATGATTATGTTGACCGGCCGAGCGCAGGCGCGGAACAAAACCGGTGGGCTCCAAGGCGGTCAAGCACAGCGCCTCCAGCTCGGCATCGTTGCGGAACAGCGGGTTGCGCGGCCCGGCGCGATACAGTTTCAGCACCTTACCGCCGTTTTCTTCCAGCACCTTCCAGACCTGGTTGGTGCGCCCGCCATACAATGTCTGAAACTGCGCATCCGCTGCAACCAGGCCCTGAACGCGCAGGTCATCAACAAGATCCAACGGAGGGGTAATTGGGTCAGACAGAGGGGTCACCGGTACAAAAGCGAGTCGTAGTTGCACAGGTGTGGCCTGTCGCGCCCTGCAGATCAAGTTCCGGTTCGGACTGCTGTCACCATTCCCACCGGTACCACCTGACCGCTTTCCAGCGTCAGCAAGACAGTATCGTCCCCGACCTGTGCCTCAACCACCTGATTGTAGGCTGCGATGGGTTGGGTCGACAGCAATTCATCCCCGTCATAGCTTTCCAGTGTTGCCGTATAGCTGCCCGCCGGCAAGGGGTTGCCGTCACTCTTTGTGCCAGCCCAGGTATAGTCGGTTTGTGTTACTGGTACGGAAATCCGCTCAATCTCGGTGCCGTTGCTGTCACGGATGACCATGACCGCGCCATCAGCCGCCTCTGCAGATTGCGCGGACAGGGCCACAGGTTCACCGTCGAAGTGAAACGCCGCAGTGGTCCGGACATTCATACCGACCCAATTGGCCAACTCCTCCAGCTTGATGCCGCCTAGCGACAGCACCAACTCTGAGAGCGCCTCGTTGGTTTGCACCTGCTGCTCGACCATCGAAAACTGTGCAAGCTGCGACGCATATTCGCTGGAATCCATCGGCTCCAGCGGGTCCTGATTCTGCGCCTGGGTGGTCATCAGCAACAGGAACGTATCAAAGTCGGATGCCACGGATGCAGCTTGTGAATTGGATGCCGTCTGCGCGGGCGTTTTGGTCTGTGTCGTCGATTGCGTTGGGGTGATCATGGTTAAAGCCTCATATCGATCCGCCCGTCGGGGGCGATGTGTGGGCGTGCCGGGCCGACTTCGGCGACGTGCTCAGGTTGAGGGGCCGAGAGCTCGGTGCCCGCACCACCGTCAGAATCATCGTGCTGCGCATCGGCAGATGTACCCAGATCAAAGGACAGGTTGCCCATACCGAAATTCCGGAATTCGCCCTCAAGAACCGAGAGGTGGCGCCGCATCATGTCCAGCGTCTCGGGGCGTTCCGCAGTGATCGTCAGGTGCAGGCCTTCGTCGCGGCCATTCAAAACGATCGAAACGCGCCCCAGTTCCTCGGGGTTCAGCGCAACCTCGATTGCGCCGGAATGCGGCCTTACGTTGATGGCGGTTGCCATCTGAGATGCGATGGCGCGCGCTGTTTCCGCGCGGGCGGTGGCTGTCATCGCCTGAACCGCTGGCCCCGAATCGCGTGTGACTGATAAAGTCGGGGCCTCTCTGGCGGCCTGTATGTCCTCGATCTCGGGAACCGGCTGCGTTGTGGCCTGAATGCTGGCTGTGTCGGATGCCAGAAGCTGCGTTTGCACTAAAGACCGCGCGCGATCGGGTGTATTTGGATGTTTCGGCATCGGTCCGGGAGTGAGCGGCGCCTGCAGTATGTTCCGAACCGGGTCTGCAATTGCCGACGGAAACGGCGTCTCTCTTGAGTGAGAGTCCGCAATGATCGGACCCGTCGGCAGGCTCTGCGGTTTAAGGACGTTTTCATGTGGCCGCCTCGGTTGGTCGGCTCCTGAGACCAAAGCCTGAAAGGCCGACGGTGCCGAACGCTGCACTGGGTTTTCGGATGTTCGCAGGGTTTCTACCCCCGGGAAACCCGGTTGCTTGTCCCCGGTCGATTCAGCATCAGCCGTGGCGACCGGAGGTGTGAAAGTGGGCTCTTTTGGAGGCGATTCCAAAACCGGAATTGGAACGACCTCCGTTGCGACAGGTTGTGTTTCGACAGGGGGCTGGTCATCCGCACCAACAACAATGCCTGTGGCCTGATTCTCTTCCGAGACGATCTCCAGCTCTGCCGCCGCATCCGGATCCTGAACCAGAATGTCAGCCGATTCAGCGTCACCGGACTGCGGGCCGATGTCCTGATCCATCACCGTTTGAAAGGACATGCCGCCTTTGGATTCGCGTGCCTCATGCGGGGTGGCATCTGGTTTCGTGGCGGCGGTTGGTGAGGACATCGCCGCTGAAAGAGGGTTGGGCATTTTGCTCCGGCTCCTTTTGTGTAACCGAAAATCTGCCCGCAGGAAGTTACGTTTATTTTAACCGCTTTCGCCTTTGATCGAGAAAGTTCGATGCAAATTTCGGAGAAAGCAATGAAGGTTTCTGCGACCCCACCCGCCCCGCAACCGCCGACAACATCCCAGAAAGTTCAGGCCGCCGCCGTCGAGTTGGAGGCGGCGTTTCTCGCAGAAATGCTCAAGGCGACCGGAATGGGCAAAGCGCGCCAATCCTTCGGCGGTGGCGCAGGGGAAGACCAGTTTTCCTCTTTCCTTGTGCAGCATCAGGCGCGCGCCCTGGCCGAATCCGGTGGCGTCGGCCTGTCCGAAATACTGATCCAGTCAATGATGGAGAAAACCAATGCCGACCAAAGCTGACGCCGATCTGATCAAGTCCTTGGAAGAAGTACTAGACCTTGAGCGTACTGCGCTTGTGGATGGTGATCTGGACTGGCTGAGTCACATGGCGCCGGAAAAGGAAAAGCTTATCGGGGCGATCAATGAGCTTCGGGTTTTTGACAGTGCCGAGTTGATTCGCCTGCAAGGAAAAGTGGAACGCAATCAGGCTCTGCTGAACAGCGCGGCAGAGGGGATTCGCGCCGTCGCCAGCCGCATGGCTGAATTGCGTCGCGTGCGGCAGGAGTTCAGCACCTATGGCGCTGACGGCCAGCGCAACGGATACACCGTGCGTCACCATGCGAAGCTGGAAAAACGGGCATAGCGACGGGTTTGATTCAAATCCGAATTTTCTGGCTTGGGCGCTTTAGCACTCCGTTAGGGGATCAGGGGCAAAGGTGGTCGGGCACCTGAAATCAGCAGGTGGCGCGAACAGCCCGGCGGCGGATCGCACTGATCAGAAAGACGTCAAAGCCCGCGGATGATGCGGGGTAAGCATGGGCGTAAAAGGCCCGAACGGAAAAGGAAGAAAGCTATGTCCAGCATTCTGACCAACAATGGCGCAATGGTTGCGCTGCAAACTCTGAAATCGGTCAACAAGAACCTGGCACAAACCCAGAACGCGATCTCGACCGGCAAGGACGTTGCAACTGCCAAAGACAACTCAGCCGTCTGGGCGATCTCCAAGGTCATGGAATCCGACGTCAATGGATTCAATGCGATCAAGGACAGCCTGGCGCTGGGTGAATCGACCGTTGCAGTGGCCCGGAATGCCGCTGAAACAGTGACCGATCTGCTGACCCAGATGAAAGGTAAGATCGTCGCGGCACAGGAAGACAACGTGGATCGTGGCAAGATCAATGACGACGTGACCGCTCTGAAAGATCAGATCAACTCGGTTGTTAGTGCGGCTCAGTTCAACGGCCTGAATCTGGTGGACGGGTCTTCAAGTTCCGCTTCGATTCTGGCCTCGCTCGATCGTGACAACACAGGCGCGGTGACCGCTTCGTCGATCTCTGTGGCTGGTCAGAACCTGTCGACTGGCGGTTATACGGCGGCTCAGGTGTTTGACGGTTCGACAGGCGCCTCGACAGGCAACGACCGAGTGGGCGCGACCATCGACAACGGGGCAACCTCGGCAACTGCGCTGGTGACAGATGAATCCAGCGGCGCTTTTGCTGCGGGTGACAAGGTTGTTGTCGCAATTAACGATCAGGTCGTTTCATATACCGTCTCGGCTGCGGACGCTGCTGCGACAACCACAGGTGACCTTGTCGCTGTGGGCCTGAAGGCAAAGATCGACGAACTGGGCATCACCGGTTTGACCGTTGATTACGACTCGGGCACTCCAGGCACGCTGTCGGTCGCCAACGCAACTGGCAATGACGTCTCATTCTCGGCTCAGTATGTGAACGCAGGCTCGGGCGGTCTGGGCGCGTTGACCGGCATTGACGTTTCGACCGGCGCTGGCGCAACCGCGGCTATGGCAACGATTGAAACCCTGATTGACACCTCGATTGACGCTTCGGCTGCATTCGGTTCGTCGCAGGGCCGGATCGAGACCCAGAAAGAGTTCATCTCAAACCTGGCTGACTCGTTCAAATCCGGTATCGGTTCGCTTGTTGATGCCGACATGGAAGAGACCTCGGCCCGTCTGCAGGCCCTGCAGGTTCAGCAGCAGTTGGCCACCCAGTCGCTGTCGATCGCCAACCAGGCGCCGCAGTCCATCCTGTCTCTGTTCCGTTAACCTTCGGAACCCGGCTGGGGCGTGGAAATGCGCCCCGGCCCTGATCGCCAAAAGACGGACTATTGGAAGGATTTCAAGTGACACCGCACACTCTTGCACAGCGAGCCTATGGGCAGACCTCCGCGCCCACACGCACACCGCGCGACACCGAGTACGAGGCGATTTCAAAGATCACGCATCGGCTCAAGGCTGCCGCCGCCCGGCAAAAATCGGATTTTGGCGGGTTCGTTCAGGCACTGCACGAAAATCGCCGTCTTTGGACCGTTCTGGCCAGCGGTGTCACGGATTCAGACAATGCCTTGCCCAACGAGTTGCGGGCCCGGATTTTCTATCTGGCCGAGTTCACCGAGCAGCACAGCAGCCAGGTTCTGGGCAACAAAGCGACCGTGGAGCCTCTGCTTGAGATCAACATGGCCGTATTGCGCGGCCTGCGGCAAATGGGGGCCACGTGATGGGTGGGCTGGTTTTGAAGCTGGCACCGAAAGAGAGAGTGCTGATCAACGGTGTGGTTGTTGAAAACGGGGATCGTCGCAGCCGGTTCTCGATCATGACGCCCGATGCCAACGTCCTGCGTCTGCGGGACGCCATCCACCCGGATGAGGTAAACACCCCGGTCAGGCGGGTCTGTTACGCCGCGCAGCTTGTGTTGTCCGGCGATGCAGAGCCTGATCGCGCCCGTCAGCAGCTGCTGCGCCGTGTCGAAGAGCTGAGCCAGGTCTTCACCGACGCGGACAGCCGCCGCGTTCTGTCAGAGGCGACCGAGGCCCTGTTGGCCGAGCAATACTACAAGTGTCTGAAATCGCTGCGCGCATTGTTGCCGCGCGAAGAACGCTTGATGGCGTATCAGCAATGACATTCCAGCCTGTCATTCCTACGGGCGGTTTGGTGGGCTGGCGGTTTCTGCAGCGCACCTACGAGGCGCAACTCGACAGCTTCTCCTCGTCATCCGTCAATGAGAGGGAGAGGCAGTATTTTCTGGAAAATATCGGCAAGGTGCAAACGGCTGAGGATTTGGTGTCGGACCGCCGCTTGTTGCAGGTCGCCCTGGGCGCCTTCGGTTTGGAAGACGATATCAATAATCGCTACTTCATCCAGAAGGTGCTGTCCGATGGCACCAGTGCCGATGATGCGCTGTCAAACCGGCTGTCGGACGGCAGGTATCGGGAGTTTTCCGAAGCCTTCGGTCTTGGGCCGGGGGAAATACGCCGGACGGGGTTGGCGACGTTCATGGAAGATATTGCGCGCGACAACGACGTGTCGCGGTTCGAAATCGCGGTGGGCGAGTCCGACGAAACCATGCGTGTTGCGCTGTATGCGCAGCACGCTCTGGTCGATCTGGCCGGGCAAAGCGGAAGTGCGGACACCAAGTGGTTCGATCTGATGAGTCTGCCGCCGCTGCGCAGCATGATGGAAACAGCGCTTGGCCTGCCGTCCAGCTTTGCCCAGCTGGATATCGACCGGCAGCTTAAGGTGTTCAAAGACCGGCTGTCGGATGTGACCGGGTCGGATGATCTGTCGCAGTTTACGGATGAGACGGCGGTGGCGCAGCTGACCGACCGGTATCTTGCCCGCAGCCAGATTGCACAGTTGCAGAGCACGATTTCACCCGCTCAAACCGCGTTGATCCTGCTTGGGGCGTGACGGCGAAAAAGGGTCCGGCACCTAACCCGGTCGGTCTTCGTCCGATCGCAATGCCCGTCCAAAAATACGCTAGCTGCTCAAAACCGCATCTGCTGAGGTTCTCAGGGCAAAGGATGTGACCGGCTGGGACACGTTGTGCAGTTTGACTTCCCCCAGCGGCAACGCATTGGCACAAGCCGGCTGAATATCGGCCGAGACGACAATACGGTGACCGACCTTTTTGCCATATTCTCCCAATCGGGCCGCCACGTTTGCGGCCTGTCCGATGACGGTGAAATCCAGCCGTTCGCGTGATCCGACATTGCCATAGGTGACCCGACCATAGGCGACACCGATCGAGCAATCGCAATGAGTGTCAGACCCGGATAGGCGCAGCTCGCCCAGATTTTCGACAATTTCGATGGCTGAGCGCTGGGCATTCCAACGCGCCGAATCCGAGTCGTCTCCGGCCGGGAACACCGCCAGCACAGCGTCGCCGATAAATTTGAGGACTTCTCCGCCATTGTCATGCACGATGCCAGACACGGTCTCAAAAAACTCGTTCAACAGGTTGATATAGGCGGCGCGGCCGAGCTGCTCTTCCAGACTCGTGGAATTGCGCAGGTCGCAGAACATGATTGCGGCGTCGATCTCGTCTCCGTCCCCGCGCCGGATTTCACCCCCCAGAACGCGCGCGCCTGAGCGTTTGCCCACGTAAGTCTCCAGCAGAACCTGCGCATTTTCGCGCTGCATGAAGACCTCGTAAAACCGGGCAATGACCGAGGAGCACTCGAACACCAGCCCCAGATTTTCGGTGGTGAACCCTTCCGGATGGTCGCAAGTCAGGGTCAGAACGTTGGTTCGCCCGTCCGAGAACGGTAACGGCATGGCGACGTAATCGGTTGCCCCCTTAGCGCGCAAGTCTTCCATGATCGGAAAGCTGTTTTGCGGGTTTTTGTCGTTCAGCCGCTGGCGTACCCCGCCCAGCCCGTTCGACACGTGACGCAGGGGGCTATTGATATAGGCCGGATGGTCGTGGATTTCATAGGTGGGCACATTGGTCGAGATCTCGGCCTCGCCCTTTTCCCAGATATAGTGTTTGCCTGCGATCAGCGGATGCAGCGACCAGGCCAGAATGCTGAGCCGCTGGATGGCGATCCCGTGTTCCAGCATTTTCTCTGCCAGGGCTTTGGTAAAGGCTTCAGGGGTTTGGTTCTCGGACGCGCCGCGCATCAGCCAGTCAATCAAAGGCCCGCTGATATTGCCATCTTCGGGATCGCGCAGATTGTTCTCGCCCAGATCGATCCGCGTATAGGCTGCGGGCATGAAGCCGATATGGCCTTGAATGGCAGCGCTTTCGGGCAGAGCGTCCTCATAGGCCCAGACGGAATTGGCCAGCCGTTGACCATCCAATATGACATCGTGATAGGTCGCGGTTCCCTTGAAGGGGCAGAAGGTCTGCAATTCGGTTTCGTCGCCAAGATTGATGCAGACGTCATCGCGCGGAATATAGATCGTTGCCGGCAGTCGCGTTTCATACATGACTTTGGCGTTGGTGCTTTCGGCCAAAAGGGTGTCATCGCGGTAAATCGCAACCCGCCCGGTCAGCTCTTCGACCGAGATGCCGTAACCTTTGGTCTTTGGGGTGGTGTGCACATTCATCATCAGACTCCCTGACGCGAGTCTTTACAGGATGGGGCTTTGACGGTTGCATTCCAAGGGGTGTAACCGGTTTTTTACCGCACGTGCCCTGTGCGAGGCCGCCGTATCAGATCATTTGAATCACGTCTTTTTCGATCGACAGCATATAGCCCTTTTTGGCGATATTCTTGACCAGCAACTCGCTGACTATCTGGTTGCCCAAGGCATCGCGCAGCCGTTTGATCCGGGTGGCGCCTGCGGCCTCGTCACATTCCGAGGCGTCCTTGCCGGAAATCATCGCCTCGATCTGTACGCCCGAGAGGACCTCGTCATCCAGACGGGATTCAGCCAGCACAGACAGGGTTTCCATCGCCGCCGGGGTCAGTTTGAAATCCATATTGTTCAGGTAGACGGTGTTTTCCTCGCGGCTGATCAGCAATGAGGTCACCTGAATACCGGTGCGCTCGATCTGGGCCATGCGCCGGTTCAGCAACACCAGCATCACCAGAAACACCAGCGCCGTCACCAGCATGGCGGAGGCAAAGACCAGCAATACGAAGATCACCATCCGATAGCTGGACAGCGTGTCGGCAAAGGCGGTGCCGGATTGCGCCAGAATCTCAAGCAGGCGGATTTCCGTCTGCGAGGTCAGGTCGCTTTCGATGAACAACCGCTCGACCCGCGCGTTGAAGGCGTTGGCATCGGGCAGTGTCCAGAACAGGAAGATCGCCGCCGTCACCAGAATCAACACGATCGCCGCGATGCCCGCGCCGACCAATCTGACACCGGATCGGCGGGCCTCAGTAACGGAGATAGAATTGTCCGGCATTTGCCTTCCTTTTATCCAATCCTTCCGGTCCGAACACGGACATGACGTTCAGCAGGGTCCACCCTGAGCCCTTGAGGCGCTGGGCGACTTCACGTTTTGCCTGCCCCTTGTCGCAGGCCGAAACCTGCATGACGCCATAGTGCAGGCGTAGCGGATTGTCCCGTTTGGCCTTGTAATCGGCATAACAATCGGCCGCCGCGGCAGCAGAGCCAAGCGATATCAGGGCCAGCAGGGCCAGAGAAGAGAGGATATGTTTCATAGGCCGCATCCTGCGCATGGGTCGGTGCGATATTCAATAACCCAAGGGGTTTGGCCGGCCTGATATCGGATAACAGGGGGCCGTTATTGCTTGTCTGGGCAGGGAGGACCCAGTGTCAGGGCATCGAGCACATGGCCCGCCACCGGGCCCCTGAGACTACTGAAGGACAAGCACCATGCATAAGAAGTTCATAGCCCTGATTGTGGCCTCTGCGGTTGCCATCACCGGAATTTCGGCGTCGCAGGCGCGGGCAGCCGATGTCGAAGATATCCTGGGTGGATTGGCGGCCATCGCACTGCTTGGTGTCGCGGTAAAGCACTTCAACGACGAAAACAAAAAAAAGAACACCGTTACGAATAACTACAATCACATATATAAGGCACCCCAAAACCACGTGCACACAAAGCCAAAACACAGGCCGCATAATGTGCGCCCGCTGCCGGAACGGGTTGCGCGCTATAGCTTGCCGCAACGATGCTTGCGCACCTTCCATGGGTTCTCGCCCGATCAACCGCTGTTGGGCAAGAACTGCCTGAGCAAGTATTACAAATACAGCAATAGCCTGCCGGACCAGTGCAAGGTCAGGTTCTGGAATGGCAAAAAGGTCAAGCGGGCGTACCACCCAGGCTGCCTGCGTCAGAACGGATACCGGGTGAGTTACAAGTAACGATTTTCGAGCAGGAGCGGCGCCACAGAAGCGCCGTGCAGGGAGAGGGTGGCGCAAGCTGCCCTCTCTTTTTTCTTGCGATGAGCGGTGAAACGCGGTTTTCCGAAGGCATGACGAAACCAGATTATGAAATTGAAAAAGCCGCCGCGAGGCAAGGGTACCTTCGGATCGCAGGCGTGGATGAGGTTGGCCGCGGGCCGCTGGCCGGGCCGGTGGTGGCGGCCGCCGTGATCCTGAACCCTGAAGACATCCCCGAAGGGTTGAACGATTCCAAGAAGCTGACTGCCAAGCGCCGCGCCGCGCTGGAGGCCAGCTTGCGCGGCCGAGCCGAGATCGCGGTGGCTGAGGCCACGGTGGCAGAGATCGACGAACACAACATCTTGCGCGCCTCGCACTTGGCGATGGAACGCGCGGTCGCGACATTGGACCCGCCGCCGGATTACCTGCTGATCGATGGGAACCTGATACCGCACGGGTTAACGATTCCAGCGCAGGCGGTGGTGAAAGGTGATGCGCATTCGGTGTCGATCGCAGCTGCTTCGATTGTCGCAAAAAATTGGCGCGATCAACTGATGGTGGATTTGGCGCAACAGCATCCGGGCTATGGATGGGAGACAAACGCAGGTTATCCGTCGAAACAACACAAGGACGCACTGCAAAATCTTGGTGTGACCCCACACCATAGACGTTCGTTCAAGCCGGTCCACAATATCTTGTATCAAGAGTAAATTGTAAGTTGCTGATTCAAAAAAGAAATTGACGGCGAATCGTCTTTGACTCATCCTTGTCTCAACCAAATGAGCGCAAAAGCGCCGTGGATACTTGAGGCAGTAAAATGACAACAACCACCAAAAAGGGCGCAAAAGCGCTCCCTTTAAACACGATTCTTTCCGGGGACTGCATCGATGTGATGAACAGTCTGCCCGAGGCGTCGGTGGACCTGATCTTTGCGGATCCGCCCTATAACCTGCAGCTGAAAGGCCAGTTGCATCGCCCCGATAACAGCCAGGTAGACGCGGTCGATGATCACTGGGATCAGTTCAGCAGCTTTGGCGCGTATGACCAGTTCACCCGCGAGTGGTTGAAAGCGGCGCATCGTCTGCTCAAGCCGAATGGTGCGATCTGGGTTATCGGCTCATACCACAACATCTTCCGTGTGGGTTCGGCCTTACAGGATGCGGGCTACTGGATTTTGAATGACGTCGTGTGGCGCAAGTCGAACCCGATGCCGAATTTCCGCGGTAAGAGATTCACCAATGCGCATGAGACGATGATCTGGGCGTCGAAACGCGAAGGTGCGAAGTACACGTTCAACTACGAAGCGTTGAAGGCGCTGAACGAAGGTGTTCAGATGCGCAGCGACTGGGTGCTGCCGATCTGCACCGGGCATGAACGCCTGAAGGATGAAAACGGCGACAAGGCGCATCCGACGCAGAAGCCGGAGTCGCTGCTGCATCGCGTGTTGATTGGTTCGACCAATCCGGGCGATGTTATTCTGGACCCGTTCTTTGGCACCGGGACAACAGGCGCCGTTGCCAAAATGCTGGGCCGCGAATTCATCGGGATCGAGCGCGAGGAAAGCTATCGCAAAGTGGCTGCAAAACGCATCTCCAAAGTTCGCAAATTCGACCGTGAGGCGCTGGAAGTCAGCGCCAGCAAACGCGCCGAGCCGCGCGTCCCCTTTGGCCAACTGGTCGAACGCGGGATGCTGCGCCCGGGCGAGGAGCTTTTTTCGATGAACCGGCGCCACAAGGCCAAGGTCCGCGCCGATGGCACGCTGGTGGGCGACAACGTCAAGGGCTCGATCCATCAGGTTGGAGCGCATCTCGAGAATGCTCCGTCCTGCAACGGTTGGACCTACTGGTGTTTTAAGCGCGACGGCAAGACCGTACCGATCGACGTTCTGCGCCAGCAAATCCGGGCCGAGATGAATTGATTTCACCAATACCGCCGGTGCCTGTGGCCTGACACAAGGCACTAAGCCTTGCCCCGCCGATTTCGGCGGGGTCTTTTGTTTTCCGGGTGTCTGGTCTCAATCCGCGCCTGTTGTATCCTGCGGCACAGTGAAGGAGCCTCAGCGATGTCTGATACCATTGCCAGCCAATCCCGCTTTGACCGGTTCTTTGTGACCCGCCCGGACAGGTTTGATCTGGAGAACAAATACACGGAAGCCGCGCTGGAAAGACACAAGCGCGAGGGGCTTGAGCTTGCCGTCCGCGCCCGTTGGATCGCGATGGGACTCACCGGTGTGCTGCTGATTTACCTCAATCCACAATGGGATGTGATGTGGTATCACTTCATCCTGCTGCTGATATGCGCAAACGGTTGGTTGATCCGTCGGGCGGGCCGTGTTGGGCAATCGCGGACCGAGTTGTTGCTAATTTTTGCAGACCTGCTGATCATGACCACGGCAATGATTGTGCCCAATCCGTTCAGCGACGATGTGCGGCCGCTGGCAATGCAGTACCGGTTCGATAACTTCCAGTATTTCTTCATCATTCTGGCGGCCGGAACGCTGGCGTATTCCTGGCGCACGGTGATTGCGATAGGATCATGGACAGCGGGGATGTGGACCGCAGGGTGGATCATCGCCTGGTGGGTTGCGATGCCGATGCCTGGGCTCAGCGAACGTGTGGCGGAGGCTTTGACCGGCTATCCGGATGTGGCTGAGTTGTTGGACCCCAACAGTTTCATGCCCACCCAACGCATCCAGGAAGTAGTCGTATTCATGATGGTTGCGGTGACGCTGGGCGTGTCGATGCGGCGGCTCAACCGGTTGCTGATGACAAATGCGGGGTTGGAGCGCGAAAGGGCGAACCTGTCGCGGTACTTCTCACCGAATGTTGTGGATGAACTCAGTCAGAATGACGAGCCGCTCAAGCAGGTGCGTAAGGAAGATATTGCGGTGCTGTTCATCGATATTGTGGGGTTCACCAAATATGCTGCCGGGCGCGATCCCTATGAGGTTATCGAGGTTCTGCGCGGTTTCCATGCCCGGATGGAGGCTGAGGTGTTTCGGCACCACGGTACGCTGGATAAATATCTGGGTGACGGGCTGATGGCGACCTTTGGAACTCCGGTGCCAACGCCATCGGATGCGAGCAACGCGGTGGCCTGTGCCCGGGCAATGGTTGCGGTGATCGACCGGTGGAACATTGAGCGCCGCCGGGCGGGAGAGCCCGAAATCAGCGTCGGGATCGGGGTCCATTTTGGTGCAGTGGTTCTGGGTGATATCGGGGCCAATCGGCTGGAATTTGCGGTGATCGGGGATGCGGTGAATGTGGCCGCCAAACTGGAAGCGCTGACCCGTGGTTTTAAGGCGAAGGTGATCATCAGCGACTCGGTGCGGAGCCAGTTGCAGAAGGAAGGCGCCAGCGTGCCGGAGGTGATGGCCGGGTTTGCCGAACACGAAAAGCAAGCGGTCCGGGGGGTGGAGAATCCGATGGACGTGTGGGTGATGGCAGAGTAGGCGCTCCCGCCGATCTACCCTGCATCAGAGATTCAAGACGGATCGTTGGGCCGGGCAGCGCGCTGGCGCGCGCTGCGGTCAGGGTTGAGGTAAGGGGTTTTCTGCGCGGTTGTAGGGTGCCCAGTCGGCGACCTCTGGGTAGTATTGGAGGCGCCAGGCTCGAACGCGGGGATTCATGACCCGGCGCCAGAGAGGCGGGACCATCGCGGCGACGGTCATCACCGGATAACCGTAGGGCAGTTGCGGCGCGGCATCTTCGGAGTGGTGCTGCAGCAGCGGAAACCGGCGGTTCGGTTTGTAGTGGTGGTCCGAGTGCCGCTGCAGGTTGATCAGCAGCCAGTTCGACGCCTTCTGCGAGGCGTTCCAGGAATGGCGCGGCAGGACATGCTCGTATTTGCCCTGACCCAGATGTTTGCGGGTCAGACCGTAATGTTCGACATAGTTGACCAGTTCCAGCTGCCAGATCGCAGTACCCGCTTGAATCAGAAACAGGGCGAGTCCAGACAGGCCTCCGATCGCTAGGGCAAGGGCAAGCATCGCGCCTTGCAGAGCCCAATATCGCCAGAAGGGGTTGGAAGAGTCGGTCCAGTGGCGATCCTTGCGGGCCAGTTTTTCGCGCTCGGCCCGGAAAGCAGAGACGAGGCATTGTTTCAGGACGCGGGGATAGAAGCGGTGGAAGCCTTCGTTATAGCGCGCGGTAACCGGGTCGCGCGGGGTGCCGACATAGCGGTGATGAACCAGCAGGTGTTCGGAGCGAAAGTGCGAATACAGCACCATCGCAAGAAGGATATCGCCCAGCCAACGCTCGAGCCGACCCTTTTGGTGCATCAATTCGTGGCTGTAGTTGATACCAATTGTGCCCGAGATGGTGCCCATGCCGAAGAACAACCCGAACTTGGCCGGCGTGGACAGGTGGTCGGTATGGGTAGCGTACCAGATCAGCCCGTACAGGGTCAGGAACTGCAAAGGAACCCAAGCTTTAGTTAGCAGGATATACCAGCGCAGCGCGCGGTCTGGCGTGTCGGGGTCGGCGTTACTCAGGTCCAGCCCGGTCAGGCGGTCCAGCACGGCAAAGGCCCACCATGTCGACATCGGGATAAGCAGGACCCACCAGCTGCCAGCCGTCGCCGTTGCCCAGATAATCGGGATCAACAGGAACGAGATCCAGAAGGGCAGGGCCGATTGCCAGCGAGACAGGGACTGGGTTGCGGTCATGGTGGGGCTCCGAACGATTGCGCATAGACTAGGCACAGTCCGACGGGGCGTTCAATGGGCTATCGGTTGCGCCACAGGTCGTGCGCCTTGCGCATTACGGTCGGCAGGTCGCCAGGACGGAAGGCGTGCTTATCCAGTAGGATCAGGCCTTCGGGCGTGCGTCCGGCTGGCAGCGGAGCCGTCCAGATACGAAGGGTCAGGTGGAAATGTGTGAATGTGTGTCGCACCTCACCAGACAGCATTTGCCAATCCGCCTCAAACGGGGGCGTTTCCTCCGGTGTGTCAGACCAGCCCGAGCCGGGCCATCCCAGCATCCCGCCCAGTAACCCTTTGTCAGGGCGGCGTTCCAGCAGCACGGCGCCGTTGTCGCTTTGTGCGATATAGACATGACCGTACCGCGTGGGCTTGGGCTTTTTGGGTGTTTTCTGTGGCAAGTCGGACTGCGTTCCAGCTGCGCGGGCCTGACAGGGATCGCGCAGCGGGCAAATACCACAGGCCGGAGATTTCGGCGTGCAGATCGTGGCCCCCAGATCCATCACCGCCTGCGCATAGTCCCCTGGCCGCGTGTCTGGCGTCAGCGCGGCGGCTTTTTCCCTGAGCAACGGTTTCGAACCGGGCAGGGGATCGTGGAGGTCGTAAAGGCGGGCCATGACCCGTTCGACATTGCCGTCCAGCACCGTCTCGGGTCGGTCGAAGGCAATCGCCGAAATGGCCGCGGCGGTATAGGGGCCGATGCCGGGCAGTTTCAGTAGCGCGTCATAGCTGTCGGGGAAGACACCACCGTGAACGTCAGTCAAAACCCGTGCGCATTTCAGCAGGTTGCGGGCGCGGGCGTAGTAGCCCAGCCCGGCCCATTCGCCCATGACTTGGTCGTCCGGGGCTGCGGCCAGTGCCTGAACCGTGGGCCAACGCGATGTGAATCGGTTGAAATAGTCGCGCACGGCGGCCACGGTTGTCTGCTGCAGCATCACTTCGGAAAGCCAGATGCGATAAGGGTCGGGTATCACCCCTGCGACCCGATCTGCCGGGCCGATGCGCCAGGGCATTTCGCGGGCGTGGCGGTCGTACCAGTCAAGCAGAGCACCGCTCAGGTCCTGTTGAATAGAGTCACGCAAGTTTTATCTATCTCCCTGTCGGGTTTCGCTGGCGCCCGGTGTCACGCCCTTTACAATAGCGGCGCAGGAGTTGGAAACCAGATGCAACGCAGACGTTCTTCGACCCGCGGGTTCAAACGCACCGCGACATTGCTGAACGGTCAGATTCGGCGCGCCGGGGAAAGCCGGGGCTTTGCTGTGTCGCGCCTGTTGACCCACTGGGCCGAAATCGTAGGTCAGGACCTGGCCTCTATCGCGCGACCCGTAAAGGTGGGCTATGGCAGGGAAGGGATCGGCGCGACGCTGACCGTTCTGACCACTGGCCCGCAGGCCCCGATGCTTGAGATGCAGAAGGAACAGCTGCGCGGCAAGGTGAACGCGGTGTACGGCTATAACGCCATCAGCCGAGTACGCATCACCCAGACCGCTCCGACCGGATTTGCCGAGGGGCAGGCCAGTTTCGACCATAAACCGAAACCGGCGAAACCCAAGATTGACCCAGAGATTGCAGCCGAGGCAGGCCGGACCGCACGCGACGTTCACGATGGTGAATTGCGCGCGGCCCTTGAACGTCTGGGCCGTAACGTTTTATCCAAGCAAAAACGCTGAGAAAGGGCTAAGAAATGAGCCGTATCGCAACTGGAATCTGCGCGGCGGTCGCCATCGCCGCAGGCGGCTATTGGCTGTCGCTGTCAAATTCCTCTCCGTCTTACCCGCTGGTCGGCAGTGCCGAGGCGCAAGAGGCTGATCTGGACACCTCGACCATCGTCGAGATGGTGCAGGGCGCCGAGGATGCGCCGGTCGAGATCATCGAATATGCGTCCTACACCTGCCCCCATTGCGCCACTTTCCATCTGGGCGCGTACAAGCAGATGAAGAAGGACTTCATCGACACCGGCAAGGTCAAATTCACCTACCGCGAGGTGTATTTCGACCGCTATGGCCTGTGGGCCTCGATGGTGGCGCGCTGTGGCGGCCCCGAAAAGTTCTTTGGCATTTCCGATCTGATCTTTGAAGGCCAGTCCGAGTGGGTCAAAGCCGGTGGCCCGGCCGAGATCGTGGACGAGCTGCGCAAGATCGGCCGCCTGGCCGGTATTGACAACGACCAGCTTGAGGCCTGCCTGCAGGACGGCACCCGCGCTCAGACTCTGGTGGCCTGGTATCAGGAAAACGCCGAGCGGGACGGCATTCAGGCAACGCCTTCGTTCATCGTGAACGGCAAGAAGGTCGACAACATGTCCTATCCCGATTTCAAGAAGCTGATCGAAGAAGAACTGGGCAGCTAACTGCCTGCTGCGACCGGCTCAATTCGGGCCGGTCGCCAATCACGGTGACGGGGCGATCTGCAGCAGCATCTGCCGGATCTTGTCGGCTTCATCCACTTTCAGACGAACAGGTAACGTAAGAACCTTGCTGCGGAATGCGGCGGGCAGGCGCACGGCGTCTTTTTCCGTTGTCACCATCTGCGCACCCAATAGCCGCGCCTCGTTATCCAGTCGCGTCATCAGGGCCGGGGGCAGCGGTTGGTGATCGTCCAGCGCCTCGGCCCGCAGCAGCTTTGCGCCTTGCTGGCGCAGCGTGCGAAAGAACTTTTCCGGATGCCCGATGCCTGCAAAGGCCAGAACGGGCGTGTCGGCCCAATCCATACCGGTCTGCAAGGGTGCGACCTCACCGGTGGCGTGGGGCACCGTCAGGGCCGCGTCCCAACGGTTGGAGAATTGCACCTGAGATTCCGCATCCCCCAGTGAAAGCACCAGATCGGCACGTTGCAGTCCGATATCAACGGGCTCGCGCAGGGGGCCGGCAGGCAGGCAGAGGCCATTGCCAAAGCCGCGCGCCGCGTCCACCACGATGATCGAGAAGTCCTTGGCGACCGAAGGGTTCTGAAACCCGTCGTCCAGCACGATCACGGTTGCCCCGTCTTCTGCGGCGGCGCGGGCTCCGGCGGCGCGGTCCTTGGCCACCCAGACCTCGGCGAATGCGGCCAGCAATAGCGGTTCATCTCCGACTTGAGCGGCGCTGTGTTTGGCAGGATCAACGCGCACGGGCCCTTCCAATGAGCCGCCATGGCCGCGCGTGACCACATGGGTTTGGTGCCAGGCGTCGCGCAACTGTTCGATCGTCCAGATTACGGTGGGGGTCTTGCCGGTGCCGCCCGCGTTCAGGTTGCCGACGCAGATCACCGGTACCCCGGGTCTGACACCGGTATCTGACGCTACCCGGCGGGCGGTTGCTGCCGCATAGATGCGCCCCAGCGGCGCCAGCAGTCTGGCGCGATAATCCAGCCGGTCTGGTGCGGTGTTCCAGAAATCAGGTGCGCGCATCATCTGTCCCCCGCTGATCCAGAAAGTCTTGTACCATATCGATCAGCTGATCCGTCTGTGGTGCGCCTTCGGAAACAATTTGCCACCCCGCCAGCGCCATGTCCGCAGCGCGATCTGGCGACAGCATCTCGACCACTGCGTCACCCAACTCGGTTGCGGTTTTGACCATGCGCGCAGCGTCAGCACGATCCAGCTGATCGTATATCTGCTGATGTCCATGAACAAACGGCCCGTGGATGATGGACGAGCCGAGGGCCGCGGCGACAAGCGGATCGTACCCGCCCGCACCGCGCTCCATCGAGCTGCCCATGAACGTGACAGGCGATATCCGGTACCACAGGCCCAGGTCTTCGGGTTCGGCCGAAAGGATCACCTGCGTGGTATCTTCGATCTGCCCGTCGGTATCCCAGTTGGCACAGCGCAGGTCCATGGATTCCAGTCGCCTTTGCAATGGCTTGGCTTCAGCTGTGTCCGCGACATGCAGCACCATCGTCAGTCTGGGCAGGATTCGCATCGCCTGACGGTGGGCGCTGAGCACCGATATGAATTCCTTGTCCAATACGTTGGCCGCAAGCCAAACCAGTCGCCCTGCCAGGGCATGGTTTGTTTCGATCAACTCGTCTTCGGGCCAGGGTCTCGGGTTTGGGCTGACATGCAGGGGCGGGGACTCACCGACCTTGTCCGAGGCGACACCAAGGCGGCGGATCGTTCGGGCTGTTTCGGAGGTTTTGGTAAGGATCGATTGGAAACAATCCAGCGTATAGCGGGTGATATCAGGCAGCCATCGTGCCCCACGCGCGACCTTGATGTCGATCTGCGCCTCAATCAGGATCAGGGGAATGCCGTGTTCCTCGGCGCGGGTGATGACGTTGGGCATCAGCCCACCCCCGACCCAGAGGCCGATATCGGGATTCCAGTGTTCCAGAAATGCGCGCGCGGCGCCGGTCTGTTCCAGAGGCAGGTTCACAAGCGGGTAGTCACCCTGATCCCAGCGCTGCAGATCGGCCTCGGGCGGTGCCGTCAATAACACATTCAGCGTGGGGCGGGCCTGTTGCAGTCTGCGGCAGAAATCAATCACCGCACGCTGGCGGTTCTGTACGCTGATATGGACCCAGATCAGCTCGCCTTCGGGGCGGGGCAGGTCGGGGTGGCTTGCCGTGTTCGGCACGCCCCAGGACAGGACCCGATACGCAGCCAGGCTAAGAGAGCGCGGCTTGCTCATGGGCGGATACCAGTGCTGTCCCGGTCTAGCCGAGCCCGCAAGGCATCATGAAGCGCCGGGCCTGCCGCGATTACGCCGTTCAGGCGCGGGTGCGCGTTGTTGAACCGCAAGGGCTGGCCCAGTTGATCCGTACAGATGCCGCCCGCCTCGCGGATGATCAGGTCTCCGGCGGCAATATCCCATTCCCAGCTGGGTCTGAGCGTCAGCATCCCATCAAACCGCCCTTGGCCGACAACGGCCATGCGATAAGCCAGCGAAGGGCGATAGACCCGTTTGAATTCAGGCGCCTGACCGTGCAGCCAATGGCGCGGGTCCAGATTGGGTTTGGCGGCCAGAACCTCGGCCGTTTCTATTTTCGAGACTCTGGACACCCGGATCGATGCGCCGTTCAGGGTGGCCCCTTCGCCTTTGGCCGCGGCATAAAGAAGGTCACGCTTCGGTAGGTAAATCACTGCGGCAGTGACTTCGCCCCCTTCGGCGACGGCAAGCGAATGTGCCCAGGTGCGGGACCCTTCGGCAAAGCTGCGCGTGCCGTCGATCGGGTCGATGATGAACACCCGGTCTCGCGTCAGCCGATCCGAGGAATCCTCTGTCTCTTCGCTCAGCCAGCCATAGCCGGGTCGGGCCGAGGGCAGGCGCTGTTCCAGCATGGCGTTGACGGCCAGATCGGCCTCGGTCACCGGACCTGCTCCACCGGGCTTGTCCCAACGCTGCGCCGTAGTGCCCGAGAATCGGGTGGCGATTTTTCCAGCCTCAAGTGCGGCGTCGATCAGAAGGTGCAGGTCAGCTGCCGGCAAGTGTCATTCCTTCGATCAGCACCGAGGGCACTACTCGCGACAGGTAGGGCCGCGCATCGTTTGCCGGGATGATCCGTTTCAGCATATCGCGCAGGTTCCCGGCGATGGTGCATTCATTCACTGGATGGGTGATCTCTCCGTTTTCCACCCAGAACCCCGAGGCGCCGCGCGAATAGTCACCCGTGTTGGGGTTGATGGTAGAACCGATCATCGAGGTCACCAGCAGCCCGGTACCCATGTCACGCAGCAGGTCTTCGCGGGATTGGGTGCCTTGTGTCAGGCTCAGATTCCAGTTGCTGGGTGAAGGCGGCCCGGACACGCCGCGTGCTGCATTGCCGGTTGATGTCATGTCCAGCTTGCGTGCGCTGGACAGGTCCAAAGTCCAGCTGGTTAGAATGCCGTTTTCAACAATCGCACGACGCCGGGTCGCCAGCCCCTCGGCATCGAAAGGACGTGAGCCTGCAATACGCGGACGGTGCGGGTCTTCGATCAGCGACAGATGCTCGGGCAGGACCTGTTCGCCCAGACAATCCTTCAGCCAAGAAGCGCCCCGCGCAATGGCGGCCCCGTTGCTGGCCGCCAGCAGGTGGCCGATCAGCGAGGATGAGATGCGTTCGTCAAACAGCACTGGAAAGGTGCCGGTAGCGGGTTTTTGCGCGCCCACCAGCGACACGGCACGTTTGCCTGCAGTACGGCCAATCTCTTCGGGGTTGCGCAGGTCGTTCTGGAAAGTACGGCTGTCACCGTCATAATCGCGCTCCATCCCGGTGCCTTGGCCTGAGATCGCCACGCAAGAGGTCGAGCGGCTGCTGCGGACGTAGCCGCCGGAAAACCCGTTGGTCGCCGCCAGATGGACGCGATGCGTGCCATAACCCGCCGCCGCGTCGGAAACCTGCGAGACCCCCTGTACCGACAGCGCTGCGGCCTCGGCGGCCAGTGCATCGTGCAACAGGTCCTCGGCTGCCGGTTCCGGTGAGGGATCGAACAATTCCAGCGCGGCCAAGTCCCAGCCCTTGGCCAGCTGTTCCGCGCCGGCCAACCCGGTAAATGGGTCCTCTGGCGCTTCTCGCGCCATGGCCACGGCGCGTTCGGCCATCGCGGTCAGGGTTTCCGGGCGACTGTCCGAACTGGACACGATCGCCTGCCGCTGGCCCAGAAACACCCGCAGGCCCAGGTCGGTCCCTTCCGAACGCTCGGCATGTTCCAGCGCGCCGCCCCGTACCTCGACCGAGACCGAAGAGCCGTCGATCACGATGGCATCCGCCGCATCCGCCCCGGCTGCGCGGGCCGCATCCAACAGGGATTGGCTGATCTCTTCGGGTATTTGGGTCATGCGGCCTCCGGTCTTTATGCATTGGACCTAGCCTTGGACTGCCCGACCCGCAAGACCTGCGACTGTTTTGCCTAAGTCGAACACACACTGCCGAGGAAAAAAATGCCGATTTCCAATCAAACCTACTGCAGTGGTTGCAACCTTGATCTAAGTTGCCCTGCAAGGCGATAATCTTAAAGCTGGTTTTCGGGGTACACGGGCAGGATACTTTATGAATGATTTTCACTTACTGCGGGGCGTCAAACTTCCGGATGATCCGCGCATCATCACGCCACAGGTGAAACGATCCATTCTGGCGCAACGCTATGAAAAAGACGAAGTTGAAGGCCTTCCCAAGTTTATTGAATCAGACGACCGCGTGGTTGAACTCGGCGCCGGGATAGGCTTTATCTCCTCCTTTCTAGCCACTCAATTGGGTGTTCGATCTGTCATGTGTGTGGAGGCGAACCCCAACCTGTGCGATTTCATTTCGCGCGCGCATGCAGCAAACGGGATATCAAACGTCGAAGTGCTGAATGCGGTTGCATTGAGCGATTCCCGGACCCCGGGCATGTCTACCTTTTACGTTCGAGACCCCTTCTGGTCCTCGTCCCTGGACCCCAAGCCAGATTATGTCAAAGAGGTCAGTGTGCCCGAGCGGCACCTTTCAGAAATACTGGACGAGTTTGACGCCAACGTTCTGATCGTCGACATCGAAGGTGGTGAAAAAAACCTGTTCGATGGGGCCAACCTGGCGCGGGTTCAGAAAGTTTACCTAGAAGTCCACACACGTAAAATCGGCCTTCGAGGGATAAAAGCCTGTTTTGATCATTTGTCGGCGCTGGGATTTGCCTATGATCAACGTGTCAGCCGGGGCGGGTCCGTTCTGTTCCGCCGCATTGGCCGCCGATAGGTTTGTTTGGTGGGAAGGCAGTCAAACCGCCTTCCCGACCGGTTTTATTTGATGCGTTGCCCATTGGCCAAGATCTGACCGTCTTCGGTGAACTCAATTTTCGAGTTCAGCGTGTCAGGCTCATCCCCCGGTACCGCCATCAGACCCATCATCATCCGGGCGCCCATCGCGTCGCTTTCCTCGACCAGGCCCATACCGATCAGTTTGTCGATCAGCGCATTGGCGCCGACCAGCTTCAGGTTCGCCACGCCCGCCGGTGCGGGCATTCCATCAAACTCTTCCGTGTTCGAATTGTCGAAGGTAAAGTCTGCGTCGCCGGTCAGTTTCGCGCCGACCAGAGATACCAGCAACTCGTTGATCTTCAGCGAGTTCAGCTCACCCGGCGCTTCACCGGATTCCTCCATCGCTTCGATCGAGGCAGGGTCGAAGAAGTTGGTCAACACCTTGGCTGTGCCGGTGGTGTCCAGCGCGATGGTCGCAGGATCACGCGGCAATTCACCGGCCGGGTCGAAAATGCTCCACAACACGTCCGACATGGTGAAATCCGTTAGGTTCAACGCGAACCCGAAGGGCTGCTCTTCTTCGGATTGCTTCAGCGGAAATTCAAAGCTCAGACCGGACTTGGCCATGGCGATTTCGATCGGGAACGGCAGGTCAGCCGTAGTCACCGCCAGTTTTGCGCTGTTCTGCTCAATGTCATAAGCAAGGCGCTGTTCATCCAGGCTGGCCCCAAAACGCCCGCCTTGGGATTCACTACCCATCGAGAACGCTTCGCCTTCGCTGGTCCCTTCAATGGCCGTGTTGCCCGAACCATAGGTAAACAGGCCCGAGAATGATGTGTCACCCTGGAAAAAGCTCGCGGGGTCAGCGCCATCGAAATCCGAGGGGATCACGCTGGTGCCTTCAAAGGCCAGATCGTTCATCGAACCGTCGATTTTGCCGTCATCCGATCCTTCCGGGTCTTTGAACGCCAGATCGTATACCAATCCTGCGGCGGTGAATTTCTGATCGACCTCGCGGTTTTCGCCAGTTTTCATCTGCGAGCTACCTGCGACTTCGGTCAGTTTGACATCCAAAGCCAGAACGTCACTTGGCATGGTGTCGCCATCGACTGTCAGATTCGCCAGCTTCACGCCCAAAGTGGGTGCGGAATAATCATAGGTCATGTCTTTCGGGTCACCCGAAACGACCATCTCCAACCCATCATGATAGTATTCGACATCGACAGAGAACGAGCTGTCTTCTTCATCGCCGGAGAAAGTCATAGGGAAGCTTTCAGGCACGCCGATATTGACCGTACCATCGCCGTTCTCAGTCAGCGTCATTTGGGGAATGGTCATCTGGAAACCACCTTCGGTATCCGGAACTTCCACTACCATTTTCATATCAGTGATGGTGGTTACGTTACCCGACACGGATTGTTCTGCAGAAACCGTGTATCCCATCTGGGTCATATAGGCCTTCCAATCATCCCAGACCTGCTGCGCGGTGACATCGGCAAGCGCGCCCTGAGTGACAATGGCATAAGCCAAGACTGCGCCGCAGCTGCGGCGAACGAAAACGGACATTTGAGAACCCTTCTTGATCAATTTTGCGGGCATCGTCGTGTCTGTGGGGCCGGGCGTCAAGGGGCAAGGGCTGGACCCGTTCCCCTTTGGCGCGGTAGAGATTCACACAATCTCAAAACAACGGAGCTACAGGGATCGTATGCAGGGGAAAACCGTACTGATAACAGGGGCCAGCCGCGGCATTGGAGCCGAGGCGGGGCGCGTATTTGCCGCAGCCGGGGCAAATGTTGCTTTGGTGGCGCGGAACCGGGATCAGATCGGGGCGCTGGCGGACGCGCTGGGCGAAAACGCCATCGCGCTGCAATGTGATGTCAGCGATTTCGTGCAGGTCGAACAGGCAGTTGCCGATTGTGTCGACCGGTTCGACGGGCTGGACGTTCTGATTGGAAATGCAGGCGTCATCGATCCGATCTTCCATTTGTCCAACGCCGATGTCGCGGCCTGGAGCGCGGCCATCGACATCAACCTCAAGGGCGTTTTCTACGGGATGCGCGCGGCCTTGCCCGTCATGCGCGCCGCAGGTGGGGGCACAGTGATCACCGTGTCCTCGGGCGCAGCGTCCAACCCGATTGAGGCGTGGAGCCATTACTGCGCCTCAAAAGCAGGCGCCAAGATGCTAACCGAATGCCTGCATCTTGAGGAATCTATTCACGGCATCCGCGCCATGGGGCTGTCGCCGGGCACCGTGGCCACGGATATGCAGCGTGTCATCAAGGCCAGCGGTATCAACGCGGTCAGCCAACTGGACTGGAGCGATCACATCCCCGTCGATTGGCCCGCGCGGGCGCTGTTGTGGATGTGCTCGGCGGATGCGGACGATTTCCTGGGCACCGAAATCTCGCTTCGGCGCGAGGATATCCGGCAAAGGGTTGGGCTGACGTGATCGAACTGACCAAGGAAGGCGGGTTATGGACCGTCACGCTCAACAATCCGCAAAAGGCCAACGCCTTGACCGAAGCGATGCTGACCGAACTGGCCGAGATTGCCGAGTCCGCGACCGAGGCGCGCGCCTTGATCCTGACCGGTGCGGGCAATGTATTCAGCGCCGGGGCCGATTTGGACGAGGCGCGCGCTGGTCTAGCAACCTCGGACGTGTGGGAGAGGCTTTCGGGTGCCATCGCCGCCCTGCCGTGTCTGACGGTCGCAGCCCTGAACGGAACGCTTGCGGGCGGGGCTAATGGGATGGTGCTGGCCTGTGACATTCGGATCGCGGTTCCGCAGGCAAAGTTCTTCTATCCGGTCATGAAGCTGGGTTTTCTGCCGCAACCGTCGGACCCGGTGCGCATGGCCGCATTGATCGGCCCGGCGCGGACCAAGATGGTTTTGATGGGCGGGCAGAAGATAGGCGCGGATGAGGCCTATGCCTTTGGTCTGGTCGACCGCGTGGTTGAGCCTGACAGGCTGATGCCAACGGCGCATGAACTGGTGGTGGACAGTCTGGCCGCCAACCCCCGGATTGCCACCGGTATTGCAAGGATGTGCCGATGAGATTGTCTGCTGTGCTGCTACGTGTCGCTGATCCGGACCGGCTGACCGCGTTTTACGCGGACGTTCTGGGTATGACGGGGCGGGCGCAGGGGTCAAACAGCCGCGTTGGCTATGGCGGGCAGGACGCCGACCTGCTGCTGATGCCAGGCGGGGGGGGCTATACCCATGACGGCGGGCAGAGGTATTGGAAGATCGGTATCACCGTGCCGGATGTCGATCTGGCCACCGCGTATCTGCACCAAAAAGGAGTTGAAGTCTCGAACCCGAAACAATTCCTCGACATCGGGTATATGTGCCACCTGAAAGACCCCGAGGGCTTTGTGATCGAGCTGTTGCAACATGATTTCAAGGGCAACCGCCCCGAAAATGTCGCCGACCCGGGCAAGCCTTTCGCCAAAGCCTGTATCGGCCAGATCACCTTGCGCACCGGCGATATCGCCGCCGAGGATGCGTTCTGCCGCGCGCTGGGAATGCGCCTTTTGTCGGTGCAGGATGTGGACCAGTACGGTTTTGACCTGCATTTCTATGCCTTCACCGATGAGGTGCCGCCGAATGCAGATCTCTGGTCGGTTGAAAACCGGGAATGGCTGTGGAAACGTCCCTATACCACGTTGGAATTTCAACATCTTGCGGGCGCGCAGTTTGCTCCGGCACCGGATTATCGAGGGTTGGAGGTGCAGGGTCTGACGAGTTCTCTCCGCGATGCCTTTGGTGACCCGGTGCGGCCCGGCTGATCACCGACCGCGCCGCTTACCCGGCACTTTCGACCGAAACCCGGGTGGGCGTTTTCGGACCCAGTTCAGAAATTTCTCAAGCCGTGGGTGGGCGCGCAGGGACTCAACCGAATTGAACTCGCGTGCCAGTTCGGCCTCAGACAAGGTGGCGTGCACCTCTTTGTGGCAGATAATGTGCAGCAAAACCGTAGGTCCGCCCTTGCCCCCTTTGAGTTTTGGGATCAGATGGTGCAGGCTGCCACCCCCATCCGGGATGGGGCGGTCACAAAGTGGGCAGATTGGATCACTGGTCGGCATGGCAGGGACTAATTTGCGCCAGATGGCGTGGAAGGCAAGAGGACGGCAATGGCGCAGGCAGTGGTAATTGGGGCCGGGCCCGCGGGCCTGATGGCGGCAGAGGAACTGGCCGCTGCGGGTCATGATGTGCTGGTGGCCGAGGCCAAACCTTCGGTCGCTCGCAAGTTTCTGATGGCCGGGAAGTCGGGACTGAACCTGACCAAAGATGAGCCGTTCGAGATCTTTCTTCAGGCCTATGGTGCGGCGTCGGACTGGTTGCGTCCGATTATTGCCACGTTCGACGCCGCCGGTGTGCAGGGCTGGGCGCGGGGGCTGGGGCAGGACGTGTTTACCGGTTCGACAGGGCGGGTGTTTCCCACGGTGATGAAAGCCTCGCCTTTGTTACGCGCGTGGCTGAGGAGGCTTGAAGGTGCAGGCGTACAGATCAGAAGCCGCTGGCGTTGGCAGGGTTGGGACAGCGATGCGCTGTTGTTCGAGACAGTGGAAGGACGGCAGGCGATCACACCGGATGTCACCGTGCTTGCGCTGGGTGGGGCCAGCTGGGCGCGGCTGGGGTCTGATGGCCAGTGGGCGCAAATCTTGCAAGAAAAAGGTGTGGAGCTCGAACCGTTTGCGCCTTCGAACTCGGCCCTGTCCGTCGATTGGAGCCCTCACATGCAGCTTCATTTCGGTGCGGCGCTGAAATCGGTGCGGTGGATGGCCGGGGAACTGGACAGTCGCGGTGAAGCCACGATATCGGCGACCGGGCTTGAGGGGGGCGGGCTGTACTCTCTAACGCCGGCCCTGCGTGATGGCGTTGATTTCTTCGTTGATTTGGTGCCTGATCTGGACGCGTCATCTTTGCAAGAACGATTGGCTGCGAAAAGTTCAAAAACCACGCTGTCGCAATGGTTGAAAAAGTCGCTCCGTCTGCCGCCGCAAAAAGTTGCGCTGTTTCACGAGATGGCCAAGGCTAGTGCTTTGCCTCAAGCGCACTGGGGTGATGCACTAAAGCATCTTCCGATCCGCCACGCGGGTCTTCGTCCGATGGATGAAGCAATTTCAACGGCAGGCGGTGTCAGGCGATCCGCATTGGACGACGGGCTGATGCTGACCGCTTTGCCCGGAGTGTTCTGCGCCGGGGAGATGCTGGACTGGGAAGCCCCGACCGGTGGGTATCTGCTGACCGCTTGCATGGCGACCGGGAAATGGGCCGGGCGCTCCGCCGCAGACTGGCTGAACCGCGCCGGTTAACGTGACCGCGCCAGCATCGCCAGGCGGATCATGGCGCGTTCGACCAGTGCCATTGCGGGGGCGGTTTGGCCCGCCGACCGCAGCGACAGGTCGGTATCGGTAAGAACGGTCAGAGCGGTTTGCAGTTTCGGTGCGCCCCAACCCTGCGCCTGCCGCAAAATGCGGTCGCGGCGTTTGCCATAGACCGGCGGTCGCAGCTTGCCGATGCCCTGCGCTGCCCCGCCCGGGTCGGAAGCACAGGCGTATAAAGTCCGAAAATGCCGGGTCGCACCGATACACAGGCTGACCGCGTTGGTGCCCTGCGACTGCAGACGCCGGATCAGCGGACCGATCTCGCCCGCACGGCCTTCGGCGACCACGTTCAGAACATCGTCCAACCCCGCCTCGGTCGAGCGGGGGGCACAGGCTTCGATATCCTCCATGGTCAGTTCCGAATTGTCACCGCGTTTGTAGAGGGACAGTTTTTCAATGGTTTGCGCGAAATCTCCAGGGCTGATCCCTGTGGCCAGCTCTGCAAGTGCTGACATCGAATCACGGGGAATGCTCTGTAACCCGGCCTCGGTCAGAATCCGCTCGATCTCACCGCGCGAAGGGGGATCATCATAGATGCCGACCGCATGGGCCGCCGGATGCGCCTCGAACGCCTTGCGAATTTTCGAGCTGGGCTTCAGTTGCCCGGCAGTGACGATGATCTGGGCATCACCCGGAGCCCAGTCTTCGAACGCAGCGAGAATCGCAGCGGCGGCCACATCTGTGGTGTCCTCGACAAAAACGGCACGCGGCCCGGGGAAGAATCCGACCGCCTTGACCGCGTCCAACAAAAGGGCCGGATCACCGCGCAAATCCGCGCCCGGCATACGGGTCAGGCGCATTTCCTCTTCGGCGTTGGGTCCCAGCAGGGCGGCCAGAACCTGTTGCCGTTTCAGCGCCACGCGCATCGCATCCGCGCCGTAGATCAGCAGCCCGGCCTTGTCGGCGTCTGGTCGGGCAAAATACCCCTCAGCCTCGCGCGGGCTGAGCTTCATGTGCCAAGACCCGGCGCGGCGTAGAGCTCGGCTATGATCTGATCCGACAGAATCACCATCAGCCGTTCTTTGGCATCGCGTTCGTCGGCCAGCGTGGACACGGTCGATCCGGCGGCCGAATAACCGACAAAACTGTTTACCGTGCCGGATGCAACGACCTGACCGGTCGCATTTGATCTGAGCGCGTAGTTCGCCCTGCCTTCTATTGTGTACCGGTTGGTCTCGTTCGTCGTGGTGATCGCAGCCGACCGGAATGCGGTCGAAACGTTCACATCCAGATTATACTCGCTGCCCGAATTTGCGCTGCGGCCCAGACGCTGTTCCAAATTCTGGACCAGCATATAGCTGTCGACCGAATTCGGGGCCGAGACGGCGACCTGACCATTCAGGGCCGCGCCGGAACCGCCGGGTGCGTAGACCGGTTCAAAGCCGCAGGCGGCCCCCAGAAAACAGGAAGCCAGCGGCATCAACAACAGGGTTCTGCGATTAAACAACGACATTCACGATCCGGCCCGGGACAACAATTACCTTCTTCGGCGCATTGCCATCCAGCGCCTTTTGTACAGCTTCGGTGCTGAGCGCGATTTTTTCAACCTCATCCTTGGCCAGATCCTTGGCGACGCTGATTTCCGCGCGGCGCTTACCGTTGATCTGGATCGGTAGAGTGACGGTGTCGTCGACCAGCATTGCCTCATCAGCGACCGGCCACGGCGCGACCGCGACCAGGCCTTCACCACCCTGATGCGCCCAGATGTCTTCGGCCAGATGCGGTGTCATTGGCGACATCAGCTGCGCGAGTGTCTTGATCGCCTGCTTCTGAGCCGCAGCACCAGCCTTGGATTTTGCCAACGTGTTGGTAAAGGCGTAAAGCTTGGCGATGGCTGCATTGAAGCCAAAGCTTTCAACACCCAATGTCACGTCGCGGATGGTTTTGTGCATCTCGCGCAGCAGGTCTTCATCCCCTTCGCCTTTGGCATCGGGGTCCATGGCGCCGATCTTGTCGCAGAGGTTCCAGACGCGGTTCAGGTGTTTATAGGCTGCTTCTGCACCCGCAGCGGTCCATTCCACATCGCGCTCGGGCGGCGAATCGGACAGCACGAACCAGCGCGCAGTGTCGGCGCCAAAGGCCGAGATGATGCTGACCGGGTCGACCACGTTCTTTTTGGATTTCGACATCTTGGCCGAGGGGATGATCTCGACCTCGGTGCCGTCTGCCAGTTTGCCGTCGGTCACATCCTCGGGCAGGTGATAGACCGGACGGCCATTGGCGTCGCGGGTCTGGTAAATCTCATGCGTCACCATGCCTTGGGTGAACAGCGCATCGAACGGCTCGATCGCCTTTTTCGGCAGGTGGCCGGTAATGTTCATCGCGCGTGCAAAGAACCGGGAATAGAGCAGGTGCAGAATCGCGTGCTCGATGCCGCCGATATACTGGTCGACATTCATCCAGTATTCGGCCTCGCCCAGATCGGTCGGTGTTTCGGCGCGTGGGGCGGTGAAACGGGCGAAATACCACGACGAATCGACGAACGTGTCCATAGTGTCGGTTTCGCGCTTGGCGGGCGCACCACAGGATGGGCACGCGCAATCGCGCCAGGTCGGGTGGCGGTCCAGCGGGTTGCCGGGTTTGTCAAAGCTGACATCGTCGGGCAGGCGAACCGGCAGGTTTTCCTTTTTCTCTGGTACGACACCGCAGGATTCGCAATGCACGACGGGAATCGGGCAGCCCCAGTAACGCTGACGGGACAGACCCCAGTCGCGCAGTCGGTACTTGGTTACGCCTTCGCCCCAACCTGCTTTTTCAGCGAAATCGACAGTGGTGTTGATTGCTTCTTCGCCGGTCGCCTCGGTAAGACCGGCAAAGTGGTTCACCCAGCGAACTTTCTCGGTCTTCGGTGGGACGAATGCGATCTTGTCGACCGGTGTCTCATCGGCCAGAGCAAAGAAGGTGTCCACCACGGGCAACCCGTATTTTCGGCAGAAGTCGAGGTCGCGCTGATCGTGCGCCGGGCAGGCGAAGATCGCGCCGGTTCCGTAATCCATCAGGATGAAGTTGGCGATCCAGACCGGTAGTTCCCAATTCGGATCCAGCGGGTGCTTGACGCGAATCCCGGTGTCATAGCCCAGCTTTTCAGCCGTTTCGATGGCTTCTTCTGTGGTGCCGCCCTTTCGGCATTCGGCAACAAAATCAGCAATTTCGGGGATTTCCGCTTCAAGCTGCTTTGCAATCGGGTGGTCCGGCGAGATGCCGACGAAAGACGCGCCCAGCAGCGTATCGGGGCGAGTCGTATAGACAGTGATTGGCTCACCTCCGTCGGTGCGTTCGAACCCGAACTGCAGGCCGCGCGACTTGCCGATCCAGTTTTCCTGCATCAGACGCACCTTGGCAGGCCAGTTCTCCAGCGTGTCCAGCGCGTCCAGCAGCTCTTCGGAATAGTCGGATATCTTGAAGAACCATTGGGTCAGCTCACGCCGCTCCACCAAGGCGCCTGAACGCCAGCCACGACCGTTTTCCACCTGTTCATTGGCCAGAACGGTCATGTCGACCGGGTCCCAGTTCACCACGGCGTTCTTGCGATAAACCAGCCCGGCTTCGAGCATATCCAGGAACAACGCCTGCTGCTGGCCATAATACTCCGGGTCACAGGTAGCGAACTCGCGCGACCAGTCGATCGACAGGCCCAGCGGCTTCATCTGCCCCCGCATGTCGGCAATATTGCCATAGGTCCAGTCCTTGGGGTGACCGCCGATGGCCATGGCGGCGTTTTCCGCAGGCATCCCGAACGCATCCCAGCCCATCGGGTGCAGTACGTTGTGGCCGGTCGCCAGCTTGTGCCGCGCGATCACGTCGCCCATCGTATAGTTGCGCACATGCCCCATATGGATTCGGCCCGAGGGGTAGGGAAACATTTCAAGCACATAGTATTTCGGTTTGTCCGCCGCGCGGTTGGCGGTAAAGATTCCGGCCTTGTCCCAGGCCTCTTGCCATTTTGCTTCGATTTCGTTGGCCGAGTAGCGAGACATCGTGCGGTCCTTCGTGAATGAAAACGCCGGGTAGGAACCCGGCGTGGTATTAGTGTGATTTTCGGCGGGTTGCTAGAACTTGTTGTCCGCGATGCGTAGCTGGCGGGCACGGGACAGGATCGCATCTTCGACCGCGCGCGCCGTAGCCGCACTGACCGGAGCGCCGCCACTGGTCTGCAGCGACACTGACAAAGAGCGCGCCGCCAGCGCCGGGTCACTGATGTGAACGGTCGCACGGTATTGGCGTCCGCCACCCGGAGGTGTGCCGTAACCTGTTACAATCACGCCGGTAAACGGATCGACCTCCTGAACGGGCAGGAAGTTCAGCACATCCAGCGATGCAGCCCACAGGTAGCGATTCACATTTGTAATTTGTTCGGCATTGGCGGTGTTGAACACATCCCAGATGGTCGAACGCTCTGGGTCGTTAAGCTCGCGCTCTTCGGTATTGCCACCAATCAGATTCGGGTTGTACTCGGTCGGCGTGGCCCGATTCTGTCCGCAGGCCGACACGGCAGCAGTCACTATGATCAAACCGAAAATCGTCTGCAGGCGCATTGTCGACTGGTCCTGTTCACTTTGGTCTACGTTGTCAGATGTTACTCCTAGACAAGGACCGGATCCGCAACAACCCTATTATTGTCGCATTCGCGTGGGTTTGGCCCCGTTCCAGCCCTCAAAACCGACTGTGGCATCCTTGCACCAATTTTATGCCAATGCGATCCATTCATTTATGCCAAGCTTGCGTGTCAGGGGCAAAAAGAGCGAAACGGTTCCCGTGCTGAGACATGTGCTGAGGCATGTGTCGAGTAGAAAAACTTTTGAAACCGAGGGAAACAAGATGAAAAAAGTTCTCTTCGCATCGACCGCTCTGATCGCGACCGCAGGTGTCGCAGCGGCTGACTCCGGAATTAACTTCAGCGGTTACGGCCGTTTTGGTATCGGCTACCTGGAAGACCGTGCCGGTGCTGTTACCAACTTCGTAACCGGTACCACCACCACCACTGGCGGTGCCGTGAACACCGGTGTTATCACCACCACCAACACTGCAGTTGTCGACACCGACGACGCGATCCTGGTTTCGCGCTTCCGTCTGAACATCGACGGTTTCACCGAAACCGACGGTGGCGTTCGCTTTGAAGCACGTGTTCGTATGCAAGCCGACGAAAACGCGGCCAACGGTGAAGCCAACAACGCTCGTCTGAACGGCGCACGTTTCTCGGTTATCTACGGTGGTCTGCGCGTTGACGCCGGCAACGTCGCCGGTTCGTTCGACAACCTGGCAAACTACTACGGTAACGAAGTTGGTCTGGAACTGTTCGCAGGTCAGTACTCGGGCGTTGACTATAGCTTCCTGAGCTATGTTTCGGGCGACAACCCGGGTTCGAACGCTGTGTTCTTCCAGTACGCGGTTGGCGACTTCGCCTTCGGCGCATCGTATGACCAGCAGACTGTGGCCATCAACGGCAACCCGCAGGACGCTGACCGTTGGGACGTAAGCGCAACTTACACCTTCAACAACATCACTGCTGCTGTGGCCTATGGTCAAACCGATCTGCCGGGCGGTGGTAGCGATCCGAGCCTGACCGTTCTGACCCTGGGTGGCGAATGGGGTGATTTCAACGGTACCCTGTTTGTTGCAGACGACGCGACAGAAGTTGACGCAACTGACGGCACCGCATGGGGTCTGTCGGCTGCTTACAACCTGGGCGCCGCAACCACCCTGCTGTTCACCTACGGTGACGGTAATGCCGACGCTGACACACAAGAAGTCGCAATCGGTGCCATCTACGACCTGGGCGGCGGTGCATCGCTGCGCGGTGGTATCGGCGTCAACGACTGCGACATCTGCGACGACAGCCGCATCCAAGCTGACTTCGGTGCACAGTTCAACTTCTAAGTTGATCTGAAACCGGAAGGTTTTAGGGCAGGTCCTCGGACCTGCCCTTTTCTTTTGTGCCGACATGGTGTTTTTCTGCGCGGAAAGCAGATTGAGGAAACCAATGTCGCTGCAAGAAATCACTGTCCGAATCGCCAAAGCCGAAACTGCTGCGGGGCGGGCCGCGGGATCCGTCAAACTGATCGCGGTGTCCAAGGTGCAACCGGACACGCGTGTGCAGGCCGTTCTGGATCAGGGACACCGGTGTTTCGGTGAAAACCGGGTGCAAGAGGCGGTAGGCAAATGGCCGGGCTTCACCGCGCGATACCCGGATGTCGATCTGCACCTGATAGGACCGCTGCAAACCAACAAGGCCCGGCAGGCGATAGACTTGTTCAGCACCATCCATTCCGTCGATCGGCCCAAGCTGGCCAAGACACTGGCTCGGCTGGCGCAGGAGGTTGGTTCCTGCCCGGAGTTGTTCATTCAGGTCAATACCGGGGAGGAGGAGCAAAAGGCCGGTATCCTGCCTGCCGACGCGGACGCCTTTATCGCCGAATGCCGGGAACTGGACCTGCCGATTCAGGGCCTGATGTGCATTCCACCGGTTGACGAGGAACCCTCGCTGCACTTTGCCCTTCTGGCCAAGATTGCCGAGCGCAACGATCTTCAGGGCTTGTCGATGGGAATGAGCGGAGATTTCGAACGGGCCATCGCACTTGGCGCAACGCATGTGCGCGTGGGATCCGCCATATTCGGTGAGCGGATCAAGCCGGAGGGATAATTAACCGCGCACCCGGAGCCACCTTGCTGGCGATCCAACGCAGGTGGTCGCGGCGGAATGCAACGCAGCCCTCGGTCGGATAACCGGGGCGGCGCCACTGGTGAATAAAGATTGCCGATCCGTGGCCGGGCACGGCATTGGGCCAGTTCCAGTCGGTGATCAGCACCAGATCATACAGGGGATCGGCGCGGCGCAGCTTTTCATGGCTGAAGGCATAGGGTGCGGAGACGAGGTGGTTATAGTGATGGTCCCGCACGTCATCCGACCACAGGTCCCACGGACCGATGGGAATCGCCCACTCAGCTGGTTTCGCAACCCGGTCCGGCCGGTACAGCATCCCGACGATGTGATGCGTACCCATCGGTGTCGCACCATCCCCCTCGCGCTTCGAGCGTGCCAACCCGCCCTTGCCAATCGAACAGGGAAAGACCCGGCCGGCAAACCGCACGCCGCGCGGGGTCAGTACCAGGTCGTCAGGCGTCACAGCAGGTGCCCAGACTTGGCCGCCTTGGTCGCCAGGTATCCCCGATTGTGGGCTGTTTCACCCACTTTCAGGGGCACGCGCTCCGTCACGGCGATCCCGGTTTTCTCCATCATGACGATTTTCGCAGGGTTGTTGGTCAGCAGCCGAACCGAGTTGAATCCCAGCGATTTCAGGATATCTGAGCCCAGGCGAAAATCACGCTCATCATCTTCAAAGCCTAGCCGGTGGTTGGCTTCGACCGTATCAAACCCCTGATCCTGCAGGAAATATGCGCGCATCTTGTTGGCCAGACCTATCCCCCGACCTTCTTGGTTAAGGTACAGCAGCACCCCGGCTCCTTCCGAGCCCATCTGTGCCAGCGCGCCCCGCAACTGAGGCCCGCAATCGCATTTCAGGCTGCCCATCAGGTCACCAGTGAAACAGGCCGAATGCAGCCGCGCCAGAACCGGCTTGCCGCGATCCGGGCGACCGATTTCGACGGCATAATGCTCTTCACCGCCGTCCTCGGGACGAAACACATGCAACCGTCCTGCCTCGGAGACTTCCATCGGCAGGCGCGCCGCGACCACTTCATGCAGTGCGCTGCGATCCGCCAGATGCGGCGCGGCGCGGGTGTGGTCGATGCATGTCAGGCCATGTGTCGCGGCAAAGTTGCGCCCATCCTCGATGGGAAGAACAACCGCCGCAGGTAGCAGGCGTGCGGATTTGGTCAGGGCGATGGCGATGCGGTGCAGGTTGGCGTTACCCTGACGCTCGGTCATCAGGGGGCCTTTCATTGGTGCGTTCAGATCGTCCGATGGATCGGCTACGGCCTGAACCCAGCCAATATCCGCATCTGCCGGGATGATCACCCGGGCCAGATCACCGTCATAGGCCCGCGCCTTCAGCGTCTCGGCCCGGCGCACGGTGACGGCGACCGCAGGGTTGCCGCCAAGGCCGCGCAGATCAGCGAGCCGCTGGGCGCTCAGTGTCTCGGTAGCAACGGCCAGTACGCTGAAACCGCTGTCATCGGTCAGGGCAACTGGAACGCCCATACGCAGATCCGCGCGGGCCCGCGACAGCAATTCTGAAATATCCGGGACAAGACTCATCTGTGTTACCCTGTAACCATCCGGCCTCCCTGTAGCCTGATAAGACGGAAATGTGAAACATTTCCTCTGCCTCAGACACGAGGGCGTGAAACCATTGCAGCAAACCTTGTTGATTGCATCTTCCGCGCGCAAGTGGTGGAAAAGGCTTAGGAGGACCGCACATGGCTCAGCTCAAGAAAATCCTGCTGGTGGATGACGACGAAGACCTGCGCGAGGCGCTTAGTGAGCAACTTGTGATGACCGAGGACTTCGACGTGTTCGAAGCCCATGACGGGGCATCCGCGATGGAGCGTGCGCGCGAAGCGATTTATGACCTGGTCATTCTGGATGTCGGCCTGCCGGATACTGACGGGCGCGAGTTGTGCCGCCTGATGCGCAAGCAAGGCGTCAAAAGCCCAATCCTGATGCTGACCGGCCATGACAGCGACGCGGATACCATTCTGGGTCTGGATGCGGGTGCCAACGACTATGTTTCCAAGCCATTCAAGTTTCCGGTCCTGCTGGCCCGTATCCGGGCGCAACTGCGCCAGCATGAACAGTCCGAGGACGCGGTGTTTGTTCTGGGTCCCTACACGTTCAAGCCTGCGATGAAGATGCTGATCACCGAAGACGATCGCAAAATCCGGCTGACCGAGAAAGAAACCAACATTCTCAAGTTTCTGTACCGCTCGACCGATGGCGTCGTTGCCCGAGACGTGCTGTTGCACGAGGTCTGGGGCTATAACGCCGGGGTCACCACCCACACACTTGAAACGCACATCTATCGCCTGCGCCAGAAGATTGAGCCCGATCCGTCCAATGCGCGCCTTTTGGTCACAGAATCGGGTGGATATAGGCTCGTCTCTTAACTGGTTGTGGATTGACGTGGATCAAAGTGATACTCTGGATGTGTAATTAGATTGCTCCCAACCCGCGCATGTCCGGGTTATGACATGCACCTCCCTGTTGGACTGCCGGGCCTGATGGCCCGGCTTTTTTCTTTATATTGGTTGAAGAGAAAGCGAATCTGCCACCTCGGGGAATGGGTTAACTGGTTCCTTCTTTCTCCAGGATAGTGCCGTAGGTCATGCCACTGCGGAGACTGCGGAAATCGGCATAGATTTTGCCATCTTCAAAGGTGGCATCAATAAGACCGTTCACTTTGCGGTCTTCGCCAATGCGACTTTCGACCATGGAAATCGTACCTGAGCCATCGCGGCTGATTGTTCCGGTTACCTGACCTTCGTTCCAACGATCAGAACCGATGCGGCTCCATTTGCTGGTACCCCAGAATGCATTGTTCTGTTGTTCTTTTATCTCCAGAACCCATTCGGACTGGTTGAAACGCGGTGCCCCGTCGCTGTGTTCGTTGGGCAGGGCGGCAACTGTGTGGGTGCCATTCCAGATTCCGCGCAGGTCGGGTGCGTTTTCGGCGGCCGCAAGGGTGGCAAAAGCAAAGGTGCTGGCAAGTGCGGCGGCGCCAAGTGTCTTAAGTCTGGTCATGATCTCCTCCATTTTCTTTCCATAGATGTTGGGGGTGGAGACTTCGATTTCTATGCGGGCGTTAATACATAAAGGTAAATTCATCCACGCTTCATGAAGGAAAAATTGCGTTCAGAGCGCTCGCCTTGGCGCGAGTTTCAAAACATGATTGTCTCTGTCATTTCCCATGGTGCCGGGCGAAACGCCACGCTAGTCTGCGCCAACCGCGACAGAGGAATCCCCCATGCCCTTTACCCTTGCCACCTGGAACATCAACTCGGTCCGCCTGCGCGAGCCCATCGTGCTGAAATTGCTGCAGGAAGAGGCGCCGGATGTTCTGTGTCTGCAGGAATGCAAGTCTCCGGTCGAAAAGATCCCCACGGAGGGGTTTGCGGAGCTAGGCTACACCCACATGATCGCGCGCGGGCAAAAGGGTTATAATGGCGTCGCCATCCTGTCGCGCCTGCCGATGGAGGAGGTGGGCGACAAGGATTTTGCTGGTCTCGGTCATGCCCGCCACATCGCAGGGCGGTTGGAGAATGGTGTAACGATCCACAATTTCTATGTTCCGGCGGGCGGCGATGTGCCGGATCGCGAGAAGAACGAGAAATTCGGTCAAAAACTCGATTACCTGACCGATATGCGCGACTGGTTCCATGCGGAAAAGCCGAAAAAATCCATTCTGGTCGGCGATCTGAACATCGCCCCGCGTGAGGATGACGTCTGGTCGCACAAACAACTGCTCAAGGTCGTTTCGCACACACCGATCGAAGTCGAATCGCTGGCCGAAACCCAGGATGCGGGCGGCTGGGTTGATATCACCCGCCAGGATATTCCCGAGGGGCAGCTCTATAGCTGGTGGTCTTATCGTGCGCGTGATTGGGACGCGGCCGACAAGGGGCGGCGGCTGGATCATGTCTGGGCCACGCCCGATATCTCGAACGCGGGGCATTCCAGCCGTATCCTGCGCGACGCACGTGGGTGGGAGAAGCCCAGCGACCACGCCCCTGTTTTTGCCAGTTTTGACCTGTAATTGCGTAACTCGGCCCTTGGTTTCTGCAACAAGCGGTTGCATATAGGGCGCGAGTTCGAACCGGAGAGTGAATGCCATGGACCTTCTGAACGCTGCTGCCAGCCCCGAGGCAACTGATCTGATCAAGGACGGAACCGAGGCCACGTTCATGGCCGACGTGGTCGAAACCTCTCAGGTTACTCCGGTCATCGTCGATTTTTGGGCGCCCTGGTGTGGCCCCTGCAAGACGCTCGGGCCGCTGCTGGAAGAGGCCGTGACCGCGGCCAAGGGTGCGGTGAAGATGGTCAAGATCAACGTGGACGAGGCGCAGACGATCGCCGCGCAACTGCGCATCCAGTCGATCCCGACCGTGTACGCGTTCTTCAAGGGCCAGCCCGTAGACGGGTTTCAGGGTGCAGTGCCGGGGTCCGAGATCAAGGCGTTTGTCGACCGTGTGATCGAGGCCGCGGGCGGTGAAAGCCCCGGCGGGCAACTGGACGACGCCATTCAGGCCGCCGAAGAAATGCTGGCAGAAGGCGCGGCCACTGACGCGGCTCAGACTTTTGCTGCCATTTTGGGCGAAGATCCGAACAATGCCACAGCCTATGGCGGGCTGGTGCGTGCGCATATCGCGGCCGGTGATCTGGAACAGGCCGAGGCAATCCTGAACGGTGCACCAGCCGAGATTTCCACCGCAGCCGAGTTGGAAGCCGCCCACGCGCAATTGGAGCTGGCCAAGCAGGCCGCAGATGCCGGCCCCGTGGCCGAGTTGACCACTACGGTTGAGGCAGAGCCCGACAACCATCAGGCACGGTTCGATCTGGCGCAGGCACTGCACGCCAATGGCGATGTGGAAGAGGCTGTTGCGCAGCTGTTGGAACTGTTCCGACGCGACCGTGAATGGAATGACGGCGCCGCCAAAGCGCAACTGTTTACCGTTTTCGACGCGCTCAAGCCCAATGATCCGATTGTTCTGAACGGTCGCCGCAAGCTCAGCTCGATGATATTTGCCTAATTCGGGATCAGGGCTACACTCGGATACATGATGCATCCCGCTGATCTGCCGGAAACGGTATCCGTTTTTCCATTGCCCGGGGCGCTGTTGCTGCCCCGTTCTCGCCTGCCGCTGCATATATTCGAGCCGCGCTATCTGCAAATGTTGGACGATGCGCTGAAAACGCAGGAACGTCTGATTGGCATGGTGCAGCCGAACCCCTGTCAGAGCAATGAAGACAAACTGCACCGGATCGGCTGCGCCGGGCGGGTGACGCAGTTTTCAGAAACCGAGGATGGCCGTTATCTGATCACGCTGACCGGTATTTCCAGGTTTCGCATCACGTCAGAGTTGGACGCCTTTACGCCCTATCGGCGCTGCGCCGTGTCATGGGGCGGGTTTGACCGCGATCTGGGCAAGGCCGAGCTGGACGAAGGCTTTGATCGTTCGCAGTTTCTTTGCCTGCTGGAACGTTTCTTTGCCTCGCGTCAGCTGTCGACGGATTGGGATACGTTGAAAGACGCCGATGATGAGCTGCTGGTGAATTCATTGTCGATGCTGCTGGATTTCGATCCCGAAGAGAAACAGGCACTGCTTGAGGCCCCGTGCCTGCGCACCCGGCGCGAGACTTTGGTGACATTGATAGAATTCGCCATGCGCGGCGGAACGAACGAGGAAAAACTGCAATGACCGACCCCGAACACCCCTTTGACCGCCACATGCTTGAGGCGCTGATCTGCCCGCAGACCCATACCACGCTGCAATACGACGCTGAAAAGCAAGAGCTGATCTCGAAGGCCGCCAATCTGGCCTTTCCGATACGAAATGGGATTCCGGTGATGCTGGTCGACGAGGCGCGTACGCTCGACTAAATTGAGCGACCTTGCAGCAGTTTCGGCAGGTCTCCGGTCAGTCCGGCGGCCTCGCGCACGAAGCCGCGACGCAATCCGGGCAGAGAGCCGACGATCCCCATCCCGATATCGCGCCCAGCACGCAGCAGCGGGTTGTCGTTGGAGAACAGCTTGTTGAACACATCCGTCGCCATGGCCAGCGCGGCCGTGTCGAAGCGGCGCCATTCCTGATAGCGTTCCAGAACCTGGACCGAGCCGATATCCTCACCGCGCCGCCCCGCCAGCGTCAGCACCTCGGCCAGCGCGCCTACGTCGCGGAGCCCGGCGTTCAGACCCTGACCGGCGATAGGATGCATGCCGTGTGCCGCGTCTCCGACCAGAGCTAAGCGGTCGCCAATGAATGAATTGGCGATGGTCAGGTTGAGCGGGTAGGTGAACCTGTCTCCCTGCAGGCGTATATCTCCTAGAAAATCTCCGAACCGTGGGCGCAGAACCTGCAGATATTCGGCCTCGGGCAGGGCGTCGATGCGCTGTGCGGTTTCAGTCCGTTCGCTCCAGACGATCGAGCTGCGGTTGCCGGTCAACGGTAAGATGGCCAGCGGGCCGGGGGGCATAAAGAACTGGTGTGCGATACCGTGATGGGGCAGGTCGTGTTCGATGGCGCAGACCAGTGCGGTCTGGCCGTAGTCCCACCCGCTGCGCTTTATGCCGGCGCGCGAGGCGGTACCGCTACGGCGCCCGTCGCAGCCGACCAGCAGGCGGCCAGTAACAGTACTGTCATCGTCCAGTGTCAGGGTTACGCCGGGCGCGTCGACCTCTTGCGCTATGACCATCCGGCCGCTGATCTGGGTGATGCCCTTTTCCCTGGCCATGGCGTCCAGAAAAGCGCGGCGCAGGTGGCGATCCTCGACCATGTAACCCATCGGACCTTCTTCGATCTCGGCATGGTCGAAATGCATGAAATAGGGCGACGGTCCTGTGCCCGCGTGCCCGTCGGTGACCTTGATCTCCAACATCGGCTGGGCGTGTTCGGCCACGTGGTCCCATACCCCGATCGCGTCCAACAGGCGCTGAGACGCCAGCGCCAGCGCATAGGCGCGCCCGTCAAAGGCTGCGTTCTTGCGCACTTTCTCAGCCAGTGCGTCAATTACGGTGACGGAATGTCCCGTCTGCGCCAGTGCCAGTGCCAGGGCCGGGCCATTGAGGCCGCCGCCAACGATCAGGATTTCGGTCTTCTGTTCCATGCCCCGCAATATGCGCGGCCTTTCGGGATTGTCCATGTGCGGTCCTGTCGCTACCGTCCGATGAACACGATTTTCCAAAGGGGGCAGGGATGCAGGACTGGCTGACCATGACGGCGTGTGATCTGGGCCGGGGCATCGGCATGGGGCGGATCGATCCGGTTGAGCTGACTGAAACCTATCTGTCTGCCATCGACGCGCATCATCACCGCGAGCGGATCTATGCCCGCGTTACCCACGACCGTGCCCGCGCCGAGGCCAAGGCGGCGCAAGAACGCGCCAAGCTGGGCCTGCGCCGGTCACTGCTGGATGGGGTGCCAATCAGCTGGAAAGACCTGTTCGATACGGCCGGAACCGGGACCGAGGCCGGATCGGCGCTGTTGAAAGGCCGCGTGCCCGAAGCGGACGCGGTCGTCTTGCGCAACGCCACTGCGTTGGGCGCCGTTTGCCTGGGCAAAACCCATATGAGTGAGTTGGCCTTTTCTGGGCTGGGCCTGAACCCGATCACAGGAACCCCGCCGTGCATTGATGATGAAGACGCTGTGTCCGGCGGCTCATCCTCGGGGGCGGCAGCGTCGGTGGCCTGGGGTTTGGCGGCCGGTGGAATCGGTTCGGATACGGGCGGCTCGGTGCGCATTCCGGCGGCGTGGAACAATCTGGTCGGGCTGAAAACCACCACCGGGCGGGTCAGTCTGGAAGGGGTGGTACCCTTGTGCCTGCGCTTCGATACCGCTGGCCCGCTGGCCCGGTCGGTCGAGGATGCGGCACATCTGCTGGCCTTGCTGGAAGGCAGTTCCCCGGCTGATCTGCGTGGCGCCAACCTGAAGGGGTGCCGATTTGCGGACCTGCAGAACGTTGCCAAAGACGATCTGCGGGACGCACCGCGCAAGGCCTTCGAGGACGTGCTGGACCGTCTGCGGGAAGCCGGGGCCGAGATTGTTCCCCTTGAAGTGCCCGAGTTGAACGAGGCGATGGGGTTGTCTGGCATTCTCTATACAACCGAAGCCTATGGCCTGTGGCGCGATGTGATCGAGGCCAACCCGGAGGCGATGTACCCGGAGATTCTGGAACGCTTCCGCGCTGGAAAAAACGCCTCTGGCCCCGACTATATCGCCGCCTGGTCCAAGCTGAAGGCTAGCCGCGCCGCGTGGGACGCGGCCACCGCAGGGTTTGACGCGGTTCTGGCCCCGACCGCTCCCATCCTTCCGCCGAATCTGGACCGGCTGATGACCGACCATGACTACTATGTCGCCGAAAACCTGCTGGCCCTGCGCAACACCCGGATTGGCAATCTGATGGGTCTGGCCGCGCTGACATTGCCCACCGGAACGCCCGGCTGCGGGGTGATGATGATGGGCTATCCGGGCTCGGAAGAGGCGTTGTTAAGGCTTGGATCCGCAGCCGAGGCCGCTTTGGCCTGAATGCCACAATCCCCTGATTCGGCGCCTCTTTGTCTGGACGAAGCGGGGTGTGGCCTGTAATCTGCCAAAAAAACGGGGCAAAAATGATCCCGATATTGAGGCAGCAGTTATGAATTTCCCCGAGCGGTTTTCGAACCTACCGGAATACGCATTCCCGCGTCTGCGCACCCTGTTGGACCACCACCAGCCGGGCGGAGAGGTGATTCACATGACCATCGGCGCGCCGATGCATGACTTTCCGGCTTGGGTGACGGATGTGATCATGGAAAACGCCGCCGGTTTTCAGGGCTATCCGCCGAATGAAGGCTCGCCCGAGCTGCGGGGTGCAATCACCGACTGGATCAGCCGCCGTTATGGCGTGCAGATGGACCCAGACACCAACGTGATGGCCCTGAACGGTACGCGCGAGGGCCTGTATAACGCCGCTATGGCGCTGTGCCCCGAGGAAAAAAACGGCCAAAAACCGGTAGTCCTGTGCCCAAACCCGTTTTACCAGGTCTATATGGTCGCTTCGATCTCGGTCCGGGCCGAGCCGGTTTTTGTGCCCGCCACAGCAGCCACGGACCATCTGCCAGACTATGCGGGACTGCCCGAGGATGTTCTGAACCGAACTGTCGCGGCCTATATCTGTTCGCCTGCAAACCCGCAGGGGGCTGTGGCTTCGCGTGACTATTGGGTTGAGCTGATCCAACTGGCAGAGAAATACGATTTCCGCATTTTCGCCGACGAATGTTATTCCGAGATTTACCGCAATGAGGCGCCCACGGGCGCGCTGACTGTGGCGCAGGAACTGGGTGCCGACCCCGAGCGGGTTACGTTGTTTAATTCGCTGTCGAAACGTTCGAATCTGGCCGGATTGCGATCAGGTCTGATCGCTGGCGGCCCGGAGTCGATTAAACAGGTCAAGCAGTTGCGCAATTATGCGGGGGCACCGCTGCCGTTGCCGTTGCAGGCCGCTGCAGCTCGGGTCTGGGCGGACGAAGAGCATGTCGCTGAAAACCGCGCGCTGTATCAGGAAAAATACGCGATTGCCGATCAGGTGTTCGCGGGCATTCAGGGGTATATGCCGCCCGAGGCCGGGTTCTTCCTGTGGCTTCCGGTCGAAAACGGTGAAGAAACTGCATTGAAGCTGTGGCAGCAGACCGGTGTCCGGGTGCTGCCGGGCGCATATCTTTCTCAAGGTGATCCGGGGCAAAACCCGGGCGAGCAATTTATCCGGGTCGCTTTGGTGGCCCCAAAAACAGAGTTGCAGCAAGGGCTGATCAAGCTCCGCGACTGCATCTATTCGTGAGGTACGAGGGCAAAATGGCATCATTGAACGCGCGCAACCGCGATCCATTGTTGGACAGCACGACTCAGGCCGCGATTGAGCGGCGCAGCAAGGAGTTGATTGGGATCGCCCTGATCCTGTTGGGGCTTGGTGCCGCAGCGATGATCTGGTCCTACACGCCGGATGATCCGAACTGGATGGTGTCGACCGATGCGCCGGTGCAGAACTGGTTGGGTCGGATTGGGGCCTCGATCGCTGCACCGTTGTTCATGATTGTCGGCTGGGGCAGCTGGAGCATCGCGCTGGTGCTGATCGGTTGGGGCGTGCGTTTTGCCGGGCATTTCGGTGAAGAACGTGCGGTCGCACGTCTGATCTTCGCTCCGATCTGGATTGCCATTGTTTCGGTTTACGCTGCAACGCTGGTGCCGGGTGAGGCCTGGCGCGCGACCCATAGTTTTGGTCTGGGTGGCCTGTTTGGTGATACCGTAATGGGGGCGTTGCTGACTTTGCTGCCGATCTCCTCGCATTTCATGGTCAAGCTAATGTCGCTGGCGATGGCCGCCGGGATGCTGGCGTTGGGTGTTTTTGTTCTGGGTTTCACCAGGGCAGATGTACGCAAAGGATTCCGCGGCTTCCTGCTGGGTTTGGTGATGTCTTACGACATGCTGATGAACCTGCTGGGCCGTGGGGCCACGGCCACAGCGCACGCTGCCCGCGATCGGCGCGCCCAGTGGGAGGAACGCAAGGTTGCCCGCACTGAGGCCGCCGAAGCGGTGTTTGATGATGAATCGGCCTATGCCGATCCGATCTTCGAAGAACCTGAATTTGATGAGCCCGAGCCTGCCAAGCTGGGCCTGTTGGCGCGGATGCCCAGCCTGATCCGCCGCCCCGATCCGATGCCTGAACCTGAGCTGGTCGATCCCGAGCCCGTTGTGGGCTTTGACGAGATGCCGGGCGAGGATCGAATTCGATCGAAAATCTCCGCCGCCGTGCGTAACCGCAAAGTCGCCGCTGGCGAGATGGCACCCGAGCATGATCCGAACCTGCCGCTGACCAAGGGGCGGGGCCGTGGTCCGGACCCGTTGATCCTGAACACCCGAGGCGGGGAAGAATTGCCACCTGAACCGCCGATAACGTTGGCCGGTCTGCCTCCCGAGCCGATGCTGACAGCCGACCCCGTGCCCGAATGGCAGCAGGAACCGCTGCATGAGGATTTCGCGCCCGAGCAGGATTTTGAAGACGAGGCCGTGTTCGAAGATGCTCCCGAATCCGCACCGCAGCCGCGCCCGGCTATGAAAATCCCGGTGGCAGAGCCGCGCAAGCCGGTGGTGGCGCAACCCGTACGCCGCACCCCGCCGCCGTCGCGCCGCGCACGGGCCGAGGCGCAGCCTGCGCTGTCTTTTGAGGACAGGCATTCCGATTTCGAACTGCCACCGTTGGGTCTTTTGTCAAACCCGGCCAGCATTCAGCGCCATCACCTCAGTGATGAGGCATTGGAAGAAAACGCGCGGATGCTGGAAAACGTTCTGGATGATTACGGCGTAAAGGGGGAGATCGTCAGCGTACGCCCGGGCCCGGTCGTTACCATGTACGAACTGGAACCAGCCCCGGGTCTGAAAGCCAGCCGTGTGATCGGTCTGGCCGACGATATCGCCCGGTCGATGTCTGCCCTGTCGGCGCGGGTTTCGACCCTGCCCGGGCGGTCCGTGATTGGGATCGAATTGCCGAATGAGAACCGTGAAATGGTGGTTCTGCGCGAGATCCTCGCCAGCCGTGACTTTGGCGACGGAAACCACGCGCTGCCTCTGGCGCTGGGTAAGGATATCGGCGGCGAATCCGTTGTGGCGAACCTGGCCAAGATGCCTCACCTTCTGATCGCGGGGACCACCGGTTCCGGTAAGTCGGTGGCGATCAACACGATGATCCTGTCGCTGTTGTACAAGCTGACACCGGACGAATGCCGACTGATCATGATCGACCCAAAGATGTTGGAACTGTCTGTCTATGATGGCATCCCGCATCTGCTGTCGCCCGTTGTGACTGACCCGAAAAAGGCGGTTGTGGCCCTGAAATGGGTCGTGGGCGAGATGGAGGACCGCTATCGCAAGATGTCCAAGATGGGCGTCCGCAACATCGCCGGCTACAACGGCCGCGTTAAGGATGCGCTCTCCAAGGGCGAGATGTTCAGCCGCACGGTCCAGACCGGATTTGACGATGAAACCGGCGAGCCGGTGTTCGAGACCGAGGAATTCGCCCCCGAGGCGATGCCGTACATCGTTGTCATCGTCGATGAGATGGCCGACCTGATGATGGTCGCGGGCAAAGAAATCGAAGCCTGCATTCAGCGTCTGGCGCAGATGGCGCGGGCTTCGGGCATTCACCTGATCATGGCCACGCAGCGCCCCTCGGTCGATGTGATCACCGGTACGATCAAGGCGAACTTCCCGACCCGGATTTCGTTCCAGGTGACCTCGAAAGTCGACAGCCGCACTATTCTGGGAGAAATGGGTGCCGAGCAACTGCTGGGGCAAGGTGATATGCTGTATATGGCAGGCGGTGCCAAGATTACCCGTTGCCACGGGCCGTTTGTGTCGGATGAAGAGGTCGAAGAAATCGTCAACCACCTGAAACAGTTCGGTCCGCCGGATTACATGAGTGGTGTCGTCGATGGCCCGGCCGAAGAAAAGGCCGACAATATCGACGCGGTTCTGGGGCTAAACACTGGTGGCAACACCAATGGTGAGGATGCGCTCTATGATCAAGCGGTGGCGATTGTGATCAAGGATCGCAAATGCTCGACCTCATACATCCAGCGGAAACTTGCCATCGGCTACAATAAGGCCGCGCGTTTGGTTGAGCAGATGGAAGACGAAGGCGTTGTTTCGGCGGCAAATCACGTCGGTAAGCGGGAAATCCTCGTCCCCGAGCAGTAGGATATTTAATAACAAGGGCAGAGCGCATATCTGTGACGCATGAAACAGATCGCTTTTGCCCTTACCCTTGCCCTTACCCTGGCCGCACCTGCCGCCTGGGCGGCCGATAAACTGCCGCTGTCGCAGATTTCCAACTATCTGAACGGCCTGAAAACTGTTCAGACCACATTCACACAGGTCAACGACGATGGCTCGCTGAGCACCGGCAAGCTGTGGTTGCAGCGGCCCGGCAAGATGCGGTTCGAATATGATCCGCCTAACAGCGCGGTTGTTCTGGCCAACACGGGTACGGTGCAGATTTTTGACCCGAAGTCGAACCAGCCGCCCGAGCAATACCCGCTGAAGCGCACGCCTTTGTCACTGGTTCTGGCGCGGAACGTGAATCTGGGTCAGGCAAATATGGTCGTGGCTCATGATTTCGACGGCACGGCCACAGTCGTGACCGCTCAGGACCCGAAAAACCCCGAGTCCGGTCGAATCGAACTTATGTTCACAGATAATCCGATCGAGCTGCGCAAATGGGTCATACATGACAACGCAGGCACCCAGACAACCGTTCTGCTGGGGCAACTGGATACGGGCAAAAGCCTGAGCCGCGATCTGTTCTCGAAATCGAAAAGAAGCGGGTCAGGCAATCGCTGACCCGCTAGCCTGTCAATAACGGCAACCGGACAGTTGCGCCTGATAAAGCTTGGCGCGCGCATCCACGTCATTGGCGACGTTCAACAGCCAGGTCTTGCTGTAATGGCTGCCGCGGGCGTAACCGGTATGGCCCTCGTGATAAGCAAGGTACTGGTTGCGCGTGTCGCTGGGGTGAATGCCGTTCCGCTCGTAGCTTTTGTTCATGTACCAGCCGATGAAATCCGACGCATCGCGGATGCGATCCCGCTTGGCACGGCGTTTCCCAGTTTCTTTTTGGTATTGCTCCCAGGTTCCGTCCAGTGCCTGGCTGAATCCATAGGCGCTGCTTTGGCGACCCATTGGGATCACACCCAGAACGTATTGGTGCGGTGTGCGGGCATCGTGCTTATAGCGGCTTTCCTGATAGATCGTCGCCATCTGTACATGGACCGGGACGCCCCATTTCCGTTCGGTGCTTTTGAAGGCCTTCATGAATTCGGGCCGTTCGCGCGCAATGCTGCACGCGTCATTCAGTTTGCTGGGCGGCTGTTTAGAGCCACCCCCACAGGATGCCAGAAACAGCACCCCGAAGAGTACGATAAGAATTCTGCTCATGTGCCTCGTGCCTTTTTCTTTTATTCTAGCGCAGATTGAACTTTTAGGAAATCACAATCGTTGCGGAACGTTAGCTCGAATTAGATGTAATGCGCCTGCGGACAGAAATATTGTGGTCATGATCCCCGTCGGCCAACAGAAAGAATCGGGCCGCAATTTAGCGCACTGTCAGCAAGTGGTTCACAGACTGTTTCCTTTGATTTCGGATCAATGATTGGCTTTTCAGCCCGGAAACAGGTAGTAAGTTCAATGGGGGCAGAAACAATGCTGAAGACACATGCCAAGTACCGCCTGGGTCAGGTGGTCCGTCACAAGAAACATCCCTTCCGCGGGGTGATTTTTGACGTGGATGCAGAGTTTTCGAATACCGAAGAGTGGTATCAGGCCATTCCCGAAGACAGCCGCCCAATCAAGGATCAGCCGTTTTATCACCTGTTGGCGGAAAACGACCAATCCTTCTATGTTGCTTATGTTTCAGAACAAAATCTGGTTGCGGACCAGTCCGGCGAACCGGTTGAGCACCCGGATATCCCCGACATGTTCGGTCCGTTCGAAAACGGGTCCTATCCGCTTCATTTCCATCTGAACTGAGGCCCTTTGGCAGCGCGTTCGCCGGTCAATACCCGAGCGCGCAACCGTCTTTCCGCGGGTCACTTGCGCCCATCAGAACACCATTTTCACAGATTCGAATGGCTTGTGCTCCGCCCAGCGGCGTTTCCGGTACCTCAACAGTGTGGCCCAATTCACACAATTGTTGAGCCACTTTGGGCGAAATATCGCGTTCCAGCTTCAACACACCGTTGTGCGCAAAAGCACGCGGCGCATCGATGCTGGTTTGCATGGCCAGTTCGTGGTCGGTCAGGTTTGACATGAACCGGGCGTGACCGGTGGGCTGGTAGGCGCCGCCCATCACTCCAAACGGCATCAGAATCCGGCCATTTTGTTTCAGAATCCCGGGAATGATGGTGTGCATAGGGCGTTTGCCGCCGCTCAACTCATTGGGGTGACCTGCTTGCAGTGTAAAGCCAGCCCCGCGGTTTTGCAGCAGAATGCCATATTTTTCGGATGCGATCCCCGAGCCGAAGCTGTGGAAGATGGAATAGATCAACGAGACCGCCATCCTGTCTCGGTCCACCACTGTGATATAGACGGTGTCTTTGTGAATGGCTTCGGTCAGCGGGGCCGCAGCAGGCATTGCGCGCTTTGGGTCGATCAGCGCGGCCAGCCTATCGGCTACGTCCTGATCCAGAAATCGATCCGCGTGCATTGTGTGATCGGGATCGGCAATAAACCGGTTGCGGGCGTCATAGGCCAGTTTTGAGGCTTCAGCTTCGATATGCAGACGTTCGGCCCCGAATGGGTCGAGGCTGGCGAGGTCGAAATTCTTGAGTATGTTCAGCAGCAAAATTGCAGTGGCGCCCTGACCATTGGGCGGGTGCTCGACCAGTTCCAGCCCGTTATACAAGCCGCTGACAGGTTGGGTTTCGGTACAGGCATTGGCAAGAAAATCCTCAACCGTATGGGTACCACCCCGTTGGGCCAGCACGGCGAGCATATCCTCGGCAATGTCGCCGGAATAAAATGCGTCCCGCCCGTTCCGGGCAATCCGGCGCAGGACCTCGGCCTGACCGGGGGATTGGAAAACCTGCCCAATCCCTGGTGCCTTGTCATCGATCAGATAATGCGCCCGCGCCGCCCCTTGCAGGGTGGCCGCCCCGACCGCCCAGTCAAAAGCAACCCTTGGCGCAACCGGCACACCTGTCTCGGCATAGTGAATGGCGGGTTGCAGGATGACATCCAGCCCCAGCTTGCCCTCAGTTTCCGCCAAGTGGCAGAACGCATCTACAGCGCCGGGGATGGTTACAGCGTCCGGGGTATTCAGGGGTACCGCAGTCAATCCTTGCGCTCGCAGTTTCTCTGCATCGGTTGCGGTAGGCGCACGGCCTGAACCGTTCAGGGCGCGAACATCATCCTCTCCGGCCCGGTTGTATAGGACAAAACAGTCGCCCCCCAACCCGGTCATTTGAGGTTCGCAAATGCCCAGCAGGACCGCTCCGGCAATGGCCGCATCCATCGCGTTTCCGCCCTGTGCAAGAACATCCACGGCCACTTTCGCGGCCAGAGGGTGCGACGTGGCGCACATTCCTTCGGTCGCCAGAACTTCGGACCGGCCCGGAGTGTGAAAATCCCGCATGGTGCGTTTCCCCGCTTTGAACGCGCCGAAGATATCGCGCGGTCAGAGGTTGTCCAGTCACATGGGGGAGAAGTTCCTCGGCGCCGTTCACTGGGTGGGGGCTGTGACACTTGACGCCGAGGGAAGCTATCTGAGCTACAGGTATCTTTTTGCCCGTTGTTTGCGGCGCTACAATGGTTCGATCTGGGCCTTATTGTGACGTTTTCTTGCCGTCAGGCGGGATCGGGAAAGTCAAACCGCAGCGATAGCCGGTTGCAGCCATCGGAGCGTACATATCGGATATCGCTGGTCAATTCGTGGATCAGGTACCAACCGAACCCTCCTTCGGGCAGTTCATCGACGGTTGATCCCAACGGTGCCGGAACCCCGTCTGGTACCCGAAACCCGGGCAGGGGGTTGCCGGTGTCGGAGATCACGATATCGAGCCAGTTCCGATGCAGGCGGCATCGCACCTTGACCTTTGCGGGCGTCACATCGGCATAGGCGTGTTCCACAACATTGTTGATCGCTTCGGCCAGAGCAATCTTCACGTCACCCGCCTTTTGCTGCGGCAACCCCTGTGTCGCAAGGCATCTGCTGAGCTGCGCAATACCGGCGCTGGCCTCAGACTCGGTCGCTGCAAAGCTCAGATCCAAACACTTGCCGTTACACATGGGCATTGGGCCTATTCAGATGGTCAGGAGGGTCAGCTGGCGGTGGCCGACAAGGCGTCATCCAGCGTCGGGTAAAGTTTGAAGACCGTGTCCATCCGGGTCAGTCGAAACACCTTTTCGACAAAGGGATGCAGCCCGGCCAGATCCAGCCTGCGGTCGTTGCCCAGCTGCTTCATCGAGGCGACAATGGCGCCCAGCCCGCTTGAATCGATGAACTCAACGCTGCTTAGGTCCAGCACCACCCGTGTGGTGCCGCCTTCGGCCTCGTTGCGCATGTCTTCCTTGAACTGGATAGCCATGGCCGCATCAATTCGGTCTGAATGTACTTTGATAATCTGGGTTTCGTCGGTTGTTGTGCTGGTCAGGGCCATGCGCGACGGTCCTTTTATCTGAAAATCGCTGGTAGAAATACGCTAGACGGCAAATCTTACCATTCGGTATCCATCGGATGGAAAAACAGGAGGAACACGCCGATGAAACAGGTTGTTATCGCCGGGGCCGCGCGCACACCCATGGGAGGGTTTCAGGGAATGTTCGACGGTGTGCCCGCCGCCGAGCTGGGCGGAACCGCCATCCGAGCCGCGCTGCAAGGGGCGGGTGCTGATACGGTGGATGAGGTGTTGATGGGCTGCGTTCTGCCCGCCGGTCAGGGTCAGGCGCCAGCGCGCCAGGCCGGATTCGCGGCGGGTCTGGGTGAAGAGGTGCCCGCGACGACGCTGAACAAGATGTGCGGATCGGGGATGAAAGCTGCCATGATGGCCTTTGACCAGATCGCTCTGGGTCACGCGGATACAATGATCGCAGGCGGGATGGAAAGCATGACCAACGCCCCCTACTTGTTGCCAAAGATGCGCGGTGGTGCGCGGATCGGGCATGGTCAGGTGGTCGATCACATGTTTCTGGACGGGCTCGAGGACGCCTATGACAAGGGCCGCCTGATGGGCACCTTCGCCGAGGACTGTGCTGAATCTTTCCAATTCACCCGTGAGGCACAGGACGAGTACGCGCTGCAATCGCTGTCCAACGCCCTGTCCGCGCAGGAAAGCGGTGCGTTTGAAGGTGAGATTGCACCTGTGACCACCCGGACCCGCAAGGGTGAGGTTACCTTTGCCGCAGACGAGCAACCACAATCTGCGCGGCCCGATAAAATCCCGACGCTGAAACCCGCCTTCCGCAAGAACGGCACGGTGACGGCTGCCAATTCCTCATCGATTTCTGACGGTGCGGCGGCGCTGGTGCTGGCCTCGGCCGACGCTGCCGAGGCGCAGGGCCTGACGGTGCGTGCTCGGATCGTTGGTCACGCCAGCCATGCGCAGGCACCTGGCCTTTTCACGACGGCTCCGGTTCCTGCAGCGCAAAAGTTGCTCTCGACCATCGGCTGGTCCCATGATGATGTGGACCTTTGGGAAGTCAACGAAGCCTTCGCCGTTGTCCCCATGGCTTTCATGCACGAGATGGGCCTGCCGCGCGATAAGGTGAACGTGAATGGCGGTGCTTGTGCGTTGGGCCACCCGATCGGAGCGTCGGGGGCGCGGATCATGGTCACGCTGCTGAACGCACTGGAAAAGCGGAACCTCAAACGCGGTGTTGCGGCCATTTGCATCGGCGGAGGAGAAGGTACCGCCGTTGCCATCGAACGAATTTGACGCTGCATCCTTTTGAAAATATTCCGGGGGTGAATTGAGTCATTGGCTCAAGATGGGGCAGTGCCCCCGCCCCATACGGAATAAGACTGACCATGACTGTTGATTACGACACGCTCGCCAAAACCATCGCCGCCCTTACAGCAGGCGAAACGGATCAGGTCGCCCTGATGGCAACGATCACCTGCGAGGTGCATCACGCCGACGACCGGTTTGACTGGACCGGGTTTTACCGGGTGACTGAACCGGGCCTGCTGAAGATCGGCCCCTATCAAGGCGGGCACGGCTGTCTGGTCATCCCCTTTGATCGCGGCGTCTGTGGGGCGGCGGCCCGCACCGGCGAGGTGCAGTTGGTGCCGGACGTGGATGCGTTTCCGGGTCACATCGCCTGCGCGTCGTCCACCCGGTCCGAACTGGTGCTGCCGGTGCGCGACGCATCGGGCGAAGTTATTGCCGTGTTCGACATTGATAGCGATCAGCCGGATGCTTTTGACGAGGAAGATGCCGACAAACTGGCTCGCATTCTGGCGCAGGTCTTTGCCTGTTAGGCCTTTGATTGTGAGGCTGTGATGCTGCGCTCGCGCAGCCAAATGATGACACCGCAAATGGCGACGAACGACAAGATACCGTCAACGAGGTTGATGGCGTTCCGCAGCGAAATGCCGCCTGAAATCGCGCCAAACAGGTCAATTGTGCAGAACACGGCAAATAACAGGGCAACCCAACGCTTTTCTCTGCGGAGACCGGCACGAAAGGCCAGCAAGATCAAGATGACCAGCCCAATCTGCAGGGATACCGCAATGGCTTCGGGCGAATTGTGTCCAATGGCGATTCCAGTCGCGCCGACGATCATCGCTCCGTTCAGCCAAAGCATGTACTTGGTCGACTGCAATACAAGATCCATCGGCTACCCCGTAAATTCACCCAGTACGTTGGCTTGAACAGCACTTTTCTGATCAATTTGCCTGCGCAAACTGCACAAGAAAAAAGCCGCAGACAACCTGCATCCCGACAATAAGAAGAAGCCGCATCGAAAAGCCGCGTTTGCGGGTTTTGTGGTTGAAAATCCAGCGGCCCAGAACCGCACCAGGGCTGCCGCCCAGTGCGGCCAGCCACAGCAACCGACGTTCCGGAACCCTGCCTTTGCGCCGCCGGGCGCGGGCCTTGTCCCACGCAAATGCCAATAGCGTCAGGGCGTTGATCGCCCAAAGATAGATCACTGCAATCCACATGGCCTTGGCATAAACAGGTACGCTTTCACGTGTAAATGAAAAAACTCTTGGAAATTTCACGAATCTGGGTCATCGTGAAAAAGGAGAGAAAAATTTCACCAGAATCGGAGCGGCACGTGAACACTCAGGCCCCCCATAGCGCGACGCTCGGCGCAGATATCCGCGCCCTTCGCAAGGCGCGTGGGCTGACGCTGACCGAAATAGCCGAACGTCTGAACCGCTCGGTCGGATGGCTCAGCCAGGTTGAGCGGGACATGTCCGACCCTTCGATCTCGGACCTGCGCCAGATCGCCGAATGCCTGGGTGTACCGATGTCGATGCTGTTTGCGCATTCCTCGGTGCCGGTGGACGAGCAGGGTTATGTCGTGCGTGCCGGGTTGCGCCGCCCGATGGGTTCGGGCGAGGAAGGGCTAATCGAAGAGCTGCTTTCACCTGATCTGACCGATGACTTCGAAATGGTGCATTCCACGTTCGAGCCATTCTCGAAGATGCAGACGCCCGCAAATCGCCCAACGCAAGAGGTCGGCTATTTGGTGTCGGGTCGTTTGGATCTGATGATCGGGGGCCGTGCATTTTCGGTCGGTCCGGGGGACAGTTTTCGCATTAAGAACGAGCCTTATCAATGGGCCAATCCCTATGATGAGCCCGCAGTGGCCATCTGGGTCATCGCGCCGCCAGTGTACTGACATGTCGTGTCCTGCATTCAACTTTGGTGTGGTTGGGCAGGTGCTCATCCATGCGCCAGCAGCAAGGAGATAATCACATGCATACCGGTTCCTGCCTTTGCCGCGCTGTTTCGTTTGCCATCGACGGCAATCTGTCACCGCCCTCGGCCTGCCATTGCGGCCAATGCCGCAAGCAATCGGGCCATGTCTGGGCCTCGACCTCGACCCATCAGGACAACCTCAGCTTTACCGCCAGCGACACGCTGCGTTGGTTCCGGGCATCAGACACCGCGCGGCGCGGCTTTTGCAGCGCCTGCGGTTCCTTCCTGTTCTGGCAGCACAATGACGAGGACACGATTTCCATTTCCATGGGCGCCCTGAGCGAACCCACCGGACTGAGCCTCGCCCGGCACATCTTTGTGGCCGACAAGGGCGATTACTACGACATCACAGACGATCTGCCCCGGCGGGCACAGTAAAAGAGGATCAAAACACATGAGCGATTTTCCAACCAAGGCCCGTGTGGTCATCATCGGCGGCGGCGTCGTTGGCTGTTCGTCCCTGTATCATCTGGCCAAGAAGGGCTGGACCGATTGCGTTCTGCTGGAAAAGAACGAACTGACAGCCGGCTCGACCTGGCACGCGGCGGGTAACGTCCCCACGTTTTCGAATTCTTGGGCGATCATGAACATGCAGCGCTATTCAACCGAGCTGTATTCGGGTTTGGCCGAAGAGGTTGACTACCCAATGAACTACCACGTTTCGGGCTCGATCCGTCTGGCGCATAGCAAAGAGCGGATGCAGGAATTCGAACACGCCATGGCTATGGGCAAGTATCAGGGCATTCCGATGGAAATGTGGACCCCGGAACAGGCCAAGGAACGCTATCCGTTCCTGGAAACCCATGACCTTGAAGGTGTACTGTATGACCCCACTGACGGTGATATCGACCCGGCGCAGCTGACTCAGGCCCTGGCGAAAGGTGCCCGCGACATGGGGCAGAAGATCATCCGATTCTGCCCGGCCACAGGTGTAACCCAGCACGAAGACGGAACTTGGACCGTTCACACCGAAAAAGGCGACATCGCCTGTGACTATGTGGTGAATGCCGCCGGCTACTACGCGCAGCGCGTGGGCGAGATGTTCAAGCCATATGGCGGCCGCACCGTGCCCGCGATGGTCATGAGCCACCAATACCTGCTGACCGACGAAGTGCCCGAGGTCGAGGCTTGGTCGAAAGAAAACGGCGGCAAGCTGCCGCTGCTGCGCGACGTGGATATCTCGTACTACCTGCGTCAGGAAAAGAACGGCTTCAACCTCGGCCCCTACGAGCCCAACTGTAAGGGTGAATGGATGACCGAAAACGATCCGATGCCCGAGGATTTCTCGTTCCAGCTGTGGAATGACGATCTGGACCGCATCGAAGACATCATCACCGACGCGATGGAGCGGGTGCCGCTGATGGCCACCTCAGGCGTTGGACGCGTCATCAATGGCCCGATCCCTTACGCGCCGGATGGTCTGCCGCTGATCGGCCCGATGCCGGGCGTGACAAACGCGTTCGAGGCGCACAGCTTTACCTTCGGCATTGCACAAGGCGGTGGCGCAGGCAAGGTATTGGCCGAATGGATCGTCGATGGCCACACTGAATGGGATATGTGGGCGGTCGATCCGCGCCGCTACACCGACTATACCGATCAGGATTACTGCAACCAGAAAGGTATGGAGGTCTACGGCAACGAATACGCCATGCATTTCCCGCATCACGAATGGCCTGCAGCGCGCGACAAGAAGCTGTCGCCGGTCCATGCCAAGGTCAAAGAACTGGGCGGTGTCATGGGCGCGTATAACGGTTGGGAACGCGCCAACTGGTTCGCCAAGCCGGGCGACAACACCTCCGAGGAAGCCACCCACACATGGGGCCGGTCCGGCCCGTGGGAACAGCGCATCAAGGAAGAGTGTGAGGCCGTCCGCGACAATTGCGGCGTGCTCGACCTGCCGGGCTTTTCGCGCTTCATGGTCAAAGGTGAAGGCGCGGCCGAGGCCCTGCGCGGCCTGATCACCGGTGGTCTGCCCAAGGTTGGCCGCATCAACCTCGTCTATATCTCTGATGACCGGGGCCGCATCCTGACCGAGATGTCCTGTGTCCGTCTGGGTGAGGATGAGTTCATGATGATCACTGCCGCCACCGCACAGTGGCATGATCGTGATATCCTGACAAAGGTCATGCCCGCCAGTGTTTCCGTCGAGGACGTCACCACCACCCGCGACACCCTGATCGTGACCGGCCCGAAATCGCGTGAGATCCTGTCGGGTCTGACCGATGCGGACCTGACCACCGGCTGGCTGACCCATCAGGCGGCCATAGTAGCTGGTAAATCGGCCTTCCTGATCCGTGTGTCCTTCGCCGGTGAACTGGGCTGGGAAGTGCACGCCCTGAACGAGGACATGCCCGCGATTTACGAGGCGATCCTCGACGCCGGTGCGACACCCTTCGGTATGTATGCGCTGAACGCGCTGCGGATCGAAAAGGGCTACCGCACCTGGAAGGGAGATCTGTCGAGTGACTACTCGCTGCTGGAAGGTGGTCTGGGACGGTTCGTCAAACTGGACAAGCCGCAGGACTTCCCCGGCAAGGCTGCGATCCAGAACGAAAAGCAGCAGGGTGTTAAGAAAGCCTTTGTCACGCTGACCGTTGAGGCCGGTGATTGCGACGCACCCTACATGTCCTGCATCTCGCAGAATGGCGAGATCGTGGGCGAGACCACCTCGGGCGCCTGGGGCTATCGCGTTGGAAAGTCCATCGCGCTGGGCATGGTCAAGACCGAAGCCGCCAACCCGGGCACTGAGCTGGAGGTGGAAATCTACGGCCAGAAATACCGTGCTGTGGTACAAGAGGACCAACCGCTCTGGGATCCGGCAAACGAGCGGCTGCGCGCATAACCCCGGACGGAGCTGCCATGAGCAAGCGATACTCCAAACTGGGGCCCGGTGAGGGCCCCAACTATGACTGGGAAAACGACCATACCTTCGTCAAGGTCTCCGGTCAGGCCTCAGGTGGTGCCTATACGCTCATGGAAGACAATCTGAAGGCCAGCTTCGCGCTTGGCCTTCATCGCCACGACAGCCATGCCGAGACCTTCTACTTTCTGGAAGGTGAGGTGGATTTCTACGTCGATGGCGACTGGCACCGGTGCACGGCAGGCACCACGATGCATGTCCCGCCCGGGGTGCCCCATGCCTGCCGCGTGGCGGGAGGGAAACCCGCGCGGATGCTGATGATCTTTCAACCATCGGGGTTTGACGGTTTCCTCGCAGAGCTTGCGGCAATGAGCCAGGCCGATTTCGCAGATGAGGCAAAGATGGCTGCTCTGAACGCCCGCTATGACATCATCCCGATGGGTCCGGTTCCGCCACATCCGGACGATCAGACCTGAAGGCGGCATCAGATGACACTCCCCCATACAATGTCTGGCGTTTATCTGACCCAACACGGCGGGCCGGAGGCGCTGGACTGGCGCGAGGATATACCGTTGCCCCAGCCCGGACCGGGGCAGGTGCTGGTTCGGGTTCTCGCCGCGGGGGTGAACAACACCGATATCAACACGCGTGTCGGCTGGTATTCCGCTGATGTGACGGGCGCGACTGATGCCGTTGATCAGGACGTCGAGGTCGGAGGCTGGGGCGGCGCGCTGCAGTTTCCGCGCATTCAGGGCGGGGACCTGTGCGGCGTCGTCGAACTAGCCGAGCCGGGAACCAGGTTCAAACCGGGGCAGCGGGTAACCTGCCCGATCAACCTGCCCCGCCCGCGGCCGGGGCGTCCGACCGGGTTCATTGCTCTGGGTTCCGAAATAGATGGTGCATTTGCGCAATATTGTCTTGTTGAGGCGGATGATTTGTATGACGTGACCGCCTCTCCCTTGTCGGATGTCGAAATTGCCGCCATCCCCTGCGCCTTTGGCACCGCCGAAAACCTTCTGACCCGTGCGGGTGTAACCTTGGGTCAGAAGGTTCTGATTACAGGGGCGTCCGGTGGTGTCGGTCTGGCCGCCGTGCAACTGGCGGCGCTGCGGGGGGCAAGTGTCTGGGGCGTAACCAGCGCGGCCAAGGTCGCGGCGGTCAAAGGGCAGGGCGCGGTTGCGACTTTTGTCCGCGACGCGACGCTGCCTGCGGATATGTTCGATGTGGTGATCGACGTTGTGGGTGGTCCGGCGTGGCCCGGCCTGATCCTGGCATTGAAACCGGGTGGGCATTACGCCGTGTCGGGCGCAATTGCGGGGCCAATCGTTCAGGCCGATCTGCGTGACATCTATCTACGCGACATCACCATTCACGGCTGCACCCATCAAGCTTTTGATGTGTTCGGGAGGTTGGTAGAGATGATCAATGCCGGACGGATCAGACCCTTGATTTCAAGAACTTATCCTCTAAAGGACATTGCGGCGGCGCAGGCGGATTTCCAATCCAAGGCGTTCCCGGGCAAACTTGTTCTGATTCCGTGAAAAGGCTGGGGTAATGGCGAAAATCACTCTTCTGGATGGCTCAATCGGGCAGGAACTGGTCAAGCGCAGCGGGAAACAGCCGACGCCATTGTGGTCGACCCGGGTGATGATTGACCACCCCGAATTGGTCGGGGACGTTCATACCGAGTATTTTCGCCGGGGTGCCACCGTTGCCACGACGAACACCTACGCCGTGCACCGGTCTCGGTTGGTTCGGGAGGGGATGGAGGTGCAGCTTGCCGACCTGATCAACGCGGCGTTGACACAGGCCGAACGGGCGCGGGGATCAAATGGCGGGCGCATTGCAGGGGCGCTTGGGCCGCTTCTGGCCTCGTACCGGCCTGACCTGAAACCTGATGTGGCCGAGGCGGCCGAGAAGTTTGCTGAATTGGCCAAGCTGATGGCGGATCGCGTGGACTTTTTCCTGATCGAAACCGTATCCTCGGTTCAGGAAGCCGAAGGTGCTTTGCGCGGCGCCGCGGAAGGCGGCAAGCCCGTCTGGTTGGCGCTGACAGTGATGGACGACAATGGTTCACGCCTGCGCTCGGGCGAGCTGCTGTCCGACGTCGCGCCATTGGTTGATCGGTTTTCGCCCGAGGCCGTGCTGATCAATTGCTCGCGTCCCGAGGCCATTCCCGCAGCTCTGAACGTCATCGCAAAACTGGGTCGACCGTTCGGGGCCTATGCCAACGGGTTCACCGGCATTACTCAGAAATTCCTGGAAGACGCGCCCACCGTAGACGCGCTGGAGCAACGTCACGATCTGGGGCCTGAGGCCTATGCCGATCATGCGATGGCATGGGTTGCGCACGGGGCGACCATTGTCGGCGGCTGCTGCGAGGTTGGCCCGGATCACATCGAAACCCTGGCCAGCCGGCTGCGTGCCGCTGGTCACCAAATCGTCTGAGGCGCAAAGGATGCGGAACCCGGTGGGCAATTCAGCTCAGCTGCATTTCGATATTCTGGTCGCGCCCGGATACGTGCTGCTGGAACTGGCCTCATTGGTCGAGGTGCTGCGGCTGGCCAATCGTGTGTGTCCGAGCCCTCCGTTCACCTATACCTATCGTTCGCTGAAAGGCGGCCCGATTGCCAGCAGCAGCGATGCGGTGGTGCAAACGGAACCAGTGCAGGCCCAACCCGAGGCGAATTACCTGTTCGTGATCGGCAATTCCAACCCGGATCACCCGGACCTGTCTCTGGGCCGCGTGGTGACGGATTATACCTTCCGCGGGGCCAAGGTGTTTTTGCTGGCCGAAGCCGCCAGCCGCTATATTGATGAACAGGGTACAGACGACATGGCAACGCATTGGGAAAATGCCTCGTTCCTGCGCGAACGCGGCGCCCGGTTCGAGGCCAAGCTGTCGATCGCGACAGAACAGGGCGCGGTGGTGACCTGCGCCGGGATGGGGGCGACGACGGATGTGGCGTTAGCCGTCATAGGCCGGCATATCTCGGGACCGGCCAAGATGACCGTGGCCGACATCATGCTGCACGAAAATATCCGCGACTTTGCCTCGATGCAGCCGTTTTCCGGGGCCAAGCAGACCGCAACCGGCGACGCCAAGCTGGATCTGTGCATCAAACTGATGCAGGCCAATATCGAAGACCCGCTGCCGATCCACCAGATTGTCGAATCACTGCACCTGTCGAACCGGTCTTTGGAGCGGAAATTCAAAAATTACTTTGGCACCACGCCGAACGGGTTTTATCGCGAAATGCGGCTGGCCAAAGCCAATAACCTGTTGCTCAACACCACCATGAGCGTCCGTGAAATCGGTCTAGCCTGCGGGTTTCCCAACGGTTTTTCTTCTGTTTACAAAAGTTTTTTCGGCGTCACCCCCTTTGTTGTCCGACGGGAAAAGCGGGCGGCAACATATCGGTGAAAATCGCTGATACTGTGACGTTTTTGGTGCATTTAGTGTCGATCTTTCGTGGCATTTTGCGCAAAACCTGACACAGCGGAGATTTCAGGATGGTTGATCTTCCCAGCAAGGCCCGAGTGGTCATCATCGGCGGCGGCGTCATTGGATGCTCGGTCGCGTATCACCTGACCAAAAAGGGCTGGAGCGACGTTGTCCTGCTGGAGCGCAAGCAGCTGACCAGCGGCACCACATGGCATGCCGCTGGTCTGATCGCACAGCTCCGTGCAACGGCGAATATGACCAAGCTGGCGAAGTACAGCCAGGAGCTCTACGGCTCTTTGGAAGAAGAGACAGGGGTCGCTACCGGCTTCAAGCGCTGCGGCTCGATTACCGTTGCCCTGACCGAAGAGCGCAAGGAGGAGATCTATCGTCAGGCCGCCATGGCCCGCGCCTTTGGGGTTGAGGTTGAAGAGATCTCGAACGAGCGCGTGGCCGAGCTGTATCCGCATTTAAACATCGAAGACGTCAAAGGCGCAGTGTATCTCCCGCTGGACGGGCAGGGCGATCCGGCGAACATTGCGCTGGCCCTTGCCAAAGGTGCTCGTCAGCGTGGCGGCATCGTAAAGGAACGTGTGAAGGTCACCGATATCGTCAAGCAGGGCCGCAAGGTGACCGGTGTAGATTGGGTCGCTGACGATGGCAGCGCCTCGGGTCACATAGAATGCGACATGGTGGTGAACTGCGCCGGGATGTGGGGTCACGAGGTCGGCCGCATGGCGGGCGTGAATGTCCCGCTGCATGCGTGCGAACACTTTTATATTGTGACCGAAGGCATCGACGGCCTGACACAGCTGCCGGTTCTGCGTGTTCCGGATGAGTGCGCATACTACAAGGAAGACGCGGGCAAAATCCTTCTGGGTGCGTTTGAACCTAATGCCAAACCCTGGGGTATGGGTGGTATTCCGGACACCTTTGAGTTCGACCAACTACCCGAAGATTTCGACCACTTTGAGCCGATCCTCGAAGCGGCCTGTAACCGGATGCCGATGCTGGCCGAGGCGGGCATTCACACCTTCTTCAACGGCCCCGAGTCCTTTACCCCCGACGACGCCTATCACCTGGGTCTGGCACCCGAGATGGACAATGTCTGGGTCGCGGCGGGGTTCAACTCGATCGGTATCCAGTCCGCCGGTGGTGCGGGCATGGCGCTGGCCGAATGGATGGACAGCGGTGAGAAGCCCTTTGATTTGGGTGACGTGGACATCGGCCGGATGCAACCGTTCCAAGGCAACAAGAAATACCTGTTTGAACGCTCGAAAGAGACGCTGGGTCTGCTCTATGCGGACCATTTCCCCTATCGGCAAAAGGCGACCGCACGTGGTGTGCGCCGCACACCGTTCCACCATCACCTGCTGGAACAGGGTGCTGTCATGGGCGAAATCGCCGGTTGGGAACGCGCCAACTGGTTTGCAAATGAAGGGCAGGAGCGCGAATACCAATACAGCTGGAAGCGCCAGAACTGGTTCGAAAACTCGGCGGCCGAACACCGTGCTGTGCGCGAAAATGTCGGCATGTACGACATGTCGTCTTTCGGCAAGATCCGCGTCGAAGGACCCGATGCCGAGAAGTTCATGAACTATATCGGCGGCGGCGATTATTCGGTGCCCAACGGCAAGATCGTCTATACCCAGTTCCTCAACCGCACTGGCGGGATCGAATCTGATGTGACCGTCACCCGACTGACCGAGACCTCATATCTGGTGGTGACACCGGCTGCGACGCGTCTGGCCGATCAGACCTGGATGATGCGCCATGTGGGCAACTTCAATGTGGTCCTTACCGACGTGACCGCTGGCGAAGGGGTTCTGGCGGTGATGGGCCCGAACGCACGCGCGCTGTTGGAGAAAGTCTCGCCCAACGACTTCTCGAACGCGACCAATCCTTTCGGCACTGCGCAGGAAATCGAGATCGGTATGGGCCTCGCCCGCGTGCACCGCGTGACTTATGTGGGTGAGCTTGGGTGGGAGGTTTATGTCTCGTCCGATATGGCTGGTCATGTATTCGAGACGCTGCACGAAGCCGGGCAGGACATGGGGCTGAAACTCTGTGGGATGCACATGATGGACAGTTGCCGGATCGAGAAAGGTTTCCGCCACTTTGGTCACGACATCACCTGCGAAGACCACGTCGTGGATGCGGGGCTCGGCTTTGCGGTCAAAGTGGACAAGGGCAGCGATTTCATCGGCCGCGAGGCGGTGATTGCGCGCAAGGAAAGTGGTCCTAAGAACCGTCTGTTGCAGTTCAAACTGACCGATGCCGAGCCGCTGCTGTTTCACAATGAGCCGATCATCCGTGATGGTGAATATGTGGGCTATCTGAGCTCGGGCAACTACGGCCACACTTTGGGTGCTGCCATTGGTCTGGGCTACGTACCGTGCGAAGGTGAAAAGGCAGCGGATGTGCTTGCCTCGACCTACGAAATCGACGTCTGCGGTGTGAAGGTCAAAGCCGAGGCGTCGCTGAAGCCGATGTACGACCCGAAATCGGAACGCGTTAAAGTATAACCAAACTGTCGGGGCGCTGCGGCGCCCCGGCTTTTTTCTTGGGGTGTGCTGGTGGGCGTCGCGACGTATCAGATTTCCTGATGACCTGCTTCACAGTTTTCGTAGTTTCCAACCCGGTCTGATTTGCCGTAGAGAGATCCGGTATCAGTCGGAGACCCGCCGTGGCAGACACTCCTGTACCGCCCAACAATGCAGATACGCCCAAAGGGTTGGCATTGGCCGTGACGGCCTATGTCCTGTGGGGTTTTCTGCCGCTATATATGAAGACGGTGTCTCATGTGGGGCCGATTGAGGTCGTTTCGCACCGCATCATCTGGTCGGTTCCGGTGGCGGGGCTGTTGCTGGTGGCCTTGGGGCGCACGCGCGATTTAAAAGCGGCGCTGGTGAACCCAAAGATGTTGGGGATGGCTTGCATAACGGCGGCTCTGATTTCGGTGAACTGGGCGATTTACGTCTGGGCGATTGCCAATGACCGGGCTTTGGATGCGGCGCTGGGTTATTACATCAACCCGCTGTTCAGTATTGCTTTGGGCGCGGTTCTGTTGCGTGAGCCTTTGACGAAAATCCAACTGGCAGCAGTGGCAATTGCAGCGTTAGGGGTGCTGGTTTTGGTGGTCGAGGCAGGAAGCCTGCCGTGGGCGGCGCTGGGTCTGATGATCAGCTGGGGTTTCTACGCGTTTTTCAAGCGGTCGCTGCCTATTGGTCCAAATCAGGGGTTTCTGCTTGAAGTTGTGATCCTGCTAATCCCAGCGCTGATGTACGTCACGTGGCTGGGTTTGAAGGGCACCGGGCATTTCGGTGTGGGGGCAACCGACACTATGCTGCTGGCTTGTGCAGGCGTTGTGACGGCGGTGCCGCTGCTGGTTTATGCCAACGGGGCGAAACTGGTGCGGCTGTCGACCATGGGTATCCTGCAATACATCGCGCCGACCATGATTTTCATCACAGCCATCACCGTATTTGGTGAGCAGATCGACCGGGGGCGCATGATCGCGTTTCCGCTGATCTGGACGGCGTTGGTGGTCTATTCGATCCCGATGATCCGGCAGATGCGGGCTCAGGCCTGACGCAAGAGGCGTGCGGCCTCTTCGGCCCAAATGGCATAGGTTTTTGGGCTGGGGTGGTAGCCATCCGGCGCGGCGAGGGCCGGGTCGTTGGGCAAATCCAGTTGCAGATGTCGTGCCTGCGGAAAGCTGGCCGCAACCTGCTGCAAACCGCGATCCAACCGCGCGGCCTGCCGTCCCAGTACCCAGGCCAGCGGCTGCGGCAGTGCTGGGAACAGGTTCATCTGCGGCACGGCCGTGACCACCAGCCGTCGCGCGCGCAGGTGACCGGTCAAAAGATCCAGCAATTGGGTTTGGTGGGCGATGAACTTTTGGCGTGTCACACCGCGTGTCACGTCATTAACGCCGAGCGCAGTGATGGCCATATCGAACTGGCCGGTCAAGCCGCTTAGTCGATCGATCGTGTCCTGTGTTGTATGTCCGGTCGTGGCCTCAAGCCGCCATTCAACCGTATAGTGCTTGGCCAGCTGTGCCACGAGATAGCCAGACAGAGCTTGTGCCTGCGTCCCCGCGCCAACCCCTGCGGCGGAACTGTCGCCTGCGATCAGAAGACGCCGTCTCGGCCCTCGTCCCACGCGCCCCTGGCGCGGGCCACTGGGTTCCGGCAAAAGTTGAGCATTGCGGCGCACCGACAGGCCTTGAACCGCCAGAACCGGCAGCAACGGCACACGCAACAGCTGGTCGGCGGCGACAGGCATGGTCAGCTGAGCGCGTTCTTGTATTCAAGGAACCGCGGGTCGGTCATGACGCGCGCCATCATCGCCTCGCGCAGGGCGCCGATGGTTTTGTAGGGGCGCATGACGACTTCAAACTCCTGAATCAGCCCGTCATCGTTCAGCTTGATCAGATCGACCCCCACAGCGTCCAGATCTCCGACCTTGCACTGGAATTCCAGCGCCCAGTCCTTGCCCTCACCCATCACACGGCGATAGCGGAAATCTGAGAATACCTGCCCCACGTGGCCCAGCACGGCCGCCACCGGTTCGCGCCCGGTCCAGGTGCTGTAATAGGTGGGTGGGGAAAAGCGCACATCCTCGGCCAGTACTTCATGGATCAAGCTCTCATCGCCTTTGGCGACCACCTCCTGCATGCGTTCGATCGTGGGGTGCATGGATTCTCCTTCCGCTTTGAGGGCAGAGTTGCTGAACTGTTTCGTTCAGGCAAGCCCGACGTTGCGGGAGGTCGCGCGCTGCGATAGGCAGGCGCGCATGAGCGAGACCTATGATCCCCCGAACACCCCTCTGGACGTTCTGTATGAGGACGCGCAGCTGATAGTGGTGAACAAACCCTCGGGCCTGTTGTCAGTGCCGGGGCGGGGCGAGCACTTGGCCGATTGCCTGCTGTCGCGGGTACAGGCGGCCTTTCCGCAGACGTTGCTGGTGCACCGGCTGGACCGGGATACCTCGGGTGTGATGGTCTTTGCCCAGACCCCCCATGCACAACGCCATCTGAGTATGCAGTTCGAGAACCGCCAAACCCGCAAAATCTATGTGGCGCGGGTCTGGGGACGGGTTGAAGAAAAGACTGGTGCCGTTAACCTGCCGCTGATCGTGGATTGGCCCAACCGTCCGCGCCAGAAGGTGTGTCATGAGACCGGAAAGCCCGCTGTCACCGACTGGAGAGTTGTCAAACACGAGGGCGAAACGACCCGCATGCGCCTGTTCCCCAAAACGGGTCGGTCGCATCAATTGCGGGTTCACATGCAGGCGCTGGGCCACCCTATCCTGGGTGACCCGTTCTATGCCGATGGGGCGGCCCGGGATTTCCCGCGGCTGATGCTTCATTCCGAGGAGCTGCGCCTGAAGAGCCCCGAGGGCGGGGATTCGATGAAGTTCCGCGCCAAGGCGGATTTCTGAATCTTAGGCGCTACTGGTCCACAGCATCTTCAGGTTACCCAGCGAAAAACGCCAGCGGCGTTTGCGCGGGGTGCAGGGTTGGCGGGCGGCCATGATCTCGCGCTCGATTTCAAAGCTGCGCAAGGTGTGATCCTGCGCCCAAGGACCCAGTTTCAGGGTCATCATCACGTGATTGTCGAGGCTTGGCATGGGGGATCTCCTTTTCTCCGATCACCAGCTTTGCGCATCACTCCTGACACCACCTTGTCAGGGGGGTGTGCTAGAGTGTCAGCAGATCAACCGGAGACCCCCATGCGCCGTTCCACCCGCCTGTTTGAAATCATCCAGATTTTGCGTTCGGCCGACGCGCCAGTGACGGCGGATGCATTGGCAGAAAAGCTCGAAGTGTCCGCGCGCACGGTCTATCGCGATATCGCAGCCCTGCAGGCGCAACGCACCCCGATCGAGGGTGAGGCCGGTGTTGGTTACCTGATGCGGCGCGGTTATGACCTGCCGCCATTGAATTTTGATGCCGAGGAGGTCGAGGCGCTGTGGGTCGGCCTGTCGATGCTGGCGCGCACCGGGGACAGTACGTTGCAACAGGCTGCTGACCGGGTGTGTCGCAAGATCGAAGCTTTGCGCGTGCCGACCGACTGGCTGCAAGTCGCGCCGTGGGGTGCCCCAATGGACGACCCCGAAAAAGGCTGCGTACCCGTGGTGAACTATCGCGAGGCAATCCGGGACGAACGCAAGATTCGCATCACCTACGAAAACGCCGAAGGGGAACGAACCGAACGGATCGTCCGGCCTGTAGCGCTGATCTATCACATCGAATGCACCTTGCTGGCCGCCTGGTGTGAGTTACGGAACGGGTTCCGCCATTTCCGCACCGACCGAATCTGGGCGTGCGAGTTGACCAAGGATCACTTTTGCGGGCAGGGCGAACCCCTGCGCGCGATCTGGCAGGAACAGAACCACTGGGATGCCTCGGCACGGGCCTCCTAGGCGGCGGGTATTCGCCGATTTCACCGGATTGTTGCTTGAGAACGCCTGCAAGCAGCGCGATAAACTGCACCAAACAATATGCGCCCGGTAAACGGGTGCCGGAGCAGAAGGTGATATCATGACGAATTCCAAATTTGTATTGTCCGCCGGGCTGTGCTCGGCCTTGTTTCTGGGGGCCTGTACAGATCCCGGCACGCTGAACCTGCCAGCCGATCCCAACCAGAACGCGAAACAAGGCGCGATTTTGGGTGGTCTAGTAGGGGCCGGAGTTGGCGCGATTGCCAATAACTCGAACCCGGGTCTGGGTGCATTGGCCGGGGCTGCGGTCGGTGCCGCCGGTGGCGGTTTGATCGGCAATCAGCTGGACCGTCAAGCGGCCGAGCTGCGTCAGCAACTGGCCAATCAGGGCATCACCGTCACCAATGCGGGCGACCGTCTGATTGTCACCGTGCCGAATGATATCTCCTTTGACACCGACAGCGCGACCGTGCGCCCGGCGCTGCGGGCTGATCTGGAGAGAGTGGGCCAGAACCTGACGCGGTATCCCAATTCGAGCGTCCAGGTCGTCGGCCATACCGACAGCGATGGCGAGGCGTCGTATAATCAGGCCTTGTCCGAACGCCGTGCCCGGTCGGTGGCGGATATCCTGCAGGCCAATGGTGTCAGCAGTGCCCGGATCAGCACAGTAGGCCTGGGTGAGAACCGACCAGCCGCGTCGAACCTGACGCCCGAGGGCAAGGCCCGCAACCGCCGGGTCGATATCGAGATCATTCCGAACGGTAGCGTTTAATGTGAAGGGGGCACCTGCGGGTGCCCTTTTTCGCACATTGACTGCGCGTCAACTGGGCTTTGGCGCGTGCGGCCTTTGGGCTAGCTATTGGGAAACACCAAGACGGAGTTTCCTGATGTCTGAACCGATCCTGCTGAGCCTTTCAGGCTCGTTGCGCCAAAATGCCACCAACCGCAAACTGCTTCGCGAGGCCGCGCGGCTGTTCAACCCCGGCACCCATATCGAGGCCGATCTGAATCTGCCGCTCTATGACGGTGATCTGGAAGCGGGCGAGGGCATTCCACAGGCGGTTCAAACGCTGGCTGAACAAATCGCGCAGGCCCATGCGGTGATCATCTCAACGCCGGAATACAACAAAGGACCGTCTGGCGTTCTTAAAAACGCGCTGGACTGGGTCAGCCGGACCAATGGTCGCCCGTGGGCAGACAAACCGGTTGCCGTGATGTCGGCGGCAGCTGGCCGTGCGGGCGGTGAACGTGCGCAGATGGTTCTGCGCAGCTGTATGGTGCCGTTCCAGCCGCGCATCCTGCAGGGGCCGGAAATCCATCTGGCTGACAGCTCGAACGAGTTCGACGAGCAGGGGAAACTGACCAGCGACCACTACGAAAGCAGCTTGCGGACCCTGATGGAGAAGCTGCGAACTGAGGCAGGGTTCTAACGCTTGTTGACCCTCTCCGGGCCGCTTAATCTGCCGCCATGGCAGATGAAATTCAATCTGATGTGATCGACCCGGCCCGTGCTGCCGCATTGCAGGTGGCGTTGGGGCTGGACGCAACGATAATGGCGGGGGCGGCGCTGCCGCCGTTCTTTCACCAACTCTATTTCTGGTTGCCCCAGCCGCCCGAGCGTTTGGGCCGCGATGGGCATCCGAAGGTGGGGGGCAGTCTGATCCCCGATATGGGCCTGCCCCGTCGCATGTGGGCGGGCGGCCGCCTGCACTTCCACACGCCTCTGATCGCGGGGGCAGGGGCCGAGCGCCGCTCGGTCTGTGAAAAAGCGACTTCGAAAACGGGACGCACCGGGCCATTGGGATTTGTTACGCTGCGCCACGAGGTTTGGCAGAGTGATACGCTGTGCCTGACCGAATGGCAGGATCTGGTCTACCGTCAGGATCCATCGCCTGATGAGGTCAAACCGGTTCCGCCCCTTGCGCGCACGGACGAGACAGACCTGTGCACGGTCACTTTTGACAGCACTTTGCTGTTCCGCTATTCGGCGCTGACCTTCAACGGCCACCGTATCCACTATGATCTGGACTATGCCCGCGATGTCGAGGGCTATGCCGGGCTGGTCGTGCACGGCCCGTTGCTGGCGCAGCACCTGATGCTGTATGCGGAAGACGCTATGGGGCCTTTGGCGAAGTTCTCGTTCCGGGCAACCGCGCCGCTGATGCATTTCGAAACCGCGACACTGTGTCGGAACGGGCAAACCCTGTGGGTACGTGGCCCAGATGGTCGGCAATGCATGTTGGCTGAGGCTGTGTCTTCATCAGAGTGAGGCCTCGGGCCGGAAATCGTCGGGGATCGTGTCGCGCCCGTCCAGCACCAGATCGGTCATGACCTCGGCCAGTTTTGGGGCCATGCCGAAACCAATCTTGAAGCCACCATTGGCGATGAACTGCCCCTGATGCAACGGATGTGCACCCAGCATCGGGGCGCGGCTTTTGCTGCGGGGGCGCACGCCGGCCCACCGTTCGATCACCTCGGCGCCGTGCAGCACAGGCACCGCCCGCGTGGCGCGATCCAGCACGTCGTCCAGCGCGGCATCCGTGCTGGACGGGTCGTCGTAGTCGCGTTCTGAGGTCGAACCGATAGCAAGGGTTCGATCGGCATGGGGCACGATGTGGATCGCATCGGCAAACAGCTGCGGCACTTCACCCGCATCAAAACGCAGCAGCGCGGCCTGTCCCTTAACGCCATTGCCGACGGTTTTGCCAAAGGCCTGGCTCAACTCCTGCAACCCAGCCAGACCGGTGGCATGAACGACCTGACCCCGGTCCGGCGCTTCCGCCACCACGTCCACTCCCATCACTGCCAATGCCGACACCAGCGCGGCACAGGCGCGGCGGGGGTGCATTCGCGCGCTTAGCGTGTCGTGGATTACGAAACCGGTCGGGCTGGGCGGGCACCACGAACCGAGGGCCTCGGCAGCTACAACCCTCCATTCGGCGCGCCCCTGCCACAGCTCGGCAGCGGTTTCCGCGCGCGCATGGGCAAGCTCCAGCGTGCGAGCGTCAGCAATGGGTTGCAACCGGCCCAACCGCGCGTAACCGGGGGAAACGCCGCCGGTGGCTTCGACCTGCTTCCAGAACGGTTCGGCCATGATCAGGCTGTCGAACTGAAAGGCTTTCTTGGCGTTCCAGTTCTCGGGTACATGCGGGGCCAGCGCACCGACCAACCCGCTGCTGGAGCCTGAACCGGCACCATACGGATCGACGACCTGCACTTTTGCGCCACGTCGGGCGCAGGTCCAGGCGATGGACAGGCCAAAGATGCCCGCACCGCGCACCGTTACATCGACCATTGCCATTCCCCTTTTCCTTGTTCAGTGTCGCGCCGCTTAGCTACAGGATTCCCCGATGGCAGACCAGCGCGCTGAACTGACATGGACCGAGGATCAGATTCCGGTCTCGGACCGTTTCGATGATCCGTATTTCTCACTGCAGAACGGGCTGGAAGAGACGCGACACGTGTTTCTGGCGGGCAATGACCTGCCCGCGCGGTTTGCGCCGGGGTTTCACATTGCCGAACTGGGGTTCGGCACCGGTCTGAATATGCTAACCGTGTGGTCTGAGTGGGAGAGGGCTGGCCAAACCGCCCCCCTGAGCTTCACCAGTTTTGAGGCTTTCCCGATGGTGGCCGACGACATGTCCCGTGCGCTGGCGGCCTTTCCGGAACTTGCGCCTTGGACCGACCGTTTTCTGGATCGATGGCAGGGCGGTCGGTGTAATCTGGGCACCCTGCATCTTGAGGTGATCGAAGGCGACGCGCGTCAAACGCTGCCCGCATGGGAAGGCGAGGCTGATGCCTGGTTTCTGGACGGGTTTTCGCCAGCCAAGAACCCCGAACTCTGGGGGGCGGACCTGATGCAGCAGGTGGCCGACCACACGGTGGCTGGCGGTACGGCGGCCACGTATACTGCCGCTGGGTTTGTGCGGCGCGGTTTGGAGGGTGCGGGCTTTACTGTCACCCGTACTCCCGGTTTCGGCCACAAACGCCATATGACCCGGGCTATCCAGGAATGACGCAGCAGAACAACTCCCGCGTGGGCATCGCGCTGATGATCGCGGCGACAATTGTGTTTGCCCTGCAGGACGGCATCTCGCGCCATCTGGCGGGAACATACAACACCTACATGGTGGTGATGATCCGCTACTGGTTTTTCGCGGCCTTCGTGATTGCGCTGGCCGCGCGTTCTCCCGGAGGCTTGGTGGCTGCCACCCGAACCAGCCAGCTTGGGCTTCAAGTCTTCCGTGGCCTCTTGTTGGCGGCTGAGATTTGCGTCGCCGTTTATGCCTTCACGGCGCTGGGTTTGATCGACAGCATGGCCGTGTTCATCTGTTATCCGCTGCTGGTCGCGGCACTCAGCGGGCCGGTGCTGGGCGAGCAGGTCGGCTGGCGGCGCTGGGTGGCGATCGGAGTGGGCTGCATCGGCGTTCTGATCATCCTGCAACCGGGTGTTGGCGTGTTTAACCCTTGGGCCATCCTGCCACTGATTTCCGCGCTGATGTTCGCGGTTTATGGTTTGCTGACCCGCTATGTTGCCCGCAAGGACAGTTCGGCCACCAGTTTTTTCTGGACCGGCATTGCCGGGGCCGTCGCGATGACACTGGTGGGAATGTGGTTCTGGGAACCGATGGCGCGCGCGGATTGGGTGTGGATGGCGCTGCTCTGTGTCAGCGGCGTTCTGGGCCACTGGCTGTTGATCAAATGCTATGAAATGGCCGAGGCCAGCGCCGTACAGCCCTTTGCCTATTTCCATCTGGTCTGGAGCGCCACCCTCGGCATCTTGGTCTTTGGTGAGGCGTTGCGGCCCGCAGTTGTCATCGGGGCCGCATTGGTTGTGGCTGCGGGCCTGTTCACCCTATGGCGCGAACGAAGCCAGGGTTGAGCCGACCAACTCCTGCGAGAAAGGAACCGGCAAAGCGGGCTGACCCAAACGGGCACGATAGACCGGAAGGCTTTCGGCCACCCGCATCACGTAATTGCGGGTTTCGCTGAAGGGGATGGTCTCAATCCAGTCGACCACGTCAATCTCACCGGCGCGGGGGTCACCATAGCGCTCCATCCAAGAGATCGGGCGGCGCGGTCCAGCGTTATACCCTGCGGCCATCATCACCACATTGCCGTTGAAATCAGCTGCCAGACCCGAGAGGTAATTTGCGCCCAGCTTGGCGTTGTATTGCCAGTCCGAAGTCAATTTCAACGTCTTGTGACCGCTGAGGATGCCCAGTTCCTTGGCCACCAGCTTGGCTGTGGCCGGCATTACCTGCATCAACCCGCGTGCGCCGGCACCGCTGACGACCACAGGGTCGAACTCACTTTCGCGGCGGGCGATGGCCAGTGTCATTTCTTTCGCCATAGGCAGGCCCATATCGGCCACCGGATGCATCGGGTAATAGGCAGCGGGCAAAACAACGCCGGTTTTGGCCGCGCGCTTGGCAATCATCACCGCCAGATGAGGCTCTTTCAGTTCGATCACCAGATCGCCCAACTGTGTGGCTTGCACCGGGTCAAGCTCTTCGACCAGATGGGTCAGGAAACGCTCGGACAAGTTTTTTTCCCCGGCGCGCAGCAACAGCAGTCCGGCTTCCAATACGCTTGAGTTGGCGAAATCGGCCTGTTTCCAATGCGGTGCCCGGCGCGGATTGGCCAGTTCACCGTCGAAGGGCCGTCCGATCCGTTCGGCTGCCAGCAGGCCATAGAAAGAGGTTTGATAGTCTGCGCCCATCGCATAGGCGTCATAGGCTTTGTCAGCCTCCCCCTGAGCCGCATAGGCCCGGCCGAGCCAATAGCCGCCGCGCCCTTTCGAGATCGGCGATTCCACTGCGCCCGAGAAGTTCTGGAAATGCCGCACCGCCGTGGCGGGATCATTCAGCTTGCGCAGCGCAAGGAACCCGGCCAGCCATTCCAGATCCGCATAGGCGTAACCCATCTCGGGTGTCATGTGGTGGCTGGCAGCGATCTTGTAGGCACGGCTGGCGTCGCCATTGCGCATCTCAAGCCGCGCCAGACGGCGGCGGCCCTCGGCCCATTTGTCCGGCTCACCCAGCGCATCCGGTCCGGTTGAACGTGCCAGCATCAGGTCAATCGCGCTGTCGTCCAGTTCCTTCTTGTCGCGCCAGACAAACCGGTCAAAAGCCAGACCCGGAGATTCGACCAGCGCCTTCGGAACCGCGGCGACCTTGTTATCCACACCGGGCTGGCGTTTTTGCAGGGCAATCCGCGCCTCGGCCAGCTTGCGCTGATCGGCGCTGACCAAGGGCAACATCTGCCCGGCGCTGACATGGTGCCCATCCCACAGCATTCGGTCCAGCCGGGCGGCGTGATGGGGTTTCAGCAGCTTGCCGAAATTCTCAAGGTAGTCCTTTTGCAGCCCCGACCCCATCGGCATAGTGCGCCAGGCGGCCACGATATCGGCTTCGGCATCGCCCGGATGCCCCTTAGCCTTCAGCGCGACGGCATAGTTCAGCGCACCTTCCGCTGTTTGCGGCCGATTGCCGGCATAGAATTTCATCACCCGGTCAGGATCGGCACCGGTGAACGCAGGCTCGCTTTTGTGTCGCAGCCAGGCCAGCCCGGGCCAGTCCGGACGGCGGTCCAGAAACACAAGCACATCTCCCGAGCTGCCAAAGCCCTGCCGCAGCCAGTGCCAAACGATGATATCGCGGCTGACGGACCCCCGCTTGCCCGACACACGCAGGGCCGCATTCCAGTCGCCCTTGCGCATTTCATTCATCCCGGCGCGCAGATCGCCCGCGGCGTCAGCCCGCGCTTGCCCGATTGACCCCAGAATCACCGCTATCAAAAGCGCCAGAACGCGTGTCATGCCTTGCATTTCCCAACCAACCAAGGATACAGCCACTCAGGATAAACCTTGCGCCGCCGGGATCAACTCACATCGTGACGATTGTGATGGCCCGAGGCGCAAAAATTACTAACCGCACACCAAGGAGCGTGTCATGTTCAAAGGCTCAATGCCAGCCCTCGTCACCCCGTTCACAAACGGCGAGTTGGACCTGAAGACGCTCAAACACTTGGTGGAATGGCAGATTCAAGAAGGTTCGACCGGGCTGGTTCCCGTAGGCACCACCGGTGAAAGCCCGACGCTCAGCCATGAAGAGCACGAAACCGTTGTGGAAGAGGTTGTCAAAGCCGCCGCCGGTCGAGTGCCGGTTATCGCGGGTGCGGGCTCGAACAACACGGTCGAAGCGATCCGCTTCGTGCGATTCGCAGAACGGATCGGTGCGGATGCGGCGCTGGTTGTGACGCCGTACTACAACAAGCCCACCCAAAAGGGGTTGATCGCGCATTTCCGCGCGCTGCATGATTGCGCCGATATCCCAATCATCATCTACAACATCCCTGGCCGGTCAGTGATCGACATGACTCCCGCAACGATGGGAGAGCTGGCCGAGCTGCCACGCATCGTTGGCGTGAAGGACGCAACAGGCGACTTGGCCCGCGTCAGTCAGCAACGTGCCTCGTGTGGGCCCGACTTCTGTCAACTGTCGGGCGAGGACGCCACCGCGCTGGGCTTCAACGCGCATGGTGGCGTCGGCTGCATTTCGGTCACCGCAAACGTTGCGCCGAAGCTATGTGCCGAATTCCAGCAGGCGACGCTGGCGGGCGACTACACCAAGGCGCTGGCGTATCAGGACCGTCTGATGCCGCTGCACGAAGCGATCTTTATTGAGCCGGGTCTGGTTGGCGCCAAATACGCGCTCAGCAAGCTGGGCCTGTGCAGCACCGAAGTCCGGTCGCCCCTGACCGCGTTGGACGACAGCACAATGGCCGCCATCGACGCTGCAATGGAGCATGCGGGGCTGCTCTGAGTCATTAGCCGGGGCCTGTTGATATCAGCGGGCCCTGTCTGCCAGCAGTTTTTCCAGATGTTGGGTCTTCTCGGGATTGCGAACCACATAGATGGCTGCGATCTTACCCTTTTCTATCTTTAGCGAGGTCGCCTGCATTGACCCCGCCGGTTCTTTGTTGATTACTGCCGGTAGTCCATTCAGCCAACAGAAGGTTGCGGAATAGGTCTGATCGGCAGTGGCTTTCCGCGCCAGCCCCGCGAAAAACCGAATGACTTTATCCCGCCCGTAAATCGGGTTCAGTGTTGCGATGATTTTACCGCCACCATCCGTGTGCAATTGCACATCCCGTGCCAACAGGTTGGTCAGGTTTCTTGTGTCGCCACTTTTTGCTGCGTCAAAAAACGCCTTGGCCAGTTCTTCGCCGTGCTCACGCGTGACGCTTGCACGGGGCTTGACGTGCTCAACATGCTTTCTGGCACGGCTGACGAGTTGGCGACAGCTGCTCTGGCTGCGGTTTAGCGTATCAGACAAGTCGGAATAGGTATGTTCGAATACGTCATGCAAAAGGAATGCAGCGCGTTCCAGAGGCGACAAACGCTCCAAAGCCATCAAGAGCGCAACAGAAACATCGCGGTCCAATCGTTCTGTCGCGTCTTCCGTAACCAGCGGTTCTGGCAACCATTCTCCGGGGTAAGCCTCACGCGTGGCCCGGGCCGCGCGTAGATGATCGAGGCAAAGCCTGGAAACCACGCGGATGAGATATCCTGTGGTGTCGCGCACCTGCTCGGTGTCGACGCGCTGCCAGCGCAGGTAAGCTTCCTGAACGATATCCTCGGCATCGCTGACTGATCCAAGCATATGATATGCAACCGCGAAAAGACGCGGTTGCATTTCGACAAATGCCCGATCTTTGGGCAGAGGGATCGTACGGGTCACGCAGCCGTGGCCTTTTTGCTTTCAGGGTGTGGAATCGCAAACCCAATGGCCAGACGGTTCCAGGTATTGATTGTGGTGGTCACAAGGGTCAGTGTGATTAGGTCCCGCTCCGAAAACTGCGCAGCAACTACCCGATAAACATCGTCAGGTGCACGGCTGGTTTCGATCCGGGTGAGCGTTTCAGCCCAGATCAACGCCGCGCGTTCGCGCTCCGAAAACAGCGACGATTCATGCCAGGCGTTCAGCAGGTGTAAGCGGTCTTCGGTTTCTCCGTTTGCGCGCGCGTCATGCGTATGCATGTGAATGCAATAGGCACATCCATTGACCTGAGAAACTCTGAGTTTCACAAGCTCGATCAGGCTATGTTCCAGTTCGGACGCGCGCAGTCGTTCCTCCATGTCGAGCATGGGCTGCAACAGGTCGGGTGCAAGGGCAAAGTGATTGATCCGGGGGGACATCGATTTCTCCTGTTTGGGTATTGAACAAAAACAGGACGCACGAGTCACCGGGTTTGTGACACGGTGCAAAGAAAAAGAGCCTCACTCCCGAGGCTCTTTCTACCGTTTTCAGCGCTTGCCGTAATATAGCCCCACCACGTGTTCAGCTTGCGCGAAGAAAAGCCACCGCGAGGCTACGACGCCGGTCAGATGTGACAGTACGGCAAGCAGTGCAAGGATGTGTTTGATCGCGACCCCCGAGACCGGGATCAGGATCAACAGCAACGGGAAGACAAAGGCCAAGCCAAAAGAAATCGCACGCAGTTTCTGTGCATGTTTGCGCCCGACGACGTGGACGAATTCTCGCAGCAGATAGTTGGTTCCCGTGTGTGGCGGTTCAAACGCACGAACGGTGCCTCGGCCTCCCAACCCGGTTGCGGTGCCCAAGGTGGTGCCAGACCGGGTCAATGCGCCGTCGCCCTTAGCCCAATAGGCAAGCTGCACGGCCCCAGCGATGGCCAACAGCCAGGGAGCCAAGGCTTCGACCCCGGCCAATAGAGCACCCCCTGCAAGGCTGAAAGACAGAAACAGTGCCGGTGTCAGGTTCATGTTCCAACGCGGGACTGTCTTGAGCTGTGTATAGATCATCGAGGTGGTAAACACGGTGGCCAGACTGAGCAGTGCTCCGACCCACCCCAAAACGGTCCAATGGCTGCCCATGAACACGGCACCAAGGGCATAAAGCCCCATGACAAGCAGTGCAGCAACGGCGCAGACCCCCTCCCGGCTGAGCCAGCTGGATTTCCATTGGCTGAACGCTTTCCAGGCACGTTCCGGGTGTCCAAGGTGGAAGGTTGAGGCGAGCAGGCCGCCCACCGCCAGAGCGTAGGCGATGAGGTAGAATACGAACGCGACGAAACCGGTTACCGCGGGTTGGCCGAGGCCAAGGAAAAACAGCAGGCCGAAGCCCAGCCCGGAACAGGTTGTGAAGATGATGACAGATGGGGCCGGATGCATCAGAGCTTCTCCAGAGTTTTGTCGAGCCAGCCTAGGAAGCCTTTGGGCTCTTCGGCGACCGGGGCAAGCAGGGGTGCCAGAATGTCGATCTGGTCCTCGATCTGATCCTTGGGCCGTGGCGGCAGGTACTTGTTGACGGGTTTGGTGCCCATTTCAGGCATCAGGTCCATGCCCTCGCGCTCGGCCACCAGTTTGCTGACATCGCTGTCGGGGTCGCCAAGATCACCGAAATGACGTGCTCCAGCGGGGCAGGTACGGACGCAAGAGGGGACGCGGTCCACTTCGGGCAGGTTTTCGTTATAGATACGGTCGACGCAGAGGGTGCATTTTTTCATCACACCTTCGGCCACGTCCAGTTCACGCGCGCCATAGGGGCAGGACCAAGCGCAAAGGCCGCAGCCGATACAGTCGCTTTCATTGACCAGAACGATGCCGTCTTCGACCCTTTTGTAGCTGGCCCCGGTTGGGCAAACGGTGACACAGGGCGCGTCCTCGCAATGCAGGCACGACTTGGGGAAGTGGATCAGTTGGGCGTGACCCTGTTCAGGTGTTACCTCGTAGGAATGCACACGGTTCAGGAAGGTGCCCGATGGGTTACCGCCATAGGCGTCCTGATCCGACAGCGGCGCGCCGTAGTTCTCGGTGTTCCAGCCTTTGCATGAGATCACGCAGGCATGGCAGCCGACACAGGTATCCAGGTCGATGACCAGACCCATTTTGCGTTCGGTGGATTGGGGGAGCTGAGTCATTTGCCTACCTTCCACGCCAGATCTTTCGGACCGGTGCCAACGGGTGACTTGATCGGACCAAACTCGGGCTGGCTTTCCGCGTCACTCGGGGCCTCGGCTTTTTCGATTTTCACTTTCAGGTCGAACCATGCGGCCTGTCCGGTGATCGGGTCCGAGTTGGCCCAGCGTTGCCCGTCGCCTTTTGGCGGTAGCAGCTCGTGGATCAGGTGGTTCAGCAGGAAGCCCTTGGTGGCCTCCGGCGCATCCTCCTGCAGGGCCCAGGCGCCTTTGCGTTTGCCGATGGCGTTCCATGTCCAGACGGTGTTGTCGTTCAGCGCTGCCATCTCCATGACCGGAACGGTGATTTCCCCGTGTGGAGAGCTGACCTTCGCCCAGTCGCCGTCGCTCAGCCCGTGCTCACGCATCAGTTTTGTCGGGACATATAACGGGTTGCGCCCGTGCAACTGGCGCAGCCACGCGTTCTGGGTGCCCCAGCTGTGATACATCGCCATCGGACGTTGGGTCAGGGCGTTGACCGTAAAGCCCTCATTGCCTTGCTGATCGGTTTCGTACCAGATCGGCAGCGGGTCCATGGTGTCCTTGACGCGCTGGCGCAAGTGCTCAGGGGGCTGGCGATCTCCGTGGCCTTCAGCGGCCAGCTGGAACTTTCGCATCGGTTCGGAATAGAGCTGGAACAGGTAGGGTTGCGGGCTGTCATAGATGCCCATTCCCACGGCCCAATCCTGATAGGCAGCGTTCCACGGCTTGTAGTAATCCGCGCCTTCGGGGATATGCGCAACGTAGAAGCCGCCGTTTTCGATATAGCGGTTCAGCTGGTCAGGGTTGACTTCTCCGCGGCCTTCTTTTTCACCGTTTTCACCCCGGAACCCGGCCAGCGGGCCGATGCCCGGCTTGCGCTGATGGTTGACGATATAGTCGGCATAGTCCTGCCACTTGGGCGTGCCGTCTTCGTTGGTGAATCCCGGGAGGCTCATGCGGTTAGCCAGTTCGATCAGCACCGACTGGAACCCGCGCACGTCGCGGTCGGGTTCGACCACCGGCCAGCGGATCGCGTCGGCGGCGGCGTCAGCCTCGCAGATCGGGCGATCCAGCAGAGAAATACAGTCGTGCCGTTCCAGATAGGTGGTGTCGGGCAGGACAAGGTCGGCATAAGCCACCATTTCCGAAGAATAGGCATCGGAATAGATGATCTTGGGGATGACGTATTTTCCGTCTTCGTTGCGGGCGGTCAGCATCTCCATCACACCCTTGGTGTTCATGGAGGAGTTCCATGACATGTTCGCCATGTACATGAACAGCGTATCGATCTTGTAAGGATCACCTGCGGCGGCGTTCGAGATCACCATGTGCATCAGCCCGTGGGCGGACATGGGGTTCTCCCAAGTGAATGCCTTGTCGATGCGCTGTGGCGTGCCGCAATCGTCGATCAGCAGGTCTTCGGGGCCACGCACAAATCCCAGATGCGGACCTTCCAGCGGGCGCCCGGGCCGACGGTCTCCGTGCGGGCTGGGGTGTGCCTCTATCGGTTTGGGGTAGGGCGGTTTGAAACGGAAGCCACCGGGGACTTCAACCGTTCCGAGCAGGATCTGTAGCACATGCAGCGCCCGGCAGGTCTGAAATCCGTTGGCATGGGCCGAAATCCCGCGCATGGCGTGAAAGCTGACCGGGCGGCCTGTCATTTTTGAATGTGTTTCACCCCGGAAATCGGTCCACTCGTGGTCCAGTTCGAAGGCCTCTTCAAAGGCGACGCGGGCGATTTCGGCGGCGATGGCACGGATGCGTTGGGCTGGGATACCGCAGCGATCGGCCACGTTTTCGGGTGAATGCTCGTCGGACAGGTACTTCTCGGCCATCAGGTGGAAAACAGGGCGGTGGGTGACGCCGTCTTTTTCATACGTGGTCGACAGATCAGGGCGGACACCCGGCTTGTCAAAAGCCGTCGGCTCACCTGTCACGCGATCGATGACCAGCGGCTTGCCATCGGCGTTGCGCAGGAACAGGCCCTTTTCGGACCCTTCGGCGGCGTTCACCAGAACCGGCGCGTTGGTGTAGCGGCTGAGGTAGTCGAGATCGATCTTGCCCGCCTTCATCAGCACATGGATCAGCGACAGGATGAACAGCCCATCAGTGCCGGGGGTGATCCCGACCCAGTCATCAGCGACGGCGTTATAGCCCGAGCGGATCGGGTTTACGCCGATCACCCGCGCGCCGCGTGCCTTGATCTTGCCGATACCCATCTTGATCGGGTTGCTGTCATGGTCTTCGGCCACACCGAACAGCATGAACAGTTTGGTATGCTCCCAGTCGGGCTGGCCGAACTCCCAGAAGGCGCCACCCATGGTATAGATGCCGCCAGCGGCCATGTTGACCGAGCAGAACCCGCCATGGGCCGCGTAGTTGGGCGTGCCGAAATTCTGTGCCCAGAACGATGTGAAGCTCTGGCTTTGATCGCGGCCAGTGAAGAAGGCCAGTTTCTGCGGTGCGGTCTCGTGCAACTCGTTCAGCCAGCCGACGGCGGTGCTGATCGCCTCATCCCATTCGATCTCACGAAACTCACCCGAACCGCGCGGCCCGACCCGAAGCAGCGGCTTGCGAAGGCGGGATGGCGCGTTGACCTGCATGATCCCTGCCGATCCTTTGGCGCAGAGAACGCCCTTGTTCACCGGATGGTCGCGGTTGCCTTCGATATAGGCGACCTTGCCGTCCTTCATATGCACGTTGATGCCACAGCGACAGGCGCACATGTAACAGGTGGTGCGCCGGACCTCGTCCGAGACTTTGGGGCTGGTGTCGATCTTCGGTTGCTGGATGGTCATCTGGCGTCCTTCTGTCGGGTCAGCGTATCAGGTCAGGAATGTTATTCCGGCGAGGATAACTCCTGCAATAAAAAGAGTTTCCACGACGATCAGGGCGATTGCAGCGCCGCCGACCGACAGGATTTGCTTCAGGTTGGTCTTCATGCCGACCGCCGCGATGGCGATCAGCAACAGCCAGCGCGAGGTTTGGCTGAGCAGTTCCGAAATGAACGGCGGAATCAGACCGAATGAGCTGGCCCCAGCCAAAACCAGAAAGCCCACGACAAAGCTGGGCAGGATCGGCGGGCGTTGGCCTGCCTCATCCATGTCGGCGACACTGCGGATTATCAGCGAGGCGACCAGAACCACCGGAGCCAGCATGGCCACGCGGAATAGCTTCACCAGCGTCGCGGTGTCGCCGGTCTGTTCCGAAATCGAGAATCCCGCGCCAACAACCTGCGCCACGTCGTGGATCGTGCCGCCCAGGAACACGCCGCCTGCCACGTCGCTCATGCCCAGCGTGCGCACCAGGATGGGGTAGGCGATCATAGCAATAGTCGACAGCACGGTGACACCCAGAACGGTAAAGATCAGCCGTTCCTCGGACCGCTCGTCCTTGGGCAGGATGGCGCTGATTGCCATTGCGGCAGAGGCACCGCAGATCGCAACCGAACCCGCGGTCAAAAAGGCAAAGCGCCACTTATGTCCAAAGAACCGCGCGATCAGCAGGCCAAATGCGATCGTGGCCAGAACACCACCAACGACCAATGCGATCAGGTCCCAGCCCAGCCCCATCATCAACGTCATCGAAACCCGCACGCCCAAAAGCGCCACGCCCAGCCGCAACAGCGATTTCGCGGCAAAGCCGATGCCAGGCACGGTTTTACCCTCTTCCCCCAGAAAGCTGAGCGCGATGCCCAGCAACAGCGCCATCAGCATGGCGGGGGTGGCATAGTGCTCGGACAGGAACTTGGCCGTCGCGGCAACGGTCATAGCCACCAGCACGCCGGGAAACAGGGTGCGGATCGTCCGGGCGGCGTTTGCGCCGAAAAGAGACGTAAGCTCGGTCTTTGCCAGCATCTACCCAACAGGCCTTCTTGAAAAACTACGGTATCGGCAGACAAGCCGCCAGGGGTCTTTGGTGATCGGGTCAACACGTCTCCGGCTTGGACTCGGCATGTTGAGCCTGCACGGCCGTCACGGCGATCATGTGCAGAATGTCTTCGGCGGAACATCCGCGCGACAGGTCGTTTGCGGGTTTGGCCAGCCCCTGCAGGACCGGGCCGATCGCCTCGACCCTGCCAATGCGCTGGGCGATTTTGTATCCCAGGTTTCCGGCATCCAGATTGGGAAAGACAAAGACATTCGCCTCACCCTTCAGCGGCGAATCGGAGGCTTTCTTGGCCGCGACCTCGGGCACGAAGGCGGCATCGAACTGCAGCTCTCCGTCGATCAGCAGCGTTGGGTCCCTATCGCGCGCAATTTGCGTGGCCTCGACGACCTTGGAAACTTTGGCATGTTGGGCGCTGCCGGAGGTGGAAAAGGACAGCATTGCCACGCGCGCGGTTTCACCGGTCAGGGTCTCGTAGGACGCGGCCGAGGCGCGGGCGATCTCGGCCATTTCCTGTGCGCTGGGGTCAACGACCAGACCGCAATCGGCAAAGATGCGTGCGCCCTTGACCTCGTGATGGTCCTTGCAGAACAGCATCAGAAAAAAGCTGGAGACCATGGCGGCATCCGGGGCTGTGCCGATGATCTGCAACGCGGCACGCACGGTGTCTGACGTGGTTTCAACCGCGCCGCCGACAGTGCCGTCTGCAATGCTCTGCTGCACCAGCATGGCGGCAAAATTCAGACGGTTTGTGATCTGTTGCCGCGCCTGGTCAAGCGAAATTCCCTTGTGTTTGCGCCGTTCATACAGCGCTTGTGCAAGTTCGGGTGTCAGTGAAGAGTGGGCAGGATCGTAAATTTTGATCCGTTCGCGATCATAGCTTTCATGCGTGTCCAGCAAGGCCGAGACTTCGGCCTTGCTGCCAATCAGAATAATCCGCGCAACGTTCTCTTTCACAGCCATGACCGCGCCTTCGACAACACGGGGATCATCGCCCTCGGCTAAGGCGATGATCTTGTCAGAGGCGCTTGCAGTCCCGAGAATGGCGCGCAGAGGTTTCACTCGGATTACGCTCCGGCCTGTGGTGTCATATCGTTTTCGCTGATACCGGCGACTGCGACCGGTTTTTTCATCGCGTCACGACGGAAGGGCTCGCCCAGTTCCTGGTT
>NZ_JBQFTM010000009.1:0-145015 GCF_056538605.1 Ruegeria sp. BF7 | reverse complement strand
TGGAAGACGGCCTGCGTTTCGCCATCCGCGAAGGCGGCCGCACCGTCGGCGCCGGCGTCGTGTCGAAAATCATCGAGTAAGACGCGTAAGCGAGTACTCTAAGAAAGGGCGTCCCTCGGGACGCCCTTTTTCAATGCGCGACCCTGCGGATTAATCCTGTCTTCATCATTTGGAAAAGAAGCGACCCCATTTATGCCTTGAGGCAAAGAGCGCGGGATCTGAACCACGCCATTTGTTCTCGTGTTGCAATCACATCCGCTTGAACGCATCAAGAACCCGACTGCGCTCGGGTTGATACGCCAAGGGGTCAGAAGATGGGGATAACCATGTTTGGGCTTCAGTTCGTACATTACGGCACACGCATCCTGCACAGCAAAGATCTGGATGACATGCAGACGGCTATATTGGATGAAGAGGGTGTCGAAGGCGGTGCAGGCGGATTACGTCCAGGCAAAAGGGTTAAGCTGACAGCCTGCTATTCAGAACATTCGAACAAGCATGCACCCCAGCGGCGTTTGTATTCCAAGTAGACCTTCGCTTTTTCCGATACTTGACGCCCGGTTCGGGAGTTGCACAGAAACCTTCCATACCGGGTAACGGCGTGTCTAAACTCACCATGCTCCCTTAACAGCGTACCGCACTATGCGGTGCGCAAATTAGACGAGGCACGGTATGGTGGGTTTGGACCTGTTGGTGAATGCGGCGAATGTCTTTTACCTAATTTCCTATTCGGTCCGAGACATTTTCTGGTTGCGGGTGCTGACGGTGATCGGGGCGCTGATCCTGTTGCCGTACTACTATTTGCAAAGCACGCCGCTTTGGGCTCCGATCGGGTGGAACCTGTTCTTCACGGGCATCAACATCTTTTGGATCATACGCCTGTTGTTGGAACGTCGACCGGTGCCATTTACAGATACAGAACGGCACCTGTACGAAACCGCGTTGCGCAATTTCAGCGAACGTGACGCGTACAATCTGCTTAAGTCGGGCGTCTGGAAAACCGTCCCGGCCGGGACAAAGCTATTGACACAGGGCGCGCCCGTTCCGAGCCTGTCGCTGATCGTAGACGGAGAAGTCGGCGTCGAAGTGAATGGCAATCATGTCGACACGCTGGGTGAGGGGCGCTTCCTCGGCGGGACGGCGTTTCTGAGCGGAGATCAGGATTTTACGGCGCCGGTGACCGTGACGGCGCTTGGGCCGTCACGTGTCATAGATTGGGACATGCCCGATCTGAACGCTGAACTTCGGAAACAGCCAGACCTGGCGATTTCCATAGAAGCGAGCCTCGGGCTTGAAATCTCGCGCTTTCTGCAAACGGCGAGAGTGCAGATCCCTTAGAGCGCGGATTCAGCCGCGGCCCGAACGGCGCGGATGTTTTCACCGTAAACTTCGGGATTGGACACCGACCCGCCTTTGAAAACGGCCGACCCGGCGACCAGAACATCTGCACCTGCGGTCGCCACCAGAGGTGCGGTCTGCGGATCAACGCCGCCGTCGATCTCGATATGCACCGGGCGGTCGCCGATCATCTGGCGCAGCTTGCGCACCTTGTTAGTCATGTCGATGAACTTCTGGCCGCCGAAACCGGGGTTCACGGTCATGACGCAGACAAGGTCGGTCAGGTCCAGCAAATCCTCGACTGCCTCGGCCGGGGTGCCGGGGTTCAGCGCGACACCGGCCTTCATACCAGCGGCGCGGATGGCCTGCAGGGTGCGGTGGGTGTGCGGTCCGGCTTCGACATGGGCGGTCAGGATATCCGCACCCGCGTCCGCATATGCCTGAATATAGGGATCGACAGGCGTGATCATCAGGTGCACGTCCATCACTGTTTTCACATGCGGGCGGAACGCTTTAACAGCGGGCGGGCCGAAGGTCAGGTTGGGGACGAAATGGCCGTCCATCACGTCGACATGGACCCAATCGGCGCCTTGGGCTTCGATGGCCTGAATCTCTTGCCCGAAATTGGCGAAATCGGCGGACAGGATTGACGGGGCGATCTTGATGTTGCGGTCAAAGCTCATGGCGGCCTCGTAAAAGCTGGAGAGTCGCGGTCGCGTATACCTGTGCCGCGCTGCAAAGGGTAGCCCCCGCGACCTGCGCACAGTTACAAAACTTTCACCACTCTGACACACAGCCGTTGAATGGCTTCTGTAGCTGACCGCCAACACGAATTGGGGGTAGCACGTGCTGCGGATCGAGAAACTGACCAAACGGTTCGGCGACAATACTGCCGTGGATGCGGCGACGCTGGATGTGGACAAGCCATGCATGATTGGGATCATCGGTCGGTCGGGTGCGGGCAAGTCCACCCTTTTGAGGATGATCAATCGCCTGACGGATTCCAGCGGCGGTCAGATCCTGTTCGAAGGGCGTGATATCACCCAATTGAAAGGTCGTGAAAAACGCGCCTGGCAGGCCGACTGTGCGATGATCTTCCAGCAGTTCAATCTTGTACCGCGTCTGGATGTGGTCTCGAACGTGCTGCACGGCACGCTGAACCGCCACTCGACGCTGGCGACCATGTTCAACCTTTTCCCGATGGATGAGATTCACTGCGCCATCGACATTCTGGACCGTCTGGGCATTGCCGAGCACGCCCCCAAGCGTGCCGAGGCGCTGTCAGGCGGTCAGCAGCAGCGTGTCGCCATTGCACGTGCCCTGATGCAGGACCCCAAGATCATTCTGGCGGATGAACCCATCGCCTCGCTGGACCCGATGAACGCGCAGGTAGTGATGCAGGCGCTGCGTCGCATCCACGAAGAGGACGGCCGCACCGTCATCGCCAACCTGCACACGCTGGACACCGCGCGCCGCTATTGCGACCGCGTGGTCGGCATGCGCGACGGGCGCATTGTTTTCGATGGGCTGCCCGAACAGCTGACCACCGGCGTTGCCCGCGAGATTTATGGCGCCGATGCCAGCTTCTCGGAAGAGGCGACATCGACCGAGATCGAAACTCTGGATGCCACCCAGAAGGCCCTGATGGAAGCCGAAGCCACCATCTGAGCCAACCACCCCCTTTCATTGCCCGGTCCGGTGAAAGGCCGGCATATCAAACTGGAGAGAGACAGATGAAAAAACTTATTGCTGCCCTTGTTGCGACCACCGCACTGGCCGTGCCGGTCATGGCCGAAGAAATCAGCGAATTCCGCATCGGCATTCTGGGCGGTGAGAATGCCCAGGATCGACTAAACAACAACGAGTGTTTGCGCGTTTACACCGAAGAAGCGCTGGGCGTTCCGACCAAACTGTTCGCACCTGCCGACTATAACGGTGTGATCCAGGGCCTGCTGGGCGGTACCATCGACGTGGCCTGGCTGGGTGCGTCGGGTTACGCCAAAACCTACCTGTCTGACCCCGAAGCGGTTGAGCCGGTTCTGGTCAAGGTCAACACCGATGGCGGCTTTGGCTATTACTCGGTTGGGTTTGCCCGCAAGGATAGCGGCATCACCTCGCTGGAAGACATGAAGGGCAAGGCTTTTGGGTTTGGTGATCCGAACTCGACCTCGGGCTATCTGATCCCGTCGATCGAAATTCCTGCTGCAATTGATGCAACCATGGAATCGGGCGACTACTTCGGCGACGTGAAATTCACTGGCGGTCACGAGCAGACCATCGTTGCGGTCAACAGCGGCGACGTTGATGGCGGCGTGACCTGGGCCGACGGGCTGGGAGAATGGGAAGACGGCTACCAGTCGGGCGCCCTGCGCCGTGCTGTGGATGCCGGTCTGGTCGATATGAACGACATGGTCGAGATCTGGAAATCCAAGCCGATCCCGGAAGGTCCTGTTGTGGTTCGCAAGGCACTGCCGGAAGATGTCAAAGCCAAGGTGACCGCACTGTGGGACACGCTGAGCGAGAAAGACCAGGATTGCTTCTACGGTGTGGCTGCAGGTGAGGCCAAGAGCTTTGATCCGATCACGCATGACGCCTACGAAGTCATCATCGAAGCACGCAAGCTGAAGTCCAACTAATCTTGCATATCCAATGATCGGGGTCCGGTGAAAAACCGGTCCCCGTTTCCACTCAGGAGCATTCCATGACAGACCTGACTGTTGGGTCCTCGACCGTCAATCAGATCCGCGACGACTACACCGCGATGGCGCGACGCAAGAGGGTCTATGGTGGTATCCTTCTGATCCTGTTCGTGGCCATGATGGCTGCTGGATTCCGCACGGCTGATGACCGCAACGCAGGCGGGTTCATCGACGGCTGGCATCGCATTCTGGACTATCCGGCCGAAGTTTTGTCGGAGGCATGGGAAATGATCGCGGAAATGCCATCGCATCTGGTCACGTTCTTCCCGGCGTTGGTCGAGACGCTCAATATCGCGGCCGCGGCGACATTGGTCGGAACGATTCTGGGAACGATTTTATCGCTGATGTCCACTCGGGGCATGGCCTATTGGCCGTCGCTGATCCCGCTGTTCCGCCGAATTTCAGATGTTTTTCGGGCAATCCCAGAAATCGTCATCGCGCTGGTCCTGATCTTCATCCTGGGCGGTGGTCCGGTGCCTGCGATGATCGCAATTGCGATCCACACGGCGGGAGCCCTGGGTAAGCTGTTTTCCGAGGTTAACGAAAACGCTTCCCTGAAACCCGTTGAGGGGCTGCAATCGGTTGGCGCCAACTGGTCGCAGCGCATGTATCTGGGCGTGATCCCGCAGGTCGGGCCGAACTATGTCAGCTATGCCCTGTTGCGGTTCGAGATCAACATCCGCGCCTCGGCCATTCTGGGATTTGTCGGTGCCGGAGGTCTGGGTTATGAGCTTCGCAATGCGATGTCCTGGGGGCAGGGGCGCTATGACGAAGCGGCCGCCATTTTCATCCTTCTGTTCGTCACAATCGTCGTCGTGGATCAAATATCGGGCTATCTGCGCGACCGTCTGGCCCATGGGTCGGAAAAAGGAGCCACGGCATGAGCACCTTCGCAACCAACCTGACCATTGATGAGCTCAAGGCCGAGGCGGGTTGCATTTTCAACCGCAAACGGCTGGTGAATTTCGGCCTGCCTGCGCTGGTTCTGGCCTATCTGGTTTACGTATTCATTGTTTTTGACGTGCCGGGGCTGGCTGCGCGGGCGAATTGGGAAAACGGCAAGACGCTGGTGGCGGACAGCTACAGTTACAAAACTCATGTCGAACGAGACAACCGCTCCGGTGAAGTGTTTGCCGCCATCGAGGGCGAGCGCAAGGGCGCTTACCCCGAGGGGCAGACCCCGGACTGGGTGACGTTGGGCGAGACAACTGTGATTGATCTGGAAAACGGTCACGTCGTGCGTTTTGGTCCCGAAACGGTCGAGTTTGACATTCCCGGCTATGGCACCGTTCGGGCAACGCCTTCGCGATCGGCAGGGGTGCAGGCGGAAATGCCCGCGGGTGACGTGCCAGAGTGGATCAGCGTGTCCAAGAACCGCTTGGCGGTAACCACGGATGCGGGCCGCCTGACCGTAACCCGAAACCGGTCCGAAGTGTTCCGCTATTTCACCGGGTGGGAGCTGTTTTGGTTCACGCTCGACAGTCCGTATTACGGCAAGCCCTTCCCTGAATTGGCTGGACGGGCCATGAACGGTGAATCCGGTGCCATTCTGAACGATTTCTGGACCAACAAGATGTGGCGGCATCAGGACGTGGCCTGGGCTATCTTTGAAACCATCCTGATGGCGTTTCTAGGCACCTTCGGTGCGGCCATGGTCGCCCTGCCGCTGGCCTTTCTGGCGACACGCAACTTCAATCCTGTGAAAGCCGTGCGTTTTACGACCCGCCGGGCGTTCGACTTTGTCCGTGGCGTGGATGCCCTGATCTGGACCGTGGTTCTGGCTCGCGCCTTCGGCCCCGGGCCGCTGACCGGAGCCTTGGCCATTCTCGTTACTGATACCGGCACCTTCGGTAAGATTTTCTCGGAAGCGCTGGAGAACGTGGATAACAAACAAATCGAAGGCGTGCAGTCCACCGGCGCCAACGCACCACAGCGCTATCGGTTTGGCGTGATCCCGCAAGTCACGCCGGTGCTGCTGAGCCAGTTGCTCTATTTCCTCGAATCCAACACCCGCAGCGCCACCGTTATCGGCGCGATCACCGGCGGTGGGATCGGTCTGCTGTTGACACAGGCAATCATCACCCAAAAGGACTGGGAAGAGGTGGCTTATTACATCGTCCTGATCATTTTGATGGTGATGATGATGGACTGGTTCTCGGGCTGGCTGCGTCGACGTCTGATCCAGGGCGAGAAGGAAAAAAAACGCAAGCCGCGTGGCGTGAAAACAAAGCCACAGCGGTTGGCTTGACCCGCAACCAAGGACCACGACAATGCCGCGCCTGCGCCCGGACCAGCCGTTCATTCACCCCGAATGCCAGATAACGAACAGCAGCTTTGGAGAATATGTCGAGGTCGGCGCAGGCAGCCGCGTCGCGAACTCGGTCTTGGGGGATTACTCCTATTGCGACCGAACCTGCGATATTGCCAATGCCGAGATTGGAAAGTTTGCAAATATTGCCAGTTTCACGCGGATCGGAGCAACGGATCACCCGATGGAGAGGGCGTCTCAGCACCATTTCCTGTACCGGTCCGCAGATTACTGGGACGATGCCGAGAACGATCAGGACTGGCTTGCCCATCGTGCCAGCCGCAAGGCCGTGATCGGTCATGACACATGGATCGGCCACGCAGCGATCATCAAGCCGGAGGTGACAATCGGTCATGGCGCTGTGGTGGCGTCAGGCGCTGTGGTGACCAAGGATGTTCGTCCGTACACCATTGTCGGTGGTGTGACAGCCAAACCGATCCGCCGCCGGTTCCCAGAGGGTATTATCGACCGGATGCTGGCTTTGGCCTGGTGGGACTGGGACAATCAACTCCTGCGAACCGCATTGCTGGATTTCCGGTCACTTACCGCCGAAGCCTTTCTTGAAAAATACGAATAAGCCTGTTGTGCCAGGGAAGGGAATCGCACCCGCAGGCGCATCGGCTGCGCCGATCCCCCTTGGCGGCTTTGGGCCCGGCGCCGCGCAATGCGCGGCGCTACGCCCAACGGGATGAGGCCTCCGCACGGAGGCCGAGGACGGGCGGGAGGGCTTCGTTTTCTAGTCGTCGTTCAACGTCAGTGTCACCCGTTCACCGGCAAAAGCAGTGCGCCCGTACTCAACGGGAACTCCTGACAAGTCGGCATTCACTCCGGTTGAAAACAGCACCGGTGCGCCTTCAGGCAATTGCAGATGCAGGGCTTGCGTTGCTGTTGCCGCTCGCGCCGTCAGGCGGGTTGAAACGCGGGTGTAATCCGAGACTCCGCAGCGTTGAAGCGCTTTGGTCACGGATTGTGAATCTAGCAACGCCTCCAGAATGTCGGGTAAGCGGTCAGCTGGAAAGATGCTCTGAAACAGGGCAATGGGTTGACCGTCGGCCAGCGACAACCCGTCATACACATGCACTTTATCGCCCGCTTTCAGCTGCAACGCTTCGGCTTCGGTGTTATCCGCCGCTCGTGTCGTCAGTGAAAGGATCGTCTTGCCGGGTATCTTGCCGCTGGCCGAGACGCTCTTGTGGTATCTGACCCGTTTGCCAATCGGGTAATCGGTCGGGCGCGCCGCAATAAATACGCCTGCGCCGCGCCTTGGGTGCACCAGGCCTTGTTCTGCCATATCCGCCAACGCGCGTCGCACCGTGTGCCGGTTTACCCCGTGCTGCGCAGCCAGTTGCGCCTCGGTCGGCAGGCGGTCTCCGGTGTTGTAGCGCCCCTCGGCGATGTCCGAGGTCAGGCTCAACGCGATGCTTTTCCAGACCGGTGTTCTGCTCATGTCACCAAACTTTCACAGTATTTCGGATTGCGAGACTCACTTTCGGGATGTAATATTTGTCTAGTTGTATAGTTCAATTAGACAACCCGGCCAAGAGGATTCGATGGCGGAATACCAAGAAAAAGCGATTGCCGCGCGCAAGGACTGGATGGGCTTGCTGGCCCGTGCCCCCGAGCAAGCGTTGATGGAGTTGTGGGGTGAGGTTGGCACGCCTCCCAGCTTTGACTGGCTTCGCAGCCCTGAGGTTGGCGGCGTAATGGTGCGGGGGCGGACAGGCGGCACGGGCGTACCGTTCAACCTTGGTGAAATGACTGTCACGCGGTGTTCGCTGGCGCTGAAAGACGGAACGGTTGGGCACGGCTATGTTCAGGGCCGGTCGAAGCGCAAGGTCGAGGTTGCAGCGCTGATCGACGCAATGATGCAGACCGGTGCAGCCGAGGATATTCGCGCCCGAGTGATCACACCACTTAGCCAACAGATGCAGGCCGCCAAGACCGCCCGGGCCGCGAAAGCGGCGGCGACGAAGGTCGAGTTCTTTACGCTGGTACGGGGAGAGGATTGATGAGCGCGCAGACCCAGTTCTCGGGCGGGTTCGAAAACGCACCGATCGATGCAGCCCACGCATTTCGTGCTGCGATGACAGTATTGGCGCGGCCGGGTGAGATCCGCTGGATTTCGGGTGCTAAGCCGCCAGCGCCTCTGTCCGCAGCGGCGGGGACTTTGCTGCTGACTTTATGCGACCCGGATACCCGGGTACATCTGGCGGGCGACTTGGACACGGACGCTGTGCGCCAATGGCTGACCTTCCACACCGGCGCGCCGGTTGCAGAGACGTCCGAGGCGGATTTCGCCGTTGGAACATGGCTGGCACTTGGAACACTGACCCAATATCGCATCGGAACACCAGATTATCCTGACAGGTCCGCAACACTGATCGTCGAATGTGACGACCTGCAACAGGAAGGCGCTGTACTGACCGGTCCGGGTGTACGGGATACAGCGCAGCTGTCCTTACCGGACGTGCCCGTGCTTCAGGCCAACGCAGCGCTTTATCCCTTGGGCTGCGACTTTTTCTTCACCTGCGATAACAGGCTTGCGGCTCTACCTCGCAGCACACAGATCAGGGCAGGGGATTAGGCGATGTACGTAGCAGTCAAAGGTGGTGAGAAAGCCATTGAAAACGCCCATGCCTGGCTGGCTGAGGAGCGTCGCGGCTCGACCGACATTGCCGAACTGAGCATCGCCCAAATCCGCGAACAATTGTCGCTTGCGGTGAACCGGGTGATGGCTGAGGGGTCTTTGTACGACCCGGACTTGGCAGCGCTCGCGATCAAACAGGCACGTGGTGATTTGATCGAGGCGATCTTTTTGATCCGTGCCTACCGCACTACCTTGCCCCGGTTCGGCTATTCCGACCCGGTGGAAACCGGAGAGATGAACTGCGACCGCCGCATCTCGGCCACGTTCAAGGATGCGCCGGGCGGGCAGATATTGGGGCCGACCTTCGACTACACGCACCGATTGCTGGATTTCAAACTGGCGGCCGAGGGTGAGGTTCCTGCCGCATCCGAAGCACAGCCGCGTGTGGAGCCGACGCCGCATATCACCGAGTTTCTCAAGGGTGAGGACATCATTCAGGATGAGCCGGTCAGCAGCGAAACCCCGGGCGATCTGACCCGCGAGCCGATGGAGTTTCCGGCTGGTCGCCCGCTGCGCCTGCAATCGCTGACCCGAGGGGACGAAGGGTTCGTGCTGGGTATGGCCTATTCAACCCAACGCGGCTACGCCCGCAACCACGCCTTTGTCGGTGAGCTGCGCATCGGCAAGGTCGCGGTCGAGATGGAAATCCCCGAACTGGGCTTCGCCATCGAGATCGGCGAGGTCGAGTTGACCGAATGCGAAACCGTCAACCAGTTCAAGGGCTCAAAAACCGAACCGCCCCAATTCACCCGTGGCTACGGGCTGGTCTTTGGCCAGTCGGAACGCAAATCCATCGCCATGGCTCTGGTTGACCGTGCGCTGCGCTGGGAAGAACTGGGCGAGGACAATGTGGGCGCCCCCGCGCAAGACGAGGAGTTTGTCCTGAGCCACGCCGACAACATTCAGGCCACCGGATTCCTCGAACATATCAAATTGCCGCACTATGTGGATTTCCAGTCCGAACTGGAGTTGGTCCGCAAGCTGCGCCGCGAGGCTGAGGAACGGATCACGCCGAGGGAGGCTGCAGAATGATGTCAGGGACCAGATCGTTCAACGCTGGTGTTTTCCGGAATTACACTTGCTTCCGCTTTTCGGGATCGGGCGCTGTTGCGATTGGAACACAGATGCGATGCGCCAACCGAACTCCAGATCCCTTTTCGGTCTCTCTGCTGCGCGCGGTGGCGATGTTTGGCGTGGCGATTATGTCTGAAGATATACGTCAATATGACCAGAGAGAGCGCGACAATAACAATTACGTCCATAAAAACACCAATTAAAAAGCGAAGTACAAAAATGAATGACTACAATTTCGCATATTTGGACGAGCAAACCAAGCGAATGATCCGCCGCGCCATCCTGAAAGGGTTGGCCGTGCCAGGATATCAGGTGCCCTTTGCCAGTCGCGAGATGCCGATGCCCTATGGTTGGGGCACCGGAGGGGTGCAGGTCACGGCCGCGACGCTGACGCCGGATGACAGGTTCAAGGTGATCGATCAGGGCGCGGATGACACCACCAACGCCGTCTCGATCCGCAAGTTCTTTGAAAACACCGCCGGGGTTGAAACGACTGAGGAAACCGAAAAGGCCACAGTCATCCAAACCCGTCACCGTATCCCCGAAGCAAAGCTGACCGAGGATCAGATTCTTGTCTACCAAGTACCGATTCCGGAACCGCTACGGTTTCTGGAGCCGCGCGAGACCGAGACGCGCAAGATGCACAGCCTGGAGGAATACGGGCTAATGCATGTGAAGCTGTACGAAGACATCAGCCAGCACGGGGCGATCTCGACCGCCTACGCTTATCCGGTGAAGGTCTCGGGGCGCTATGTGATGGACCCGTCGCCAATTCCGAAATTCGATAACCCCAAGCTTGAGATGGATGCGATCCAACTGTTTGGGGCCGGGCGCGAGCAGCGGATCTACGCGGTGCCGCCTCATACCAAAGTTGTCAGCCTCGATTTCGAGGATTACCCGTTCGAGGCAACCAAGGCCGATCACCCTTGCGACCTGTGCGGCGCCGAGGACAGCTATCTTGACGAGGTGATCATGGATGACGCGGGTAACCGGATGTTTGTCTGTTCCGACACGGATTACTGCCGGTCCCGCCGCGCGCAGGGCCACGAAGGCCGCTTGAGCAAGGAGAGCGCAGCATGACTCCGTTGTTGCAGGTCAAAGGCATCCAAAAACACTATGGCGCGCGGATCGGCTGCGCTGACGTCAGCTTCGACCTTTACCCCGGTGAGGTGATGGGCATCGTCGGCGAAAGCGGTTCGGGCAAATCGACCTTGCTGAACTGCCTTGCGGGACATCTGGAGCCTGACGCGGGGCAGGTAGTTTTTGATACGCGTACCGATGGCCCCGTGGATACTGTGACCATGTCGGAACCTGAACGCCGTATGCTGGGCCGTACCGACTGGGCCTTTGTTCACCAGAACGCTCGCGACGGGCTGCGTATGTCTGTGAGCGCTGGTGGCAATATCGGTGAGCGGCTGATGGCCGTTGGCGACCGTCACTATGGCCAGGTCCGCGACCGCGCGATTGACTGGCTGGGAAGGGTCGAGATCGACGGCGCCCGCGTGGATGACCGCCCAACGGCGTTTTCCGGTGGGATGCAGCAACGTCTGCAAATTGCGCGCAACTTGGTGACGGGGCCTCGACTGGTGTTCATGGATGAACCGACGGGCGGGCTGGATGTCTCGGTTCAGGCGCGACTGTTGGACCTGCTGCGCGGGCTGGTGCGTGAAATGGGACTGAGCGCCATTATTGTCACGCATGATCTGGCTGTGGTGCGCCTGTTGGCGGACCGGCTGATGGTGATGAAGGATGGTCACGTGGTCGAGGCCGGTTTGACCGATCAGGTGCTGGACGATCCGCGACACGCCTATACGCAGCTGCTTGTGTCCAGCGTTCTGCAGGTTTGAAGGTGATGGCGATGATCGAACTTAAGGATGTCAGCAAGAGCTTCACTCTGCACAATCAGGGTGGTGCGGTGATCCCGGTGATGAAGAGGGCCTCGCTGAAGGTCGCGCCCGGTGAATGTGTGGCGCTGACCGGGGCGTCAGGGGCGGGCAAGTCCACCCTGATGCGGGTGATCTATGGGAATTATCTGGCCGGGTCCGGACAGGTTCTGGTCGATGGCCTGGATGTGGCTCAGGCCGAGCCACGTGAGGTTCTGGCGCTGCGCCGCGAGACGCTGGGCTATGTCAGTCAGTTCCTGCGGGTGGTGCCACGGGTCCCGACGCTGGAGGTGGTGGCGGAACCTCTGTTGACCATTGGGTGTGACCGGCAGGCGGCGCTGGACAGGGCGGCAGCTTTGCTGGCTCGGTTGAACATTCCTGAGCGTCTTTGGGCGCTGAGCCCCACCACTTTTTCCGGTGGCGAACAACAGCGAGTGAATATCGCCCGGGGATTTGCGCATGACTATCCGGCGATGTTGCTGGACGAACCTACGGCCTCGCTGGATGTGCAGAACCGGGAAACGGTGTTGTCCTTGATCGAAGAAGCCAAGGCGCGTGGCGCTGCGATCGTGGGCATCTTCCATGATGTCGGCGCGCGCGACCGGGTCTGTGATCGTGAGATCAACGTCTCGGATTTCGAACCCGGTGTGGCTGCATGAGCCTTGCGCCTGTCATAGCGTTTGTCGGACCCTCCGGCGTTGGCAAAGACAGCGTGATGGAGGCGCTGGAGGCGCGCGTGCCGGGCATCGGCCGGGCCCGCCGGGTGATTACCCGCCCCGAAGGCGAAGAGGGGGAAGATTTCGACCGGGTGTCCGTTGAGACCTTTCAGCAGATGGTGGCTGAAGGTGCGTTTGCGCTGCACTGGCCCGCGCATGGGTTGTTTTACGGGGTGCCCAAGGGAATTGATAATCTGAGGAATCACACGGACGCGGTGCTGGTGAACATGTCCCGCTCGGTGTTGCTGCAAGCGCAGGAGGTGTTTGGCGATCTGATCGTAATCTCACTGACCGCTGATCCCGAAGTTCTTGTGCAACGCCTGTCCTCGCGGGGCCGTGAATGCGCCGAGGAACAGGTGCGGCGGCTGGAACGGGCCAGCACCCGATTTCCGGATGGGTTGGTGCACGTCATCGAGATCGACAATTCAGGCCCGCTGGAGGCAACGATTGCCGCCATACTGCCCCAGCTTCAACCGGAAAGGGCGTAGCGATGGATCAGGTGAAAGCACCCGTCTTCGGCCTCGCCTACAAGGGCCAGTTCAGTGATCTGGAACGGTGCGGGCAGCAGGGGCGCAAGCTGCGATTGCAGTGCCTCCTGAACCGTTGTCAGCATTGGTTTGCTCAGTTTACTGCTGAGGGTAATGTGAAAGCGGAACGCTTCCATCACGTAAGGGTAACCCCATTGCACCAGATTGGCGTCCTGCTCAGGCGACAGTCCAGCCGCGCGGCGGCGCTCCAGCTCGGCTTCGGACGCGACTGCGCGAAAGTTGTCCAGATCCCGCACGCAGGCGGCAGCCAGTGTATTCAGCGCGCCCTCATCCCCCAACGGGCGCAGGGCCAGAAACCGGCCGAGGCGGGCGATTTCCAGCCCGTCCAGCGTGACCGGAGGTTGCGCCTGCGCAAGCCGTGCGCAAGCGTCATTCAGAGCCTCCACCGACTGCCCGTCATGCAGGCAGAAGGGTGGTTTCATCGTCGCGTGCAGACCGTATTTGCGCGGCACCTCGGTGACGGTGGCGACGTCCACGCCATCAATCACGGGATGCGCGACGACCTTGCCGGTTTCCATGTCCCATCCCAGCCAGTTAGTGGCGAAATTCGCCCATTCAGCCTCGGCTGGCGGCGCAAAGTAGATAGCGTATCGCGTGAATGTCACAGTGGCCTCCTATGCGTGGCCTTCCCAATAGCTCAGAACGTGTGAAGTTCAGATGACAGAAGAAATGATCCTTGCCAATGCCACGCTTGTTCTTCCGGATGAGACCGTTACGGGCAGCGTGCGGATCGTGGGTGACACCATTGCCGGTGTTGCCACGGGTCGCGCCGTTCCAGCGGGGGCGGTCGATTGCGGCGGCGATTTTGTCAGCCCCGGACTGGTCGAGCTGCATACGGACAATCTTGAGCGTCACATCCAGCCGCGCCCCAGGGTCGACTGGCCTCATGCGGCGGCGATTCTGGCTCATGACGCCGAATTGGCCAGCACCGGGATCACGACGGTCTTCGATGCGATGCGCATCGGTTCAATCCCCAGCGGCAACCGTTACAGGAAATACGCCCGCGATCTATCCCGCGAGCTTTGGCAGCTGCGCGAACAGGATGCGCTGAAGATCAGCCACTTTCTGCATCTGCGGGCCGAAGTCTGTTCTGAAACATTGGTGGCTGAGCTGGACGAATTTGGCCCCGAAGATCGTGTGGGGCTGGTGTCACTGATGGACCACACGCCGGGGCAGCGGCAGTTTCGGGACATGTCACAGCTTGAGGCCTACATGAAGGGCAAGCACGACATGACAGACGACGATTTCCTGCAGCATGTCGCACAGCTCAAGGCACTGCGCGACCGGTATGGCGACCGGCACGAGGTTGAAACCGTCAAGGCAGCACAGCGTTTCGGCGCGATGCTGGCCAGCCATGACGACACCACGCAGGAACAAGTGGCGGTGTCCGCCAGTCACGGTATTCGTCTGGCCGAGTTCCCCACCACGGTCGAAGCTGCCCGTGCCTGCCACGATCACGGCATCAAGGTGATGATGGGAGCCCCCAACGTGATCCGGGGCGGATCGCATTCCGGTAATGTGGCCGCGCATGAGTTGGCCGATCTGGGTCATCTTGACATTCTATCGTCGGACTACGTTCCGGCTGCTCTGCTGTTGTCGGCGGCACGTCTGGGCGAGAGGTGGGGCGATATGGCGCGCGGTCTTCGGACCGTGACCAAGACCCCGGCGCGCGTTGTCGGGCTGGAAGACCGCGGTGAGTTGCGTCAAGGCGCGCGTGCAGACGTCATCCGCTTCCGTATGCGCGAAGGCGCGCCCGCGTTGAACGGTGTCTGGTCACGCGGACGTCGCGTGGCCTGATCAGGCGCGATAGAAAAGATACCGGTCCGGCGCTATTGTGTCCGGGCCGCTGATCTGTTCGAAACCCACTAGGGGCTGACCCGAGATCAGCAACCCCCCGGGCCGCATCACCTGCGCGATCAAAGGGCTGAGGCGTGCGGCCTCGGCCACGTCCTCTTCCTTGATGCCGCGCCCGAAATCATAATGCGCCAACGCGATCTTGGCCCCGCCAGCGGCCAGTTTCTCCAGCATGGGTTCTGCTTCGCCCTGCAGGAAATTCTCGGCCGGAGGTGTACTGGAGGGGTGGCATTGCAACACCCGGTCCATCACCCAGATGCGCCGCTTTGGCAGAATTTCCCGCAGGTGATCATAAGTGCGGCCGTTGCCCAGCCCCATGTCCAGAACGTCGCCCTCCATCTCGCTGATCTGAGCGACAGCCCAGTTCAGCCCGTCGCGTTGCGCAGTCAGGCGGCGCAGCATGGAATCCAGTCGGCTCATTCGGGGTCTCCGGTTGATGTGTTAGCAGGCAAGGTCCAGGCAAAACCGGGGCCGTCCAGAAGCCTGCGCAGCAAGTCTTCGGTAAAGGTCCAGATATCGGAGTCATGGACCAGATGATGGGTCAGTACACCGAAAGGTTCGGCGTTGTCAGTTCGTCCTTCGCGGCGGTCCCGCAAAAGGTCGACCGTTTGGGTGATCAGTTTTTCCGGCGCAACCAGCCCCCGCGTTCCTCGCCAATCTATCGGGTCCAGATGGGTATTGATCTGCTCTAAACCGGGCGCGGGCATTCGTGCTTTGCGTGGTGTTGCAGTTGAGACAACGCGATAGCCCAGGGCCGGCAATTCATGAACCACCTCCGGTGCGATCCGGTTCCACGGAGGCACGAAGACCGGGCACAGCCTGTCTCCGACCAGAGCGTTCAGTCGTTCAAATCCTGCGCGCGCATCGGCAAGGATATCTGGCATAGGTCTGTGCAGCCGGAACTCGGATTTCTTTTCGTCTGGCGGTGCATGGTTTTGATGTGCCCAACCATGCACAACCGGAACCAGCGTGTTGCGCTTCCGGACATATTCCACCAACCCCGCATCGGCATCGCGGGGGATGATCGCAAGGTGGACGGGCAGACCGAGAGACCGGGACAGTTCTGACAGTGTTCCAAGCTGCGGTGTTGCTGAAACCGCGTCATCATCGCGCCACCACAGGGGCAGGGTCAGACCCTGCGCCTGCCAGACGTCCAACTCGGTTTTCAAAGGATGCCAGTCGATTATCATGTTTGCTCTTTCAAAGAACATGCGATCTCAACCGATCTGCTGGCTCCGTCAAAGCCCTCGGAAGGTATTGCGCGCGAGCCATCGGACATGACCGCCGCAACAGCCTGCGCCAAAGCCGCGCCATCCAGATCCTTGCTGGGTATTACCTCGATGGCGGACAGGTCCGAGAGGCTCTGCCCGCGCAAGCTTTGCTCGACCTCTTTGCCATCGTCAAAGGGAATGAACACGGCAGGTGTTCCCGATTGCAGGATGTCCAGCGCGGTATTGTAGCCGCACATGGAGACTGAAGCCGCAGCAAGGGGCAGCATCTGCCGGAAATCGGGGCGCACCGGTTCAAGGGTAACCGGGGCATTGCCGACCACCTGTTGCAACTGCTCAATGCGTGCGGGTGCGTCCTGGCCGCCCACCAACAGGCGCCAGCGCCTGTTGGACATCTTTCGGGCAGCCTCGATGGATGCGCGAAAGATTGGCAGGCCAACTGATCCGCCACCCGTGCTGACCAGAACCTCGTCCTTGCCGCTCTCATCGGGGTGCGGCGCGGGGGCTTCGGGGGCGACAAAACCGGTATAGAACAACCGCTCGCGCAACCGCTCGGTCACGGGCCAGCTGACCTCCAGCGGAACAAAGTTGGAGTCGGAATGGACGAGGATGCCGTCATAGTACCCGCACACAATTTCTTCCGCGCGTTGTGCTTTCGACGGTTTCGAAGGCGGTGCCAGGATGTCCCGGACTGATCCCAGAATGACCGGACGGCGCGGCAGGTTGCGTGCGGCCTCAAGCGCAACGGTGAATTCGGAAGACAAGGATCGGCGGCCAAAAGGAAACAGCTCGGTGATCATAATGTCCGGTGCAAAACTCCGCACGGCTTCGACCAGCGCGGATTCGCGTGCCGCCAGATAGGCCCGGTCTGCCACGTCACCGCTCTGTGTCAGAAGACGAGTGAAATCGGTACCATCTGAGCGGAGCGGCGGCAGCCCCAGCAGGGTCATGCCAGAACTGTCCAGCTGCGGTGCGGGCATCCCGCCCGAAACAACAAAAGTCTCGTGCCCCGTGCGTATAAAAGTCCGGCCCAGTGTCAGGGCACGGCTCAGATGCCCGGTGCCCAGCAGATGAGTGACAACAATCATGACCTTCATGAGGAGGCCTCGGGCCTGATCAGGCGGATGGGGTCGGGCAAAGGCGCCATATTTGACAAATCGACGATATACAGGCGGTTGCGCTTGATTTTAAAGGGGGCAGGACCGTCGAAATTCCAACCCCAGGCGCGGGCCAGAATGACTCGCATGATGCCGATATGGCAGACTGCAACTGTGTCGCCCGTCAACCCGTTCAACCAGGGCTGCAGTCGTTCCCAAACCTCGGCCGGGGTCTCACCACTTGGTGGGCAGTACTCCCATCCCCAGTCCTCGATGTGGCGGTAGCCACTGTTGGGGTCGGCAATCAAATCGATTCCGCGCAGACCTTCCCAATCGCCCCAGTTCATCTCGGTCAACGCATCCGAAGTCAGCGGATCGCGCCCGGCGACAAGGCGGGCGGTTTCACTGGCCCGCTGCAACGGGCTGGACCAGAGGGTTGCGCGGTGCCACGGGGCGGGTAGGTGTGTGGCGGCAAGTTCAGTCCGGGCGTCATCATCCAGCGGAATGTCACTACGCCCCTGAATGCGACCCGCGCGGTTCCAGTGCGTGTGTCCATGTCTCAGCAAGGCCAGCCGGGTCATCGAGTAGCCTCCACCAAGGGGCGGGCGGCCTGCCAGAACCGGTCGGTGGCTGCTGCCATCAGGTGGCGTTCGGCCATCCGTATGCGGGCGTCAGCCCCCAGCGTCAGACGGAGGCGCCGGTTGCTCAACAAAGCATGAAGCCGCGCGGCCAGCCCCTTTGGCCCTGCATCCACGTTGGGGTAGTCTGATGGGACGAGCACGTCCCGCACGCCCGGTCGGTCCTGAGCGACAACCGGCACACCGCTGGCCTGTGCCTCAAGGTAGATCATGCCATAGGCTTCGTTGACACCGGGCCAGACCAGTAGGGAAGCCTTGGTGTAGAGAGCCTGCAGCGTGTCGCGGTCGCACTGGCCCAGAAACCGAACCTTTGCACCGAACGGGGCCATCAGCGCCTCAACCTCGGATCGGGCGGGGCCATCACCCGCGATATTCAGTGCCCAGTCCCCAGACAGAAGCGCGAGCGTTTGCGCAAGAAGGGAATAAGACGCCAGTTTGTCGCCGTGCCGCATCATGCCCACTGTCAGCATCGGACCATTGCAGGTTGAGGCTGGTGGCAGTTCCGACAAGGGTAGGAAAGGCGGCAATTCTATAAGGCGCTGTGCCCCGTATCGTTCCCGTTCCAGCGTGATCAGATCATTGGCGGTATGGTAGAAGATCACCTGTGCCGCATCGCAGGCGTCATGCGCTAATTGGGCAAACCCGGCCCAGGGGCCGTTCAGACGGCTGGTTGCGCGGGTGCTTTCCAGCTGTACATAGGGAATGCTCCGGGCCTTGCAGATGCGCGGGCCCAGCAGGTCCGGCGCCTTGTAATAGTTATGGTAGGTCACCCAAAGCGCGGTGTCCGTGGGTAGGTCATCGATCAATCGCTGAACCTCGGTGTAGGCTTCGGCGCGCAATGCAGCCTGTATTTGCGTGTCCCCAACCTTGTCAAAGACGCGCAACCGCGAGGCCAGTTCTACCGTATCGCCTTGTGCTCCAATCGCCTGCATCAGGTTGCGCGCCATCTCACGATCCCCCGACGGCACCGGGCTGTCGGGCGCTTTCATTGGCGTGTAGAAGGCGATCCTTGCCATCAGACCGTGTCCGCACCCAGCGCGCGCAGCCGTTCTGACAGGCGGGCGATGCCGGGGTCCATGCGAAACTCGGCGATCAGGCGGTCATAGGCGGCGGTGGCCATCGCTGCGGTTTGCCCGGGCGTTGCGGCCATGTTGGTGATGGCCGTGGCCAGCGCGGCTGGGTCGTCGTCTGACAAGACGCCTTGGGTGCCCGTTTTGATAAACTCGGGAATGGCCGACACTGGCGTCGACAGGATCGGCAACAGTTGCGACGCCGCCTCCATCAGCACGTTGGGCAGCCCGTCGCGGTCTCCGTCATTGGCAATCCGGCTGGGCAGCACGAACAGGTCGGACGTGCGCATCGCCGCGATCACTTCGGGTTGGTCACAAGCTCCTTTCCACGTGATCCGATGCGATACCCCCGCAGCCTCGGCCCGGGCGCGCAGGGTGTCGCCGAGTGTACCGCCACCGATATGGGTCCAGTGCCAGTCCAGCATGTCAGGCAGCATGGCAAAGGCGTCGATCAGGCGGTCGAACCCCTTCTTCTCGACCAGACGACCAACCGACAGCATATGAAACGGTGCCTCCGGACTGCGCTGGGCGCGGTCTGGCGGGGCGGGGAAGCGGGTCAGATCCAGCCCGTGATAGATCAGTTCAACTCGCGCGGGATCGTCAGCCAGGCTGCGCAGGTGGTCGGCCCCAATGGCCGTGCAGGTCGCACCAAAGGCTGCGCCGTGGGTGCTGGCCTGTAGCTTTTCGACCTTTTCCCATTCGGGAGAGGTCCAGATGTCTTTGGCGTGGGCCGAAAAGCTCCACGGCAGGCCGCGCATGATGGCGGCGTACCGCGCAACCGAGGACGGTGTGTGCATGAAATGCGCGTACATCACCTGCGTCGCTTCAGGCAATTCGGCGGCCAGAACGCAGGCCTGACCAAAGCGGCGGATCCGGTTATGGGTCGGATCACGGCGCAGATCGGCGCGCCAGACCCGGTAGGCCTCGGCATACCCGGGCAAAGTTTGTGCTGCACGGCGCGCAGCCCAGACGCGCTGGGGTTCTTCGTAAAGGTATTCGGGCAGGTAGCGCACCTGACCCCGGAACTGGTCATGCAGCGGATGCCGTTTCACATCGGTCGGGTGGCGCAGCGACCAGATGTCAAAGCTGTGCCCGGCTTCCTGCAGGGCGACAAGTTCCTGCGCGATGAACGTCTCGGACAGGCGCGGCCATCCCTTGACCAGCACCGCCAGTTTCGGCTGAGGTGTTGTCATCCGGTGGCCCGTTTCTGTTCCCGGCTCAGCAGGGTATCGACCCGGTCGATGACGTAATCCAACCCGTCCAGCAAACCGCCTTGGATGGCCTGCGATGGCAGAGGTTGATTTGGGAGGCTGCGGATCGCCTGTATCATTGCATCCGGGGTCAGACCGTCCCGGTTTTCGTCCAGCATCTGGACGAGGCCCAGACCTTCGGCCCGCGAAGCGCGAATCCACTGCTCCAGCCGCGGCGTTGTGCGGGGCACGATCACAGCACGTTTGTCAAAGGACAGAACTTCGCAGAACGTGTTGTAGCCGCCCATGCACACCACTCCGGCAGCCCCGGCAAACAGCGTTTCGATCTGGGATTCAAAACCAACGGCGGTCACCCGCCCGTTCAGTGCGGCAACGCGGGTCTCAAAGTCTTCGCGCAGCTCACCGGACAGGAAGGGGCCATAGACCAGCACTGCGCGCGGCGACAGGGTCGGGTCTTTTTCATAGGCGGAAAGGACAAGATTCACCATCGCCTTGCCGTCACCACCACCACCCGGCGTGATCAGGATATAGGGCTGTTCGGGCGGTTCGCCGACCGGGCCGAGATCGCGGCGAAGGTATCCCGTCCAGTGAATGCGCGACTGTGCCGCGTGGCTGAGCGGCAGGCCCTTTGTCGGGTCATATATAGAACGCAGCCCGTAGACCCAGATTTCGTCATAAAAACGCTCGGTTGCTGCCAGAGCCTCTTTCCGTTCCCATTCGGCGGCCAGAACTTCGGGCTCGTCAAGCACGTCGCGCAGACCCAGCACCAGTTTGGTGCGTTGCGAATGCAACAGGCTTTCCAGTGTTGGCAGCAGTTCGCCGCGAAAACCGGTGGGCTCTTTGTCAACGACCAGCATATCGGGCTCGAATTGTTGCACGGCGGTCTGGATCAGGCCTGCGCGCAGCTCGGTCACCTCTTCGATGCCCATGCCAATCGTTCGGGCCGCATAGGACCCGTCGGCGCGCTTGGTCACGCCTGGCAGGCGCACATGGTCAACCCGGCGCGGAAAGGTGAAACGACCGGCCACCGGGGACCCGGTCAGGATCAGGGCTGACGCCTCGGGGTTGGCCTGCGTGATGGCCGCGGCCAGAGCGCGCGACCTGCGCAGATGCCCCAATCCGAACGTATCGTGGCTGTAGAAAAGGATGCGCGGCGCCCGGCCGGTGGTGTCGTTTTGTATTCCTAGGCTCATGCCTTCGCCTGTCGTGTTTCTCGGTGCAAATCCGCGCGTTTACACCCGTTACCGTATATTCTTTGCCGCCGCTTGCCAAAGGGGGTGACGTGATTGTGCAAATTCGACAAGCATTGCGAAATGGCAACATCCGGCGCTTTTGGAATTGCGGATGTATCCAAGCCCTGAAGTCGTCATTCCACCCAGTTTGCCGGATTGGTCATATTCAGTTTTTGCAAGGTTGCAAACACTGATGTCGCGAGCATTGCAGCAGGAACACGAATTGACACGATCTTGGGAAGTAAAAGGCTGAGTATTTGAATACACTTAGGCGCTTCGGTAATCTGTGGTGCATCACGCGGATTGGACGAAAAACTCGATGAAACTCAAATCTCTTGCTGGAATGGCCTTGTTGATCTTGGCAATTGCAGCGGCCTTTGTCACCGGAGCGGCGGCGCAGACGACATTGATTCCGGGGTACAGTTCTGGTTCCAGTTCCGAGACTGACACAAGCACCGAGGGCGAACTGGCCGACGCCATTCGGGCCGCGACTGAGGCCGGCGCCAGCGTGATTGTCATCGACAGCGCGGGACAAGTCGTGTCGTCGGGCGGTCAGACCAGCGCCACAGCGGATGAAACCCATGATCCGATGGCTGAAGGCTCGCAACTGATGAAAGCGCAGGAGCGGTTCTCGAAATTCCGCGAGTCCATGGAGTCGCGGCTGCAGGCCTTGCCCTATTCGATCTTCGAAGTGCAGTACATCCTGCGCCAGACCAGTCCCGATGGCCGCATTCAGACCTATGTCGAAGTCTTGTTCTGGAATGTCCTGTTCCTGCTGCTGGGGCGCTGGCTGTCTACTGAGATTTACGGCAAGCGCATGGCCAAAAAGCTGGTTGTGGCGCGATCCAAGGAAAACCCGCAAGGCTACCGGGAAAAGATGCCGTTTTTGGTGTTCCGGTTCTTCATGGGGATCGGCGGCACGGTCTTTGCTATGCTTATGGCCCTGATCGTGGGGTTTCTGTTCTTTGGTGAGGCCGAAGACATCTCGATCCAGTTCACGGTCACAGCAATTTTTACGGCGTTTTTCCTGTCGCGCACGGTATCCGACCTGTGGCGTATGGTGCTGTCGCCCTATTTGAGCCAATACAGACTGCCACCGTTTTCCGACCGGGATGCGAAGCGCTTGTATTTCTGGGCCTCGGCGCTTGCGACCTATGACATCTCGGTGGTTTTGTTTTCGACCTGGGTTGCGGATTTCGGGCTGAACTACAACGTCTATGCCATGGTTTACGGCGGCCTGACGATGTTCGGCGCGCTGGGCAATGTCTTGATGATCCTGTTCAACGCGCGGGCCATTTCCAACGCCATACGCGGTGGGCGGGCGCCGGATGAGGTGTCGTGGATCGTGCGCTTCATTTCCTTCGCATGGGCGCCTGTTCTGATCGTCTACATCGTGTTCAGCTGGTTCAAGCTGGCGGTCGATCTGGTGCTGGAAAACGAGAACTCGCTGCCGATCGTGGCCAGCAGCTATGCGATCTTCATGTCGGTGGTCGTGGCCTATGGGGCGATGAATTACCTGCTTGAGCGCTACTTCGACCGCAATCGCCAGATGGAGGAGATGAACGCTGAAGAAGAAGCCCCGGAAGAGGTCGGCGAACCGGTGGAAACCATCGAGGCCGAGGTCCGCAAGCACAGTATGCTGACCTATGAGGATCTGGCCCGTCGCGTGGCTGGCATTCTGGCCTTTGTGGTAGGCCTCTATGCCCTTGTCGTGATCTGGAACCCCGAAGCCAGCTGGAGTGAGGATCTGCCGATCGGGCGGGCTTTGGACGTGATGGTCATCCTGTTCATCGGGTATATCCTGTTCCACTTTTTCCGCATCTGGATCGACACGAAAATCGCTGAGGAAATCGACGATGGGGGCGAAGAGGCGGAACTGGGCGATGAAGGTGGCGAAGGCGGGCAGAGCCGCTTGGCCACTCTGCTACCGCTGTTCCGAGGGGCGATCCTGGCTGTGGTTGTTGTCACCATCGTGCTGATCGCGCTGATGGAACTGGGCATCAATGTCAGCCCGCTGTTTGCGGGCGCCGGTGTCGTGGGTCTGGCCGTAGGGTTTGGTTCACAGACGCTGGTGCGGGACATCTTTTCGGGCGCGTTCTTCCTGTTGGACGATGCGTTCCGTAAAGGGGAGTACATCGACATTGGCGACGTGAAAGGCACGGTCGAGAAGATTTCGGTCCGGTCGTTCCAACTGCGGCACCATCTGGGCGCGCTGAATACGATTCCGTTTGGCGAAATCAAGGTGCTGACCAATTACTCCCGCGACTGGGTGATCATGAAGCTGCCGTTGCGCGTGACCTATGACACGGATGTAGAGAAGGTGCGGAAACTGATCAAGAAGTTGGGTCAGGAACTGCTGAGCGACCCGGTGATTGGCGAGAACTTCATCCAGCCGCTGAAATCTCAGGGTGTGATCGAGATGCAGGATTCGGCGATGATCATCCGGGTCAAGTTCATGACCAAGCCGGGCGATCAATGGCTGGTGCGAAAGAAAGTGTATCAGGAAATCCGCGAACTGTTCGCGCGTGAAGGCATCAAGTTCGCCCATCGCGAGGTCACTGTTCGGTTGGCCGAGGGCAAAGACCCGGAAGACCTGTCGCCGAAACAGCGTGAAGCAGTGACCGGAGCGGTGCAGGCTGCGATTGACGAAGATTATCTGGATGACATCGGCCCTGGAGGGGATGACCGCTAAGGGAAGCTCCTGCCCCTTTGGATCGCGTCTCTGACGAGACACCACCCAAAGGGTTGGGCCAAGCCGCGCGTTCCGCGCGGCGGGTGTGTCAGGTTGAAAGCGACGGCCAGGTCGGTTGGGATGTGCCCAACTTCGCGGCGGGGAGGGACCAGGACATTTGCGCGGCACCAACAGCCAAAGCTGGTTTCAGCCGGTGGCCCGTTCCCCAGCCGGACTCTTCGGCATTTTGCGTATAGTCGGCAGGTGATGCATTCGTAATGTCGCCTTCGGCTTTGGATTTCGCCAGTGCGGCCAGCAACTCTGCCGTGCGGGCAAGTGACAGCTGGGCGAGCATGGTGGAGTTGCCGGAGGCCGCCTCGGCCAAGGCTGACAAGACGGCTGCGGCCATAAGGTAGCCCGTCGCATGGTCCAGCGCTTGCACGGGCAATGGCGTGGGGTTGTCGGCCTTGGCCCATGCGCGGCCGGCATCCGCGATCCCGGCGCTCATCTGGACAAGGCTGTCAAACCCACGTCTGGTAGACCAAGGGCCCTGCCAGCCATAGGCGTTCAAGGTGACCTCGACCCGGTTCGGGGCCAGTTCATCGCGTTTGACCTTAGTAAGTCCAAGCGCGTCCAGCGCGCCGGGGCGGTAGCCGTGGACGAAGACATCCGCCTGCGCAAGCAGGTCCTGCAGTTGTTTCAGGCCGCCGGGCGATTTCAGGTCCAGATAGGCGCAGCGTTTGCCCAAAGAGATATCCGGGATGACGCCGGGTTCGTCCCATCCGGGCGGGTCGATGCGCAGAACTTCAGCCCCAAAACCCGCCAGCGTTCGTGTCGAGACAGGGCCCGCCAGAACACGCGTCAGGTCCAGAACGCGCAGGCCCGCCAATGGGCGGTTGGCCGTGGCTTGGGGGCGGTCGCGCAGCGTGATGCGTCTGGGGTTTTGCCAGCCGACCAGCGGGTCGCGGGACACAGCACGCCCCTGCGGATGCTCCAGCCATTCCGCGCGGCTGCGCATGGCAGCAGCAACGCCGCCCTCGGCCACAATTGCGGTTTCCAGATCAGAGTTCGACCACTCTTTCAACGCTTGTGCCACGGCGTCTCGATTGCCCGGGACCCCGAGAACCTTCAGCGCCGCCGCCTTGTGGCGGGGCAGGTTGGTGTGCAACCTGATCCAGCCGTCCGAGGCCGGGTAGTCTCCGGCCACGGCGTCCCAGAGGCTGGGCATCTCCCATCCCTCCGGCTTGAACGAAAACCCATACCATAGTGAGGCCAGTCGGTGATCGACCAAAACCTCGGGAGCTTTGGGCGCAAGGTTCAACGCAGCCACAAGACGCGCAAGTTCCTGACCCACGGCGGCAAAACTTGCTGTGGCCAGTTCCGACACAGCAAATGCGCTGGGCCGCGCCCCTTTGCCGGTTTTCTTGTAGCTGTCAGCGGCGGGGAGGGCGGAGAACAGGCTCATTGCTGATAGGGGTCCAGACTGTCGCGCAAACCGTCACCGAGGAAGTTGAAGGTCAGTACCACGACGATGATCGGCAGCATCGGAATGGCCGTCCACGGGTAGATTTCGATTGAGGCCAAGTTCTGCGCGTCGTTCAGCATCACACCCCAACTAACCGCCGGTGCCCGCAGGCCCAGACCCAGGAAGCTGAGCGCCGTTTCTCCGAGGATCATCGCCGGTATCGACAAGGTTGCCGACGCGATCAGATGAGACATGAAGTTCGGCAACAGGTGTTTTCGGATCACCCGGCCTGAACTTGCGCCCATCATCTCGGCCGCGCGCACGTACTCCTCTTCGCGCAGCGAAAGGAACTTGGCGCGCACGGATCGGGCGAGGCCGGGCCAGTCGAGAATGCCGAGGATGATTGAAATGATGAAAAACACCGCCACGGGGCTCCAATTAGACGGCACAGCGGCGGATAAGGCCAGCCAGAGCGGCAGCTCCGGCAGGGAACGCAAGATCTCGATCACGCGGTTAATGACCCAGTCGATCTTGCCGCCGAAATACCCGGCTACCGAGCCGAAGAAGATGCCTAGAACGAAGGACACCGTGATACCGATCAGGCCCACAGTCAGCGACAGTTGCGCGCCAAAGAGGATGCGGCTGAATACATCCCGGCCTAGTCGATCCGAGCCCCACAGGAACAGCGTCGCACCTTCGGGCGCGCAGAAAAGATGGGTGTCCGACCTGATCAGGCCGGCGAGTTTGTATTCGGCCCCTTCACAGAAGAACTTGATCGGGCGCGGGTCCTCAAGGTCGGGGACGAATTTCCATTGGAAGGTCTCAAGATCGGCCTCAGCCACGATCGGATAGACGTGGGGGCCGATGAACTCGCCCTCGTGAAACCAGCTTATGCTTTGCGGCGGGGCATAGAGGTGCTCTCCGTTCCGTTCATTCGGCCCATAGGGCGCGATGAAGCCGGCAAAGGGCAGCATCAGGTAGCACAACAGCAGGAAAATGCCCGAGACCAGGCCCAGTTTGTGGGTCTTGAACTTGCGCCAGACCAGCACCCAGTTGGGCGCGTCCAGATCGGCACGCTCAAGCTGTTGCAGAGCGACATCCGGGTCATAGGGGGCGTCGTCGACATAGCGACCGTCAGGGTGTTGGGTCATGCTTCACGCCCCTCATACCGGATGCGCGGGTCCAGCATGACCAGCAGGATGTCGGATATCATGGTGCCGATCAGGGTCAGCAGCGCCACGAACATCAGGATGAAGGCGGACAAGAACTGATCCTGCGTTTTCAGCGCCGTCAGCAGGGTCGGGCCAATGGTCTGCAGGCCCAGCACGACCGAGACCAGGACCGAGCCGGACACCATCGACGGCAGCAGGTTGCCGATATCGGCTACGAATGGATTGAAGGCCACGCGCAGCGGATATTTCGTCAGCATCCGCGATGGGGCCATACCCTTGGCGATGGCGGTTTCCACGTAGGGTTTGCCCAACTCATCCAGCATATTGGCGCGCAGACGCTGCATCATCGCCGAGGCACCGGATGTGCCGATCACGAAAGTCGGGACAATCAAGTGGACGAGGATGGATTTCATCTTCTCCCAGCTCATTGGCAAACCTTCGAAAGACGGATCCATAAGACCGCCAATGGGCAGGTTGAAATAGCGGTGGCCGTAATAGAACAGGATCAGCGCCAGCAGAAAGTTCGGCGTGGCCAGGCCAAGATAGCCAACAAAGGCCGAGGTGTAGTCGATCCAGGTCCGCGACTTTGCAGCAGCAAGAACGCCCAGCGGCAGAGCGACGGCATAAACGAACAGGATAGCCGCCAGGTTGACTACAACGGTCAGCCACAAGGTATCTCCCACGATCTCGGCGACTGGGCGGTCGAATTCGAAAGACCAGCCATAGTTGCCCTGTAGCAGACCTTCAAACCCGTGCGGGCCGGGCCAGAAGCCCATCCAGATCAGGTATTGTTCCCATATGGGGCGGTCCAACGCATATTCCGCACGCAGGAACTCGGCCTTTGCCACACCGGCAGATTGTCCCGAGGCCTGCAATTCCGCAATCTGGTTGCTGAGGTAGTCGCCGGGCGGTAGGTTGATGATCACAAAGATCAGCACCGACACCACCAGCAGCGTCAGCAGCATCGTGAAAAAGCGATAGACTGCATAGCGCAGCATTACCATTTAGCTGCTCCTGATCAGTCGGCGAAGAAAAACTCGTCCGGCCGGTGAATACCGAAATGCGCGCCGGGCTCCCAAGCCCACATGGCCTGTTCGGGCACATTGCGCAGGCGGTTCGAGACCACGACCGGCTGAGGGGCGCCGTTCAGGATACCGATGGCAAAAAGCTGGTCGGCGTGGATGTTCAGCATCTCGGTCCAGATCGCCTCGCGCTCTTCATCGGTGGTGGCCACTTCCCAGTCGTGGGCCAATTGCATCAGCCGTTCAGCCTCGGGCATATCGGGTGCTTCGCCCACATCGCCACCGGTTTGGTAATACTGACCCCATTTGGGCCAAGCCAGAAACACCTGATCCGTAGGTGCAAGATAGGCAGGAGAAGTATGGGTCTGCGGGATACCATCATCCCAGCCGAACCAGACCGAGGCCATGGTGTTGCCCGCGAACACGCGATTGCGCAGGATGTCCCGGTCCAGCGGGCGCATCACCAGATCCACACCGATCTCGCGCCACGTATCTGTAACGATCTGCAGTGCGTTTTCGACCTCTTGCCGTTCACCGGCGGTTTCGATGATCAATTCCATCGGGCGGCCATCGGGCAGCAGACGGATGCCGTTCTTGTTACGCTCGGTCAGACCGGCCTCATCCAGCATGGCGTTGGCCTGTTCGATGTCAAACTGGGCCCATGCCTGTGCATTTTCCTCGCTATAGAAAGGGGACGCGGGCAAAACCGACATCGCACCGGGTTGCGCCAGCTTGAAATAAAGCGCTTGATTGATCGTCTTGCGGTCAATTGCCAGTGACAGGGCACGGCGCACGCGCACATCGCGCAGAACCTCGCGCCAGCCGTCATCGGCAAAGTTCAGGTTCGGGTAGATCGCGATCTGCGAGGCGACACCGGTCTTCCACAGCCGTGTTTTGTAATTTCCGGCCTCTTCGCCCTTTTTCAGGATGGATGCATCGCGGAATGCCAGGCCACGCCCTTGCAGGTCGGTTTCACCGGCATTGGCCTTAGCCGCGACCAGGCCGGGAGCGACGATTTCCATTTCGACCACATCGATATAGGGCAGTTGCACGCCATTGCTGTCGATGCGGTGGTAATAGGGGTTTCGGACAAAGTTGTGTCGGATCTTCTTGCCCGAGCTGGCATTCAGCCAGGGCTGCAGCGTGGGCAGTTCGTGATTGTCGAACTTGTAGAGGTTGTCCAGCTTGTTGTGCAGCGCTGCCCAGCTTTTGACGCGGGCGTCGCTGACCTGAAAGGCTAGTTCTTCGGTATCTGCGTATTGCTCGTGATACTTCTTCAGAAAGGCAGAGGGCCGGTAAATGAACGGCGGACGCGCCTGAGCCAGCGATTGCAGGAAGTCGGGGTTCGGGTCTTCCCACTCATAAACGACGGTGGTCTCATCCGGGAAAGATACGGTGGGCAGCTTTCCCTCGACGATCAGAAAATCCGGTGGGCCCGAGGGGCTGAGAAGTTCGTTATTCGCCACATCCTCCCACCAATAGCGGAAATCCTCGGAGGTGAAGGGCGAACCGTCCGACCATTTGTGTCCTTCGCGCAGATGCAGCGTGAATTTACGATTGCCTTCACTTTCGTAGGAGTCCAGCAGGTCGGGCACCAGTTCGTAGTTTTCGTTGAACCCCACCAGCCGGGCATATCCATAGACCACCATCTGGCGGATGTCCTTGGACCGGGTGACCATGGTGCGCAGCGTGCCGCCGGGGGTTCCGAACTCGCGCCCTTTGGCGGCCAGATCGACGACCAGAGGTTCGTCGGGAAGACGTTCGGCCACGGGGGGCAGATTGCCTGCGTTTACCTCGGTTGCCCAGAATTCTCCTTCCAGTGGGGTGGGGGTGTCTGCCGTGGCGGGCAGCATCCATGCAGCGGCCAGCGTGGCGGCCAGAAACAGAGGGCGAGTGGTCTTAAACATGGCATCGTACCTTATGGCCGGGTTCCATCTCTACCAGTGAAGGTATCACGGAGTCGGTAAATCGGAAGGCGTCATCCCAACTGTCTGGCGAACCTGCGCCCAAAGCAACCAGTTTCAGGTCAATGGGGCGGTTGATGTCAGGTTCTGGCTGAGCGGCAATAAGCGCCTTGGTATAGGGGTGGCGGGGATTGTAGAAGAGCGTCTCGGGCGGGGCTTGTTCGATAACCAGCCCCCGGCGCATCACGGCGACCTCGTCGGCGATACGCGCCACAACCGCAAGGTCGTGAGAGATGAAGAAATAGGACAGGTTCAGACTGTCCTGCAGGTTTTCCAGCAGCGTAAGGATCTGTTCCTGAACCGAGACATCCAGCGCCGAGGTCGGCTCGTCGCAGACGATCAGTTGCGGGTCCAGCATCATGGCGCGCGCGATCGACAGGCGCTGACGCTGACCGCCTGAAAAGGCATGCGGGTAGCGTTTCAGCATGTCAGCGTTCAGACCGACCCGTTGCAACATCTCGCCCGCCTTGTCACGCTGTTCTGACACCGTGCCGATACTGTGGATCTCCAGCGGCTCGGTCATCGCGTCCTGAATGCGCATCCGGGGGCTGAGCGAACTGTAGGGGTCCTGAAACACCATTTGCGCCTTGCGCTGAAAGGCAGTGCGTTGAGCGCGGGTCATGTGATGCACGGTGATCGGGTCTGCGTCCGATGAGGTCCGAAACAGCACCTCGCCGCCGGGATCTGGCGGTTCGGCCCCCAACGCGATACGGGCCGCCGTGGTTTTACCCGATCCGCTTTCGCCGACGATGGCCAGCGTCTTGCCGCGTGCCAGTTTCAGGTCGACGCCACGGCAGGCATGGATCAGTTTGTCCCCCTGCCAGCCCTTGCTGGAGCGCATGGTGTAGGTTTTTGACACGCTCTTCATCTGCAGGATCAGGTCCTCGTCTGGCATTGGGATGCCAACGGATTCTTCGTCCGGAATCTCGGGCGCTGCGTTGAACAACTGCTGCGTATAGGGGTGCGCAGGCGCGGTCAGAATGGGGGCGGCTGCGCCAGCCTCCATCACGCGGCCCTTGTGCATGACGACGACCTGTTCTGCCATGTTGGCAACCACACCCAGATCGTGTGTGACCAGGATCAGCGCCATCCCGGTCTCGCGCTGCAATTCCTTGATCAGGCCCAGCACCTGCGCCTGTGTCGTCACGTCAAGTGCGGTGGTCGGCTCATCCGCGATCAGCAGTTCCGGCTTGGACACCATTGCCATCGCAATCATTGCGCGCTGACGCATGCCGCCGGACAATTCAAACGGGTAAGAATCATAAGCCCGCTGCGGATCGGGAAAGCCTACGCGCTCGAACTGGGTCAGCACCTCTTTGCGGGCCTGCGCTTCGGACGCGCCACGGTGCAGCCAAAGCACCTCGCTGACCTGATTGCCGATCTTGTGCAGGGGCGACAGGGATCGCATCGGCTCCTGAAAGATCATTGAAATCCGGTTGCCGCGAATCCCGCGCATCTGCTTTTCGCTGATCCGCGTCAGGTCTTCGGTGCCCTTGGAATCGTTCAGTGTAATCGTGCCGCTGCGTATCTGGGCGGTACGCGGCAATATCCTTAACGCCGCTCGGCATGAGATCGTTTTGCCCGATCCGGATTCGCCTACCAAAGCCAGCGTTTGCCCGGCCTCGACATCGAAATTGACGCCTTTGACAACGGGCTCACCCGCGCCAAATCCGATGCTCAAATCGCGGACGGACAACAACGCCGTCATGCGGGTATTCCACCCGTTGGGCCGTAGGTCGGCATTCGCTTGATCAACTCCCCGTGTTTTTTGTCGCAGTTTCGCGCGGTTGGTGCGGGCTAGTCAAACCCGTTCTTGGGGTGAAATGTCGCGGAATTGTGAAACTGACGCCAATTTGCCTACACAAAGTCTTGAGGATTTGTCATCAAACAACCTGTCGGCCCCATCTGACAAGTCGACTGATATCAAGGAGAGATTTCCCCGTGTCCGACGATCAAAGCCGACTGGATCTGTTCATTGACCGTATGGTGTCGCAACGTGCCTGCCTGGATTTCGCCATTGCCGAGACGCGCGGCATGTCGGGTCCCGTGTTCGAACTTGGGCTGGGCAATGGGCGCACCTATCATCACTTGGCGCAATACGTGAAGAACCGCCCGGTCTATGTGTTCGAACGTGCGGTGGCGTCTCACCCGGATTCGACACCTCCTGAAGATCGCGTGATCCTGGGTGATGTGCGCGAGACATTGCCTGCTGCGCTGGATCGTTTTGGTGCGACCGCCAGCCTGATCCACGCTGACCTTGGCGGACATAACCGGAAAAAAAACGACGCCTTCGCCCGGTTCGTCTCACCCCTGATAGAGCCGCTGCTGGCCGAGGGCGGGCTGATGGTGTCCAGCGACCGGATGTATTTCGACACGCTGACCGAACTGCCTTTGCCGATAAATGCCGTTGACGGACGGTGTTTCATCTATCGCCGCTGACCCAAAGGGTTTCCCCATGCTGTTTTATGATTGCTCCACTGCCCCGAACCCGCGCCGTGCCCGCATGTTCATCGCGGAAAAAGGGCTGCAGATCGAAACCCGCGACATCTCGATAGCCAAAGGGGAACAGCTGGGCGACGCGTTCAGGGCGATCAACCCAAGCGCAACCCTTCCGGTTCTGGTTACTGATGAAGGCACGGTACTGGCCGAGAACCTTGGTATCGCCGCGTATCTTGAGGCGCGGTTTCCCGAGCCGCCGCTGATGGGACGCACCCCGGACGAGCAGGGTCTGGTCTTGATGTGGAACAGCATCGTCGAACAACAGGGCGGTATGCCCATTGCAGAGACGCTGCGCAACGCCCATCCCGCATTCGCCGATCGGGCGATTCCAGGCCCCGAGAATCACCCTCAAATCCCCGAGCTGGCGCAAAGGGGCGCGGCACGGGTCGGGTATTTCTTCGATCTGTTGGAAAGGCGATTGGCGGACAGCCGCTATATCGCTGGGGCAGAATTCACTCTGGCCGATATCACCGCCTTTGTATTTGTCGACTTCGCTCGCGTGATCAAAAGACGGATTCCACAGGAAAACTCGGCAACACTGGCGTGGTTCGAAGCGGTCTCATCACGGCCCAGCGCACAGCTTTAAAGCGTTGAAATCCGTATGTCGGCTGCGCGTGACCAGGACTGTACATAAATGTCTAGACAGAAGTGAATAGTGCGTCTAGCGTCCACAGCGTGTCATGCAGGAGAGGGCAGGATGAAATCTCAGTATCGCGTTGTGGTCATCGGGGGCGGCGTTGTGGGCGCCTCGGTTCTGTATCACCTGGCCAAGTTCGGCTGGTCGGATGTGGTTATGCTGGAACGGCGGCGGTTGGCGTCGGGTTCGTCATGGCATGCAGCTGGCGGGATTCACGCGTTGAACGCGGATCCGAACATGGCCTCTCTGCAGGCCTATACCATCGACCTGCTGAGCGAGATCGAAAAAGAATCCGGTCAGAATATCGGACTGCACATGACTGGTGGCCTGACCTTGGCCGGCACGCCCGAACGCTGGGAATGGCTGCAGGCGAACTATCGCATCTTCCAATCCATCGGCATTGATGACTGTGAGTTGCTGTCTCCGGAAGAGGCGCAACGGCGCTGCCCGATCATGTCCACCGACGGCGTTCTGGGTGCCATGTGGGCGGACCGTGAGGGTTATATCGACACAACCGGCACGGTGCAGGCCTATGCGACGGCGGCTAAAAAACGTGGCGCGGAATACTATGAAGAAACCAAGGTTGAGGAGCTGATCCAGACCGCGGATGGCTGGCAGGTGGTGACCGATCGGGGCACAATCACGTGTGAACATGTGGTCAACGCCGCGGGGCTTTGGGCCAAGCAGGTGGGCCGTATGGCGGGGATTGAGCTGCCGGTCTCACCGCTGAAACACCACTATCTGATTACCGACACGGTGCCCGAGGTGGCTGAGGCCGATTTCGAGATGCCGATGACCGTGGACCTCGAAGGATTCACCTATATGCGACAGGATCAGAAGGGCGTTCTGGTCGGCATATACGAAGTCGACCACGAACACTGGGCCATGGACGGCGCGCCGTGGAACTATGGCGAAGAGCTGTTTCAGGAACAGCTGGATCGGATCGAAAATGAACTGACGCTGGGCTTTGAACGCTATCCGTCGATCCAGAATGTCGGCATCAAGACATGGGTAAACGGCGCATTTACCTTCTCGCCCGATGGTAACCCGCTGGTTGGCCCGGTACCGGGCAAGCCAGGTTATTGGTCGGCCTGTGCGGTGATGGCGGGTTTCCTGCAGGGCGGCGGCGTTGGCAAGACGCTGGCCGAGTGGATGATCCATGGCGAACCCGAAGCCGACGCATGGCCGATGGATGTGGCGCGCTATGGCGATTTTGCCCAGAACAAACGCTATATCCGCGAAACCACCGGTCAGTTCTATTCCCGCCGTTTCGTGATGACTTACCCGAACGAGCAATTGCCCGCCGGACGTCCGCTGAAAATGGCCCCGGCCCATGACGCGATGACCGACGCCGGATGCAAGTGGGGTGTCAGCTGGGATCTGGAGGTGCCGCTGTACTTCGCGCCGAAGGGGTTCGAGGAAACACCGACGCTCAAGCGTTCGAACGCGCATGACATCGTGGCCCAGGAATGCAAGGTGATCCGCGAGGGCGTAGGCCTGCTGGATATCTCGGGCTTTTCGCGGTTCGAAATCAGTGGCCCAAATGCAGAGGTCTGGCTGGACAAAGTGATGGCCTCGAAACTGCCTGCACCGGGCCGTGCCAAGCTGGCCCCGATGCTGGGTGAGAACGGGCGGCTCAAGGGCGATCTGACTGTTCTCAACTGGGGCGATGGCACGTGGTGGATCATGGGCAGCTACTACCTGCGCGCCTGGCACATGCGGTGGTTCGATGATCACATGATCGACGGCGTCGATATTCGCGATCTGGGCGAGGAATACTGCGGTTTCGCCGTCGTCGGTCCAAGATCGCAGACCGTGGTCGAGAAACTGGCAGAACAGGATATCTCGGGGCTGAAATTCATGGGCTGCGGTGATTTCGACATCGGTCTGGTCCGCGCTCGCGTCGCGCGCATGTCGGTGACCGGCGAAAAGGGCTATGAGATCAACTGCCGCTATGGTGATCACATCAAGCTGCGCCGGATGCTATTGGAGGCGGGCGCTGACGAGGGCATCCGCGAGTGCGGTTTCAACGCGATGCTCTCGACGCGGTTGGAAAAGAGCTTTGGTATCTGGTCGGCAGAATTCACTCAGCTCTATACGCCCGGGATGACCGGGATGGACCGTTGGATCGATTGGGATAAGGATTTCGTCGGCAAGGATGCCGCCGTGGCTGAACGAGAGGGCAACGGCCCCGCGCAGGTTCAGGTGACGCTTGAGGTGGATGCGCTGGACGCGGATGCCAGCGGGTATGAGCCGATTTGGTCGGGCGAAGATCGGATAGGCTTTGTAACCTCTGGTGGCTATGGGCACTATACCGGCAAGTCGCTGGCAATGGCGCTGGTCAACCGCGACAAGGCCGAACCGGGCACGGAATTGACCGTGCATGTGGTTGGCGTCGAACGCTCCGCGAGGGTGGTTGCACCGTCCCCATACGACCCGCAGGGCAAGGCGATGAGGGGCTGATGGTGATTTCGCAGACATCCGAACGCGGTCGGCGACGGCGCGGGCGCGGTGTTGACGCCGCGCCGCCGCCCAGTCGCAATGTGAACTACCGCCAACTGACGAACCCGTTCCCGCCGATGGAGGTGTTTTCGGCGGACCAGATTGCGGACATGCACGAAACGGCCCTGCGGACGCTTGAGGAACTGGGGGTCAAGGTTCTGCTGCCCGAAGCCCGACGGATTTTTGCTGCGGGTGGCGCACGCGTGGATGAAGGCTCTGAAATGGTCTTCGTCGGGCGCGATATTGTCGAGGCCGCCGTCGCCTCGGCCCCCAACTCGATCGCCTGCCACGCGGGCGCGCGCCGCCGCGATTTCGCACTGGAACTGGGAAGTCTGGTGTTCCAGCCGGGGGCAGGGGCACCTAATGCCACCGATCTGGAACGGGGCCGCCGCCCTGCGACCGGGCAGGACTATCTTGAGTTTCTGAAACTCACGCATCATTTCGACGTGTTCCAGATGATCTCGCCTCAGGTCGAGCCGCAGGACGTGCCGACACATCTGCGCCACTACTTCACGACGCAGGCGCAGATGGAGCTGACGGACAAGTTCCCGTTCTTCTTCTCGCGCGGGACGCCGCAGGTTATGGACTGCTTCGAGATGCTTTCCACCGCACGGGGCCTGTCAGATGAAGATTTCCGCGGCAACGCGCATTGCTACACGATCATCAATACCAACAGCCCGCGGACGCTGGACATCCCTATGGCGCAGGGGCTGATCGACTTTGCCCGCCATGGGCAGATGTCGATCATTACACCTTTTACCTTGATGGGGGCGATGGCACCTATCACGGTGGCAGGAGCAATCACGCTTTCCCATGCCGAAGCCTTGGCGGCACTGACGCTGACCCAACTGACCAACCCAGGCGCGCCGGTGTGCTATGGGACCTTCACCAGCAATGTAGACATGAAATCGGGTGCGCCTGCCTTCGGGACGCCTTCGCATTTTCAGGCGTCACTGGCGGCCGGGCAATTGGCGCGGCATCTGGGGCTGCCTTGGCGATCTGCTGCCGGGTCAGCATCGAACATCAATGACGTACAGGCCGCGAATGAAAATCAGTTCGGCCTCTGGGGTTGCCTGATGGCTGGGGCGACAGTGATCATCCACTCGGCCGGGTGGCTCGAGGGCGGGCTGTCAGTGTCGTTCGAAAAGCTGGTCTGCGACGCCGAGGTGCTGAACATGGTCGCCGAACTTTGTGCCGGGGCGCAGGCGGGGGCCGCCGAGATCGGCTTTGACACCGCCCTGCGCGAGGTCGAACCAAGCGGACACTTCTTTGCAACCAGCCAGACGATGGAACGCTACAACACTGAATTCTACCAGCCCCACGTGCACGACTATGCCAATTTCGGCACGTGGACCGAGCGCGGATCGGTTGACGCCAATCATCGGGCAACGGGTGTATGGAAGGCCATTCTTGAAGATTTCAAAGCTCCTGCCGGCGATAGCGACCGGCTTGGTGCCTTGCAGGATTTCATCGCGCGCCGTACCGCCGAAGGCGGCGCGCCACCGGAGAGTTGAATGAACACCAAACCGATCCTGCACCGCGACGACCCCAAGGCCGAGCCCTTGGTCGGCAACATAAAGGTCACGCGTGACGACTGGCTTAACGTGGCGATGGATGTGCTGATTTCGGACGGGGTGGACCAGATCAAGGTGCTGAGCTTGGCCGAGCGGATGGCGGTCTCGCGATCTTCCTTCTACTGGTATTTCAAATCACGTCAGGAACTGCTCGACGCTTTGCTCTCCCGCTGGCAGGCCACGAACACGGTGGGTCTGATTGCACAGGCTGAGGCTCCGGCGGAAACCATTACGGCGGCGGTCTGCAATGTGCATCGCTGCGTGGTGAACACCGATCTGTTCGATACGGCGCTGGATTTTGCCGTACGGGATTGGGCGCGCAAATCGGGCAAGGTACGCCGTGCATTGGATCAATCGGACGCCCGGCGGTTGGAAGCTCTGCACGCCATGTTCGTGCGTTTTGGCTATTCTGCGGTTGAGGCAGAAACCCGTGCCCGTGTGCTGTACTACATGCAGATTGGATACGATCTCGCCCAGCTGAATGAGCCGATGGAAACCCGACTGCAGATGGTACCGCACTACCTTTACGTTTTCACCGGAGTCGAGCCACGACCCGAGGAAGTCGAAGAATTCAGCGCCTATTCAAAGCGCTATTGGGAAGGAGACAGAGAATGAGCCAACCAGACGCAATCATCATCGGTACCGGTGTCATAGGGGCAGCTATCGCGTTCGAAATGGCCAAGGCCGGTTGGAAAACCCTGTCGCTGGACCGCAATTCTCAGGTCGGCCATGGCTCAACTGCGGGGTCTTGCGCGATCATTCGGATGCATTACTCGACCTTCGACGGCACCGCTTTTGCGTGGGAAGGCTATCATTATTGGCGCGATTGGGCTGATTACTTGGGACTGCCCACGAAGGCCAATCTGGCACAGTTCCGCGAGACGGGATGTCTGGTGATGAAAACCGACGCCAACGGGATGTTGGAAAAACACATGAAGAACAGTGCCGATCTGGATTGCCCGTTCGAAGAGTGGTCGGCTGCGAAAATCACTGAACGCCTGCCGGTTTACTCGCTGGATAGTTTCGCGCCGGCGCGTCGCATGGATGACCCGGAATTCGGTCAGCCGAACGGGCGCAAGATGCAAGGCGGGGTGTATTGGCCTCAGGCTGGCTATGTCACCGATCCGGCCTTGTCGGCGCAAAACCTGATGGATGCCGCGAAACGGCACGGGGCTGAGGTGCGCACCGGGGCTGAAGTGGTCGAGATCCTGACCGAAGGCGGGCGCGTGTGCGGGGTCAAGTTGGCCTCGGGCGAAGAACTCCGCGCCAAGGTGGTGGTGAATGTGGCCGGACCGGGCTCGGCGATCATCAACAAGATGGCAGGCGTTTTGGATGACATGACCATCGAAACACGTCCCCTGCGGCAGGAAGTAGTACACGTTCCTGCGCCCGAGGGGTTCGATTTCGAAAACGATGGCACGATCGTGTCGGACAGTGATATAGCCTGCTATTGCCGTCCCGAGCACGGCAACCACATCCTGGTCGGCTCGGAAGACCCGGAATGTGACCCGCATCAGTGGTGCGAGGACGACGTCCACTATAACCACGACTTTACCGATCAATGGACGACGCAGGCCATGCGCTATGCGCAGCGGGTGCCCAGCCTGGGTATCCCTTCCAAGACACGTGGAGTTGTAGACCTGTACGACGCTTCGACCGACTGGATTCCGATCTATGACAAATCCAGCCTTCCGGGGTTTTACATGGCCTGTGGCACCAGCGGGAACCAGTACAAGAATGCGCCGATCGCAGGAAAGATGATGACGGCCCTGATCGACTATTGCGAAGGTGGGGCGGATCACGATGCCCAGCCGCTGCAGTTCGAGTTGCCTTATATCAAGCGGACGATCGACGTGGGTTTCTATTCCCGCAAGCGCCCGATCAACGAAGAAAGCAGTTTTTCGGTTCTGGGCTAGCCGGTACGAGAGAACGCACTAGCTATCTGGGGACCGCATGGAACGGGGCCCAGCATGGCCGAGCCGACGAACCGAGTTCTGATACTGGGCAGCGCCCCGGGCGCAGTGGCCGCGCAGCAGTGGCCGCGCGCGACATTTACGCACATCGTTGCCATCAACAATGCCTGGCGCATCCGGCCGGATTGGGACGTGTTGATCCATCCTGAGGATTTCCCGGCCCAAAGACGACCAGACAGGATCCGTGACCATCAGCGGGTTGTGACGGCCAGGGATTACGTTCCTGTTCAGAACGGCTTCGGCGGTTTCGTCTATGCCGGTGGTACGATGGCGTTCACTGCGGGGTATTGGGCGCTTGCGGTGACTCGCCCTGCGGTTCTGGCCTATTTCGGTTGTGACATGATCTATCCTGGAACCGGTAATACGCATTTCTACGGGACCGGTACGGCTGATCCGTTGCGTGCGGATGTCACCCTGCGGTCGCTCGAGGCGAAGTCAGCGCGTCTGGCGATGTTCGGCGCGGCACAGGGGTGCCGGGTCGTCAGGCTGTCGCATGGGGACAGTCGGTTACTGTTCCCGTCTGTGGGATTGGGAAATCTGACAGACGCCGGTTTGCCCGCTACCGATGCGATGGAAGGGGTTCTGAATGCGGAACAGGAGCTGGGATATATCGTCCCGTCGGGCCGGTATTGGGAGGTTGCGGAAAGATTCGATACCACGGAACTTGATGCGTTGGATCAGCTTTGGTTAGAGGCTTACTGTCATTCCACTCGGGAAATCATGGGGGATCAGGTGGCGAAACTCACCCAAGCCCAGACCATCGCAATATAGGTCAGGTTGTGCATACACTGGTCCAGCCCTGCTGCACGCCAGAACGCTGCCTGCGTTGGTGACAGCTGTTTCTTGTCCGAATAGCTGGCTTTGGCAAAGTCGATATTGAAATGCACGATCCATTCCAGTGCGGCAATGATCAGGATGAATGACCACGGCGCCCCGAACAGTAGAAAAACAATAACGGATCCGACAACATGCACGCCAGCATGCTGCGCACGGCCCCAGTGTAAATACACACCGCGACCGGACAACATTTTCGGAGTCTGGAGGAAATAGTCCGCAAACATATGTTTGATCTGCAATAAGCAGAGCATCAATAACACTGCGCCTATGCTGGCATTCAAATTGCTCCTCCCGATATCGTCCTGAAGCGAATCTTAGGGGCTAAACCGTTGCGGTGCAAATGAACTTGTTCACACATGGCGGAGATATGACCAAACTGGAAACCATTTGCGTCACGGGCCACGATTGCTGTAAATTCAGAGTGTTTGATTTGCGGTACTTTCTTCAGGATCGGTTCAATGATTCAGAATAGGGGCGGGTTCCATAGAACGTTCGATTTTCCGGTTTATTTGGAAGTATTCCAAACGCGATCAGCTTGTCCTGCTGGCCGTGACCTCTACGCTGTTTCCGTTGTTGTACCTGACGCTGGAACTGCCCAAACGCATCATCAACGATGCGATCGGTGCGGCCAGCCCTGTGGTGAACGTTCTTGGTTATGACCTGCCGCAGACCACGTTCCTGATCATCCTGTGCGGGGCGTTCTTGCTGGCTGTGCTGTGCCACGGCGTAATGAAGATGCGCATCAACACTATGAAAGGGGTGCTCAGCGAACGGATGCTGCGCCGCTTCCGGTATCAGTTGATCAATCGAGCCCTGCGCTTTCCTCAACCCTATTTCGAGCGGGTTAGCCAGGGCGAGATGGTTTCGATGATCACTGCGGAAAGCGAGCCGATGGGCGGGCTGATGGGCGATGCGATCAGCCAACCGGTGCTGCAGGCCGGTCAGATGATCACGATCCTGTCTTTCCTGTTTCTGCAAAGCGTCTGGTTCGGCCTGGCGGCCGTGTCGTTGATTCCGTTGCAGGCCTGGCTGATCCCCAAGCTGCAGCGGCAGATCAATCTGCTGAACAAGAAGCGCATTCAGGAAGTCCGTGTTCTGGCCGCACAGATCGGTGAGAACGCCGCCGGGGCCTCGACTCTGCGGGGCAATGGTGGTTGGCGCTATCGTCGGGCGATGATCTCGGAGCAGCTGGGGCGACTGTTCGGTATTCGGTTCGAGATCTACCAGAAGAAATTCTTCATGAAGTTCATCAACAACTTCATCTCACAGCTGACGCCCTTCATGTTCTACTTGGTTGGCGGCCTTCTGGTGTTGCAGGGCTCAGTCTCGCTGGGGGCGCTGGTGGCTGCGCTGGCGGCGTACAAAGACCTGAGCTCGCCGTGGAAGGAGCTGCTGACGTATTACAACCAGACGCAGGACATGTCGCTGCGTTGGGATGTGGTGATCGAACGGTTTGCTCCGCCCGGGATGCCCGATGAAAAGCTGTTTGAGGGCGAGTCCGAATCCCGTCCGCGCCTAAAGGGCGATATCGTGCTGGATCGTGTTTCGGTTCGGGATATGGATGGCAATCAGGTGCTGGATGATCTAAACCTCACCTTTGCGGGTCAGCAAACAATCGGCATTGCCGCCCCCAGCGAAGAAGACAGGCGCGCAGTGGCCGAATTGCTGACACGGGAAATCCTGCCCAGCTCGGGGCGGGTTGAAGTGGGCGGCGAAAACCTGGCGACCCTGCACCAAAGCGTCGTGGCCGCACGCATTGGCTATGCCTCGTCGCGCCCGGTCTTGTTTCAGGGCACGTTGGGGGACAACGTCATGATGCCGATGCGTCAGAGGCCGCTGACGACCCAATTCGATGACCCCGACTTTGCCGAGACACAGCGCGCAGGTAACAGCGCCGACCCTTTCCGGTCAGACTGGCTGGATCCATCCTTGGCCGGATTGGACAGTCCCGAGGCGTTGCGGGACTGGTGGCTGCATCTGATCGACGGGCTGGGGTCGGGGGCCGCTTTGTTCCAGCGCGGGTCGGATCAGGTATTCGACGCCGCTGAACACCCGGAGCTGGCGCAGAAACTGGTCGAGCTGCGCCCGCTCGTGCAACAGGCCGTGCAGGCAGCCGGGTTGGATCAACAGGCGCTGGTCTTCGACTGGTGCACGTATAATTCAGCATTGCCGGTCGCGGAAAATCTGCTGTTCGCTACCCCGAGGGTTCCGGTTACGCAGGACCTGCTGGCCCGCCAGACCGTTTTCCTTGGCCAACTGCGCGATTTGGGGCTGGACAAAACGCTGGTCAGACTGACCCAGGACGTGATCGAGATGCTGCGCCAGATTTTTGGTCTGGATGGAACGGATCATCCGTTGTTCCGCAAACTTGGTCTGGAAGCCAAGACTTATGAGACTGCGCTTGAGCTCGTCGAGAAAACCCGTAGCGAGGGTGTGTCGGGGCTGGATGACGAAAAGCTGGCGAACCTTTTGGCGGTACCGTTCGTGATCTCGGCCGAGCAAATCGGGCCCGCCTTTACGGATGAGCTAAAAAACCGCATCCTGGAACTGCGCCATAGTCATTCTGAAAAGCTGTTGGAGCGGTTGCAGGATGTCTTTTTACCACTGCACAAAGACGCTTTTGCCCCCGGTTTGACGGTGATGGAGAATGCCCTGTTCGGCAAAGTCAGCCAGATTGGCGGCGGACGCTCGGACGAGGCGCGCAAGCTGATTGTCGATGTGCTGGACGAAAACGGTGCGCGCCCGCTGGTGGTGGAACTGATCTATGACGTGCCGGTTGCGATCGGCGGCCAGAACCTGCCCGCTGTTTTTGCCGAGCCGCTGGCCTTTACCCGTGCGACGATCAAGAAACCCGACATTCTGATCCTGGAAAACGCACTGGCCAGCTATGACATGGCGACCCAGGTCGCCGTTTACAAGAACCTGCGCGAGTTGCTGCCGGATACAACCGTAATCTATCTGAATGACCATTTTGAGAACCCGGACAAGTTCGACATGTATGTCGAAATCCGTCAGGGTCGGGTGGTGACGGATGAAGGGGATGCCATGGTGGAAGAGGATAGTGCCGCCTCGGCCGATCTTGCACGCAAGCTGCGCGCGTTGGAGCAGACACCGCTGTTTTCCGGTCTCGACCGCAGACAGCTGCGCCTGCTGGCCTTTGGTGCGCGCTGGTACAATGCCAAACCGGGTGAGGTTGTGTTCCTGAAGGACGACCAGCCCACTGACGGCGCCTATGTGGTGCTTGAGGGTGAGGCTGGGCTGTACCTGCCGCAGATGGAAGGCCCTGATCAACTGATTACCAAGGTCGGGCCGGGGGCGCTGGTGGGTGAACTGGGGCTTATTCGAAAGGAACCCCGCGCCCTGAGCATGATTGCCGAGACCGAGCTCTCATGTTTGCGGATCGGTGAGGAAGAATTCCTGGCCGTGGTCGAAAATGACGCCGCGACCGCCTTCAAACTGTTGCAGGTGATTGCGGGTTATATCTCGAACTAACCATTCGGATTGCAGAACAGGTCGTAGAGCAACCTGATGACCCGCACCGTGTCACCGTCCTGGAGCGAGTAATAGATTGTCTTGCCATCCCTGCGGGTTGAGACCAGCCGTTCCTGACGCAGACGGGCCAGCATCTGGCTGACGGCGGCCTGCCGGATTTGCAATAGGTCCTCAAGCTCACCGACAGATTTTTCGCCCTCGCCCAGGTGACACAGGATCATCAGCCGCCCCTCATGGGCCAGTGTTTTTAGAAAAGCCGCAGCCCGCGCGGCGTTTTCCTGCATATCCTCGAGGGTTTCGGGGTGAGCGCTTGTGGTGTCGTGGGCTTTGATGGTCACGCGCGGCCTGTTTGGATTTTGGGTGCTGGCAATATGCCCCAAATCGGGTTTGCTTGTCACCCCTCGGTCGCTGGTGCACCGCCTTGAAAGGCGTTTCCGTTGACATAATCGCAAGGCTCTTCCTGCATTTGCAGATGCAGGCCATCGCCGGTGTAGGGATGCGCGCGCGCGAGGTCCTCATCCACCTCGATTCCAAGACCGGGCGCGGTTGGGGCAGTCACAAAGCCCTCATCCACGCGCAGCGTACCGTTGATCAATTGATCGTGGAACGGGGTTTCGATGGTTTCCAGCAGCAGAAGGTTCGGGATCGATGCAGCGAGATGGATATTGGCGGCCCATTCGACCGGCCCTGCGTAAAGATGCGGGGCCATCTGAGCGTTGAACACCTCGGCCATGGCGGCGACTTTCTTCATCTCCCATATGCCTCCGGCACGGCCCAACGCGGGTTGCAGGATTTCCGCGGCCCCTGCGCGCAGGACGGCCCCGAACTCGGCTTTGGTGGTCATGCGTTCTCCGGTCGCGACGGGGATGCGAACGTTGCGGGCGACGCGGGCCATGTCTTCGATCATGTCGGGCGGGGTGGGTTCCTCGAACCACAGCGGAGAGTACGGCTCCAACGCCTGACCCAACCGGATGGCGCCCGCTGTGTTGAACTGGCCGTGCGTGCCGAACAGCAGGTCGGCCTTGTCGCCCACAGCCTCTCGGATCGCTTTGCAGAATGCCACCGACAATGAGATATCGGACATCGCAGGCATATGCCCGCCACGGAGAGTGTATGGACCCGCAGGGTCGAATTTGACCGCCGTGAATCCGCGCCGCACCATCTCTGCCGCGCAATCCCCAGCCTGTTTGGGCGAGGTCCAGAAATCGGTCAGGTTATGCTGCGGCAGGGGGTAGAGGTACGTATAAGCGCGGATGGGTTCGTTCATCAACCCGCCCAGCAGGGCGTAGACCGGGCGGTCGCGGTCTTTTCCCAGAATATCCCAACAGGCGATCTCAAGCCCCGAAAACGCGCCCATGACGGTCAGGTCCGGGCGCTGGGTAAAGCCGCTGGAATAGGCGCGGCGGAACATCAGCTCGATATTCTCGGGGTTTTCGCCCAGCATATGCCGTTCAAACACGTCGCGGATGACGTGGCGCATCGCCTCAGGACCGACGGACGAGGCGTAACACTCACCCCAACCGGTGATCCCGGTATCGGTGGTAACTTTTACCAGTATCCAATAGCGCCCGCCCCAGCCTGGTGCGGGTGGCGCAGTGACGATGATGTCTAGGTCGTGAAGTTTCATCCGCCTCTACCCCCTATCGAACAGGATCACGTTACGCTTGGCCGATCCGGTCTTGGTGTCCTCGATCGCCTCGTTGATCTGGTCCAGAGCCCAGCGGCCCGAAATCAACTCGTCCAGTTTCAGCCGCCCCTGTTCGTACAGATCGATCATCCACGGGATATCGCGCTGTATGACCACATCGCCCATTTTCGAGCCGACAAGCCCCTGACCCAGCGCTGCCAGAACAACGGGTTCATAGCTGGACATTTGGCCGGAATGAGGCATTCCTATCATGATCGCTTTGCCGCCAGGGCCCAGGTAACGCGGGGCCTGATCATAGGCCGGGATCGCACCAACGGTAATCAGAACCGCATCCGCGCCACGCCCGCCCAACGCCTTGTGGGCGGCTTTCCACGGCTGTTCTTGGCCAGCCAGAACACCATGTGTCGCGCCGAATTCCTTGGCGATCTCAAGCTTCTCTTCGGTCATATCGACGGCCACGATCCGCCGTGCCCCGGCGATATGCGCGCCCTGAATCGCATTCAGTCCGACGCCGCCCGCACCGATGACAACCACGTCCTGACCGGGGCGGAGCTTGGCGGCGTTCACCGCAGCACCGACGCCGGTGATTACCCCGCAAGACAACAGGCTGGCCACGTCTTTTGGCATTGCGTCAGGGATCTTCACGATCTGCCGATAGCTGATCACCACTTTCTCGGCAAAAGCACCGCAGGCCATTGCCTGATCCAAGGCGCCGCCTTCTGCCGTGCGCAGCGGACCGTTGACCGAGTCATAAGGTGTTTCGCATATCGTCGGTTGACCTCCCGCGCAGGACGGGCAGGACCCGCAGGCCCGGATCAGCGTGACGACGACCGCATCACCCACCTGAAACCCACCGGCCGCGTCACCGGTTGCAGTGATCACGCCCGCGGCTTCGTGCCCGTAGACGGCCGGCAGGTGCCCGCCCCACGCCCCGCTGGCGTAAGTAATGTCCGAATGGCAGATCGCCACCGCATCCAGCGTCACCTCAACCTCTCCGGTGCCGGGCGGCGCGATCTGGATGTCTTCGATGACCAAAGGCTTGTTGAACGCCCGGCAGACGGCGGCTTTGATGGTTTGCATTCTTGTCCCTCACTCCCTTTGGTCCACGGTGGCGCGGGAAAATGACCGCTGCAAGACGGAAACCGTCATTCAGGTGTCGTTGTTACGCTGTGACAGGGCGCGCGCGCAGAAAAAGCGCGAACCCGAAGATCATCAACAGCATCGCCAAAAGGAATGGTGCCCCGGGCAGATAAAGTGCCGCATCGGCCTGCGCGAACTGCGCGAACACGCTGGTCATCACCATAGGTGAGATCACCATCGACAGCGCGTTCAGAGAAGAAAGCACCCCCTGCAGCTCACCCTGCTGAGAGTCCGGCGTGGCACGGGATGTCAGGGCCTGAAGGGCGGGGGTGACAACCGCCCCAAGCGCGGTGACTGGGATCAGCATCAACGCGATGAACCCGTTGGTCAGGAAGGCCAGCAGCAGGAAACTGGCGATCTCGAACCCCATACCGTAGATGATCGTGACCCGCTCACCCAGATATCGGGTTGCGGGGCGGATCAGGCCGCCCTGAACGGCTGCCATCCCTATCCCGTAGACACCCAGTGACAGGCCGATCATCTGCGGTGACCACCCGAAGCGTTCTGTTGTGAAATAGGCCCAGATCGCGGGATAGACGTAGATCGACACCGAATAGAGGAAGTAAACCCACAGCATCGGGCGGATGCCCGGCAGCGAGGCGATTGCCCGCAAGGAGTTCACCGGATTGGCGCGGCGCAGGCTGAAGGCCCTGCGGGTATTGTTGGTGACCGTTTCGGGCATCACCAGCAAACCTGTCAAAAAGGTTAGAGCCGATAGGCCGGCAGCGGCCCAGAAGGGTGCGCGCGTGCCATATTCACTCAACAGTCCTCCGATCACCGGGCCGAGTACGAACCCGATGCCAAATGCTGCGCCCAGCAGGCCGAAATTCGCAGCTTTTTCATGGGGTTTTGACACATCAGCCATGAAGGCTGCAGCCGTAGCGTGAGTCGCGGCCGTAATGCCCCCAATGATGCGCCCGGCCAATAACAGCCAGATGCTGCCCGCAATCGCCATCACCACGTAGTCCAGCGACATGATGAACAAAGATACCAACAGCACCGCGCGTCGCCCATATGCGTCGGACAGATTGCCCAGAATTGGCCCGAACAGGAACTGCATCGCGGCGAAAGCGGTGCTGAGGATCCCACCCCAAATCGCTGCATCGGCCAGGGTGCCGCCCTGAACCTCGACTATCAGGTCTGGCATGATCGGCAACACCAGACCGATGCCCATGGCGTCGATCATGACCGTACCGAGAACGAAGAGAAAAGGCAGACGCATGGCACCCATTCGCGAGTTTCACCCGGACCCTATCACGCTTGGTTCACCTGTGAAGTGCCTGTTACGCTTGGTTATGTTGCAGGCAGCTTCTGTTCTAGATCGTCCAGAATTTCGGCCAGATGGCGGGGGTGCGAGAAGAACGGAGAATGAGAACTTTCAATCGTCGCGCGCAACTCATCGGGGGCGATGTGGCCCATCTCTTCTTCATATTCCGTCGGGATTGTATGGTCGTCCGTGGCGCGAATATAAGCCTTGGGGACGCGTGCGAAATTCTCGGACAACGACAGCCGGGTTTCTTGCGGTGCAATCGCCTGCGGGCACAGACGCGCGAATGCAAACGGTACGATCTCTGGCGGGCAATCGTGGTACAAAAGGTCGTGCACTTTTTCTGGTCTGACCGTGTAGGACAGGCCGTCGGTGGATTTCTCAACCGCATCGACGATCAATTGACGTGGGGCCCGGCGGCGCATTTCAACCATGGAAAGACCATCCTGCGGGACATAGGCGCACAGATAGATCAGAGCACGCATGGCCTTGGGGTCAGCTTCGGCAGCTGCGCTGATCGGATAACCGCCCCAGGAATGGCCGACGATCACCGTCTGCGGGGTCGAGGCCGACAGCACCGCATCCCTGCAGCCATCCAGCGTGACATCGGAAATCGGCGTCGGGTCTGAGCCGTGGCTCGGCATGTCGATGGCGCGTGCCGAATGGCCCAGAGCCTCAAGCGCGGGCATCAGATCACGCCAGCACCAAGCGCCGTGACAGGACCCATGGACCAACAGAAAATCCGCCATTGTCACGCTCCTTCAAATATGTCCGATATCTGCCAGGAAGTCCCGCAGCAGGGCCGCGTATTCCGCCGGTTGTTCGACGCAGGGCAGATGGCCGGCCCGGCGCATCAGTTCGAATCTGGAGCCGGGGATCAATTCGATCGTCTCGCGGACCAGATCCGGCGGTGTAGAACCATCCTCGCTGCCCGCAATCCCCAGTGTGGGCAGGCGCAGGCCGCCGGTGGGGGTGTAGAAATCCGTGCCTGAAATCGCGGCGCAACAGCCCAGATACCCGTCGACCGGCTGCCGCACCATCATGTTTCGCCACAGCAGATGATCGGGCGAGGCGCGGAATTTCTTCGAAAACCATCGCTCCATCGTTGCATCGGCCAGCGCTTCGATACCGCCCTGACGCACCGCATCCATCCGATCCTGCCAGATCGAGGGGATGCCGATCTTGGCGGCGGTGTTTGACAGCACCAGTGCGCGGATCTGATCTAACCGCTTCACCGCCAAGCCCTGAGCGATCAGCCCGCCGACGGAGAGGCCGACGAAAACGCAATCCCGCACATTCAGATGATCCAACAGCGCCTCGGCATCGCGTATCAGTGCACCCATGGAATAGGGGGCCGGGGGCTGCGACGACAGCCCGTGCCCGCGCTTGTCATAGCGGATGATCCGCAGGCCCTTAGGCAGGTGGGGCAGTACGGCGTCCCAAAGGCGCAGATCGGTGCCCAGTGAGTTGGCAAAAACGATCGGCGCACCCTCCGGGTCACCATCGACCCGGTAGTGCAACTGCACTTCGCCAATATCCAAGATTTGCATGACACAATCCCCGCCGTCATACGTTAAGACATTACTGTGACCCAATCATTGATCCATGTCAGGTCAGGAATTCCAGTGCTTTTCCAAATACTTCGGGGTCCACATTTCCCCCTGATGCCACAACGATCACCGCATCGCCATCGATTTCATCACGGCGAAACAGGGCCGAAGCTAACGACACCGCACCGCCCGGTTCCAGCACCAGCTTCAGACGCAGGAATGCCTGCGCCATGGCCCGCATCGCTTCTTCTTCGGTGACCGAAAGGCCCGGCCCGCACAGGCGGTTCAGGATCGGAAAGGTGATCTGCCCCGGCTGCGGCGTCAGGATCGCGTCACAGATATTCCCCGAAGCCGCGCTGTTGTTCTGAATTTGTCCTGTCGCCAGCGAACGTTTGACGTCGTCAAAACCCTCGGGCTCACAGGGGCGGGCGCGCAGGCCGGGCGCGTGCCCCTCCAGCGCCAAAGCGATCCCCGAGGTCAATCCGCCGCCTCCGCAGCAGACCAGCACGTCGGCTTGTTCAACACCCACCTCTGCGGCTTGTCGGGCAAGCTCCAGGCCGGTGGTGCCCTGACCTGCAATCACCTGCGGCTCATCATAGGGGCGGATCAGGGTCAGGCCGCGCTCTGCGGCCAGTGCTTCACCAATTTCTTCGCGGCTCTCGTTGGCGCGGTCGTACAGAACCACCTCAGCCCCCAGCGCGCGGGTGTTGTTGATCTTCAGCAGTGGCGCGTCTGAGGGCATGATGATCACCGACGAAATCCCATGCTGTGCGGCGGCATAGGCCACGCCCTGCGCATGGTTGCCCGAGGAATAGGCGATCACGCCGCGCTGCCGGTCGGTTTCATCCAACGCCGAGATCGCGGACCACGCGCCGCGAGACTTGAAGCTGCCTGTATGTTGCAGGCATTCGGGCTTCACCAGCACCCGGCGCCCGGCCAGCTCGTCCAGAAAGGGCGAACTCAGCAGGGGTGTTTCCCGAACGTGGCCCTTCAGCCGCGCGGCGGCGGCTTCGATCATTTCCAGCGTGCTCATGCGGCGTCCACTACCTTGCGGATAAGGTCGAGTGATTGCGGTTCATCCAGAAACGGAACATGCCCGCGATCCGGAACTTCTACTGAGATAAGACCGGGATGGCGTTTGTGCATTTCGGTCAGCGTGTCTTTGCCGAGCACATCTGAATTCGAGCCTCGAATGACCCCGGTCGGGATGTCGTGCAGCGCCTCGAAGAACATCCACATATCCGGGATAGCCCCGGCAGCGGCCTGATCCAGCAGGGCCTTGCGCAAGGCGGGATCATAGCGCAGGGCCAGCCCGTCCTCGGTTTGCTCGTATTGAATCTCGGCCTGTTGCCGCCAACGGCTGAGGGGGACGCCGGGGAACTGCGGCTCCATCACCTGCTGCAGGGTTTGAGCGGCTTCGTCATAGGTTTTCGCCATCGGCTGTCGGCCGACATAATCCATTATCTTGGCCATGCCCGAGGTCTCGATCACGGGGCCCACATCCGTCAGAACAACAGCAGCCAAGCGTTCAGGATGGCTGGCCGCCAGAGCCATCGCGATCAGACCGCCGCGCGAGGTGCCCAGTACAGCCACGCGATCCAGCCCCAGATGATCCAGCAACTCGATCGCGTCATGGGACTCGCGCAGAACATTGTAGTTTATGAAGTCCGGGTCGAACGCCGACTGCCCGCGCCCTCGGTAATCCATCGTGATCATGCGCAGATCGGTGATATGCGGCGCGAGGAACGAGAAATCCCGGCTGTTGCGGGTCAGCCCGGCTAGGCACAATACCGGGGTCCCTGACCCGGTGTCGGTATAGTAGAGGCGCCTGTCATCGGAAGTTGTGAAGAAAGCCATTAAAGTCCAGCCAGTTGAGGGATCGCCGTCAGGTCGGACAGTACATGCGTTGGTGTCCATGGCAAGCGGTCCATTGGTTCTTTTGCCCGATTGACCCAGGCGGTCACGAAACCATAGCCACTGGCACCCGCAGCGTCCCAACCGTTCGAGCTGACAAACAGCACCTCATCGCGTTCACCGCCAAACTTTTGCTGCACCAGGTCATAAACGCTGGAATGGGGTTTGAAGACACCAACGCTTTCGACCGACAGCACGTCGTCCAGCACATCGCCAATCCCAGCCGATTGAACCGCGCCATCCAGCATGGGCAGCGACCCGTTGGACAGGATCGCGGTGTTCAGTCCTCCGACTTTCAGATCTGCGAGCATTTGGGGAACCTCAGGGTAGGCCTGCAATTCCCAATACAGGTCCAACAGACGCTGACGCAGAGTTGGGTCTCCGTCCAGCGCCGTGGCCTCGAGCGCCCAGTCCAGCCCGTCTTGCGTCACATCCCAAAAATCGGCGTGGGCGTCAGTGATCGCGCGCAACCAGGTGTATTGCAATTGTTTCAGCCGCCAGTGATTGGCCAGCTCGGGCCATTTCTGCTGCAATTTTTCGAACCCGGGTTCAGCGGCGGCCTGGCGTGCTGCGGCGGCGACGTCGAACAGCGTTCCATAGGCGTCAAATACGCATGTGGTGATTGGCATCAGAACCCCTCCCTCAGTCGCGCGCAGGGTGGCACAAGAGTTGCAAACACAAAAGGGGGAAGGGTTTACAATGACGTGTCACACCCTAGGCTTGACCGCTTATTCCCTTAACGGCCGGAGGCCACCAATGACCGAGATCAAGCAAGGCGACACAGTTCGCATCCATTACACAGGCACACTGTTGGACGGCAACGTCTTCGACAGTTCCGAAGGGCGCGATCCGCTGGAGTTCGTGGTAGGGTCAGACCAGATCATTCCCGGGCTGGACACGGCGATGCCCGGTCTGACCGTGGGTGAGAAAAAGCGGGTCGAGATCGCTTGCGTGGATGCCTATGGCCCGATCAATCCTGCAGCGCGCCAGCAAATCCCGCGCGAAGGCATCCCGGACGATATCCCGCTGGAACCCGGCACCCAGCTGCAAATGCAAACGCCCGATGGGCAGGCCGTGCCAGTGACGGTGGTGGATTCTGACGAGGCAACCGTAACGCTGGACGCAAACCACCCGCTGGCCGGTCAGGACCTGATATTCGATATTGAGGTCGTCTCAATCAACTGACCGCAGCGTGTCAGTGCGTTGGATCAGCCTGAAATCAGGCTGGTCCAGGATGTAAATGCTGCGCGTACATCTGCTTGTGTAAAGAACACAAACAGCATCAGCAGCATGGTTAAGGCCAGCAACGCGATACGACCGCGTTGTCCCAGAAACCCCTGTTTGCGCCGGGATGCCCGAGTGGTGTTCGAGAGGATATGTTCTGCTTTGCTCATGTCGCTATCCGTGCCCGCAAAAGATGGTGAAATCTTGGCGCGGGCAGGGAAAGATCGGGTCACATGTGATCGGGCTGCGGCATACCCAGAACGTGGAAGCCTCCGTCGACGCGAATGACCTCGCCCGACGTGCAGGCACCAGCATCAGAAGCCAGGTAAACGGCGGTGCCGCCGACGGCCTCCAAGGTAGCGTTCGAGCGCATCGGTGCGTTCTGATCGCAGAACTTGTAGGTCTTGCGTGCGCCGCCGATGGCTGCGCCCGCCAGCGTTTTCATCGGGCCGGGCGAGATGGCGTTGACGCGGATACCTTCGGGGCCAAGGTCGTTTGCCAGATAGCGTGTAGCCGATTCCAGCGCAGCCTTCGCCACACCCATGACGTTGTAGTTCGGAACAACCCGGTTCGACCCCTGGTAGGTCAGCGTCAGCAGCGTGCCGCCATTGTCCTTCATCAGCGGATAGGCGCGGCGCGCAACCTCGATAAAGGAATAGGCCGAGACATCCATCGAGTGTTTGAAGTTCGCCCGAGAGGTGTTCAGGAACCGGCCGGTCAGTTCGGACTTGTCCGAAAAGGCGATGGCATGGACCACGAAGTCAATCGTCGGCCAGCGCGCGCCCAATTCGCTGAACGCGCGGTCCAGCGACTCGTCATCGGTGACATCGGCATCCACCATGAAGTCGCTGCCAAGGCTTTGGGCCAGCGGCTCCAGCCGTTTGCCGAATGCCTCACCCTGATAGGTGAAAGCCAGTTCCGCGCCGGCTTCGTGCATGGCTTTGGCAATTCCCCACGCGATCGAGCGGTCATTGGCCACGCCCATAATCAGGCCGCGTTTGCCCTTGAGAAGTTCCGACATCTTGTTCACCCGTTATACTTTGACAGAACCATGGACCCGTTTGTGCCGCCAAAGCCGAAGCTGTTGGTCATGACACTGTCCAGACCTGCGTTTTCAACCACTTGAGTTGCAATTTCACCGGGCAGGATGCCTTCGGCAAGTGTGTCGACATTGATCGACGGAGTAATAAAGTCATTGTCCAGCATCAGCAGACAAAAGATAGCTTCGAGCGCGCCGGCTGCGCCCTGCGCGTGGCCAGTCATCGACTTGGTCGAAGAAATCGGCGGCACGTTGCCTTCACCGAAGATGCGGCGCACAGCTTCGACCTCGCCAACGTCTCCGACCGGGGTCGAGGTGCCGTGGGCGTTGATGTAATCGACCTTGCGGCCTTCGGGTACGGTTGCCAGCGCCAGACGCATCGCACGCTCGCCGCCTTCTCCCGAGGGGGCCACCATGTCGTGTCCGTCCGAGGTGGCGGCATAGCCGGTGACCTCGGCATAGATTTTGGCGCCGCGCGCCAGCGCGTGGTCTAGATCCTCCAGCACGACGATACCGCCGCCGCCCGAGATCACGAACCCGTCGCGATCCTGATCAAACGCGCGCGAGGCTTTTTCCGGCGCGTCGTTGTATTTCGAGGACATCGCGCCCATCGCGTCGAACAGGCAGGACAGGGTCCAGTCCAGTTCCTCGCCGCCGCCGGCAAACATTACGTCCTGCTTGCCCAGCATGATCTGCTCTGCCGCATTGCCGATACAGTGCAGCGAGGTCGAGCAGGCCGAGGTGATCGAGTAGTTGATGCCCTTGATCTTGAACGCGGTCGCCAGGTTCGCGGAAATCGTCGAGCACATGCATTTCGGAACCGCAAATGGCCCGATCCGTTTGGTCGCGCCGGTTTTCAGCACAGTCTGATGCGCCGTCAGCATCGCACTGGTCGACGGACCACCAGACCCGGCAACCAGACCGGTGCGCGGGTTCACGACCTGCTCTTCGGTTAGGCCAGAATCGGCGATCGCCTGGCTCATCGCGATATGGGCATAGGCGGCACCGGGTCCCATGAAGCGCAGGGTACGCTTGTCCACATGCTGGGACACGTCAATCTTGAGCGATCCCGCGATCTGACTGCGAAAGCCATGTTCGACCATCTGTTCATTGGCCTCGATGCCGGACTTGCCGGCCTTCAACGAGGCCAGAACCTCTTCGGCATTGTTCCCGATAGAGGAGACAACCCCCAGACCGGTGACAACTACTCGACGCATGTGCGTGCTCCTTATTTAAGGCCGGTCCGGCTTAGGCTTCGGACAGAACGACTTTCATGTCTTTGACGTCGTAAATCATTTCGCCGTCCGCTTCGACGATACCATCCGCCACACCCATGGTCAGGCGGCGGGTCTGGATCGCCTTTTTGAAATCGATTTTATAAGTCAGCATCTTGCGGTCCGGGCGCACCATGCCGGTCAGCTTTACTTCACCCACGCCCACGGCCATGCCGCGACCCTGCCAGCCGCGCCAGCCCAGGTTGAAGCCGGTCAGCTGCCACAGACCGTCCAGTCCAAGACAACCGGGCATGATCGGGTTGCCGGGGAAATGGCAGTCAAAGAACCACAGGTCCGGGGTGATATCGAACTCGGCCAGAACGTGACCTTTTCCATGCGCGCCGCCATCGGCCGAGATATCGGTGATCCGATCCATCATCAGCATCGGCGGGGCAGGCAATTGCGCATTGCCGGGGCCGAATAATTCGCCTCGGGCGCATTTCAGCAGATCGTCCTTGTCAAAGCTGCTCGGGAATTGGGCCATTCTGCCGCCTCTCCTGCCAGGGGTCCGTTTCTTTAATCTGGCCTCACCTAGCACCCGTATGCAAGGTCCTGCAAGAGCGGTCGCCCACATCATGTTGTGTTCAGGACATTCTTTGCGAATGAATTTCATTTGAAATTACCTGACCTGAGCACTTATATATATGTCAGCAACAAACGGGTTTCGGATTCATGACACCTCAAAGCCAGAGCAGAGCCACGAATTGGTTGGTCGACGCGGGATTGCGTCCGACACGTCAGCGCATGGCTCTGGCCGAACTTTTGGTCGGCGACGGCCGTCATCGCCACGTCACGGCGGAAAGCCTGTTTGAATCTGCAAAAATGAACGGTGATGCCGTATCCCTTGCGACTGTCTACAACACCCTGCGCGCGTTTTGCGAGGCTGGTGTCTTGCAGGAAATCACGGTGGACGGGTCGAAAAGCTATTTCGACACAAACACTCACGATCATCCCCATTTCTACTGGGAAGACGAGAGCCGCCTGAGCGATGCGCCCTCAGACCAGCTGGTAATTCAGCGCCTGCCCGAGGCCCCCGAAGGCGTTGAGATCGCCTCGGTCGATGTCGTGATCCGTCTGCGAAAAAAGTAACCTCACGTCACGATTTCATTTAACGCACGCTCCGCTATCGCAACTGGCGCGTCGGTGGGTCCTGTGCCATGTCGGGCCAGCACCACGGGTTCGGCTGCGAACGGATCCGAGACAGGCAGGCTCAGCAGCGGCATTCCGTCATAGCTGATGTCAGCGGGTGGATTGGCATAGCTGATCGCGACTCCTTCGCCATGTGCCGCAAGGCTGCGCTGAATCTCCAAGGAGGCCGCGCGGTGTGCCACCATTGGGCTTTCTCCGATCTGACGAAACAGTCCCAGCACATGCTGGGCGGACAACCCTTCCTCGGACAGGATCAGCGGGTGAGCGGCCAGATCCTTCAGGGAAACTTGGCTGTTTGTGGCCAAAGGGTGATCCGGCGACAAAAGTGCGCGCGGAGAGCTGGCGAACAAGGTGTGTCGAGTGAACGTCGCGTCCATGCTCAGCCCATAGGTCAGCGCGAGGTCGATCCGCCCGTCGATCAGGCCGGAAATCAGGCCCTCGAAACTGTCCACCCGGTAGGACACCGCCACATCCGGCATCTCGGCGCGCAACTGTCGCAGGGCGCGGGCCAGCAGAAACGGGGCCAGATCAACGAAACAGCCTAACCGCAAGCGCGCATTGCCCGCGCTGCTTTCGGCAGCGTTTTCCAACCGGGCAGCGCTGGCAAGCAACACCTCGGCCTCTTCAATGAAGCTGCGCCCTTGCGGGGTCAGCGCCATCGCTGCTCCGCGCCGACGGGCGAACAGGGAATAGCCCAGTTGGTCCTCGACCCGTGTCAGTGCGTTGGACAGCGCCGGTTGCGAGACATTCAGGTGTAACGCGGCGGCGGACAGGCTGCCATGCCGTCCGATGGCGCAGACATATTCGTATTGGCGCAGCGAGATATATAACATGAAGTTAAGTGTATCTTTGAAAGATATGACTTGAACAGAGGGCTTTCCCATGTCCACATCACCCAACCCCACGGTACGGAGATAGACATGACGCACCCTCTGGTCACGCAAGAGAAGATCGACACCTATCAGCAGGACGGCGTTGTCCTGATCAAAGGGCTGTTTGCCGACCATGTCGAGGCCCTGCGCGCAGGCGTCGCTGCCAACATGGCCGAGCCTGGGCCTTACGCGTCGGACAACAAGAAGCAAGGCGAAACCGGCCTGTTCTTTGACGATTACTGCAACTGGTCGCGGATTAATCAGTTTCGCGAGGTGATCGAAAACTCTCCGGCGGCCGAGGTCGCGGCGGACCTGATGCAATCGCAGACCGTTCAAATGTTCCACGACCACGTTCTGGTCAAGGAACCGGGCACCTCGATGGCGACCCCGTGGCATCAGGACGGGCCGTATTACTTTGTCGAAGGGCAGCAGACGATCAGCTTCTGGTCGCCGCTGGACCCGGTGAAACAGGCAACGCTGCGCTGCGTGGCGGGCTCGCACCGGTGGGAGAAAGAGGTTCTGCCAACCCGCTGGGTGTCGGAGGAGGGGTTTTTCCCGGACGAAGGCCAGTACATCCCAGTCCCCGACCCGGATGCCGAAGGTATGAAGGTTGTGGAATTCGAGATGGAGCCGGGCGACGCGGTGGCATTCAACTACCGCACGCTGCACGGCGCGCGCGGGAATCACTCCGACAGCCGCCGCAGGGCGTTTTCATTGCGTTTGGTCGGCGATGATGCGCGGTATGTGGAACGTCCGGGCCGGACATCTCCACCGTTTCTGGGGCATGACATGACCCCCGGCCAGCGCCTGCGCGAAGATTGGTTCCCGGTGCTGCTGCAGCGCTAGTCGCGGCTCAGAACCACTGGCCTGATTCGATCAGGCCAAGGTCGAGCAATTGACCAGAGGTCCACTGGAACGGCACTGAGTTGCGCCAGCAAAAACTCGGGATGTCGAAGGTCGATCCGGCGTTGGTTTTCAACGCTTTGGCCGCCCGGAATGAGCATACGGCAGCCGTCATATTATGATGCCACGGGCAGGAATAGGTGTTGTATTCCGGGTCGTTGAACGTGTGATCGGGGCGCAGTTCCAGACCCTTGCGGGATTTGAACAGGGCGATCCGGTCGATACGGCGGCGTTCATAGGGAATGTGATCCTCAAACCGCCAGCGCAGGCCGCCCGACATGTCCAACTGCCGCTCGACCGGGTGGCCTTCGGCGTCGTGGCGGGTGTGGGCGTAATAGCCCGTGCCGTCCAGCATCGCGCGGTCCGGGGCGACTCCGTTCGGAAAGGCATCCAAATCATCGGCATAGAGGTCGATGACATGGCTCAGCATCGCGTCACGGCGTTCTTCGGCGTGAAAGGCCAGCAATTCGCCCACCGTTCGCGTCTCGCAAAACGGAAAGAACAGGTATTCGGCGTTATAGCAGTAATACATCCAAATGCCGGGCGCGGCCTGTATGATTTTGTTGATGGTGTCGAACACGATCGCGCCGGGCACGCAGGTTAGCGTTACGCGGTGAATGCGTTCGGACAACTCCGGGTCCAGCGCAAAATCCTGCGGCATGAAGGCGATCACGGATTTGAACCCCAGGTGCAGATGATGCCGGATCGTGCTGTCGATCTCGACCGTGTCCTCGGCAAAGATCAGGGCGACCGGGCCTTTGGCCAGCGCCGATTTGCCTGAGTTCAGGAAAACGTCGAGTGAATCGTATTGCATTACCTGTCCGGTTCCACTTTGCTGGAATCTTCGGTCAAAATCGGGTATCCGCCCCGGCATTGCAAGCGGCGTTCGTAGGGTATAGATGACGCCGATCCCGCGAACGCAAAGGCCATACCCATGTCAGAACCCAAAAAGCTGTACATCAAAACCTATGGTTGCCAGATGAACGTCTATGACAGCGAGCGCATGTCCGAGACGTTGGGCGGGCAGGGCTACGTGGAAACGCAAAGCCCCGATGAAGCGGATATGATTTTGCTCAACACCTGCCATATCCGGGAAAAGGCTGCCGAAAAGGTCTATTCCGAGCTTGGCCGGTTCAAGGGTTTGAAAGCCGAAAAGCCTGATCTGAAGATCGGCGTGGCTGGATGTGTTGCGCAGGCCGAGGGTGAAGAAATCATGCGTCGTCAGCCTTTGGTCGATCTGGTTGTGGGCCCACAAAGCTATCACCGCCTGCCCGAGATGGAGGCAAAGACCCGCACTGGCGCCAAGGCGCTGGACACGGACTTCCCCGAAGAAGACAAGTTCGAGAAACTGAAGAACCGCCCCAAGGCCAAGCGTGGCCCGACAGCGTTTCTGACCGTGCAAGAAGGCTGCGACAAATTCTGCGCCTTCTGTGTGGTGCCCTATACCCGTGGTGCCGAAGTCAGCCGCCCGGCGGATCGCATTATCCGTGAAGCCCAAGATCTGGTGGAGCGCGGCGTGCGCGAGATCACTCTGCTGGGTCAGAACGTGAACGCCTATCATGGCTCGGGTCCGAACGGCGACATGACGCTGGCCGGTCTGATCTGGGAGTTGAACAAAGTCGACGGGCTGGAGCGCATCCGCTTTACCACCTCGCACCCCAATGACATGGCCGATGACCTGATCGAGGCGCATGGAACCTGCGAAAAGCTGATGCCGTATCTTCACTTGCCGGTGCAGTCGGGATCGGACAAAATCCTCAAACGGATGAACCGCAGCCACACGGCGGAAAGCTATCTGCGTCTGGTCGAGCGTATCCGTGCGGCGCGGTCCGATATCGTCATGTCCGGTGACTTCATCGTCGGCTTTCCCGAGGAAACCGAAGAAGATTTCCAAGCAACGATGGATTTGGTCGAAGAAGTCAAATACGGCTATGCCTATTCCTTCAAATACTCGACCCGCCCCGGTACGCCCGCGGCTGAGCGGCCTCAGGTCGATCCGCAGGCGGCGGATGACCGTTTGCAACGTCTGCAGGCCCTGATCACGCAGCATCAGCGGGAAATTCAGGATGCAATGGTTGGGCGAAGGGTTAGCGTTCTGTTCGAAAAATCCGGTCGCCTGCCCGGGCAAATGGTCGGAAAATCCGAATATCTGCACTCGGTTCATGTGTCTGATGCAGACGTCGCCGTCGGAGAGCTTAGGGATGTTCAGATCACCGGTTCGGGAACAAATTCGCTGGCGGGGGCAATGATCTGACCTGATCGACTGGTGCTGTCATAATGCCATAGTCAGCACTTGTTTCAATTTTTAACCCTTGATTCACAACCGTGAACTATGTTCCGAGAAGGGCCAGATTTTTTGGGGTCCAGCGCTCTGCGCTCCTGAAAATCCAGTTCTGTACCGGTCCGGTTTTCGGGTTGGGACGATGGAGGTAACGAGTGGAAATTCGAACACGTTTCTTTGAACCAAGCCGTCGGGTTGTTTTCTCGTCAGCGTTGGTGCTTTCCCTTCTATCCAGCGCAACTGTTGCGGGCAATCTGGAGCAGGGTGTGACTGACCCTCCGGTCGTCAGCCCGAAACGTTTCGGCAGCGATGTCAGCGCCTTCTACCTAGGTCTGAGCGGTGGATATGCAACGGGCGGCACGGACCGGTTTGGCCTGACGACCCCGGGCGGTACGTTCGAAATTGGAGAACTCGACCTGAACGGCAACTACGGTGGTGTCCGGGGTGGCTGGCGTGGCGTTCTGCCGGCCATCGGGGGACGCGACTATGTCTACGGGTTCGAACTCGGGTATGATTTTGGCACGCTCGATGACGACGCCATGACGGATATTGGCAGCGTTGCAATCACTGGATCGTCCGAGGTCTCGGACATCCTTTCGATTCGGTTTCGCAATGGTCTGACCAACAAAAGCGGCACGGTATTGTATTTCGTAACGGTAGGATACGTGCAGGGTGACGTGAAAACCACCAGCAGCCTGACTTCCGGCGTCACGACGCAACCATTCGAAGAAAGTGATACTCGGAACGGTTTTTCGGCAAGTATCGGTGCCGAGCACAACCTGAGCGAGAACTGGTCGATTACGGGTGAATACGAATACGTGCAGTTCGACTCGCGCCGGGTCGAATTCAGCAATGGTTTTTCGACGAAATCCACTCCGCGTTACCGCGGTTTGAGATTTGGGTTGAACTACACGTTTTGACCAAGCTCTCAACTAATGGCGATATCGCTTGGGCTACTATTCGGCGGTTTTGCCATCCGTTTTGGAAAATTTAAAACTGTGGCTTGCGCCCACCGAGAGTTGTTGTCTACGCTCGGGGTGAAACGCCAAGACAGGAGAACGGATTGGCCATCGGTGCCCTTACCCCACCGCAAGATGACATGCCCCAAAGTGAGGCGTTTGTTGAATTCCCTGACAATCGGTTGTTGATTGATTTGTGCGGTGAGTATGACCGCAACCTGACCGAAATCGAAAATAAGCTGTCCGTCCAGATTGTCCGACGCGGCAACCAGTTGGTTGTCATGGGCGATGAGGATTCGCAGAAGCAGGCGATTGAGGTGCTGCAAGCGCTTTATACCCGTCTTGAAGGTGGTCGCGATGTTGAGGCTGCCGACGTGGACCGCGAGCTTCGGATGGGCAGCTCCGAGACAGGAACCGGCAGCCGCGATGGCGACCAGCTTGAGATGTTCAAGGGCGGTACGGTCGAAATCAAAACCCGCAAAAAACTGGTCGAGCCACGCACGGACGCGCAAAAGGCCTATGTCCAGTCGCTGTTCAACAACGAACTGGCCTTTGGAATTGGTCCTGCCGGCACTGGTAAGACCTATCTGGCCGTGGCCGTTGGTGTGTCGATGTTTATCGGCGGGCATGTGGACCGGATCATTCTCAGCCGTCCCGCCGTCGAGGCTGGTGAAAAGCTGGGTTATCTGCCGGGTGACATGAAGGACAAGGTCGACCCTTACATGCAGCCGCTCTATGATGCGCTGAACGACTTCCTGCCCGGCAAGCAGCTGGCCAAGCTGATTGAAGAGAAGCGAATCGAAATCGCGCCGCTGGCTTTCATGCGCGGGCGGACGCTGGCCAACGCCTTTGTTGTCCTGGACGAGGCGCAAAACGCCACCACCATGCAGATGAAGATGTTCCTGACCCGACTGGGTGAGGGCAGCCGCATGGTCATCACCGGTGACCGCTCGCAGGTCGACCTGCCGCGCGGGGTTCAGTCTGGGTTGGCCGATGCCGAGCGTTTGCTGAAGACGATCCCGAATATCAGCTTCAACTATTTCACCTCGAAGGACGTCGTAAGGCACCCGCTTGTCGCCGCCATTATCGAAGCGTATGAGGCCGACTCGGGCCGTGAGACGGGCTAATCGTCCGCGGCCGCAGGCTTAGGACGTGGTGACATGAACCTTGAACTGACCATCGAAGACGGGCGCTGGCAGGAGCTGGAACCCTTGGCTGCGCGCGCCATTCATGCCGTACTGGATCATTGCGGTCTTGATGCTGACCTATGCGAGATCAGCCTGCTGGCCTGCGACGACACCCGGATCGCCGAACTGAATGCAGAGTTTCGGGAAAAGCCTGCGCCGACCAACGTGCTCAGTTGGCCAGCCGAGGAACTGGCCGCTGACCAACCGGGCCAGTCGCCACTGCCGCCCGACCCGGATTTCACCGGCGAATTCGCGCTGGGAGATATTGCGATCTCCTACGACACCTGCGCGCGTGAGGCGGCCGAGGTTGGCAAACCCATGGATGATCACGTCACACATCTGATCATTCACGGAACACTACATCTGCTGGGATACGACCACATCCGCGATGCAGACGCCGAATTGATGGAAGCGGTCGAGGTCGATATACTTGGCAAACTGGGTCTTGATGACCCATATAATGCATAGACGGGCCTTCAGGGCTGATAATTTGGAACGGGATTATGGGCGATACAGACGGCAGTTCTATGGCGGCGCAGAGCGCGCAACCGAAGAACGGCGGTGACAATGTCAAAGAGAAAGCTGGATTTTTTTCTCGCATAGTGGACGCGTTTTCGCCACAGGACGAGGATGAGGTCCACGTAGCCAACGGGCATGAGGCCGACACGACTCAACCGCGCGGCATGATCAACTTGCGGCGGATGCGGGTCGAGGATGTGGCCATTCCGACTGCCGAAATCATCTCGGTCCCTTCAACAATCACGAAAGATGAACTGGCGCAGGTGTTTCGTGATAGTGGCCTGTCTCGGATACCGGTGTACGAGGGAACGCTGGATACTCCATTGGGATTCGTCCACCTCAAGGATTTTGCGCTGACCCACGGGTTTAACGGCAGCGGCGCCGAGTTCGATCTCGTGTCGATGCTGAGGACTTTGCTGTTTGTGCCGCCCTCGATGCCAATTGGTGTGCTGCTGACAAAGATGCAGACAGAACGCCGCCACATGGCGCTGGTGATCGACGAATATGGCGGTGTTGACGGCTTGCTAACCATCGAGGACTTGATCGAGCAGGTGGTTGGTGAGATTGCCGATGAGCATGACGCCGACGAAGATCAGCTTTGGGTGCAGGAAAAGCCCGGCTGCTACATCGTTCAGGCACGTGTCCCTCTGGAAGAGTTCGAGGCCGAGATCGGGCGCTCACTGACCAGTCACGAGGACGTAGACGAGGAAGAGATTGATACCTTGGGCGGTCTTGTTTTCATGCTGTCGGGCCGTGTGCCTGCGCGGGGTGAGGTTGTTCTGCATCCCGAAGGTCCGGAATTCGAGGTGATCGATGCCGATCCGCGCCGAATCAAGCGTTTACGTGTCATGTTACCGGACCTTGCTGCATGAACCCTGCGCAGGGGTGGCCTTTTTGGCTGAGGTTTGTGTTTTCGGCCCTGTTGGGAGCTCTGGCGGCGTTTGGCCTCGCACCGCTTGGGATTTGGGCAGCCACCTTGGCCGCACTGGTGCTGTTGGCACCGCTGTTTCTGTCCTCTGAGACGCGGGGGCGGGCCGCTTGGCTGGGCTGGGCCTTTGCCACCGGATACTTCGCGCACGGACTCAGCTGGATCATCGAGCCGTTTTTTGTAGACGCCGAGCGCCACGCCTGGATGGCACCCTTCGCCTTGATCTTCATGGCAGGTGGGCTTGCACTGTTCTGGGCGCTTGCCTTTTGGGCCGCAAGGAGACCGGGAAAAGGTGCCGTTGGGCAGGCGGTTTTCCTGGCCTTGGCCGTGTCTCTGGCGGAATGCGCCCGAGGCTATGTGCTGACCGGGTTTCCCTGGGCCGGTCTGGCGCAGGTTTGGGTCGATACGCCGATGGTACAGCTTTTATCCCTGTTCGGACCATACGGTCTGGGCACTTTGACCCTTTTGGCAACGCTTCCCATGGGCGTGGCACTGGCGCAACGTGGCGGATTTGCGCTGCCACTGGGCCTGTCGATAGGAATTGCCTGTCTGGCGCTGGCCTATGCGGCCTCGCGTCCGACCGTCACCGAGACCGATCACACCGTGCGTATGATCCAACCCAACGCCCCACAACATCAGAAATGGGATCCGGACTATGCGCCGTTGTTTTTTGCGCGTCAGATTGGGTTCACCGCCGCGCAACCCCGACCGGACCTGATTGTCTGGCCGGAAACGTCGATACCGGCATGGCTGGGCAGTGCACAGCCGTATTTGGCTGCAGTCACAGATGCAGCGCAGGGCGTACCGGTATTTCTGGGTATCCAGCGGGGTGACGGGCCGCGCATCTACAATTCGATGATCTATCTGGACGAGCAGGGACAGCAACAGGGTCTGTATGACAAGCACCACCTTGCGCCGTTTGGAGAATACGTGCCGTTCGGAAACCTTTTGGCACGGTTCGGCATTTACGGGATGGCGACCACCGCTGGCCATGGTTTCAGCTCGGGACCGGGGGCCGCCTTGATGGATGCGGGAAAGCTGGGCAAGGCGCTGCCGCTGATCTGTTACGAGGCCGTGTTCACGCAGGATGTCTTGTCTGCACCGGGGCGCGCTGATTTTCTGCTGCAAATCACCAATGATGCCTGGTTCGGTACGCGGTCCGGCCCATATCAGCATCTGGCTCAAGCCCAGATGCGCGCGATCGAGCAGGGTCTTCCGATGATGCGCTCGGCCAATACCGGGGTTTCGGCGATGATCGATCCGCTGGGGCACGTTGTGGATTCGCTGGCTTTGGGGCAGGCGGGTTTTGTGGATGCAAAACTGCCGGCGCCGCTGCCCCCCACTGTATACGCCCGGATCGGCGATATCCCGGTCTTTGTTCTGCTGGCGGTTTTGTTCGTGCTGCTTTGGTGCAACGTCCGGCGAAAACACGCTTAAATTCTGATTGACCCTGTGAAGCTGTAGGCGTATCCCCTCGCTTGCCCGTCACAACGGCTTCCTGGCGTGATGGGGAAATCTCAATGGAGCACTTTCATGTCCCGACAGAACTACACATTTACTTCGGAATCCGTATCCGAAGGGCACCCGGATAAGGTTTGTGACCGGATTTCCGATGCCGTCCTTGACGCATTTCTGAACGAAGAACCCGAAGCACGCGTGGCGTGCGAAACCTTTGCCACGACCGACCGAGTGGTGATCGGTGGCGAAGTAGGTCTGTCCGATCAGGAAAAGCTGCACGATTATATGGGCCGCATCGACGAGATCGCGCGCGCCTGTATCAAGGATATCGGCTACGAGCAGGATAAGTTTCATCACGAAACCGTCGAGGTGACAAACCTGCTGCACGAACAGTCCGCCCATATTGCTCAGGGCGTGGACGCCTCGGATAACAAGGATGAGGGCGCTGGCGACCAGGGCATCATGTTCGGTTACGCCACCACCGAAACCCCTGCGCTGATGCCGGCACCGATCCAGTACTCGCACGCGATTCTGCGTCGTCTGGCCGAAGTGCGCAAGAACGGCACCGAGCCCGCACTGGGCCCGGACGCGAAATCGCAGCTGTCGGTTGTGTACCGCGATGGCAAGCCGGTCGGCGTCAGTTCGATCGTGCTGTCGACCCAGCACCTGGATGAGGCGCTGAGCTCGGACGACATCCGCGCCATCGTCGAACCCTATATCACCGAAACCCTGCCCGCAGGCTGGCTGACCGCAGAAACCGAATGGCACGTGAACCCGACGGGCAAATTCGTGATCGGCGGCCCGGATGGCGACGCGGGTTTGACCGGGCGCAAGATCATCGTCGACACCTACGGCGGTGCCGCGCCTCATGGTGGTGGTGCGTTCTCGGGGAAAGACCCGACCAAGGTGGACCGCTCGGCCGCTTATGCCGCGCGCTATCTGGCCAAGAACGTGGTTGCTGCGGGCATGGCGGAACGCTGCACCATTCAGCTGAGCTATGCGATTGGTGTGTCCAAACCTCTGTCGATCTACGCCGATACGCACGGCACCGGCGAGATTGCGGACGCTCTCATCGAAACTGCCGTCGGACAGGTGATGGACCTGACCCCGCGCGGTATTCGCGAGCACCTGAAACTGAACAAGCCTATCTACCAGCGCACGGCTGCTTATGGCCATTTCGGACGTGAACCCGATGCGGATGGCGGATTCAGCTGGGAGCGTACTGACTTGGTCGATGCGCTGAAAACCGCGGTCTGATCCAATGCAATACAAAGCGCGCCGATGTCGGCGCGCTTTTTCGATTCGGCGCCGGGGTTGCAACGTGACGACCCGCGCAGTATGGGCACCGCCATGAGCACCCAGACACCACAACGCCCCCGCAGAAACTTCTATGGCCGCTTCAAGGGAAAGACCCTGAAGCCCAGCCAAAAGACGTATCTGAACGAAGACCTCGACGCCCTGTCGCCCGGCGCAGTGGACTGGGAGACCAATCCCGAACGCCATCCGCTGGACCTGCAGGCGCTGTTCGGCGGCAAGGAGGTCTGGCTTGAGGTCGGATTTGGCGGCGGTGAGCATCTGGTGCATCAGGCCGCCAGCAACCCCGATATCGGTATCATCGGGGCTGAACCCTATATCAACGGCGTCGCCATGCTGCTGGGTAAAATTCGTCAGGCCGGCGTCGAAAACCTTGCGGTGCACCCCGGTGACGCACGCGATCTGTTCGACGTGCTTCCCGAAGCCAGCATTTCGCGCGCCTTTTTGCTGTACCCCGACCCCTGGCCCAAAACGCGGCACCACCGCCGTCGCTTTGTCACGCCCGAACATCTGGAACCGCTGGCGCGCGTGCTGAAGCCGGGGTCAATCTTCCGCGTGGCAACTGACATCCCCGACTATGTTCGCCAGACGCTGGAGGAAGTTCCGCACGCAGGTTTCGAGTGGCTGGCTGAACGCCCCGCAGACTGGCGCGAACCGTGGGAGGACTGGATTTCCACTCGATATGAACAGAAAGCTCTGCGCGAAGGCCGCACACCACATTACCTTACGTTCCGCAAAACCTGACCGCTACGGCGCGGGATCGCGCAGGCTGGGGAAGGCTCGGCCTTTTGCAAACCATGCCAGCCCGAATGCCCAAAGCGCGATGGTTTCTACAAAAAAAGTCAGGTTATGGGATTTCCATCCCGTCTGGGCGCCTTCACCAGAAAAGGCGACGATACCCAGAGTCAGAACGCACAACAGGATCGTGATGCCGCATAACGAATACAAAGTATTGCGTCGCTTTTTCGTCTGGATCATTTGCCCGTGTCTTAAGTGACGCTCCGGAACCACGCGGCGTAAAACGAAAAGGCAATAAAGGCCAAGATAGATAAACAGGATGCCCGCAGCCCAGGCATGTAAGTGCGGCGCGCCCGAAAACAGGGTGAAGAATGCTTCGGGTTCGGGGTCCGACAGGACCGGCGGCGGCGTTTGGTTCACATCGGCAAAAATCCGAGACTTAAAGCTGACGGGTTCTTCGCAGCCAGACCCGCTTGTTGGGAAAACCGCGACAAAACATGCGCCTATTCCGGCGATGAATGACCCAAGATCCTCAAGCCAATGATCTCCGGTATAGGCGATTAGGAAACCACCGATAAAAACCATTAAACCGACGAAGATGGTCCCAAGGAATTGGGCATAGTAGAAATGGCTTATGCTGTCGCGAAAACAGCTGCCACCAAACACTGCGCCGCTGGCAAGGATGATCGGCAGGCCAAAGGCCACGAGGCCGACCAGAAAGGCCAGGCGCATCTGCAGAACACTGTCTGTCTTTAGTGGATCTTTGGGCTGAAAGAACTTTTCCGTTCCGCTGGAAAGCATGGTTTGAAGCTGTGACATGGAAAAAACCTTGGACATTGAATTATGAGCAACAAAAAATGAACTCGTCCTTGAGTTTGACCATTGTAGCCCAGAAACTCCTGATCGCCCAAACCTCGCTCCCTCTGGCGGTCGTATTGCCGCTGGACCAAGCGGCCCCAATTCGCTAATCGGCTTGAGCACTGATAGCGAAAACAGGAGCCCCCATGTCCGGACACGGCACGCCAATCCCGATGACCTCGCATCCCTGCGGCCCGCTGACCGGCACAGCAGAGGTGCCCGGCGACAAGTCGATCTCGCACCGGTCGCTGATCCTTGGCGCTATGGCGGTGGGTGAAACCAAAATCTCGGGCCTGCTTGAGGGCGAGGATGTTCTGGACACCGCCAAGGCGATGCGCGCCTTTGGGGCCGAGGTGACGGACCACGGTGGTGGTGAATGGACCGTGCATGGTGTCGGCGTCGGTGGTTTTGCCGAGCCGGATCAGGTGATCGACTGCGGCAATTCGGGTACCGGAGTGCGACTTATCATGGGGGCAATGGCGACCTCGCCCATCACCGCGACCTTTACCGGCGACGCGAGCCTCAACAAACGCCCGATGGCGCGGGTCACCGATCCGTTGGCGCTGTTTGGTACGCAGTCGGTTGGCCGTGCCGGTGGGCGTCTGCCGATGACGATCGTGGGTGCGGCGGAACCCGTGCCGGTCCGCTATGAAGTCCCAGTACCGTCGGCGCAAGTGAAATCCGCCGTGCTGCTGGCTGGCCTGAACGCGCCCGGCAAGACGGTGGTAATTGAGAAAGAGGCCACGCGTGACCATTCGGAGCGGATGCTGGCCGGGTTTGGCGCCGAAATTTCCGTCGAGGATACCGATGAGGGGCGGGTGATCACTCTGACCGGCCGCCCCGAGCTAAAACCCCAAGTCATCGCCGTGCCGCGCGACCCGTCCAGCGCAGCCTTCCCGGTTTGCGCGGCGCTGATCACGCCGGGTTCGGATGTGTTGGTGCCAGGTATCGGCCTGAACCCGACCCGTGCGGGGCTGTTTACCACTCTGCGCGAGATGGGCGCAGATCTGACCTATGAAAACGAACGCGAAGAGGGCGGTGAGCCCGTTGCCGATCTGCGCGCCAAGTATTCGCCCAACATGAAGGGTATCAACGTGCCGCCGGAACGCGCGGCCTCGATGATCGACGAATACCCGGTTCTGTCCGTGGTTGCGGCCAATGCCACAGGCACCACGATGATGGGCGGCGTGAAAGAACTGCGCGTCAAGGAAAGCGACCGGATTGATGCCATGGCCAAGGGCCTGCGCGCCAATGGCGTGACCGTTGACGAGGGCGAGGAATGGTGGTCGGTCGACGGGCTGGGCATCGGCAATGTCCCCGGCGGCGGTACGTGCGAGAGCTTTCTGGACCACCGCATCGCCATGTCGTTCATGGTGATGGGGATGGGCGCGCAGACCCCGGTCTCGGTCGATGACGGCGGCCCGATCGCGACCTCATTTCCGATTTTCGAACCGCTGATGGCGTCTCTGGGCGCCAAGGTCGAACGCACGTGAGCTTTACTGTCGCCATTGACGGCCCCGCGGCGGCGGGGAAGGGCACGATCTCGAAAGGCGTTGCCGCACACTTCGGGTTCGCGCATCTGGATACGGGGTTGCTCTACCGCGCGGTTGGGCGTCGCACTCTGGACGGTACCGACCCGGTCGAGGCCGCGCAGGCGCTGACGGCTGACGAGCTGGAGCAGGGTGATCTGCGTACGGCCGAGATTGCGCAGGCGGCGTCGAAAGTGGCTGTAATCCCTGAGGTCCGGTCGGCGTTGGTCGACTTCCAACGCGCTTTTGCCCGTCGTGCCGGGGGCGCGGTTCTGGACGGGCGCGATATCGGAACGGTGATCTGCCCTGAGGCCGAGGTGAAGCTGTTCGTCACCGCCAGCGCCGAAGTTCGGTCCGAGCGGCGTTTTCTGGAATTGAGCGCCAAGGGATCGGAAGTCACCCGCGAAATGGTGCTGGCCGATGTGCGCGAACGCGATGCACGGGATGCCGAACGCAGCACTGCACCGATGAAACCCGCCGACGATGCCGTACTGCTGGACACGTCCGATCTGAGTATCGAGGCTGCGCTAGCTCAGGCCGTGGCCTTCATCGAAAAGAAAAAGCCCGCGACGCCATAGCACTGCGGGCTTTCAGGATTACAACTCGCCGACGGCGACGCTTTTGATATTCGCCCACTGATCGTCAGCGGTTTTTGCCGTGGCTGTCACGTCCTTCAGGAAGGCCGCGCGGGTTTCGGCGTTCAGGAAAAGGTACAGCTTGCCATCCGCGACGAGATATTGATCCGGATCGCCGTCAAACTTCTTGCCCACCGAAACGCCGAACGAACAGAACCCGCCGTGCTGAGGCAGGTAGGCGGCGGGGTTGGTCTCGAACGCTTCGCGGTTCGCAGCGCTGGTAAAGTAGTAGGATGCCCCGTCATAGGTGGCGGAATGGGTGGCAAAGCCCTCGACCGGATTGCCGTCACTCACCAGCGCGACCAGATCGACGCCGTGCGCGGCCAGCGGCGCACCGGCCGCCGAGATACCGTTAGAAACGTTTATCTCATCCGCGGCAAAGGCGGGTGCCGCGATCAGAGGCAGGGCGGCGAGGACGGTTGTCAGAACCAGAGATTTCATTGGGATTTCCTTTCCTGTTCAGGTTTGGATCAGCCGGGCGGCCAACCGCTGAAACATAAGTAGAGGGGTAGTTCTGAACGGGCTATCGCAGGAAGCCCGCCAAATCTTGCAGATCGTTCAAACCTGCGGTGGGGCGGGATAAGTCCTTCACCAAGCTTTGTTTGGTCACTCCGCCAGCCGGCCCCTATGGTTGGAGCGTAGCCTGCAGGAGAGATGCGATGATCCGACTAGCCCTAACTCTGTTTTTTCTGGCCGGAAGCCTGGCTGCTCAGGAGGCCGAGCCACCGATGGACTATGAACGTCTGGGCAAGATCATCTTCGCGCTCGACCCTGAGGCACAGCCGCGCGGGCCAGGGTTCCAACTGACCGTATCGGACGTTCCGGTTCTGATCATCACCGACAGCAATGCCGACCGGATGCGCGCGATGATCCCGATCCGCAGCGCCGAGGGCCTGACCGCCAAGGACATGCACCGCATGATGCAGGCCAATTTCGACAGCGCTCTCGACGCGCGCTATGCGATTGCCAACGGAATGCTGTGGGCAACATTCATTCATCCGCTGTCACCGCTTGAAAAGGACCAGCTGATCTCGGGGTTGGCGCAGACGGTGAACATCGCCAAGACCTATGGCTCGCTTTATTCCGGCGGTGCGCAGCAGTTCGGCGGAGGGGACAGCGGTAGCCTTCAGCGGAACCTGATCGAGGAATTGCTTAAGAAAGGCGAAGAAATCTAAGCCGGAACAGAAGCAGGTGTTCGATCGCCCAGCAAATACCGCAGTACGTCCAAGTAGTCGAAGGCCAGCGACACGGCGATGGTCAAGACCACCACACGGATTATCCATTTGGGAGCGACGGGGATGTCTTCGCGCGCCTGTTGTTTCCAGAGGTAATAGGCAAGCGGTGTCCAGAACACGGCGTGGCCGAGCCCCATCAAACGGACATAACCAAGCTGGTTGAAGATCAGCAGAACGCCGGCCGCCGCCAGCAAACTGCACAGGATCGTAATAATCGCTGTCAGGCGTGTCTGCCGCCAAATCAATAATGAGATCGGTAACAGGAAGGCGCCAAAGCTCAGAATGTTCATCCATATCTGAACCCACTGGGGTTGATGTGCAACGATGACGTTGAACTCTTCCATGATCTGACAATTCCGGTCTGTGTGTCTGCCAGACCAGTGGTGCCGGGGTGATGCAAGGTGTGCAACCGGGCAAGGCTGCTATCAACCGATTGTGAGGTCAGCGATGTTGTCCCTGTTCTTCGCGCTAAGTGCTTTCGACTTGCGAGACCGGAGCCAACCCGCTATAGAGCACCCGTCTTAACAAGGGCGGCTAACGTCCGGATGACGTATCTGAGCAGGGCCGGGTTACCTCGGCCCTTTGTGTTTGTGTAGTCAGATGCGCCCCGGGTTACGCCTCAAGGCACCATGAAACAAGACCGGCGGAGACAACCGCTCGGCCAGCAAAAACGTACTGTAAAGGAAAACAACGCCACATGGCTAACGCATCCATGGAGGAATTCGAAGCCCTCCTTAATGAAAGCTTCGAAATGGACACACCCGAAGAGGGTTCTGTTGTCAAAGGCAAGGTTCTGGCGATCGAAGCCGGCCAAGCCATCATCGACGTCGGCTACAAAATGGAAGGCCGCGTTGATCTGAAAGAATTCGCAAATCCCGGCGAAGCCCCTGAAATCGCTGTTGGCGACGAGGTCGAAGTCTACCTGCGCGCCGCAGAAAACGCCCGTGGCGAAGCCGTCATCTCGCGCGAGATGGCCCGCCGTGAAGAGGCATGGGACCGTCTGGAAAAAGCATATGCCGACGACCAGCGCGTCGAAGGTGCTATCTTCGGTCGCGTCAAAGGTGGCTTCACCGTCGATCTGGGTGGCGCAGTTGCGTTCCTGCCCGGCTCGCAGGTTGACGTGCGCCCCGTGCGCGACGCTGGCCCGCTGATGGGTCTGAAGCAGCCGTTCCAGATTCTGAAAATGGACCGCCGCCGTGGCAACATCGTTGTGTCGCGCCGCGCAATCCTGGAAGAATCGCGTGCCGAACAGCGTGCCGAAGTTATCGGCAACCTGTCCGAAGGTCAGACCGTCGAGGGTGTCGTCAAGAACATCACCGAATACGGCGCATTTGTTGACCTGGGCGGCGTTGACGGCCTGCTGCACGTCACCGACATGGCATGGCGTCGTGTGAACCACCCGTCCGAGATCCTGACGATCGGCGAAACCATCAAGGTTCAGGTCATCAAGATCAACAAAGAGACCCACCGCATCAGCCTGGGCATGAAGCAGTTGCAGGAAGATCCGTGGGATCTGGTTGCTGCCAAGTACCCGCTGGGCTCGGTACATCAGGGTCGCGTCACCAACATCACCGACTACGGCGCGTTCGTTGAGCTGGAAGCCGGTGTCGAAGGTCTGGTGCACGTCTCCGAGATGTCCTGGACCAAGAAAAACGTCCATCCCGGCAAGATCGTTTCGACCAGCCAGGAAGTCGACGTCATGGTTCTGGAAATCGACGGCGCCAAGCGTCGCGTGTCTCTGGGCCTGAAACAGACTCAGCGCAACCCGTGGGAAGTGTTTGCAGAAACGCACCCCGAGGGCACGCAGGTCGAAGGCGAAGTCAAGAACATCACCGAATTCGGTCTGTTCATCGGCCTCGAAGGCGACATCGACGGCATGGTTCACCTGTCCGACCTGTCCTGGGACGAGCGTGGCGAGGATGCCATCCAGAACTACCGCAAAGGCGACATGGTTTCGGCCGTTGTCTCGGAAGTTGACGTCGAAAAAGAGCGTATCTCGCTGTCGATCAAAGCCCTGGGCGGCGACAAGTTCGCCGAAGCCGTGGGCGGCGTGAAGCGTGGTTCGGTCATCACTGTCGAAGTCACCGCGATCGAAGATGGTGGCATCGAGGTCGAGTACGAAGGCATGAAATCGTTCATCCGTCGTTCGGACCTGTCGCGTGACCGTGCCGAACAGCGCCCTGAGCGTTTCTCGGTCGGTGACAAGGTCGACGTTCGCGTCACCAACGTTGACAGCAAGACCCGCCGTCTGGGCCTGTCGATCAAGGCACGCGAGATCGCCGAAGAGAAAGAGGCCGTGGAACAGTACGGTTCTTCCGACTCGGGCGCATCGCTGGGCGATATCCTGGGTGCAGCGCTGAAGTCCGGCGACTAAGCCAAGGCATCAGCCTTAGCCGAATTTACGGCCCCGCGTATCCGCGCGGGGCCGTTTTTGTTGCGAATCAATATGTTCCAAATTCCGGGCTTATTTCGGGTGTGGTTCGCGCTTTAAGCGCGGAATTCGCGTGAACAAGCGAAAAATCGCGCGGTTTAGCAGCAAAATGAAGGCTTTGCACAAAGAGTTTACGTTCCCCCGATCCGACTTTTTTCCTATACTGTTCAGAACAATAGAGATGGTTAACCGATCGCCTGGGAGGGTAGCGCTCATGATCCGTTCAGAACTGATTCAGAAAATCGCCGACGAGAACCCGCATTTATATCAACGCGACGTCGAGCGGATCGTGAATACCGTGTTCGAAGAAGTGACGGATGCCATGGCGCGCGGTGACCGTGTGGAACTGCGTGGCTTCGGTGCCTTTTCGGTGAAACAGCGCGACGCGCGTGTCGGCCGCAATCCCCGCACGGGTGAGACTGTTCAGGTCGAAGAAAAATGTGTGCCGTTTTTCAAAACTGGCAAGTTGCTTAGGGATCGATTGAACGGTAAAGCCTAAGTCATGATGCGCTACCTTCGATATGCTTTCCTGGCGATCCTCGGGATCGTTCTTATTTCCGTCTCGCTGGCCAATCGCGAAACGGTTGAACTGTCGCTGATGCCGGAACCCTTTGCCGAGCTTGTGGGTTTTAACTTCAGCACGTCGCTGCCGCTGTTCGTGGTGGTGTTGGGCGGCGTTGTCGCAGGCCTGATCATCGGTTTCCTCTGGGAATGGCTGCGCGAGCACAAGCACCGCCGGGATGCGTCCGTGAAGAAAAACGAAGTGCGCAAGCTTGAGCGTGAAGTCAAAAAGCTCAAGAAAAAGCAGAACGAAGGTCAGGACGAAGTTCTGGCCCTGCTGGACGAGGCCAGCTGAGGCAAACCAATGCCCCAAGACGCAAGTGTCAAAATCTGCGGCCTGACCGCCCCCGATCACGTGCGCGTGGCAGCCGAGGCTGGCGCACGTTATGTCGGGTTCGTGTTCTTCCCAAAATCGCCACGGCATCTGGACATTGAGGCCGCCACCGAACTGGCCCATCTGGTGCCTTCTGGCGTGGCCAAGGTCGCGCTGACCGTGAACGCGTCGGATGAGGAACTGGACCGGATCGTGGCCAGCGTACCGTTGGACATGTTGCAACTGCACGGCAAGGAAAACCCGGATCGCGTGGCCGAGATCCGCGAACGGTTCGGCCTGCCCGTGATGAAAGCCATTGGTGTGGCCGAAGCTGAAGACCTTGTGGCAATCGACCTGTACTCGGAAGTGTCGGACCAACTGCTGATCGACGCCAAGCCACCGCGCAACGCCGAGTTGCCGGGCGGCAACGGCCTGGCTTTTGACTGGCGCCTGCTGGCCGGGCGCAAGTACTGGCGGCGCCCGTGGATGCTGGCCGGGGGGTTGACGGCTGATAACGTTGCCGAGGCCATGCGCATGACTGGCGCGCGGCAGGTCGATGTCTCTTCGGGCGTGGAAAGCGCGCCCGGCGTGAAGGACGCAACCCTCATCCGCGCCTTTATCGACGCCACCCGGTGATCTGATCGCCCGGTGCCTGCGTATCTCCGATAGGGGAGGGCGCGGCAATGCTGGCAGCGATTGGCGGAGTTTCATTGAAACGGTGGTATTACGGGCCGGAGTTTTTTTGGCGCGCCCATCAGGCGTTGCTTCAGGCGCGCGGCGATCCGTTGTGTCTGAAAGCGGATGTCTTTCCGTATCAGGGGCTCTATTTCTCGCTCAGTGTCTGGCACGATGCCGAGGCGATGCTGACCTTTGCCCATTCCGGTCCGCACCGACGCGTGGTGCAGGCCGCTGTACGACTGGCCGAGGTGAGTGAGTTTCACCACTTCCCCTGCATTGCAGTGCCCAGTAGAGAGCAGGCGTTGCAAATCTGGGCGCAGCACCTTGAAGCGGCGGAATAATACGTTTTGCCATGGCAAATCCCGCCGCCACCTCCTATGAACAATGGGCACGACGATGGAGACACCCATGGCCAACGATCTTTTCAATTCCTTCATGTCCGGCCCCGATGAACAGGGCCGCTTTGGCATCTTCGGCGGGCGGTTCGTCAGCGAAACGCTGATGCCCCTGATCCTGTCGCTGGAGGAGGAGTATGAGAAGGCCAAGGACGATCCCACCTTCTGGGCCGAGATGGACGATCTGTGGGCGAACTACGTGGGCCGCCCCTCGCCACTGTATTACGCGGAGCGCCTGACCGAGCATCTGGGCGGTGCTAAGATCTACCTGAAACGCGACGAACTTAACCACACCGGCGCGCACAAGATTAACAACGTGCTGGGCCAGATCATTTTGGCGCGGCGCATGGGCAAGACTCGGATCATTGCTGAAACCGGAGCCGGTCAGCACGGCGTGGCCACTGCCACCGTCTGCGCCAAGTTTGGCCTGAAGTGCGTGGTCTATATGGGCGCGCATGACGTGCAGCGTCAGGCCCCGAACGTGTTTCGTATGCGCCTGCTGGGGGCCGAAGTGATTCCGGTGACCTCTGGCCGCGGCACGCTGAAAGACGCGATGAACGACGCGCTGCGTGACTGGGTTACCAATGTGCGCGACACCTTTTATTGCATCGGCACCGTGGCGGGGCCGCACCCCTATCCGGCGATGGTGCGCGATTTCCAGTCGATTATCGGAAAGGAAGCCAAAGAGCAGATGATGAAGGCCGAAGGCCGTCTGCCTGACACGATCATTGCTGCAATCGGTGGCGGCTCGAACGCGATGGGCTTGTTCTACCCGTTCCTCGACGACAAGGACGTCAACATCATCGGTGTTGAGGCCGGTGGCAAGGGCGTGAACGAAAAGATGGAGCATTGCGCCTCATTGACCGGTGGGCGTCCGGGCGTATTGCACGGCAACCGCACATATCTGCTGCAGGACGATGACGGGCAGATTCTGGAAGGCTATTCGATCTCAGCCGGTCTGGATTATCCGGGTATCGGTCCCGAACACTCGTGGCTGCACGAAATTGGCCGCGCCAACTATGTCTCGATCACCGACAAAGAAGCGCTGGAGGCGTTCCAGCTGTGCTGCGCGACCGAAGGCATCATCCCGGCTCTGGAACCGTCCCACGCGCTGGCCCATGTAATGAAAATCGCCCCCGAACTGCCCAAGGATCACCTGATCTGCATGAACATGTGCGGACGTGGCGACAAGGACGTGCAGACCGTGGCCAAGTATCTGAACTTCGACATGTCGGATACCGAAGGCCGCAGCGCCGATTGACCAGGCGGTAAAATTTGAAATTTGTGACAAGAGCGGCGCACCTTTGACGGGTGCGCCGCTTTGTTTTTGTCGCGCTACCTTTTCGAATATTGCGCAGATGGGTAATTTTGTTGCGCGCTCGCCACAGGTGTGATTTTGACCCTCAAAAAAATATTGAACGAATCCAGACCCTTCGCCTAAACCGGCCGTTACCGGTCACAACGGGCCGGACCCTAGCGGGCAGAGGTGATCACTCTCTCGGTGCGGACGGCGCTGCCGAAACCGTATGCTAGGGCCGAAACCGGGGATTGGGACATGCTTTGAAGCTCAGTTGGATAGAGCGGCAGATTTCCCATCTGTAGGCGAAGGTTCGACTCCTTCCAAAGCCGCAAATGTAGCTCAACGGTAGAGTAATCGACTGCGAATCGATGTGTTGCGGGTTCGAATCCCGCCATTTGACAAAGCTGTTCAGTCAGCACCGGCCTTCCACGCCGGCCGTGAAAACGGTCCAAATTATAAGGGTCCGGGTGTTCCCCAGCAGGGGCGGCACTGCGCAACGTCAGGCTTTGGCCCGGCGGGGCGGGGGCCTTCGCTGCTCTGGCCTTGGGCCGGAGGGCGGATGACGGTGCCGCCGGATCGGTGCCCCGCTTGGCCTTCGGGCAGGGCGGCGCATGGAGCCCGCGCCCCTCTCTCTGACCCTCCCGCGCAGGGGCAAGGCGCGGGGGATACCCGGATCCTTCCCGCCTTCATCCGAAGGTTTCACACCTGTCACCCAATCGGGGTGCAACCCATTGAAAACATGAAAAGGAGTTCGCGTTTGCGACGACGATAGAGCGAGACGAAAAGGAGAAATGACATGACACTGTTCCAAGATCTGATAGACCGGCTGACCGGTCATCACTGGCTGACGCTGACCGAGACCCAGCGGATGCTGGTCCTGCGCAACGGGGTGTTCGATGCAATCCTCGGCCCCGGGAAGCACCGGCTGCCACGCAAGGATGTGCTGACCGAGCTGCACGATCTGGAAAAGCTCTTTTTCGTGTCGCCCTATGAGCGGGCGCTGATGCAGAATCGGCCCGAGCTGGCCGCCAAGCATCTGACCGAGTTCCGGGCCGAGCCTGACGAAGTTCTGGTTCTGCTGCGGGATGGGGTGGCTGTTCGGGTGCTGAACCCCGAAGCACGGGTGCTTGTATGGAAGGCCGCAGGGCCGTGGAAGATCGAGCATCACGCGTTGACCGAAACCATGGTTGTGCCCAAAGCGACGGCGCAGCGGCTGGTTCGGGCCGGGCTGCGGCTGAACCTGACGCAGGTTGAGGTGGCCGAAGGGCATACCGGGCTGCTGACGGTTGACGGGGTACTGGTGGATCAGCTGGCCCCCGGTGCGCATGCCTTCTGGAAAGTCGGGCGGAACGTCGAGGTCAAACAGATCGACCTGCGGCAACGGACCCATGAGGTGACAGGGCAGGAGATCCTGACCAAGGACCGGGTGACCGTCCGGGTCAACCTCAGCGCTGATTACCGGGTCGTTGATCCGGTAAAGGCGGTGGGGGCGGTCAAGGACTTCGATCAGGCCCTGCACCGGGCGCTGCAACTGGCGTTTCGGAAGACTTTGGGGGCGATGACACTGGACCGGCTGCTGGCCGAGAAGGTGACCGTCGACACCGAGGCCGCGGATCGGGTGCGGACACAAATGGCCGGGATCGGTATCGAAGTGGGTGAGATCGCGTTGAAAGACGTCATCCTGCCCGGTGAGATGCGGGAAATCCTGACCGCCGTGGTCGCCGCCGAGAAACAGGCCGAGGCCAACGTCATCCGGCGGCGGGAAGAAACCAACGCCACGCGGTCCCTGCTGAACACCGCGAAGGTGATGGCGGAAAACCCGGTGATGCTGCGGCTGAAAGAGCTGGAGGCGCTGGAAACCATCGCCGGGAAGGTCGAACGGCTGACGGTCCACAACGGGACCGAAGGGCTGATGTCCGACCTTGTCAAACTGCGGGAGTGATCCCGAATAAGGGCCGGTCCGGGATGTCCTGGGCCGGTCTGGCTATTCCGCAACCGCGTGTTCGGTCAGCAGCCGCAGTGGCACCACGTCGAGCGCGCGCTGGTGTGTGGCTTCAAGATGTACCTTTGGCGCGCAGCCTTCGTCATGGGCCTGCAGAAAACGCCCGGCGCACAGACACCAGCTGTCACCCGGTTTCAGGCCGGCAAAGTTGAACTCGGGGCGCGGGGTGCTCAGATCGTTTCCGACATACTTGGAGAACGCGAGAAACTCGGCCGTCATTACCGCGCAAACCGTGTGGCTGCCCTGATCCTCGGGGCAGGTGTTGCAGGCCCCATCGCGAAAGAATCCGGTCAATGGATCACGGGAACACGGGGCAAGCACACCTCCCAAAACGTTGATACTGTCCTGTTTTTGCATGGATCCACCTTACAGGCTTTGCGCGATCTTGCGGAACATTTCTATATTCTGGTCGCTGACGCCTGGATCGCGGAATTTCCGGTCTGCTCCGGTGGACACAATCAGCACGTCGCGGGATTGGTCAAAATAGATGTATTGTCCGTAGATTCCACGCGCAAAGAACTCACCCTCATGTGCACCTTTGGGAATCCACCATTGATAGCCATACCCGGTTTCACCCGCCTGTGTCGGGGCGCTGGGCCAGGTTGACTCGCGAATCCATTCAGCCGGAACAAGCTGTTGTCCGTCATGCGTGCCGTTCTGCAGGATCATCTGCCCAAAGCGCGCAAAATCCCGCGTGGTAAAGTTCAACCCAGCCAGCACAAAGGCAACGCCCGCCCCGTCGGTGATGTAATACCCGTCCCGTTCCAGCTGCAGCGGTTGTATGATCTTTTCGGTCATCAGCTCGGGCACATTGCGCCCGGTTGCGCCGCGGATCACCATACCCAGCACGTGGGTATCGATCGACACATATTGCCAAGTCTCACCCGGGGGTGCGAAACCGTCTTGTAGTGAAGCCGCGAAATCATCCAGTTCACCGCCCAGTGCTATTATCCGGCCCATTCGGTTGATGTCGGAATTGTAGTCAAAGTAGTCTTCATCAAAGGTAACGCCGCTGGCCATGTTCAGTACGTTCCGGATCGTCGCACCGTCATAGGCAGAGCCCGCCAGTTTTGGCGCGTATTTCACGACCGGGTCGTCCAGCGACTCGATAGCCCCTTCGGCCAGTAGGACGCCGAACAACGCCGAAAGGTAGCTCTTGGCAACCGACCATGAAATTCGCCGATCCTCGGGAGACGTGCCCAGATAGTATTCTTCGAACCGGATCTGCCCGTCCTGCATCACCAGCAGAGAGGTTACCGCGCGATCCTCGATCCATTGGTCAGTGCCGTCGGGCAGGTCAAAGCCGGGGCCATAGGGCAGCTCCCATGTCTGGCCATCGCCGCGCGGCAGATCGACCGTCAGAAAAGCCTCATCCATATGAGAGAAATTGTGGACGATTTTTTCTTCGGAAAACAAAGAATTCACGGCCATCAGCCGTTGAATCTCTTCGCGTTTCCAGACCCCGACAACAACTGCAGCCAGCACCAACATCAGCAGGATGCGCAGCACCCACTTGAACAGAGCCTTCATCTTTCGCCTCCCTCATTCCTGCGGCATTGGAACCCGCCCGATGTGGTTCCGCAATTGGGACGTTGCGGCAAGGTCAACAGCCCTATTTGAACTTGTCCAGCAGCTTTTGCATGGCCGAGCGTTCGTCGACCTCGGGTTCCGGCGCGGGGGTGGCGTCCGATTTTGGTGTTTTGGCCGGAGATTTCGAAGACCGCGGCGGCGCGGTGCGCAGGGCAACTGCGTTCATGAACTTGCCGCTTTCCTCATCAGCCAGATATCCAGCGCCGTCAGACACTCCACGCAGCACGTCGTCCAGCCAGTCGGCATCGGCCTTGGCGAAATCGCTCAGGACATATGGAGAGACCAGCTCTTTCCGCCCCGGATGCCCGATCCCCAGCCTGACCCGGTCATAGGCCGGGCTGATATGTTCGTGGATCGAGCGCAGCCCGTTATGCCCGGCATGTCCACCGCCCGCCTTGACGCGCACCTTACCAGGGGCAAGGTCCAACTCGTCGTGAAAGATGGTCACGTCAGTCGAGTCCAGCTTGTAGAACCGCATCGCCTCGCCTACCGACTGACCAGACCGGTTCATGAAAGTTTGCGGCTTGATCAGCAGCACCTTTTTGCGGCCCAAACGCCCCTCGGCGGTCTCAGCCTGAAATTTGGACTTCCACGGACCAAAACCGTGATCTTCGGCGATCCGGTCCACGGCCATAAAGCCGATATTGTGCCGGTTGCGGGCGTATTTCGACCCCGGGTTCCCCAATCCGACAAACAGTTTCATAGTCTCGTCCTTGTGCGATGCACGTGGTTGATGGCACGGAATGCCATCTGTTTTCCAGCCCAAGGGCCAAAAGAAAACGGGGCCCGGTAAAGGCCCCGTTTCATAATCCGGAATGTTGGGTCCGGACTTATTCTTCTGTTTCTTCCTGACCGACGACTTCTACTTCGTCTGCAGCCACTTCTTCGCCTTCTTCTTCATCGTCGCTGGACGACAGGCCGGTCGGTGCCGAGACATTCGCGATCACGAAGTCACGGTCGATGGTCGGCTTGGTGCCTGCGGGCAGGTCAACGGAGGAAATGGTCACAACGTCGTTGATCTCCATACCGGTCAGATCAACGGTGATCTTCTCAGGGATGTCGCCGGCGGTGCACAGCAGTTCGACTTCCGGTCGGACAACAGTCAGAACGCCGCCCTTCTTGATGCCAGGGGCTGCTTCTTCGTTGATAAACTCAACCGGGATGAACAGCGCGATCTTGGTGGTCCGACGCAGGCGCATCAGGTCCAGGTGGGTCGGCAGGTCCTTGACGACGTCACGCTGAACGTCACGGCAGATGACGCGGACGTCTTCGTGGCCTTCAACTTTCAGGTTCCACAGGGTCGACTTGAACCGGCCTGCTTTCAGGCGCTTGAACAGGACGTTGAACGGGATCTGAATCGGCAGCGGCTCTTTATCGCCACCAAAAACAATGCCCGGAACCATGCCGTCGCGGCGTGCTTGACGAGCGGCGCCCTTGCCTGTCCCCGTCCGTTCCAGAGCTACGAGATCAGGAATCTCTCCAGCCATGATAATTCTCCAAATGTTAGGGCGGGCATCCTCCAAGGCTGTATGCCCGCGTGAAGCCGCGTCCTTAGCTTGATTCACTTGATTTGGAAAGGGCTTTTTGAGCTTTCGCTTTTAGGTTCAAGTCAGTCCTGCCAGCGACCGCCGAAGTCTTCGGGGATCAGCAGGTTGTGCCGCCCCAGATCGCCAACGTTGCGTTCGCCGCACAGCGCCAAAGTAGTATCCAGTTCCTTGTGGATGACGTCCAGCGCAGTTGTCACGCCTTTCTGCCCCATCGCGCCCAGCCCATAGACAAAAGCGCGACCAATATAGGTGCCCTTGGCCCCCAGAGCCAAGGCCTTGAGGACGTCCTGACCAGAGCGGATGCCACTGTCCAGATGGACCTCGATATCATCGCCGACCGCGTCCATGATTTGTGGCAGCATACGGATGGAACTGAGTGCGCCATCCAACTGCCGTCCGCCGTGGTTAGACACAACGATGGCATCAGCGCCAAGTTTAGCAGCCATCCTGGCGTCGTCGGCGTCCAGAATGCCTTTGAGGATGACCTTGCCGCCCCATTGCTCCATCAGCTTTTCGACCTTGCTCCAGTCGAGGCTGGGGTCGAATTGCTCGGCCGTCCATGCGCCGAGGGAGGAGGCATCCGAGATACCCTCGACGTGACCGACGATATTGCCGAACTCGCGCCGCTTTGCGCCCAGTATCTCGATGCCCCATGACCATTTTGTCATCAGGTTCGCGATGGTTTTGGCCGTCAGTTTCGGCGGTGCGGACAAGCCGTTTTTCAAGTCCTTGTGGCGCTGGCCCAGAATCTGCAGGTCCAGCGTGATCACCAAAGCCGAGCATTTCGCATCCTTGGCGCGTTGGATCAGGCGGCTGACATAGTCCTGATCCTTCATCGTATAAAGCTGAAACCAGAAAGGTTTCGTCGTGTGCTCGGCCACATCCTCGATTGAGTTGATCGACATGGTGGACAGGGTAAAGGGCACGCCAAATTCTTCGGCGGCTTTGGCGGCTTTCATCTCGCCATCCGCATGTTGCATGCCCGTCAGCCCGACCGGGGCCAGCGCGACGGGCATCGCGACGTCCTCTCCAATCATCTGCGAGGCGGTCGAGCGTCCGTCCATGTCCACCGCAACCCGCTGTCGCAGGCGGATATCCGAGAAATCCAAGCTGTTGTCGCGGAAGGTCTGCTCGGTCCAGCTGCCGCTTTCGGCATAGTCGTAGAACATCCGCGGCACACGGCGTTCATAGATGCGCCGCAGGTCTTCGATGGTGGTGATTACGGGCATGGGACCGCGCCTTTGGTTGAGTGGTTACATATTTCTACTGAGGCATCCGGCATGGCGCAATTGTCTGAAGACAAGAAAAAAACCGCAGCAGGCCAGTTGCTTGCTGCGGTCTGTTGAAAGGGTTCGATGCCAATCGATCAGGCGGAATGCGCGCCGTCGGCAAGGGTCTTCACAAAATCCAGAACTTCGGCCACGGGTTTGCCTGCCGCGATCTGGCTGACAATGGCCGAGCCAACCACAGCACCATCGGCGACGCTGGCGATGGCCTTGGATTTCTCGGGCGTGTTGATGCCAAAGCCTACGATCACGGGCAGATCGGTAGCGGATTTGATCCGCGCCACTTCTGGGCCGACATTCGTGGCTTGAGCCTCGGCCGCGCCGGTGATGCCGGTGATCGACACATAATATACAAAGCCCGAGGTGTTCTGAAGCACGCGGGGCAGGCGTTTGTCGTCGGTTGTAGGGGTCGCCAGCCGGATGAAGTTCAGCCCCGCCGCCTGCGCGGGCAGGCAAAGCTCTTCGTCTTCTTCTGGTGGCAGGTCCACCACGATCAGCCCGTCGATGCCAGCGGCTTGCGCATCGACCAGAAACTTATCAACGCCTCGGCTGTAGATCGGGTTGTAATAGCCCATCAGAACAATGGGTGTCGTGTCGTCGGTTTCGCGGAACGCACGCGCCAGGTCCAGAGTGCGCTGCAGGGTCATGCCCCCTTCCAGCGCCCGTTGACCAGCAGCCTGAATGGTCGGGCCGTCCGCCATGGGATCAGTAAAGGGCAGCCCCAGTTCGATCACGTCGACACCCGCGCCGGGCAGGCCTTTCACAATCTCAAGCGAGGTGTCGAAATCGGGGTCGCCTGCCATGATATATGCGACAAAGGCCTTTTTTCCCTCGGCCTTCAAGGCGGCGAACTTAGCGTCAATACGGGTCATCTGCAGTCCTTGCATTCAGAGTTGAACCTGATGTGCAGAAACTTTGCCCGGAAATCAATCCCGCCGGGTCAGATTGCCTCAGAACTGGTAGTGGTATCGCAGCAGGCCCGAGTTGACGCCGGGGTTTTCGTTGTTCGTGCTGGCGTTGGATTTGTGGGTGATTGCAAAGGACACCTTGTTGCCATTGTCCAGAGTGTACCCGAGGCCCAGCAGGCTGCGGATCTGGAATTCTCCGCCAAGATCGTTCAGGTCATCGCTATGGGAAAAGTACCCCGGCATGACACTACCTTCGACGAACCAGCGGTCGGCAAAGGTGTAGAAGCCGATCAGCCCGATGCCGATATGGACATTGCTTGCGGTATCCACTGTCAGGGCGCCGCCCCAGTTTGCGGAAAAGCGGGTGGCTTCGTGAAACGGGCGGTGATGATATTCAAGCGCGAATACCGCTTCGTCATCTGCTTCGCTGTCGGAAAAATCTGAGAACCCGGCGCCAAATACAAGGGATTGTGCTTGCGCCGTCTGGGCGGCCAGCAGCAGCGCAAGAGTTACGATAATTTTCTTCATGCCTACCATTCACTATTTGTTTGTTCATAACGTTCTATACGACGATCTTAGAGTGCGATTTCGAACCCCGGCAAGCTGCTGGGTAGTGAACATTTTCGTGATGTTGCAGATTGGACTTGGCCGGGTTGCTTGCAGTCCGGCTTGCGCATCGACCCGGACCTGCATAGAAGCACCCCTCGAATGGCTTCAGGAGACTGTCATGGGCTTTAAAATGGGAATCGTGGGTTTGCCGAATGTGGGCAAGTCGACACTCTTCAATGCGCTGACCAAAACCGCAGCCGCTCAGGCGGCAAATTTCCCGTTCTGCACGATTGAGCCCAACGTCGGTGACGTTGCTGTGCCTGATGACCGTCTGGATAAACTGGCGGCGATTGCAAGCTCGAAACAGATCATCCCCACGCGGATGACCTTCGTGGATATCGCGGGTCTGGTGAAGGGGGCCTCGAAGGGTGAAGGGCTGGGCAATCAGTTTCTGGCCAACATTCGTGAAACCGACGCCATCGCCCATGTACTGCGCTGTTTCGAAGATGGTGACGTGACCCATGTGGATGGCCGTGTTGACCCGGTGGCTGATGCCGACACCATCGAGACCGAACTGATGCTGGCCGATCTGGAAAGCATCGAAAAGCGCCGTGCCAATCTGGTGCGTAAGCTGAAGGGCAACGATAAGGAAGCGCAACAGCAGGACCGCCTGTTGTCCGCCGCGCAGGAGATGCTGGAAAGCGGCAAGCCTGCACGTCTGGTCGAGGTTTCGGACGAGGACGCCAAGGCCTGGAAGATGCTGCAACTGTTGACGACCAAACCTGTGCTCTACGTCTGTAACGTGTCTGAGGAAGAGGCCGCCGAGGGCAACGAATACTCAGCCAAAGTTGCCGAAATGGCCGCCGCGCAGGGCAACGCCCATGTCATCATCAGCGCCAAGATCGAAGAAGAGATCAGCCTGCTGGAAGACGATGAAGCCCAGATGTTCCTAGAGGAAATGGGCCTTGAAGAACCGGGCCTCGATCGCCTGATCCGCGCCGGTTATGACCTGCTCAAGCTGGAAACCTATTTCACGGTTGGCCCGAAAGAGGCCCGCGCCTGGACCATCCGCACCGGCACCGCCGCGCCGCAGGCCGCTGGCGTGATCCACGGTGACTTCGAAAAAGGCTTCATCCGCGCCGAGACCATCGCCTACGACGATTATGTTTCTGCCAATGGCGAGCAGGGTGCAAAAGAGGCGGGCAAGATGAGAGCCGAAGGCAAGGGCTACATCGTCAAGGATGGCGATGTCATGCACTTCTTGTTCAACACCTGAACGGCGACAGTTTCGGCCTGGCATTCTGCACGCTCGACATAAGGCGATTGGATGCCTCGTTTTGAGATTGAGAGCAGGCGTTTGATGTGAGATGCACGGAGCATGGGCGTAAACAATTTTATGCAGGCTAAAAGAAACCAACCGTCAAAACGGCAACGCTGGCAAGTCGGGGCGCTGGTTGAGATTCCGTTAGGTGAATGCTGTTGGGCTTTTGGGCAATTGGGGGAAGAGTATTTCGTTGCGGTTCTCGAAGGCTACTTTTCAGAGCGGCCGAAAATCGAGGATCTGATTGAACTACCGGTACTGTTCAAATCTTTTGTCTGTCGTGATGTTATTAGCAGAGGTTATTGGCTGAAAGTCGGCCGAGTTGAATCTCGTTGCGATGTCATCAGGGAGGACCTTCGCTTCAAACAGGACAAAACATCTGGGGTCCTTTCGCTTTGTCATTCTGACTTTGCAGAGCAAGGCGGGGAGCGACCAGCGCTTTTGAGCGAGTGCCTTGGGCTGGAAAGCGTTGCTGTTTGGGAAGCGAGCCACGTTGAAGATCGGATCATCGCTACACATGACGGCCAAGTGTGCAAATGGGTCAGTTCCTTGGCGATCGACTTACAAAAAGTTCCTGCGCACCAAAACGACATTCGCTAAAAGTCGTCTTAGCACTAACCACGACTTTGAATCTGGGTTACATTCTCCTGCCATTTACTTTCTGACGCAGTATGCCGAGTGTTCGTGCGGCTTCGAATTTCCATTCAGTCAACACATTTCTACGCATAGAAAACCCCGTTAGTATGGATTTTGATCCGCCAACCGAGAAGACCCCAAATGATCGAAATCCGCGACCTCCAACTCCTCAGCGCCCTGGCGCGGCATCAGCATTTTGCCAAGGCGGCCGAGGAATGCGGGATTTCGCAGCCTGCGTTCTCGATGCGCATCCGAAATCTTGAGGACCGGTTGGGTGTTTCCATTGTTCGTCGTGCCAACCGATTTCAGGGCCTGACCGAAGAGGGCGAGATGATCGTCCAGCGTGCGCGGCGGATCCTCGACGAAACCAAGGCGCTGGAACAGCAGGTTCTGGCCGCCAAGGGCGAGATCACCGGCACGCTGATTCTGGGCGTTATCCCAACGGCGACTGCATTCACTGGCCGCCTGACCAAACGATTGCGGCAGGCGCACCCCCGGATCGTTACGCGAATCGAAACCATGTCGGCCACAGCGATTCAACATCGGCTGGATGAGGGCAGTTTGGATGCGGGCATCACCTATGGTGACAGCATCGGCACCGATCTTCGGCAGGTGCAGCCATTGTACCAAGAGACCTATGTACTGTTGATCCCGTCTCACATGACCAGCGAGACCGGTCCGATCCCATGGGCGCGGGTGGCCGAATTCCCGCTTAGCCTGTTGGAGCCGCAAATGCAGAACCGACGCATTTTGGATCGGATTTTCGCCGAACAGGGGTTGCACCCGCAAGTTGTTGCAGAAACCAGTGGTTTCACTGCCTCGATGGTCATGGCACGCGAGGGGTTGGCTGCCACAGTCATCCCGCGCGTGTTGGTCAGCGCGCTGGGCGATTTGAAGGGAACGAAGGTATTGCCACTGGTCAATCCCGTGGTCAGCAAACCAATTTGTCTGGCAACTTTGTCTCGCGATCCGGAGCTGCCCACGGTTGAGGCTTTGCGGGCGGTGGTGACGTCTTTGCGGTGATAAGGTGTCGTTATCGTGCGATTGCAATAAGCGATTTGACGATATGTTATTCTGATGAGACACGGAGCCTCAATCGGAGGGCATCATGGCACCATTAGACACCAAGCCATCAGGCGCACCCAAGGGCGTCTGGAAGTCAGGTAAAGGCAAAGGGCGTCACACGCCCAAAGGCCGTCAGTTTACGGATGAGGCGCAGGCAGAAATTCATCGCCTGCTGGGTGACCGCCCGCGCCGTCGCGACCTGCTGATCGAATTCCTGCATTTGATTCAAGACGAACACGGCCATATCAGCGCCGACCATATTGCCGCGCTTGCGGTTGAGATGCGGATCGGACAGGCCGAGATTTACGAAACCGCGACCTTCTACGCCCATTTTGATGTGGTAAAAGAAGGTGAGACGCCTCCTCCGGCGTTGACCATCCGGGTTTGTGATTCCCTGTCCTGTGAAATGGCCGGTGCTCAGCAGCTGCAAAAAGCGCTGGAAGACGGTCTGGACCCGGCTGAGGTTCGTGTTGTCCGCGCGCCGTGCATGGGCCGCTGCGACACCGCTCCGGTGCTTGAGATCGGTCACAACCATATCGATCATGCGACCCCTGAAAAGGTGAAGGCCGCAATTGCTGCCAGTGACACGCACGCCCATCTGCCCGGCTACGAAGCCTTTGCCGCTTATGAGACAAACGGTGGCTACGCCAAGCTGAAAGAGCTGCGCGAAAGCGGCGATTGGGAGAAGGTGCAGGAAGACGTCCTGTCCTCAGGCCTGCGTGGTTTGGGTGGCGCTGGCTTCCCATCCGGCAAGAAATGGGGCTTTGTTCGCATGAACGAGGGCCCGCGCTATTTGGCCGTGAACGGGGACGAGGGCGAACCCGGCACGTTCAAGGACCGTTTTTACCTGGAGCGCACGCCGCATGTCTTCCTCGAAGGGATGCTGATCGCTGCCTGGGCGGTCGAGGCGGAAACCTGCTTTATCTACATGCGCGACGAATACCCGGCCGTTCTGGAAATCCTGCGCCGTGAGATCGCCGCGCTGGAACAGGCCGGGATTGTTGAGCCGGGTTACATCAATCTGCGCCGGGGTGCTGGCGCGTATATCTGCGGTGAAGAATCCGCGATGATCGAGTCGATCGAAGGCAAAAAGGGCCTGCCGCGTCACCGTCCTCCGTTCGTGGCGCAGGTTGGGGTCTTTAACCGCCCGACGCTCGTGCACAATGTCGAGACGCTCTATTGGGTCACCAAAGTCTGCCGCGAGGGGCCCGAGTGCCTCAACAGCACTGAAAAAAATGGCCGTAAGGGCCTGCGAAGCTATTCGGTCTCGGGCCGGGTGGCAAAGCCGGGCGTTTACATGCTGCCCGCCGGATCGACCATTCTGGACGTGATCGAAGCCGCTGGTGGGATGGTCGAAGGTCAGACCTTCAAAGCCTATCAGCCGGGCGGGCCGTCCTCAGGCTTGCTGCCTGCGTCGATGGATGACATCCCGCTGGATTTCGACACTCTGCAACCGCACGGTACTTTCATCGGTTCTGCTGCCGTTGTGGTTCTGTCCGATCAGGACACTGCCCGCGATGCCGCGCTGAACATGCTGCGGTTCTTCGAAGATGAAAGCTGTGGCCAGTGCACGCCTTGCCGGGCAGGCTGCGAAAAGGCGGTCAAACTGATGCAGGCCGACAAGTGGGACACCGATCTGTTGGAGGATTTGTGTCAAGTCATGGGCGACGCATCGATTTGCGGTCTGGGGCAGGCCGCTCCGAACCCGATCCGTCTGGTCATGAAACATTTCGCTGACGAAATCTGAGGGAGACAGAGCCATGCTTGATGCAAGCCCAAACAAGACCGTCACCTTCAACCTGAACGGCGAAGATGTCACCGTGCCCGAAGGCTGGACCATCTGGGAAGCGGCCAAGGGGCAGGGGTTCACCATTCCACACCTGTGCCACAAGCCGCAGCCGGGTTATCGCCCCGACGGCAATTGCCGCGCTTGTATGGTTGAGGTGGAAGGTGAACGCACTCTGGTCGCCTCGTGCATCCGTCCCGCGGCGGACGGTATGGTGGTCAAGACTGACTCGGAGCGCGCCGAGAAATCGCGCGCCATGGTCATGGAGCTGCTGGTCGCTGACCAGCCCGAGGAGGCGCACGACAAGTCCAGCCATTTCTGGGATATGGCCAAGCTGAACGATGTCAGCGACAGCCGTTTCCCGGCGAAAGAGGCCGAGAAAATCCCCCTGCTGGATGACAGCCACGTTGCGATGCGCGTCAATCTGGACGCCTGCATCAACTGCAACCTTTGCGTCCGGGCGTGCCGTGAAGTGCAGGTGAACGACGTGATCGGCATGGCCGGTCGTGGTCATACCGCGCAGGTGGTGTTCGATCAGAACGATCCGATGGGCAATTCAACCTGTGTGGCCTGTGGTGAATGCGTTCAGGCCTGCCCGACGGGAGCCTTGATGCCCGCCACCGTGCTGGACGACCAACAGAAGGGCGACAGCAAGGACTACGATAGCGAAACCGAAAGCGTCTGCCCGTTCTGTGGCGTGGGCTGTAAGGTCTCGCTGAAGGTCAAGGACGGCAAGGTGAAATATGTCGAGGGCATCAACGGCCCGGCAAACGAAGGCCGTCTGTGCGTCAAAGGCCGCTTCGGGTTCGACTACATCCACCACCCGCACCGTCTGACCAAGCCGCTGATCCGGCGTGAGGATGCGCCCGAGAAAGGTTTGAACGTCGATCCGGGTAACCTGTCGACCCATTTCCGCGAAGCGACATGGGAAGAAGCAATGGATCTGGCGGCCACCAAGCTGAAGGCCCTGCGCGACCAAGACCCGCGCAGCGTAGCAGGCTTCGGTTCGGCCAAATGCACCAACGAAGAAGCCTACCTGTTCCAGAAGTTCATCCGTCAGGGTTTCAAGCACAACAACGTCGACCACTGCACCCGTCTGTGCCACGCGTCGTCCGTGGCGGCACTGATCGAGAACGTCGGTTCCGGCGCTGTGACCGCGACCTTCAATGAGGTCGAGAACTCGGATGTGGTTATCATTATCGGTGCCAACCCGATCGAGAACCACCCTGTCGCGGCGACTTACTTCAAGCAGTTCGCCAAGCGCGGCGGCAAGCTGATCGTGATGGACCCGCGCGGCGTCGGCATGCGCAAGTTCGCCGATGAAATGCTGCAGTTCCGTCCGGGGGCTGATGTCTCGATGCTCAATGCGATCATGAACGTGATCGTCGAAGAAGAGCTGTATGACAGCCAGTACATCCACCGTTGGACCGAGAACTGGGAGGCCGAGAAAGAGCACCTGCGCCAGTTCACGCCCGAGGCGATGGCGCCGATCTGCGGCATCGAACCGGATCAGCTGCGCCGCGTGGCACGCACCTTTGCGCAGGCCAAGGCTGGTTTGATCTTCTGGGGTATGGGCGTCAGCCAGCACATCCACGGCACCGACAACTCGCGCTGTCTGATCAGCCTTGCGCTGATGACCGGCAACGTTGGTAAACCCGGCGCGGGCCTGCACCCGCTGCGTGGTCAGAACAACGTGCAGGGCGCATCCGATGCGGGCCTGATCCCGATGTTCCTGCCCGACTACCAGACCGTGACTGACGATGGCATTCGCGCCAAGTTCAACAATGTCTGGAATTCGGACGACTTCTCGAACGAGAAAGGTCTGACCGTCACCGAGATCATCGACCAGGCCTATGCTGGCAACATCAAGGGCATGTACATCATGGGTGAAAACCCGGCCATGTCCGACCCCGATGTGAACCACGCCCGAGAGGCGCTGGCCAAGCTGGACCTGATGATCGTGCAGGACATCTTCCTGACCGAGACGGCGAACTATGCCGACATCATACTGCCAGCCTCGGCGCTCTATGAGAAGAACGGCACGGTGTCGAACACCAACCGTCAGGTACAGCGTGTGCGTCCGGCCGTGACCCCTCCGGGTGCGGCGCGCGAAGACTGGAAAATCACGGTCGAACTGGCGCAGCGGATCGGTCTGAACTGGGATTACACCGATGTGTCTCAGGTCTTTGACGAGATGAAGTTGACGATGAACTCGCTCAACAACATCACTTGGGAGCGTCTGGAGACCGAGACTATCACCTATCCGTCGCTGTCCGAGACAGACCCGGGGCAGGCGATCGTGTTCGGTGACGGCTTCCCGCGTGCGGAAGGCCGGGCCCGGTTTACCCCGGCCAGCGTCATCCCGCCGGATGAAGCACCGGATGACGAATACCCGATGATCGCCACCACCGGCCGTCAATTGGAACACTGGCATACCGGTTCGATGACCCGTCGGTCGAACGTTCTGGACGCGGTGGAGCCCGAGGCGAACTGTTCGCTGAACCCGCGTACGCTTAAGCTGATGGGGATCGAACCGGGTGAGATGATCCGTCTGACCACCCGTCGCGGCTCGATTGAGATCATGGCGCGGGCCGACCGGGCGATTGCCGAGGATATGGTGTTCATCCCCTTCGCCTATGTCGAGGCGGCGGCGAATATCCTGACCAACTCGGCCATAGACCCCTATGGGAAGATCCCCGAGTTCAAGTTCTCGGCGATCCGGGTCGAAAAGATCGAAGACGCCGTCGCGGCGGAATAAGACCGACACTCACAAATCCAGGAAAGGCGGCCCCAAGGGTCGCCTTTTTTCTTTCCTTGACAGAGTGTTGCTTGCAGCCAAACCTGTCATCACCTTGGTGATGGAGGAGCATATGGCCCGCCGTTTTGTCGATCTGTCGGTTCCGCTGGAAACCGGGATCGTGTCCGACCCGCCGATCATGTTGCCCGGGATCGAGTATCTGACGCATGACCAAACCGCTGAGCAGGTGATGGAGTTCTTTCCCGGCCTTCAGAAAGACGACCTTCCAGGCGGCGAGGGTTGGGCCATCGAACGGCTGCAGATCGCCACCCATAACGGCACCCATCTGGACGCGCCCTATCACCATCATTCGACCATGAATAATGGCGAACGGGCGATTACCATCGACGAGGTGCCGCTGGAATGGTGCATGAATCCCGGCGTGAAACTGGATTTCCGGCATTTCGACGATGGCTATGTCGCGACTGCTGCCGATGTAGAAGCCGAGTTGAAACGGATCGGCCATGACCTGCAGCCGCTGGACATCGTGATCGTCAATACTTCGGCGGGCACGCAGTACGGACAGCCGGACTATCTGATGAAAGGCTGCGGTATGGGACGCGAGGCGACCTTGTACCTGACTGAACGCGGTGTGCGCGTGACCGGCACAGACGCCTGGAGCTGGGACGCACCCTTTCCCCTGACTGCACAGGAATACGGTGAAACCAAGGATGCCTCGATCATCTGGGAGGGGCATCGCGCCTCGATAGAGATCGGCTATTGCCATATCGAAAAGCTGACCAACCTCGAAGGTCTGCCACCCACCGGGTTCGAAATCTCGTGCTTTCCGTTCAAGATAAAAGGCGCCTCGGCAGGCTTTGTGCGGGCTGTCGCGATCTTTGAGGAGGTTGGTGATGAATAAACCTCTCAGCGGACATGATGGGCCTTATGATGCGCCGGTCGAAATCTGCGGGTTCTCGGTGTTGCCAGAATGGGTCGATTACAATGGTCACATGAACGTGGGTTTCTATGGCGTGGCCTTCGACATGGCGCTGGAAAAGCTGATGGTCGATCACCTCGGGCTGGGTGAGGTGCAGGTCAAGGCGCTGGGGCAGGGGCCGTACGTCCTACAATCCCACATGAATTTCCTGCGCGAGGTTCAGCCAGACGAGCCGTTCTATTACCGCTTTCGTATGCTGGATTCAGACCAGAAACGTGGCCACTACTTTGCGCAAATGCTGTCGGGAAAAGACGACGTCATCTGCGCCACGCAGGAAGCGCTGTTCATGAATGTCAGTCACACCAGTGGGCGGTCAGAACCTTACCCGGATTGGGCAGCGGCCCGGCTGGCCCGCATGGTCCGCGATCACGCCGGGCTGGAGGCCGCGCCGCAGGTCGGGCAGGCGATTGGCATCCGGCGGAAACAACGCCTTCAGTAATCCCGTTCGAAGAACAGGCCCAGACCGGTTTCGCCACGCCCGTCAACAGTGCCGCGCACAGTGAAACTGTCGGTGACGTCGAGGTTCAGGTTCACCTCGGTGTCGCCCTGGGTGTTGACGGTGAAATCGGTGTAGAGGTTGTCGCTCAGATAGGCTCCGGCCCCCAGACGACCGGCGCCGCCCTCGGTTGCCCCGATATCCACCGTGTCCACACCAGTCGAGTCTCGTAGCCCCTTGGTCGCGTCACCCCCCGCACCGCTGAGCTGCGCCAGGGACGCCGCCATCTGGGCAATGATAAAGGGTGACAGTTCCGAGAAACGATTGCCGAACAACAGCATGGCCAGTGCTTCTTCTGCCGGGCGTTCGGGGTCGGAATAGACGTCAACCTCGGGCGCATCCAGCGGGCCGGCGATTTCGATCGTGGCGGTGCCCTCAGAGGTGCTGGTTGACGAGGCGAACTCGATATACGGTGTCAGGTCCCCCTGCAGGGTCACGATGCCTTTGGTCAGGGCCAGTCTGCGGCCCAGAATGTCAAAATTTCCCCGGATCAGTTCGATCTGGCCGGAGGGTACAACCGACGCTGTCGTGCCACCAATGAACAGGTTTCCACCCAGTTCGGCATTAACGCCGCGACCGCGCACGAAAACTGCCTTGGGCGCCCGAAGGGTGACGCCCAGCGCAATACGGGAATCGCTTTTGGTCGCACCTTCCTCAACGACCAGCCGTGCCCGTTCGCGCGTGATATAGCCAGCCCGGCTTTCGTTGATGTGTTCGATCTCGGGGATCGGTGCAGCGCCCACAGCCCCTGCCGCGGCGGCGAGGTTGATGTTGGTCTCTTCAAACGTGATTTGCCCGGAAATGGTGCTGTTACCCGCCAGGGCCCCGGTCATGGCAATCTCGCCGTTCAGTGTGGTTTCATAGAGAAGCATGTCGGTCAGTACGAGCTGGTTGAGTTTGGTGACGATGTTGGCATTAAACGGCGGCGTCAGGTCCAGCGGACCCGAGATGGTAAAGTTGCCCCCGGCCCGCATTCCGCCGTTCAACGAAATCGTAGCCCGGCTTTGCGCCAATTCGACTGAACCGCTAATCCCGGTGACCGTCTGCCCGATATCGGGAATTGCGAGCGACGTCCCCGAGGTGGTGATGGAACCGCTGAGTGCGTTCAGTGAGGGCTTGCCTTTCAGGCGCAGATTGTGCCGTGCCGTTCCGTCGATTTTGTTGGGTGAGATGAACAGGTTAGCGACGCCAAGATTAATGCCACCCTGCGCTTGCAGGTCAGCCTCCCCAGAGGTCTCATCAAAGGTGCCTTTGACTGTGCTGCTGATCTCGGCGGGGCCATTGGCCGAGCCATCGATGGTCCAGACACCGTTCTTGCGTTTGGCATTGCCGGTTGCCGCGACAGTGCCGGGGAATTCGGGCGCGAAACGTTCGATCTTGTTCAGCTTGGCGTCGAAATCCAAATCTGCAGTACCATCCGTGTCCACCGTTCCGGTCAGTGCTGCGTAAGAACTGTCCGGTCCGCTCAGCCGCGTGGTGCCCTCAATACCCGATCTGGTTGGGGCGACATTTCCGTCCAGGGTCAGCGGTCCGGACATCGTGGTGAGGATACGGGAAAGATCATCAAGCTGAGCACTGAAATCCAGCCCGCCGGCGTCACGGTCCAGCTTGCCTGATGCGCTGGCGGACAAGGCTGTGCCCTGCAGGCGGAAAGTGCGGATATCCACCCCTTCCTCACCCTTTACTGCATCGACGGTCAGAGTCGTGCGGCCCTGAACCAGCTTGTCGACTATCTCGATACCGGTCTGAATATCGTCTGCATTCACGTCGCCCTGAATGTCGAAAACCTTGTTGGCGAGGGCCGCGCTGCCCTGAAGATTTGCCGAGATTGATCCGGCCAGGTCGCGATTGGCCAGCCCCGAGAACAGCGACAGATCTGGCGCATTCACCTGCGCCTTGCCATCCACCGCCAGATTGCCGGTGGGGTCATCAACGGTTGCTGCAACCTGCGCCGTCAGGGCGTTGCCGTCGACCGTGGCCTGCCGGATTTCGATCTGATCTGCCGTGCGCGCGCCATCCCAAGTGATCGTGGTTTTGCCGGACAGCAGAGGATCAATATCGGACATCCCGGTCTTGATATCCTGTCCGGTCACGCTGGCGGTGCCGTCGAATTCCAGCGTCTGCACCGTGCCAATGCCGTCCAGTTTCGCCTGCAGGGCACCGCCCAGTTCGCGTTTGGCCAGCCCGGAGAAGACCGACAGATCCGACGCATTCACGCTGGCTTGTCCGTCGATGGTCAGATTGCCGTCGGGCGTAGTGACCTCACCGCTGGCCTGCGCTTGCGCGGCTTCGCTGTTCAGGTCGAACTCGCGGATGGTGATGCCGTCGCTGCCACGGCTGCCATCCAGTGTGATCGTGGTCTCGCCTTTGATGACGGGGTCGATATCGTCGCGCCCGGTGACCAGATCGCGTCCCTCGACCACCACTTTGCCGTCAAAGCTCCGTTCCAACGGAGAGCCCTTGCCCGTAACCCTGACCGAAGCAGTTCCACCCAGATCAAGCTGCGCGAGATCCGAAAACCGCGAAAGGTCAGATGCGTCGAGCGCGGCTGACCCATCTACCGTCAACCCGCTGGTAAGCCCGTCGATCAACGCGTCCAGCGCCAACGTGTAATCGGTTCCCACCAACTCGAAACCCGACAGATTCAGAGACTGATCGCTGCCGTAGTCGAATTGGCCGTCCAGCGTGATGCGCTCGCCCAAAGCGGTATTCAACGCTTGATCGTTCAGGTCGATTCCGTCAACGATAGCCTGCAGATCACCGATGACGGTGAACGCATCGCCCTGTTCCAACGTGCCTTGCGCGGTGATCCGGGCTTTTTCAAGTTTCGCCTGCGGCGATTGAAACGCGTCTGCCGTCAGGCTCAGATCCCACAGGTTACCGTTCTTCTGATCGAACAGGGCAGAAATCTGTGCCGCCTCGATCGAGGTATCCCCGCCCGCAACCGGCAGCACTACGGTATTCCCATCCGGTGGAGTGATCCTGCCCTGCAAGGCTGCAAGCTGCAGACTGCCGCCTTCAGCCAACTGCAGCTCACCTTTCAGGTTTAGCGCCTGGGTGGTCAGTTCCAGATCAGAGACATCCAGCGCGCCTTGGGGTTTGGTCTGGCCGTCCACGAAAAGCCGCGTTCTGGGGCCGAAGAACGGGTCCAGATCTTCGGCCATGAAGGGGGTCAGGTCGCCACCCAGATCGGCGGTAAAGGCTATGCCGTCCGCTGCGCCGGTTTCCGCCGCGCGCAGCTCAACCTGTCCTGTCACCCTTGGCTGCTTGTCGCTGCTCAGGGCAATATCGGCAGTGAAATCGGTCAGGGGGCCCGCGCCCTTGGCCGTAAAGCCGATCGGCGGGCTGTCGGGGATATTCAGCGCGGTCGAAATCAGGCCGCCCTCAGCTTCGTTCACATCCAGATCCAAATTGATTTCACGCGAGGCGTTCTGGAACCCGGCGGTCAGCTTGATTCTGTCGCCGGCGCGGTCCAGTCGGGTGATGTCCAGTTTGGTGTCCAGGGTGCCATCGGCCAGCGACAGGTTGCCGGTCACGGACAATGCGGCAGAAACCCCGATCAAGGGTTTGCCCAGCAACAACTCATCCACCCGAATCTCGCCGATTTCGACAGAGACGGGCAATTCGGGCAGTTGAAAGGGCTTGGTCTCAACCGAGGGGGGCGGGGCCTCTTTGGTCGTCGTGCCGGGCGCACGGGCGATGTCAATTTCCTGCGCTGTCAGGGCATTGACGGAAAACCGCCCCCGGATCAGGGCCAGCCGGTTCCAGTCCAATTCGGCATCCTTGATGGTCAGCCAAACGCCTTCATCGTCCGATACAGTGATCTCCTGGATCGTGGCGCGAGCGCTAAGGGCACCTTGCAGCCCCTTGACGGTGACGTTCTGATCGTCGCCCGATAGCGTGTCCTGCAGGAACCGTTCCAGCATACTGCCTCCGCCCTCATCCTCCTGCGCGATCACAGGAGGGGCAGTCACGATCAGCATCGTGGTCACAACAGGATATGCGTAGCGCCGTATCAAAATGCCTGTCCGATCCCGATATAGAATTGTAGACCGTCGCCGGTATCGCCCTGTACCGGCAGGGCAAGGTCCAGACGCAGCGGGCCAAACCCGCCCAGATCATAACGGACCCCTAGACCTGCACCCGAGTGGTATTCGGCTCCGCTGCCAATAAAGGATGACGTGTCCACGGTACCAAAATCATAAAACCCAACAAGGGATATTGTGTCTGTGATCTTTCCGCGAACCTCACCGGACAGCCCAAGGAAGGACTTGCCCCCCGCCACGCCGCCGTTGACCGGGATGCCAAGGCTTTCAAAGGGTTGCCCGCGTACGGTTCCCGCACCGCCCGAGAAGAACAGGAAATCCGGCGTCACACCGCTTGCTGAGGGGCCGATCACCGATCCCAGCTGAGCACGGCCCGCGAGAACAAGACGCCCTCCGGTGTTCAGGCTGGTATAGGCGCGCCCGTCAAAGAACAGCCGAATGCCATTCTGTGTGCCGGACAGCCCTGCAAAGGGCATGGCCTGTGCATCCAGATAAAACCCGCGCGTGGCGCTGACCTTGCTGTCGCGCTCATCCCATTCCGAGCGGAACGGGATGATGAAGTACCGAAATTTGCGGCCGCTGCCATAGGCGTCATCCGCATCCGACCACTGGAATCCGGCCGAGGCTTCGGCATAGAGCCGGTCGGAAAATGTGCGCCGCGCACCATAGGCCAACGAAGCGACCGAGACATTATAGTTCTCGGTGTTGCGCCGCTCCAGCAGGGCGCTCCAGAAGGTGTTGTCATCCGGACCCAGCCGGTCAGGCTGATCCAGACGCAGGCCGATCCGGCCGTCCAGGTCCTCGGACCCGCCGATGTTGCGCAGCGCGGCTTCGAACCGCAGCCGTTCGGCGCGGCGGAACACGTTGCGGTGGGTCCAGGTTGCGGTCACGTCCAGCCCGGCGTTCGAGGCAAGCTCGACCCCGAAGGTCAGGCGGCGTTTGGGCATGTCTTCGAACGTGGCGTCGAAATCCAGCGTGCCGTCGGGGTTGGGGGTTTCGTGCTCCTCGATCGACACGACGCTGAACGTGCCGGTGCGGCGCAACCGTGTGCCGACCCGCTGGATTTTCGCCGGCGAATAGACTTCGCCTGACGGGAACCCGGCGATCTTTTCAATCGACCGGTGCCGAACATCTGTGTTACCCTTGATGATCATCTTGCCAAAGGTCAGACGCGGACCCGGTGCAAGGTCGATCTCGGCGTCCAGCCGTTTCTGCGCATGGCGGGCGATGACCTTTTGGCCTTCGACTTCGGCCTTGGCGTGGCCGGTATCGCGCCACCCCTGCACCCCGGCCGAGGCCGCCTGCTGAATGGCGCCGGTCGTGGCCAGTTTGCCGGGGGCGAATTCTTCGGGCAGGACGGTATCCGGCGCGACGGGTTCAACGATGGCGGTGCCGAACGTGAAGGTTGGGCCAGTATTTACCGTGATAACAGCGCGGTTGATTGCGTTCGGCACGGTAAGCGAGCTCATGTCCGCTGCTTCCTGCCCGTCCAGTTTGATGCTGACGACTGGACTGAAATAGCCTTCGTCGTACAAAATCTGAACGATGGTGCGGTAATCCGACAAAGCGGCGGACAGGATTTCCAGCGGCGTATCCAGGCCTCTGTTTTCAGCGGTTGCAACCGAGGACGTTTCTTCAATGCGTTCAATCAACGCCTTCGGGGCTCCGGGTGCCGAGAGCGTCGTTTCAAGCGCGACCAGTGACGAGGGAAAAGCGGCGGCAGCCATGCCAAGAAAACAGTAATTCACAAAGGCCCGTGGCCTGCTTACCCGCATCGAATGGCTCCAACTGCCCCAAGTCGAAATCAATTTCACCGTTTTATGAAACGCAACGGCTCATTGCATTCATGTTAGAGCATCAGTTTCTATGCAGGGAAAGAGATTATCGTAAACAAAGCTGAATTTAGGGGGCCTGTTGTGGTCAAGACCCGGCATTTTGGAGCCAGAGGATGATTGCGGCGCGATCTTCGGGCTCCACGTCGACCACATCGGCGGTCGGCACAGCGTGGGTGACACCTACCTGTAGTTAATTTGTCTGGCATTTCGGAAAATGGTGCCTGCGGTTTCCAGCAAGACACCTTTTGGTGCCCACTAAATGCCCTTCGACACCGGTTTGATGGCAATGAACAAAACAGTGGTGACGGCCCAGATCCAGGTCGGGTTCCCTGCGCAGGCAGGGCGCGAGTTGAAGTAATGCCGGATGGTGACGCCCATCAGGAAACCAGCGTGGCGATGATCCAGCTGTTTTCGGTCGCAAACGCCAGCGGGTGGTGGTTCGACAGCATTTGGAACACGACCGGCAGCATCAGGTAGTTGTCGTGGGGCGAGCGCAGATTGGCGATCACGATCGTTGCGGTGAACGCCCCCAGATGCAGCATCATAGTGCGGCCGGTGAAGAACTGGTTATGGCTCCAGCCCATCGCCACCTGCAGCTCCATCAGTAGGGTAGGTCGCTTACTCAGCCCTGATCTGCAGGGAAAGTCGTAGATCAGCCAGTCCGCGGTCAGAATAGCTTCTGGGATCACGACGCCTTGCCACAATTCCAGATCGGTTTTTTCAACATCGATCAGATACAGCTTACCTTCGACACAATAAACCAACATCAAAAGCACGGCGCCGCTCAGCCCGGTCGCGCAGCTTTCCCGTTTGAACCATGTCAGGTGGTTCGGCATCCTCTCAGGCGCGACCAGGAATTTCTGGATGCGATAGAATGCACCGCAGAGCACCTGCCGCGCCACGCCTGAAAGGCTTGGCGCTTGGTCCAACGGGAGGCGCTCCGTCAGGGGCAGCCGATGGGTGGGAGCTCTGTGGGTAGCATTCAACTGCCACGATGGATCGAGTAGCCCGAGGGTAACGGCAACAATGGCACGTGGTAGGGCGCATCCGCGTCAAACATGCCGAAACAGGTCGGCACCTGATCCGAAAGCAGTGGGTCCTCGGTGGCCTGACCTGCGGTGCGCAGATAGTCTCGGCAAAGAAAACAAGCTTAAATGAGCCTGTATTGAAGTCTTTTTGCGGTAGAGCCGGGTTGTTGATCCAGGCGTCGGAATTGGTTTCGGTCTCGGCCAGTTTGCAGCGGGTTTCCTTGGTGACGTCGTTCAGGGCGATCTTCAGCCCTTTCGCCGGGCAATCGCGCGCCGTTTCCAGAACGTGGGTTGCCCGATAGCAAGCCACGGGGTCTTCTTTGATTTGCCTTTAGCTATTTCGCAGTCTGGCGCAAAGCTTGAAACAGTGGAAATGCCGAAAGAACCGGAAACAGCGCTCGGATTAGTCCGACAATCAAAATCGCATTTCCGGGCTATGTCCGAAGAAACGTACAGGAACGGAAGATACCACGTAGCCGCCTCGATACGCTCGTGACTTGACCGGGCATGGAACCAACCCGCCCAACGCCCAGCGGAGCGGGGAGAGAAGTCGGCCGTGCAAACCGTGCTGAACTACGAAGTGGGCGGCAAACACATTGTCCTGCACCGCGACACGGCGTCCGATGCTCTTCTGTCCGAAGTCGTGGGAGCCGTGACATGGCCCGAGCGGCGGAAATGGAGTAAGGAACCGATTTAAGAATACGGGTCGCGCGCAGGGTTTTGACGTCTGCTACGGTTTATTTAGGGTTTGCGGATCGCGGTTTACGGCGTGGTGACGGCTTTGGTGAGGTCGCCGGATCAAGTGGCGGTGAATAATGCGAGAGGCTGGGATATGGCCAGCCACGGCCTGAAATGGGTCCAGCGCATGGATGTGCCTGAGGCCGAAGAGCACGCGCAGAAAACCGAGGCCTTCCGACTGCATGTCGCAGTTATGGGTGAACGCCCGCGTGGTTGGTGTACTGGGTGTTGTTCTAACAATAAAATTCGGCTGGTGGCTGAAGAAGGCGGTTTTGACTATGTGGCCGACACGACTGCCGGTGATCTGCCCTACTGGACGCAGACCGACGGGCGGGATCAATTGATTGTGCCGTAAACGCTGGATTGCGGAAAAAGCCTTTGATTTGGAATCTTGACTGGTTCGTGACAATGCGGGTGGCATGCACAATGCACTGTCGCGCGTGTTCCGCTCGGCCTCTGAAGATGAGCGTCTGGGTGTGTTGACCGGGCAACCTGATTTGGCGGACAAGCTGGCTCAGGCCATGCGGTGGACGCAGGAAAGTTCGTCCGAACAGGCCTCGGCGGGTTGGATGCTTTGACGGATCAGGAGCGCGTCACTATCACGATCTGAAACAGCGCTACACCGAGAAGTTTGGCTTTCCATTCATCATCGTGGTGCACGATCACGACACGGCGTCTATCTTTCAGGCGTTTCAATAGAGGATCGAGCAGGACCGCGATGCGGAAACCGCCGAAGCTTGCCGTCAGGTTGAACGGATCGCGGAATTTCGTTTGTGGGACGTATTGCTCTTGTGAGCTGCCGGATCGTTGTTGCGCCGCTGATCGCCGAGGTTTTCTCGCCCTTTGGCGATGTGATCGAGATTGCGGGCGAACCGGGCAAGATCATTAATCAGGGTCAGTGTGGTCGTTATCAGGATCGCCCTGGGCTGGAATTTCCCGATGGCCGGGCTAGGCAGGTCCGCCGGCTGCGGTATCGCAAGGGTCAGGGTTGCGCCATCAGGCGGGCAACGTCGAGCATGCGTGCAGAAAAGCCCCATTCATTGTCATACCAACCGAATACGCGCACCTGATGGTCACCGATCATTCGCGTTTCGGGGCCGGCGATGACCAGTGATTCCGGTCTGGTCCGCAGGTCTGACGAAACTAGCGGGTGGTCTGTCCAGCCCAGAACGGAAGAGTGTGTGACGCCTTTGCGCAGCTCCGCGTCGAACTCGGTGACCGACATGCCGCGGTCCAAGGTCGCGACCAGATCGACTGCGGACACGCTGGCGGTTGGAACACGCACCGCCGCGCCTGAGATACGGCCTGCGAGGTGGGGCATGACCTCATCGATCAGATGCGTGGCGCTGGTGGTGGTGGGGACCATGGATAACGCCCCCGCCCGTGACCGGGCGAGATCGCCACGTGGCGCATCCACCATGGGCTGGCTGTTGGTGTAGCAGTGGATCGTTGTCATATGGGCCGAGGCGATGCCTCCGATCCCGTCCAGAATCTTGATCAGCGGGGCCAACCCGTTGGTGGTGCAGGACGCGTTCGATACGATCCGGGCGTTGCCCAGGTGATCCTCGTTGGCACCCAGAACGATAGTTACCTCGGTGGCCGGTGAAGGGCCGGAGATCAGCACTTTGCCTGCCCCCGCGGTCAACCCCTGACCGGCCACGTCCGAGGTACGTGCAACACCGGTGCAATCCATAAGGACGTCGACCCCGGTCAGATCCACACGTGACAAATCCGGGCTGTGGGTGACCGGTATGGAATGGCCGTCGACCACCAAGGCCTCGTCACCGGCCTCGACCGATCCAGGATAAGGGCCGAAGGTGCTGTCGTATTTGAACAGATAGGCACAAGTTTCGAGCGGCGCGATATCGTTGATCAGCACCAGTTCAACATCATTGTCCTGCGGCAAAGCCAGCAGCTGCCGCAGGATCGTGCGGCCGATGCGGCCGAATCCGTTGATCGCAAGTTTCATGCGTAAGCTATGGCAGCGGGTTGCGCTGACCTCAATGCCGTTTCGACCTCAGGTCAGTTGCAGCTGACCTGAGAGAAGAACTGCCCCGAAATGTTCTGATACATGCTGGCCCGGAGCGGCTTGCAGCCGGTCGCCGCCTGAATGGCCGCCATGGCTTGGATGGTGCGCAGGCGCGGCGGCGGACCAAACGGGTTCAGGTTGTTGTTGTCACGGGTTGCGCGATACACGACCGGAGCATCCGAGACTTGCGTAACGGCCCATGTGCGGCTCATGACGAATACCGATTTGGTTTCCTCTTTGGCGGCAACGGGGGTTGCCTCCAGGGCCATCAGGCCAATTACAGCTGCCAGTGCCAGCATCGATCCGCGCAGTACCATTGAACAATCTCCAGTGCTAAAAACCGGTGTTATTTCACCAGATTCAAGCGCTTCTGTGAACCCCCGCACCGGAAAAAGCCAATTTGACGTCAGCGTTTAGGCAACGACAGCGGTATATGGCGTTTCTAATCCTTGTAGAGCAGATAGCGGAATCGCCCCGGCCCGCCCGCATATCACGCCTGCGGGCAGAAGGCGTGCAGCCACATGTAGTCGTCGGCTTCGACTTCGATCCAATCCTGATTGAGCCGGCGGACCGCTTTGCCTTCAAGCACATAAAAACCATGTTCCATCACGTGTGTATTGGCAAAAGGGAACACGCCACCGGATTCGAAATTGACGGTATCCACATGCATGTCGTGGCGCAGGTCCCGTGAGTCGGCGAAGCGGGCGGTGGACCAGCGGCCCTCGGTGCCAGGTACCTCAACATGGGTCACGTCGCGTTCATTGGTGATGATCGGATCGGGGCGGGCAGGCAGTGGACGGTTTCATAGGTTATGCGGACCAAGTGGAAACGGGCGGTTGCTTTGGTGCTGTTGTGCAGGTGCCATACAGAGTCGGCCGGAATACATGCGTATCCGCATATGTCCAGCTGTTGCACCTCGCCGCGCAGTGTCAGCGTCATTTCACCTTCCACCACGAACAGTAAGCCTTGTGCCTGCGGGTCGGCTTCGGGGCGGTCGCTATCGCCGCCGGGCTGCATTTCCATGATCTATTTCGAGAAGGTCTCGGAAAACCCGCTGTGGGGGCGGAACGGTAACCAGGGTCGCGAAAGTTTGTTCGGAGTACTTTGAAGGTCGCCTAACGGGGGCTTGGCCCCGGTTCGCTGGCGGTATAATCTTGAATGCAAATCTTTTTCAGCAAGGCGAGGCGATCATGAAAGCCTGGATTTCTTCTACACTGGCGGCGGTTATTGTTCTTGGAGCGGCGGCGGTCGTCCATGCTAAGCCGATTTCACGAATTATTGCCGAAATGGGGCTGACGCCTGCAGACTTCGAAGTCGTGAACTTGACTGCAGATGCGATGCTTGCGGACGGGACACCCCAGGTCGGTGAAGAAAGCACCTGGGTGAATGACGCGTCTGGGTCCAAGGGCACAATCCGTGTCCGCGATGTGCGGGACAACTGCGTTCATCTGCAGCACTTTATTCAGCCCGAAGGATCTGATCAGACCCGAGAGGTCCGGACCCGTCGCTGCCGCGATGCGGGTGGCAACTGGATCCTGACACCCTGATTAAGGTTTAGTAGCCGCGCGCCCTGTCAACCTCGTGCAGCAGGGGTTTTCCCGCGGCCAGCCGCTGAAAGTTCTCGCCTACATCTGACAGTGCCTCGCCCAGGTGCCAGCCTGACACATGCGGTGTGATGGTGACGCCCCGATGCGCCCAGAGAGGGCTGTCCGAGGGCAGCGGTTCATTTGAGGTCACATCCAGAACCGCATGGCCGGGGGTGCCGTTGTCCAGCGCTGCGATCAGCGCAGTTTCGTCGATCAGATCACCCCGACCGGCATTCAGTAACTGGCTGCCCGGTTTCATCGCGGCCAGCATCCCGGCATCGAACAGCCTGACGGTCTGAGGGGTCGAGGGCAGGATCGCGCAGACATGATCGCACTGGCCCAGCAAATCGGGCAGCGCATCATCGCCATGCAGGCACGTCACGCCGTCGATCTGTTTGGGGGAACGGCTCCAGCCCATGACTTGAAACCCGACCGCCCGCAGCATCTTGGCGCTGCGCGCGCCGATATGGCCCAGGCCCAGAACACCCACCACAGTATCGGGGGAATAAAGCGGCGCCCTGGGCAGCCATTCCGCGCGGCGCTGGGCAGCCTCGTGAAAGCCCATGTGGCGTTGATGGCGCAAAATGTAAGCCACGAACCATTCGGCGATGCCCTGCGCGGGGGCGTCCGGTTTCAGCCGAGCGACGCGCACATGCTGGGGAAGGTTGGGATTGCTGACGATGGTCTCGACCCCGGCGCCCAGCTTTTGCACCAGTTTAAGGTTCGGCAGGCGTTTGGGGTGGTCGTCGCTCAACCCGACGACGGCGATCATGGTGATGTCGGCAGGATCTCCAAGGCTGTCCGGCGTCCGCACATCCGCGTCGGGATGCAGCCGCTTGATATCGCGAGCAATATCGCTGTCGCTGATCCAGTCAGACAACCCGGTTTCGATCAACAACGCCATGCCGCACCTCCCACTGCTTCAATTTGCGTTATGTCCCGCCGCGGAACTGGACATTTTCCCCGCAGCTAAGTCATTCTCCGGCCCAAGGTAAAGCCCGGTCTTTTCGTCGGGTGAACAGAAAAACACTTGAGGTAGCCCATGAGCGGGACATCAGAGCTAAGCCGACAGGCATATTTTCATCTGCGCGATGACGGTGCATTTGTGGGCTGTGATCCGGCGCGCGGACCGTGGTCTGCCGATCACTGCCACGCAGGGCCGGTCAGCGGCCTGATCGTGCGGGCGGCAGAAACCGAGGTTGGCCCCGAGAAGATGCTGACCCGTCTGACCGTCGACCTGCTGCGGCCGCAACCTTTGGCGGGGCTGCGTGTGGCGGCGGAAACCACCCGCCATACCAAGACGCTGGCGACCACGCGGGTCACAGTGCATGATCTGGATGACAGGCTCTGCGCCACCGCGACGACCATGCATCTGGCGCGACGCGATCTGGGACCGGTTCCGAATGTGACGATAGCTCCACCCCGGTTGGAAGACGCGGTGACCGGTCCGTTCCCGATCGGCGAGGTCCGCCATGATCTGCCCGGCTTCGCCAATCACTCTGATGTGTTGTATCCGAAGGACGGCAATCAGGGAGCCGGGCCCAAGACCGTCTGGATGCGTGTACCAGCCCTGTTGGAGGGAGAGGCTCCATCGCCGATACAGGCGCTGTGCCCGCTGGCCGATTGCGGCAATGGTATCTCGTGGAACGCGCCGACAACCGAGATGGGGTTTATGAATACTGATCTGACAGTTCAGATCCATCGAGAACCCGTTTCGGATTGGTTGGCTTCGGAGTCGTTGTGCCACTGGCAACCTTCGGGGATCGGGATGTCTCAATCGGTGCTCTATGACACCGAAGGGCCAGTGGGAACGGCCTTGCAAACGCTGGTCCTGTTTCCGCCGGCCTGATCTTTTGGCCGATTTATGCACGTCATCTGTGAAACGCGTTGCCGGGCGTGGATCGAACCCCTATCTTTCGCCCATGCGCTGTATCGTGACCCTTTTGACCTGTTGCCTGCCGATTTCGGCCATGGCGCACCCGCATGTCTACATCGACACCGGGCTTGAGTTCATCGTGGACGACTCCGGCCAGTTGACGCATGTGCGCGTGACCTGGGCCTATGACGAGCTATACTCGCTTTACCAACTTGAACAGTTGAAACTGGATCACGACTTCGATGGCGTCTTGACCGCAGGCGAAGAACAGGTCCTGTCGGGTTTCGACGCGCATTGGATTGAAGGGTACAACGGTGATCTGGTTGTTTTCGCCGATGGCGCTCCGGTGGCTTTGTCCGGGCCGTTGGAGCCTACAGCCACAACTGAGGACGGGCGTATTGTAACAAGCCATTTGCGTGCGGTTGAGGGCGGCGCGGTGTCTGCATCTTCGCTGACGGCGAAAGCATATGATGAGACATTCTACATCGCATACGACGTGACGCGCCCCGTTACAGTGACAGGGCCCGCATCCTGCCAGATTGATCGGATTGATCCCGATATTGATGGGCAATTGGCGCAGATGCAGGCATTCCTGCTGACGCTTGACGCCGATTATGATCTTGAGGAAAACGATATCCCGATGGTCGGGGAGAGCTTTGCGTCCGAGATTTTCATTTCATGTCCAAATACCTGATTTTTACGGTTGCCATCACTATTGCTTTGCTGCTGTGGTTCTGGGGAAGTGGCGGATTTGACAGCCTTGCCGCCTGGGCTGCAGGTGAGCAGCGCGAATTTCAGAATCAGATCGCGCGGGCTTTGCGCGCGGTTCGAACCGAGCAGCCCGAAGCGGTCGCAACACTGCTAACAGTCTGTTTCGCCTATGGCTTCTTTCACGCCATCGGCCCCGGCCACGGTAAGGTGCTGATCGGAGGCTACGGGCTGGGCCGTCGCGTCGCCTTCTGGCGCCTGTCCGCGATCAGCGTGCTGTCAAGTCTGGGGCAGGCGGTGACGGCTGTTGTGCTGGTTTATGCGGGTGTCCTGATTTTTCAGATGTCGCGCGAAAGTCTTGTGGGCACAACCGAGCAAGTCATGGCTCCGATCAGTTATGCCGCTATTGCCGCGATCGGCCTTTGGTTGGTGACCCGTTCCATTCGCAGCTTTGCACGGCGCCATCGGACCGAAACAGCGCGTCAGCACCATGATCACCACCATCATGAACACGATCACCATGATCACAATGATGGCGTCTGTTCCGATTGCGGCCACCGACACGGCCCGACGGCCGAGGAAGTTGCTCAGGTTGGCAGCCTTCGCGAAGCCACGCTGCTGATCGCAGGCATTGCCGCGCGGCCCTGCACGGGCGCATTGTTCGTGTTGATCCTGACATGGCAAATGGGCATCGCAATGATCGGCATCGCAGGCGCGTTTGCGATGGCTTTGGGCACGGCAACGGTGACAACTCTGGTTGGTTGGACCTCGTTTGGCCTGCGCGGAGGGTTGTTGGCTTCAGTCTCGGCCACACGGTTTGCTTCGGTGTTGGCCCCGACCATCGAACTGGTGGCGGGACTGACTATCGTGGTGATCGCCAGCGGTCTTTTGATGCGCGCGATCTAGTCGAATACCGGTTCCGGATACTCAACCCGCGCCAGATAAAGGCCCTGCGGTGGGCACACAGGCCCACATGCGGCACGGTCGGTGGCCTCTAGCGCAGCGCGTACATCTTCGGGCGTCCACGCACCTGCGCCGACCCGTTCCAGAGTTCCCACGAAGCTGCGCACCTGATTGTGCAGGAATGACCGTGCGCGGACGTGGAAATGCACCTCGGGGCCGGAAAATCCCTGAACCTTTTCGACCCGCAACTCATCCAGCGTTTTGACCGGGCTGGCGGCCTGACAGATGGAGGAGCGGAAAGTGGTGAAATCATGCCGACCGATCAACGTATCCGCCCCAGCCTGCATGGAGTCGACGTCCAACCGATGATTGATCTGCCAGACCTGTCCGGCGTCATGGGTTGCAGGGGCACGGCGCATCAGGATGCGGAACAGGTATTGCCGCTCCAGCGCTGAAAACCGGGCGTGCCAGTCATCGTCCACCCGCGCGGCCTTCACGATGGCCACAGGCTGTGGTTTGAGGTGATAGTTCAGCGCCTCGGACAGGCGGAACGGGTCCCACTCCTTGACCAGATCGCAATGGGCCACCTGACCCAGCGCATGAACGCCCGCATCGGTGCGGCCGGCGGCGGCAATGGTATGCTCTCCGGGTTGAATGCGCGACAATGCCTGTTCGATTGCGCCCTGAACGGACGGCAATTCCTTTTGCCGCTGCCACCCGGCAAACGGTTCCCCCTGGTATTCGACTTTCAGCGCGTATCTGGGCATGGGCCGCTGGTAACCTGCCGCGAGAAAAGGGGCAAGGGTGGGAAAGCTCTGGCAAGTGCGGCGACCTCTACCTATCTTGAGCGAAACGAAAAAGCGGGGCGACAGTTTGGTCATCTCATCCCTGGCAGACAGTCTTGTGCGCGGTGTGGAATCCGTGGGTGACCGTGTGTCTGAAACTCTGTTTGAACCCGTCATCCGTCTGGGCGTCACCGGGTTGGCCCGGTCGGGTAAGACGGTGTTCATCACCTCTTTGGTTGCGAACCTTCTGGACCGGGGGCGTATGCCCGGTCTGGTGGCGCAGCAGGAAGGTCGCATCAATTCCGTCTACCTGCAGCCGCAGCCGGACGATACTGTGCCACGGTTCGACTACGAAAACCATCTGGCCGCCCTGACCGGCCTACAACCGCACTGGCCCGACAGCACCCGCGCCGTGTCCGAGCTGCGCCTGTCCTTCAAGGCTCGTCCTTCCGGGCTGCTTTCCGGCCTGCAGGGGCCGCGAACCATCCATCTGGATATCGTGGACTATCCCGGAGAATGGCTGCTGGATTTGGCTCTGCTGGACAAGTCTTATGAGGTCTGGTCCGCGGAAACGCTGGACCGTATCGCCGGTCGCACTGAGGCCGCCGCGTTTCTTCATTTGGTCAACACGAGCGACCCGGCTGAAACGCATGAAGAACCCAAAGCGCAGGCCCTAGCCAAGGAATTCGCATCTTATCTCGGCGCTGCGCGCGATGCCGGGTTCTATGATTGCACACCCGGGAGATTCCTGTTGCCGGGCGATTTGGCAGGGTCTCCGGTGCTAACCTTCGCGCCACTGAACGTGGAGGGACACGCGCCCCGGCGCAGCTTGCACCGCGAAATGGCGCGGCGGTACGAGGCCTATAAGTCTCAGGTCGTAAAGCCGTTCTTTCGGGATCATTTCGCTCGGATCGACCGGCAGGTGGTTCTGGTCGACACACTGGGTGCGATCCATAAAGGACCACAAGCGGTCGAGGATATGCGCCGAGCAATGGCCGAGATCCTTGCGGCCTTCCGCCCGGGGCGCAACGCATGGCTCAGCCAGTTGCTGTTGGGCAAACGGGTCGAGCGCATCTTGTTTGCCGCCACCAAGGCCGATCACCTTCACCACACGCAACATCCCCGCCTGACCCACATCATGGAAGCTCTGACCCGCGATGCCCGCGACCGTGCCAATTTTGCCGGGGCGGAAACGGCGGCGCTGTCACTGGCGGCGCTGCGGGCGACGACCGAAGAAATCCGCAATCACAAAGGGGCTGACTTGCCATGCGTACGCGGCACCTTGCTGGACGGCAAACAGGCGGCCTTTTATCCCGGCGAATTGCCCGACGACCCGGCGCATCTGCTGGGCCCGGCCCGCAACGGGGCCGAAAGCTGGCTGGGTGAGGATTTCGAATTCATGGCTTTTGCGCCCGCGCATCTGACCCTGCGCCCCGGCGACGGCCCTCCGCATATTCGGTTGGACCGCGCCGCGCAGTTCCTGATCGGAGACCGCCTGTGACAGTGACCCTCCGCCCCGCCCGCAGCACGGATGCCGGTAGCATCGGAGAGATACTGCACGGGTTTTCGCGGGAAAACGGCTGGATGCCCAAGCTGCACTCCCGCGCCGAAACGATCGCTTTTTGCGGCTGGATGATTGACCAGGACTGGGTCACTGTGGCCGAGGCCGAGAGGGGAATCCTTGGATTTCTGGCGCTGAATGGGGATGACATCCACTCGCTGTACCTGACACCGGCAGCGCGTGGGCAAGGAATTGGGCGGCGTTTGCTGCAACACGCCAAATCCGTCCGGGCACAGCTGTCCCTGTATGCGTTTCAGGCCAATCTTGGTGCGCAGCGGTTCTATGAACACAACGGATTTGTCGAGATTTCCCGCAGTGATGGGGCGGACAATGATGAAAACCTGCCGGACATCAAATATATCTGGCGCAGGGAAGGGGCGGTAGATGCCTAGAGGTCCGGTACTGATCGATCTGGATGCGGAAGAGCCCGCGGCTGATGTGGCGCAGGCCCCGCCAGTGCCCGATATTGCCCCACCGCAAGGGCAGGCGATGCAGGCGGCGGCGCGGCTGGCGGCGCGGAAACCCTCAGCCCTGTCGCGGTGGTTCTGGGGGCTGGCGCTGGCGGTGATCGGCGCCGTGGTCTCGGTTGCCGCCTGGGACTTCGTCAATTCACTGCTGCTACGCGCGCCGATTTTGGGCTGGGTCGTGACGGGGTTGATCGGGGCGCTTGTTCTGGTTGCTTTGATCATCGCGGTGCGGGAACTGGCGGCTATTGGGCGGCTGTCCCGTGTGGATGGAATGCGCCACGCTGCCGAGGTCGCACTGGCCGAGGGTGATCTGGCGCAGGCCCGCGCGGTGACCAACCGCCTGATCGCGTTCTACAAAGGGCGCGACGAAACCCAATGGGGCCGCGATCGTCTTGCCGAACGGATGGGCGAGCAATTCGACGCGTCAACCCTGCTGACCCTGGCCGAAGACGAGTTGCTGGCCCCTCTGGATGCTGCCGCCAGCCGCGAGGTCGAGGCCGCCGCCCGGCAGGTTGCTACTGTGACCGCACTGGTGCCCTTGGCGTTGGCCGATGTTGTGACGGCGCTTGCGGCTTCGTTGCGGATGATCCGCCGGGTGGCCGAGATCTATGGCGGCCGCGCAGGGTTTCTGGGCAGTTGGCGTCTGACGCGGACTGTCTTTGTGCATCTGGTGGCGACCGGGGCCGTGGCCGTGGGTGACGATCTGCTGGAGCCTATTTTGGGCGGATCGGTCCTCAGCAAACTGTCACGCCGATTTGGCGAGGGGCTGGTGAACGGCGCACTCAGCGCGCGGGTTGGCGTGGCCGCGATGGAGGTCTGCCGACCGCTGCCATTTTCCGACCGGCACAAACCTTCAACGCGCGGGATGATCAAGCGTGCGCTCAGCGGGTTGTTTTCCAAAACTTGACCTGTCGCAAAGCCCTTTGGCCCGCTGGCATGCATAACAAAGCCGGAGCCAGCCATGACCGATCACGGACACAGCCAGCAAGAAATCGCCGCGCGGATCAATGCGCCACCCGGTCGGGGCGTGCTGCGCGATGTGGTCTATGGCGGCATTGACGGGTCGGTGACCACCTTTGCCATCGTGGCCGGGGTTGCTGGCGCTGGGCTGTCACCGTTCATCATCGTTGCCTTGGGTCTGGCCAACGTGCTGGCGGATGGGTTTTCCATGGCCGCCGGGAATTACTCGGGTACAAAGGCCGAGTTGGACAACATCCGCCGTATCCGCGCCATCGAAGAGCGCCATATCGACCTCTACCCCGACGGTGAGCGCCGCGAGGTGCGCGAGATTCTGGCGCAGAAGGGCCTGTCGGGCCGCGTTCTGGACGAGGCGACAGATGCGATCACAGCCAACCACGAAAACTGGATCAACCTGATGGTCGAGGGCGAATACGGCCTGGGCAGCGTTGATCCCCATCCGTTCAAGGCGGCAATGGCGACCTTCATCGCGTTCCTCGTTGCCGGCATGGTGCCGCTGCTGCCGTTCCTTCTTGGGTTTGATCAAGCCTTTACGATCTCGGCCTGCATGACCATGGGCGTTTTCTTTTCCATCGGAGCGTTCAAGAGCCGCTGGTCATTGGCGCCCTGGTGGCGATCCGGGTTCGAAACCTTTGTGATCGGTGGGGCTGCGGCGTTGATCGCGTATCTTGTCGGGTCTCTGTTTCACCCGTGACGGCCAAGATTGTCGCAGGGCAGCGTAAACGGCTGGTCAAACTTCGGCCAACGGTTAGGCTGCGGCAAACAGGTTCAAGTGATTGAGTGCCAATTGCAGCTTGCGAATAAAAACGTTCTGGTTTTAGGGGCTTACGGATTTATCGGCGCCGCGGTCTCGTGGTCGCTGCGGGCTGAGGGCGTGCGTGTGTCGGCCTTTGTACGCAGCAAGAAATCGGGGGCTCAGGTTCTTGGGGACGTTCCGCAGATACTGGGTGACTTGCGGGCCTGTTTGCGGCCCGAGGATTGGGACAAGCACTTGCAGGGCATTGATTGCGTCGTGAACTGCGCCGGCGCACTGCAGGATGGTCCGGCAGATGATCTTGAAGCCGTTCACCACACCGCCATTTCAGCTTTGGGCCAGGCCTGCGCGCAAAGGAATATCGCCGTGGTCCAGATATCGGCCATCGGGGCCGAACCCGATGCCGACACTGACTTCATGCGCACCAAGGCCGCCGGGGATGCGGCGCTGCGGGCAAGCGGCGCTGCGTTGTGGATACTCAAACCGGGGCTGGTGATCGGGCAATCGGATTTTGGCGGCACCGCGCTGTTGCGGATGCTGACGGCGGTGCCTGTGGTGCAGCCAATCGCGTATCCCGACACGCTCGTTCAATGTGTCGGGATGCCGGACCTGTGCTGCGCCGTTGTGCAGGCCGTGGCGCAGGACTTGCCGGAGGGGACCTATGATCTGGTCGAGGACACTCCGGCCTCGTTGTCCCAAGTGCTGGCAGAGACCCGCAAATGGATGGGGTTCCCGGCTGCGCGGGCCACGGTGGTAGTGCCAGAGGTGATGACCGGCCTGATCTCGACCTGTGCCGACGGGTTGGGTCATTTGGGGTGGCGCTCGCCCTTGCGCGGCAACGCGATGACAGTGATGGCCGAGGGTGTGGTTGGTAACCCAGAGCCCTACCGTGCGGTCACGGGGCGGACACTGGACAGCTTACCACAGGTCTATGCAGGCTTGACCTGCTCGCGTGAGCACCGTCTGACTGCGCGGATGTCGCTGCTGATGCCTCTGGTCGTTGCAGTGCTGAGCCTCTTCTGGCTGTTATCCGGCCTAACTGGCTTGATCAGTCTGCCTAAGGCAGCGGCCATTCTGACCGAAGCCGGGTGGGGCATGGCTTTGGCCGTTGCCAGCGTCCTGTTCTGGTCCTTCGTCGATATCGCACTGGGCCTTGCCATCCTGTGGCGCCCTTTGGCGGCGCGTGCCTGTGTGGCGCAGGTTGCCGTTGCCCTCGTTTACCTACTGGCCGCAAGTTTCGCGGTGCCGGGCCTTTGGCTCGACCCGCTCGGCCCATTGATCAAGATCCTGCCGGCGATGACGCTCTCGCTTGTTGCCTGGCCCCTGTTGCAGAGCCGCTGATGGACCCGGACCTGATCCTGCGTTGGCTGCACATCATCGGAGCCTGCGTCCTGCTGGGCACCGGTGCGGGGATCGCTTTTTTTATGCTGATCGCGCACCGCTCGGGTGATGCCCGGTTCATCGCGCAGACCGCCGGAGTGGTGGTTCTGGCCGATCTGCTGTTCACGACAACGGCCGTTATTGCCCAGCCCATAACCGGGGGGCTGCTGGCATGGCGGTTGGGCTGGTCCCTGACCGAAGGGTGGGTTCTGGCCTCGCTGATGCTTTACGCGGTGGCCGGGGTGTTCTGGCTGCCGGTCGTTTGGATACAAGTGCGAATGCGCGGGCTGGCGCAGGCGGCGGCTGACAGCGCCGTGCCCTTGCCGCAGGTCTATCACCGTCTGTTCCGTATCTGGTTCGCCTGCGGGTTTCCGGCATTTGCGGCGGTGTTGACCATCCTTTGGCTGATGATCGCGCGCCCGACGATCGGGTGGATTTAGCCCGCAGGCCTATGAGTAAATTGCCGGGATTTCTGACTGTTGCCTGCTGCGAGCCTCGGGTAGCTTGGCGTTGAAACCACCCGGAGAGCCCATTGGAATCCCTGCTTGTTCTTGTCGGATTGATCGTGTTGGCCATACCAGTGGCCATTATTGTTCTGCTTGTCGGTCACACGCGCCTGCGCCGCCGGGTCGAACAGCTTGAACTGCAACTCCGCGCGCTGGGCGGAGATGTGCCCGGGGCGCGCGCTGTGCCAGCCCGGCCCGAGCCGCGCAAACCGACCGAGAAACCGGACAAGCCGCCGAAGCCCGCGCCGTGGTCCAAGGCGCAAGCACCTCGGCCCGCTGCCGAGCAGTCCCCGCCTGCCGCCGTTGTGTTTCGCGAGGATCGGTTTGCTGCCCTCTCGACCTGGTTGCGGGAGAATTGGTTTTACGCGTTGTCGGCCCTGTCGCTGGCGCTGGCGGGGATATTTCTGGTTCAATACGGCGTTGATAACGGGTTGCTGCCGCCGTCCGCCCGCGTGATTGCCGCGTTGATATTCGGTGCGGCGCTGATCGTTGCCGGCGAAGTGATCCGCCGCAGGTATGGCGATGACGAATCCTCGGCCACCGCCTATTTGCCCTCGGTCTTCTCCGGCGCCGGTCTGGTCACCCTGTTCGGAGGCATTCTGGCCGCAAGGCAGCTCTATGACCTGATCGGCCCCGAAGCCGCGCTGGCTGCGATGGTTGTTGTCGCACTGTTGGGGTTGGTTTTGGGGTGGTTTCACGGCCCCTTACTGGCCGCCGTTGGTTTGATCGGAGCCTTTTCGGCCCCCTTCGTCGTTGGCGGCGCGTCCAAGGACCCCAGCTGGCTGTATGCCTATTTCTTTGTGATCGCCGTTTTGGGTCTGGGAATCGACACGGTCCGGCGCTGGGCGTGGATCTCGGTTCTGACCTTGTTCGGTGCGTATTCGGCCTGCCTGTTGCTGGTGTTGTCCTCACCCTTGACGGAACCTGTCTACCTGATCTGCGTCACGGCGCTGGCGGTGATTGCGATTGCTATCCCCGTTCGGCGTGTTCGGCCCGATCATGGCGGCGTGATGATCAGCCAGATCATCCGTCGCAAAAAGGGAGGCGCGTGGCCCGAATTTCCAACCCGGTTGGGTTTTGGTGCAGTTGCCGTAAGTTCCGTCATTCTGTCGGTGCACTGGGCCGACAGCCCCGCTGAGTTCTGGTTGGGAGTTGCGCTGCTGGCGGGGTTGACACTTGGCCTGATGCTGTGGGGCAGGCAGGCCGAGGCCTTGCAGGACGCAATCGCGGTGCCTGCGCTTGGCCTCATCTGGTTCGTTCTGGTGCATGGCTGGGATGACGGCATCGTGCTGCGCCAGTTCGCCGAAACCTATGCCGAAACCGCCGAGGCAGATTACCCGTGGGTGGTCACAATCCTGATCATGCTGGGCGCGGTGATTTCAGTCACCGCAGCGTGGCGCTCGATGCAGGCGCCCACATTCCCGGCGGTCTGGGCCGGTGCGGCTGCTGTCTTTGCACCCGCTCTGGCCATCGCGCTTGAGGTCGGCTGGCATCCCGCAGACACCATCGGAGCCTACCCGTGGGCGCTGCATGGCATCGCATTGGGCGTGCTGATGGTTGTCTTTGCCGAGCGCTTTGCGCGCATTGATGGCGACCAACGGATGCGCGCGTCTCTGGCGACGCTTTCGGCGCTGTCCTGTTTGACCTTTGCCTGCGTCATCGTCCTCAGTTCAGCGGCGCTGACCATTGCTCTGGTCGCGATGATTGTTGTGGCCGCCGCGCTGGATCGCAAGTTCACCCTGCCTCCGTTGAGCTGGTTCATTTGGGCCGGAGTGTTCACGGTCACGGTGCGACTGGTGCTGAACCCGGGTCTTGTCTGGGCCAGTTCAGTGCCGGTGGCCGAGATGGCGCTGGTTTACAGCGCAGCCACCGTCGGGTTCCTGATCGGATGGCTGTTGATCCGTCCTCTGACCCGCCCCGTGGCATCGCTGCTCCTTGAGAGCGCTGCCTGGGCGACTGGGGGTATCCTGCTGTCGCTTTTGCTGGAACGCTGGCTGCAGAGCTTTGGTGAAGGCGGTGCCAACAACAGTCATTGGGGGCTGGGTCTGCTCGCGCTCATTTGGCTGCTGCTGGCCTTCGCACAGGTGCAGCGGTTCGAACTGGGCGGCAAGCTGAACTATGCCCGCTATCTTTTGGCCGCGTTCTTTGCCGGGCATGGCCTATTCCGGCTGGCACAGGCGCTGGCTGAGGCGAACCCGCTTCTCAGCACAATCGCGCCGCCGGTTCTGGGCCCGCCTGTCCTGAACACATTGGCGGTGGCTTACCTGTTGCCTGCGCTGGCCATCGGGTTCTCGGTTTGGCGCATCCATGCCACACCGCTGTGGCTGAAGCGCGCCAGTTGGGGGCTTAGCAGCGTGTTGGCGGCGGTCTGGCTGGGCTTGATGATCCGTCACGTCTGGCAGGGTGCCGCCGGGATGTATGAGGACAACGGTGTGACCCAGCCCGAACTTTACACCTATACCATGGCCCTGCTGGTGATCGGGGCAGCACTGTTCTACCAGTCGCTGGCGCGCCGATCCGACCTGATGCGCAAGGCAGGTCTGGGGGTGATCGGGCTGGCCGTGGCCAAGGTGTTCCTCATCGACATTGCCGGGCTGGGCGGCCTGATCCGGGTGTTCTCGCTGCTGGCTCTGGGCCTTGCGCTGGCGGGTCTGGCGTGGCTCAACCGCTGGGCCAAGCTGCGCCATTCGCCGCAAGGGGCGGAACCTCTGGACCATTAGGCGCGGGCGTCCTATAAGCGCGGCCATGTATGACCGGACGGCCATCATTATTCGAATTATATCCCCGGCGCTCTGACCCTCTGAGACGCCGGGCAAAGGTGTTTGAGACTTCGCACCGACCGCTTCGATCCTAGTACGACCAGATCATCCAAAGGACGCCCCCAATGTGCGCCGACACGATCCAGACACCTGATTACAAAGACACGCTGAACCTGCCCAAAACCGAGTTCCCCATGCGCGCCGGCCTGCCCAAGCGCGAGCCCGCATGGCTGGAGCGGTGGGAGACCATCGGCGTCTATGACCGCCTGCGTGAAAAAGTGGGCCGCCAGCCCTTTACGCTGCATGACGGCCCCCCGTACGCGAACGGTCACCTGCATATCGGCCACGCGCTGAACAAGACCATCAAGGACATGATCGTGCGGTCCCATCAGATGATGGGCTTTGATGCGCGTTATGTTCCGGGCTGGGACTGCCACGGTTTGCCGATCGAGTGGAAGATCGAGGAGCAGTACCGCAAGAAGGGCAAGAACAAGGACGAGGTGAACGTCGTCGATTTCCGTCAGGAATGCCGCAAGTTCGCCGAAGGCTGGATCGACATCCAGCGTGAAGAGTTCAAGCGTCTGGGCATCACAGGCAACTGGGCCGATCCCTACATCACGATGGACTATCACGCCGAGGCCGTGATCGCCGACGAGTTCATGAAGTTCCTGATGAACGGCACGCTTTATCAGGGCTCAAAGCCCGTGATGTGGTCGCCCATCGAAAAAACCGCTCTGGCCGAGGCCGAGGTCGAGTATCACGACAAGGAAAGCTTCACCATCTGGGTGAAGTTCAAGGTCGTGAATGCAGGCGATCTGGATGACGCGTTTGTGGTGATCTGGACGACCACCCCTTGGACGATGCCTTCGAACAAGGCTGTCGTTTTTGGCAAGGACATCTCTTACGGCCTGTACGAAGTCACTGGAGCGCCTGACGAATGCTGGGCTAAAGTCGGAGACAAATTCCTGCTGGCCGATAATCTGGCCGCCGACGTTCTGGGCCGAGCGCGCCTGAACGATGACCAGTGGACCCGCGTCCGTGACGTGACCACGGATGAGCTGGCGGGCGTGCAACTGACCCACCCGCTGGCCGGGGCCGAGGGCGGCAATGGCGAATGGGACGACATCCGCGACTTTCGCGCGGCTGAGTTCGTGACCGATACCGAAGGCACTGGCTTCGTCCACTGCGCGCCGTCGCACGGTATGGAGGAATTCGAGCTTTACCGCGATCTGGGCATGCTGGAACAGGTCATCACCTATAACGTGATGGACGATGGCTCGTTCCGCGCCGATCTGCCGTTCTTTGGCGGCAAGTACATCCTGTCCCGCAAGGGCGGTGAGGGTGACGCGAACAAGGCCGTCATCGACAAGCTGGTCGAGGTTGGTGGCCTGCTGGCGCGTGGCAAGATCAAGCACAGCTATCCGCATTCGTGGCGCTCGAAAGCGCCGATCATCTATCGCAACACGCCGCAGTGGTTCGCATCGGTTGACCGTAAACTGGACGATGGCATGGGTGAGATGGGCGACACCATCCGCGAACGCGCCCTGCGGTCCATAGACGAGTTGGTGAAATGGACTCCGCAGACCGGTCGCAACCGCCTGTATTCCATGATCGAGGCGCGCCCGGACTGGGTCCTGTCCCGCCAGCGCGCCTGGGGTGTGCCGCTGACCTGCTTCACCAAGAAGGGCGCTTTGCCGACCGACGCGGATTACCTTCTGCGCAACGAAGAGGTCAACGTCCGCGTCAAGGCGGCGTTTGAGAAAGACGGCGCGGATATCTGGTACACTGAAGGCTTTAAAGGGAAGGTCCTCGACGGCATCGCCAACCCCGACGACTACGATCAGGTGTTCGACGTGTTGGATGTATGGTTTGATTCCGGTTCAACCCATGCCTTCGTTCTGCGCGACCGTGAGGACGGGACCGAGGATGGCATCGCCGACGTCTATATGGAGGGCACCGACCAGCACCGCGGTTGGTTCCATTCGTCCATGCTGCAGGCCTGCGGCACCAAGGGTCGTGCGCCGTACCGCAACGTGGTGACACACGGATTCACGCTGGATGCCAAAGGCAACAAGATGTCCAAATCGCTGGGCAACACCATCGTGCCGGAAGAGGTCGTCAAACAGTACGGCGCGGATATTCTGCGCCTGTGGGTGGCTCAGACCGACTATACCGCCGACCAGCGGATCGGGCCGGAAATCCTGAAAGGCACCGCTGACAGCTACCGCCGCCTGCGTAACACCATGCGGTTCATGCTGGGCTCGCTGGCCGACTTCACCGAAGCCGACCGCGTCGCGCCCGAGGAAATGCCGCGTCTGGAACGTTGGGTGCTCAGCCGTCTGGCCGATCTGGATGAGCAGGTCCGCAAGGGTTATGCGTCCTTCGACTTCCAGGGCGTGTTCAGTGCCGTGTTCACTTTTGCCACGGTCGATTTGTCGTCCTTCTACTTCGACGTCCGCAAGGATGCACTGTATTGCGACGGTGACAGCCTGCGCCGCCGCGCGGCCCGCACCGTGCTGGATATCCTGTTCCACCGCCTGACCACTTGGTTGGCACCGGTTCTGGTCTTCACCATGGAAGAGGTCTGGCTGGAGCGCTTTCCGGGCGATGACAGCTCGGTCCATTTGGTGGACTTCCCGGAAACGCCCGCCGACTGGCGCAACGAGGTGCTGGAAACCTATATGGCAAAAGTGCGCCGCGTGCGTCGTGCCGTGACCGCTGCGTTGGAGGTCCAGCGTCAGGACAAGGTAATAGGTTCCAGCCTTGAGGCCGCGCCGATCGTGCATGTCGAGGATCAGGAAACCCGCGATCTGCTTGCCACCTTTGACGTGGATGACATGTGCATCACCTCGGGCTTGACCGTTACCGGCGACCCAGCCCCCGCCGAAGCCTTCCGCGTACCGGAAATCGAGGGCGTCGCGGTGGTGTTCGAAAAGGCCGAAGGCGAGAAATGCCAGCGCTGCTGGAAGATCCTGCCCGATGTTGGTCGCCACACTCACGCAGGTGTCTGTGGACGCTGCAACGAAGCACTGAGCTAAGATCAGACCCCCTGGCCATCGGCCGGGGGTTTTTCGTTGCAGCGGGGGCGGCGATCTGAAACGCTGCCATCATGCCGATGATTGCCGTTGAAACCCAGTTTGGCTGCCTTGGGGTCGAAGAAACCGACGGAGCCGTCACGCGTCTTGTGTGGGATGGTCGGAACGAGGGATCCCAAACGCCCTTGTTGCAGGAAGCTGCCGCGCAGTTGACGGCTTATGATCAGGGTCAACTGGAGCGGTTTGATTTGCCCTACCGCGTGGCTGGGTCAAAATTTCAACAGCAGGTTTGTGACCTCATGTTCGCTATCCCCTTGGGCGAGACACGCACTTACGGCGACATCGCCAAAGAGTTGGGGCAGCCCCCTCAGCCCGTGGGGCAAGCCTGCGGAGCCAACCCGATCCCGATCATCATCCCCTGTCACCGGGTGCTGGCGGCCAACGGACTGGGCGGCTTTTCTGGTGACGGAGGGGTTGAGACCAAGGTTGCCCTGCTGCGCCATGAACGGGCGGCGGGCCTGCTGATCTGACGAGCGGAATTCTATTGCAATCCGGCTGGTTGAGGCTCAATTTGTATCAGATAGAGAATTCAAAGGATCGCATTGCATGACTGCCTCAACTGACCCGGCCGGCCGTAAGAAGGCCATCATAGACCGACTGATGTCGCTGGAAGAGCAAGAATTGGCGACGGCTCAGGCCCATTACGACGCTTTCCTGAAGGATTCTCAGTTGGATGACCGGGAAGGGCATGACAAGGACGATATCGCCGCCTCACGTGAGAATGCGGATCTGGCGGCGGCTTTTGATGCCCCGGTGCATGCCCATCACGCCAAGATCGACGTGATCGAAAACACCGATTTCAGCATCACTGATACGGTGCAGCCTGGGGCCGTGGTCAAGTTCAACAACCGTCGCTTTGTGGTTTGCGTTTCAACTACTCGGTTTGATGTGGATGGCAAGACCTATATGGGCATCTCAACCCAAAGCCCGATCTATCTGGCCATGATCGGCCTGCAAGAGGGTGACGTCTTTACCCATAACGGCACCGAGTTTGAGGTTCAGGAGGTCCTGTAATCCGCGCTTTTGCGCTGCGGTATGATCTGCTGCGCAATCCCCGCCGACACCAGATAGAGGCTGGTGATCACCAGACCCCAATGCGCCCAGCTTTCGGGGTGGAAATCGACCCAGGCGGCCCAGCCGGCAAAGAAGGTCCAGGCAAAGGCCATAGGCAGCGATACAGCGCGCCAGCGTTCCGTGCGGACGGGGTGGATGAATTTCAGCGGCAGGAACATCGCCACGGACAGCAGTGATACCAGCAGCAGGATGACCCAGAAATTGGGTTCGAGCGCGAAGATCACGATCACGAACATGTTCCAGCATCCGGGAAATCCGGAAAAGGAGTTGTCCTTTGTTTTCATGCGCGTATCGGCGAAATACATGGCGCTAGCAAAGGTGATGACGATGATCGCGAACCAACCGGTCCATCCATCCATCAGCCCGGATTTGAACAGCGCATAAGCCGGTATGAACACATAGGTAAGGTAGTCGATAATCAGATCCAGCAATACGCCATCAAACTCGGGCGCGTTTTTCTTGACGTGATAATGCCGGGCCAGAGGGCCATCGATACCGTCCACGATGAACGAGACCACCAGCCACAGGTACATCAGGCTCCATTTCTCTTCGACAGCGGCCAGCATGGCCAGCATCGCGAAAACAGCTCCGGTAGCGGTGAATAGATGGACAAAAAGCGCTTTGAATCTGAGGGTCATGCGGGTGTCATGACCGATGCGTTCACCAGATGCAAACCAAAAGCCGAACTAAGATGAATGGCTGACGTCACGATGCGAGAACATCACGCCTTGGGGTGGGCGCGATTATAGACCTCCATCAACCGGGCCGTATCGACGGCTGTATAGGTCTGGGTGGTTGAGAGCGATGCATGGCCCAGCAATTCCTGAATCGCGCGCAGATCGCCCCCGGCGGACAGAAGGTGGGTGGCAAAGCTGTGCCGCAAAGCGTGCGGTGTGGCCGTAGCAGGCAGGCCAAGCTGCATCCGCGCCTTGGCCATGACGCCCTGAATGGCACGTGGGTTCAACGCCCCGCCCCGCACACCACGGAACAGGGCCTTGTCCTTGTCCTGCGGATGAGGGCATAGCTGCAGGTACCGATCCACTGCTGTGCGGGCGGCGGGTAGGACGGGTACGATCCGCTCTTTGTCGCCTTTGCCGACGACCCGCAGAGACTCGGGCAGGGGCACGTCGGCGCCGGTCAGGGACAGGGCCTCGGAGATACGCAACCCGCAGCCGTAAAGCAGGGTTACCACGGCCACATCGCGGGCCGCGACCCAATCGTTGGTCGATTGCAGTTCGACCGTTTCGATCATGGCACGGGCGGCATCTTCGGCCAGAGGGCGGGGCAGTTTCTTGGTGAATTTTGGCGCGCGGGTCGACAGCACGGCCGTCGGTTCGAACCCCTCGCGCTCGGACAGCCAGCGGTAGAAACTTTTGACGGCCGAGAGTTTGCGCGCCAGTGACCGCGCGCCGACGCCGGAGGCCCGTTGATCCGCCATCCATGCCCGCATGTCGGACACGGTGATCCGGGCCAATGCGGCCAGTCCCTGACGTTCGCTGTGGTGCAGCGTCATGAAGGACAGGAAATCGGTGACATCACCTCGGTAGGCGGTCTGTGTATTCTCGGACCGCCCGGCCAGTGCCCCCAGACTGTCGAGCCAATGCTGTAGCGCATCGCGGCAGGCTGGGGAGATCAGGCTCACGACAGCCAGTGGCGCATCGAGCGTTCGAACACGCCAGCGAAGAAGGACAGCAAGTCGGTGCCCAGTTGCGGAGTGAAGTGGTTAGCGTCTTTGGCGCCCATGACGATCATGCCGGGCAGGCGGCCCTCACCCAAATTCAGCCTCAGACAGGCTTCGGAACGAAGCCGACCTGCCATGGTGCCGAACACCCGGGGTTCAGCATGTGCAATCGGGCGCAGGACAACTTGCCGTGCCGGTCCGCCGCGGTCCTGACTGAGATAGGCATCAACGGCACCCGGTTCGACCACGGTCAGCACACCGCCCAGCTTTTCGATGGCGGGGTCTTCCTGCCGGACCGTGGTTTCCAGAACCAGAGTGATGTGGTCCACCCGCAGGATATCGGCAATTTCACTGCCAAGTGTGGCCAGGAAATCCTCGAAATCGACGGGTTCCAGCAGGTGGAGGATGGCGCGATGCACCTGATTGGTGCCAGCGAGGTTCTCATACGCCGCCGCAATGACCGAGCGGTGCGTGTCTTCGAGCCGGTCAAGCCGCGCCTCGAGCCGTTGCATGGCGATGCCGCGCAGGTCGATAACATTGTCACCGCGCGCCTGTTCATTGGCGGCCACGAGCGCCTGCATCAGATCCTTGTCGTCCAGCACGGCGTCTGGTTCTGCCAGAATCGCGGCGCGGAGATTGTCCTTAAGTTTGGTGTTACTGCTCATGTCCCGTCCGGTCTTTTTTTGTTGAGCGGCTTATAACACGGAATGCGGCATTTGCCTTGGGAAAATTGCAGGCAAAAGTGGATTTCGTATGGGCGTGTGTCGGAAACGCTCCCGCCTGCAAGGCCCTGATCAAAGGATCAGGTTTTGCAGTTGGGCCGGGCGCGGCACCTGACGGCGCCGCGCGGTCGCGCATGGGATCAGAGGATTTTCTGACCGGTTTTGGCCCAGTCTGCCAGGAAGGTTTCCAAGCCCTTTTCGGTCAGCGGGTGATCGGCCAGTTTCTTGATCACGGCGGGCGGGGCGGTGATCACGTCCGCACCGATACGGGCGCTGTCGGTCACGTGGTTCACTGTGCGGATCGACGCGGCCAGGATTTCGGTTTCGAACCCGTAGTTCTCATAGACCTGACGGATATCGGCGATCAGGTCCATGCCGTCGAGGTTGATGTCGTCCAGGCGGCCGATGAAGGGAGAGATGAAGGTCGCACCTGCCTTGGCTGCCAGAATCGCCTGGTTGGTCGAGAAGCAAAGCGTCACGTTGACCATCTGGCCTTCGTCCGTCAGCGTCTTGCAGGCTTTCAGACCGGCCCAGGTCAGCGGAACCTTGACGGCGATATTCGGAGCGATCTTGGCCAGCTTGCGGCCTTCGGCGATCATGTCGTCAGCCTCGGTCGCGACGACTTCGGCCGAGACGGGTCCATCGACCAGATCACAGATTTCTTTGGTTACTTCCAGAATGTCGCGACCCGATTTCAGGATCAGCGACGGGTTGGTGGTCACACCGTCCACCATGCCCAGATCGTTCAGTTCGGCGATTGCCTCGATCTCGGCTGTGTCTACGAAGAATTTCATGAGGGCAGTCCTTTGATGGGTTGGCCTTGGTCGCGGATGGCTTTACCTCAAAGAGACCCATGCTGGAACCCCCTGCAAAGGATATACAGTGAGCGCTAACGGATTTTTCGACCAAGGAGAGCTGGTTGCGGTGCTGACAACGCAGCCTCTGGACCGGACGTTGGACTATAAAGCACCCGAGGGCGGGTGTTTTCTGGGTGCTTTTGTCGAAGTGCCTTTGGGGCCGCGAAAGGTGCTGGGCGTGGTTTGGGGGCCCGGGCAAGGTGGCTTCGACATCAGCAAGGCTCGGTCGGTGATCCGGGTGCTTGAAGTCGCACCGATGCGCGAAGAGATGCGGGTGTTTCTGGGTCGTGTGGCCGATTACACGCTGACGCCGATGCCCGCGATGCTGCGGCTGGCGACGCGCGCGCCGGGATTGGGTGATCCGCCCTCGATGCGCAAGATTTACCGCCTTGGTAATAGCGAGCCGGATCGGATGACCGATGCGCGGACCCGTGTGCTGGAAGTGCTGCGCGACTATGGCGGGCTGGCTTTCACGCTGAAGGAATTGTCCGAACAGGCGGGGGTGACGTCCTCCGTTGTGAAAGGGCTGGTGAAACAGGGTGCGGTGCGGGAAGAGGACAGCCCCCGCGATCTACCCTATCCACATCTGGACCCGGACCTGCCGGGCAAAGAACTGACCGAGGATCAGGCGGCTGCGGTTACCAGGTTGCGGGCCGGACAGCGCACCGGAAATTATGGAACCACGCTGCTGAAAGGCGTGACCGGCTCAGGCAAGACTGAGGTTTATCTGGAAGCGGTCGCCGAAGCGCTGCGGACGGGGCGGCAGGCTCTGGTGCTGCTGCCCGAGATTGCCCTGACAGCCGAATTTCTGACCCGGGTTGAGGCGCGGTTCGGCGCGCGTCCGGCGGAATGGCATTCAGGCGCGACCATGACGGAACGTCGCCGGGTCTGGCGAATGGTGGGGCAGGGGGATGCGCAGCTGGTGGTGGGCGCGCGGTCGGCGCTGTTCCTGCCGTTCCGCAATCTGGGGCTGGTGGTGGTCGATGAAGAACACGACACCTCGTACAAACAGGAAGACGGCGTGCACTACAGCGCCCGCGACATGGCGGTTCTGCGCTCAGCCATTTGCGGGTCGCGGGTGATTTTGGCCAGTGCCACGCCGTCACTGGAAAGCTGGGCCAATGCCGAGGCCGGAAAATATGAACGGCTCGACCTGACATCGCGGTTTGGCGTGGCGGTGCTGCCCGAGATGAAGCCTATCGACATGCGGGCCGAGCAGATGCAGCCGGGGACGTGGATTTCCCCGTCTCTGCGGCAGGCGGTGCGGCAGCGGATCGAACGGGGCGAGCAGTCGCTCTTGTTCATCAATCGTCGGGGCTATGCACCTGTGACGCTGTGCCGGGCCTGTGGAGAACAGATCGCCTGCGACCACTGCGATGCGCGGATGGTGGAGCACAGATTCCTGAAACGACTGATGTGCCACCAATGCGGTGAGACCAAGCCGATGCCCGAGGCCTGCCCATCCTGCGGGGTTGAGGGTAAACTGGCCCCGGTCGGACCGGGCATAGAACGGCTGGCAGAAGAGGCCGAGGCCACCTTCCCCGAAGGCAAGATCGCCATGCTCAGTTCCGATCTTTTCGGCTCGGCGCGGGCGTTGAAGGCCAAGATAGAAGAGATTGCCGAGGGCGACGCAGATATCGTCATTGGTACGCAACTAGTGGCCAAGGGGCATAACTTCCCAAAGCTGACCCTTGTCGGCGTAATTGATGCCGACCTCTCACTGCACGGCGCCGACCTGCGGGCTGCCGAACGGACGTTTCAATTGATGCGGCAGGTCGCAGGTCGCGCTGGCCGAGCGGACAAGCCGGGGCAGGCGCTGTTGCAGACCTTTCAACCGGAGCACCCGGTGATCCGGGCCATCCTGTCGGGCGATGAAGAGGGATTTTGGAAGGCCGAGGCCGCCGGGCGGCAGGCCGCCGGAGTCCCGCCCTATGGGCGTATGGCGGGGATCGTGTTGTCGGGGCCCGAGGTCGGGCCGGTCTTCGATATCGGCAACGCTATGGCCCGCAACGATGTACCTCTGCGAGATATCGGCGCGCAGGTCTTTGGCCCGGCCCCTGCGCCGATTGCGCGTATCCGGGGGCGTCACCGTGTGCGACTGTTGGTAAAGGCCCCCAAGGGCGCGCCCATTCAGGACGCCATCGCCCGCTGGATCGCCCCCCTGCGCCTGAAGGGTGACATCCGCCTGACCGTCGATATCGACCCGCAGAGCTTTTACTGACTCTGCGCCTGCGCAGAGCCAATGTGCGCCACGTCCTTGGCCCTCGCCAAACCGCGAAAATAGGCGTAGAGGGAGTCCCATGCTGAAACCCATGCCGCTTTCCGAGGCGCAGAGCCTGCCGTTCTGGCGCCGTCCCATCACGCTCTTGTTCGTGATGGCGCTGACCATGCCCATCGCCTTCAACGCGTGGAGCGCGCTACTCAACAACTTCGTCATCGAGGTTGCCAACTTCGACGGCGCGGATATCGGCCTGCTGCATACGGTGCGCGAGATTCCGGGCTTCTTGGCCGTTGGCGTGATCGCGGTGATCATTTTCGTCCGCGAGCAGGTGCTGGCGATGATTTCGCTGATGATGCTGGGCGTGGCGACGGCGGTGACCGCGTGGTTCCCCAGTCTGGGCGGGTTGCTTTTCGTGACTTTGTTCAGCTCGATCGGCTTTCACTACTACGAAACGGTAAACCAGTCTCTGCAGCTGCAATGGCTACCCAAGGACCGCGCGCCGCAGGTGCTGGGTTGGCTGGTGGCCATGGGATCGGCGGCCACGGCGGTTGTCTATGGCTTGATCGTGCTGACCTGGGATCGGTTTGATCTGTCCTATAACTTTGTGTTCATGGCCGCAGGTGGGGTGACGGCATTGCTGGCGCTGATCTGTCTGGTGGCCTATCCGCAATTCAACGCGCCCACGCCGCAGACCAAAAAGCTGATCCTGCGCAAACGGTACTGGCTGTACTACGCACTGCAATTCATGGCAGGCGCGCGGCGACAGATCTTCGTTGTCTTTGCGGGCTTCATGATGGTCGAGAAGTTCGGTTTTGAAGTGCACGAACTGACCAGCCTTTATCTGATCAACCTTGTGATCAACATGGCGGCGGCCCCAATGTTGGGCAAAGCGGTGTCGATTTTTGGTGAGCGCCGTACGCTGATTTTCGAATACACGGGCCTGGCCATTGTCTTCGCAGCTTATGGCGGCATCTACTGGTTCGGCTGGGGTGTTCTGCTGGCGGCGATCCTTTATGTGATCGACCATGTACTCTTTGCTCTGGCGCTGGCGTTGAAGACCTATTTTCAGAAAATCGCCGACCCGGCCGATATCGCGCCAACCGCAGCAGTGGCTTTCACGATCAACCACATCGCGGCTGTCTTCCTCCCTGCGCTGCTGGGTTTGCTCTGGGTAGTGTCACCCGGTGCGGTCTTTGGTCTGGCCGCCGCAATGGCGCTGGTGTCGCTGGGCCTTTCGCTGCTTATCCCGCGCCACCCTGAACCGGGTAACGAGACCATCTTGTCGAAATACGCTCCGGCACCTGCGGAGTAGTTGCAAATGCTTGACCTTGCCTACGTGTGGCCCTAGGCGCTGTCTCAACTGAGACAGGAGGCCCCCATGCCCACATTCACCGCGCTAACCACTCTGACCGGCAAGAAAGCCGCCGAAGGTCTGGGCGAAGCGATGGAGCGTCTGGACCCGGAACCCACCGGCGTCGGCGTGTTCGAGGTCGAGGATGGCTCGGGCCTGTGGGAAGTGGGTGGCTATTTCACCGAAGCGCCGGACGAAACTGCACTGGCCGTTCTGGCGGTCGCGTTCGAGGCCAAGCCCTTTGTTGTCTCGGAACTGCCCGAAACCGACTGGGTCGCCCATGTGCGCCGCGAACTGGCCCCGGTCGAGGCTGGCCGGTTCTTTGTTTACGGCAGCCATGACGCAGACAAACTGCCCGAGGGGCGCATGCCGCTGCTGATCGAGGCCGCGATGGCCTTTGGCACTGGCCATCACGGTACCACGCTGGGTTGCCTCAAGGCGCTGGATTATCTGCTGGATGACGGGTTTGCGGCTACCAATGTGGCCGATATCGGCTGCGGCACTGCTGTTTTAGCGATGGCGGCTGCGCGGGTCTGGAACGGCAACATCATCGCCAGCGACATCGATCAGGTTGCGGTGGATGTGGCCGAGGCAAACCTGAAGGCCAACGGCATGTCCGGGCAGGTGAATTGCGTTGAAGCCGCCGGTTTCGACCACCCTGACCTGCAGTCTCATGCCCCGTACGATCTGATTTTTGCTAATATTCTCAAAGGCCCGCTGGTGGCTTTGTCTCCTGAAATCGCAGCGAATCTGCGGGGTGAGGGATATGCGATCCTGTCGGGAATCCTCAACGAACAGGCCGATGATGTGATCTCGATTTATTCGCAAAACGGGTTCAATCTGGTCAGAAGCGACGAAATTGGTGAATGGACGACGCTAATTTTGCGCAATAAGGGCCGAAATTAGGCCATTTCCAGAACTTCAATAGATTTTTGCCTCTTTTTTGTCGCAATCTGTAATTACCGTCATGACGTGGTTACGGGGGCGGTTTTTGGAGGCTGCCATGACGGGAAAACAACTAGAATTCGATCAGCGTGTTCATCGCTTGAACAAAAAGCACGCCAAGCTGAGCCGAGGCTATCGCGCGACGATGCGCAAGGATGGCCTTGTGGTCATGAAACCGCAGCGGGTTAAGTCTGCGGTTCCGGTAAAGGCGCTTTTTGGGTGCCTTCTGGGCCTATTTGCGTTCAAGGTCTTTCTGCTGGCAAGCTTGGGCGCTTCGGCCTATCAGTTTCGTGTCGACAGCCTGGCGCAGGGGACATCTGTTGAACAGGCTGGTGCATGGGTGATGCAGATTGATCCGGTTTCCGAGTTTCTTGCGGCCCAGATCAGCGGATTCCTTCACTAAACCGATCAGCATTGACGAGAAACGCCACGCATCGTGAAATGCGCGGCGTTCTTTTTGTGCCCCAGAGGAGAATGGGGCGAGTGAGTGGTGGTTGTCTCTTAGCGACGACCTTCTGCGACGAAGTCAATATCACCGCGGCACAAACCGATATCTTCCAGTTCACGATCCGTCAGACCGCTCAGCGCGTTGCGTGTTACGCGGGCGTCGTTCCATTCAACAACGGCGTTCACGACCGATGCGAAAGTTACGCCAATACGGCCGACGAGGCCGAACGAGCCAGTGGTGGTGCGAGTGGTGTCCAGTGCAGCCATATCCTGTTTCCTTCTGGTTAGAGATTAAACTTTTGATCATCTGATCTGAGCGGCATCTAGTCTTGTCTATGTGGCCGCACAAGTGCGGAAATTGCATGTGTCCTATGCGTTTTTTGCAAGGGTGTTGATTCCTTAAAAACCGTTAATTTATAGGCCATTAGGCGTTCAGAAAACGTGTCGAATTCAGACTTCCCGCGGTCGCAATCAGGCCGTTTTGTCGCCCCTGAGACAGTCGTGTCGTTTTCAGGCGCAGGGTCAATTCGCTTGGAAAATGTTCACGCTTCGTGCTAATCCGAAAGAAAGATCACAAAAACCCGAGCAGGCTGAGGCGAAATATGCGAATTCTGGGCATTGATCCGGGGCTCAGGACCCTGGGATGGGGCGTCATCGAATCGCATGGCAGCCGGTTGAGCCATGTAGCGAATGGCTTGTGCAAATCCGATGGGGATGATCTGGGGGAAAGGTTGTTGTCGTTGCACAACCAGATTGTCGAAGTCATTGCCGAACATCAGCCCGATCAGGCCGCCATCGAACAGACTTTCGTTAACAAAGACGGGGCGGGAACGCTAAAGCTTGGTCAGGCCCGGGGCGTAGCCCTGCTGACGTTGGCACAGGCCGGGCTGCCGGTGGGGGAATATGCGCCCAACCGGGTCAAGAAAACCGTCGTGGGTGTCGGCCATGCTGAGAAAGAGCAGATCCTGCACATGGTCAAACTGCAATTGCCGGGCTGTCAGCCCAAAGGGGCGGATGCGGCAGATGCTCTGGCGATTGCCATCTGTCACTCGTATTACGGCACAGCGCCCCGGGCGCGGATGAAAGAGGTGCGGGCATGATTGGAAAACTGACAGGACGGCTGGATTATCGGGCATCTGATCACGTGTTGATCGACGTGCGCGGGGTTGGGTACATCGTCTATTGCTCGGACCGTACCTTGGCGGCGCTGCCGGGTGTTGGTGAGGCGGTCTCGATCTACACCGACATGGTTGTGCGCGAAGACCTGATGCAGCTTTATGGGTTCCTGTCGCTGGTCGAGAAGGAATGGCATCGTCTGTTGTGCTCGGTTCAGGGTGTTGGGGCCAAGGTTTCGCTGGCCATTTTGTCGGCGCTGGGGCCAGATGGAGTCAGCCGGGCGATTGCTTTGGGCGACTGGGGCGCGGTGAAGGCGGCCAAAGGGGTCGGTCCGAAGACGGCGCAGCGGATCGTTCTGGACCTCAAGGACAAGGCGCCGGGCGTGATGGCCATGGGAGGAACTGTGACCGAGGCGATGGACGGACCCGCCTTGGAGGTTGTGGAGCCCGCCGAACCCTCACCGGCCTCGAAACAGGCGGCGAAACCGGCCTCGGGATCGGCAGCAGCTTCGGCGGGTGCACTGTCGGCCTTGTCCAATCTGGGCTATGGGCCCTCAGACGCCGCGTCTGCCGTGGCCGAAGCGGCGGCCAGCCTGCCAGGTGCCGGTGAGGCTGACCTGATCCGCGCGGCTCTGAAATTACTTGCACCGAAAGGGTGATTGAATGGTAGATGCCGATCCCACCCTGCGCCCGGACCCTCTGCCCGAGGACAATGACCGCGCCCTGCGTCCGCAAGGGTTGGACGATTTCATTGGTCAGGCTGAGGCGCGTGCCAACCTGCGCGTGTTCATCCAATCCGCCCGTCAGCGGGGTGAGGCGATGGACCATACTCTGTTCCATGGCCCTCCGGGTCTCGGTAAGACGACGCTGGCGCAGATCATGGCGCGCGAACTGGGGGTGAATTTCCGCATGACCTCTGGGCCCGTGCTGGCCAAGGCGGGTGATCTGGCGGCGATTTTGACCAATCTGGAATCGCGGGACGTGTTGTTCATCGACGAAATACACCGTCTGAACCCGGCGGTCGAAGAGGTGCTGTACCCGGCGATGGAGGATTTTGAGCTGGATCTGGTGATCGGTGAAGGCCCCGCCGCGCGCACGGTCCGGATCGAGCTGCAGCCCTTTACGCTGGTCGGTGCCACCACGCGGATGGGCCTGTTGACGACGCCTCTGCGTGATCGGTTCGGTATTCCAACAAGGCTACAATTCTACACGGTCGATGAGCTGCACGAGATCGTAACCCGTAACGCGCGCAAGCTGAGTGCACCTGCCGATGATGATGGTGCACGGGAGATTGCGCGCCGCTCGCGCGGGACGCCGCGGATTGCAGGGCGGCTGCTGCGGAGGGTCGTCGATTTCGCCATTGTCGAAGGCGATGGGCGGATTACCCGCGAACTGGCCGACGGGGCATTGACGCGGCTGGGCGTGGACTTTCTGGGTTTGGACGGAGCGGACCGGCGGTATTTGAAACTGATCGCCGAGAACTATGCGGGTGGACCGGTGGGGATTGAGACCTTGTCGGCAGCTCTGTCGGAAAGCCGGGATTCGCTGGAAGAGGTGATTGAGCCCTATCTGTTGCAGCAGGGTCTGATCCAACGGACACCGCGCGGTCGGATGCTGGCGCAAAAGGCGTGGACGCATCTGGGGATGGCGGCACCGCGGGGACAAAGCGATCTGTTTGGTTGAAGCCGGACGTCAGAGAATTTAAGCCGTCGGCGAGAGTATTATCGAAAAGATGAAGGATTGGGCGTGAACCCCGAAGACATCCAGGCTTTGTTCACCCGCGAAAGTGGTGAGTTTCTGTTCGCGCGTTGGGGGCGGCCCATTGTGCCGATCGTTTTTGGCGTTGAGGATGAAACTCTGGCCACCGTCAAGGGCGCGTTCGAGGCCGTGGTGGCGCTGGCCGGGCACAAGATGGCCGAGACCGACCCGGAACTGGGTGCCAATTGCATGGTTTTCTTCTTCCGCGACTGGCAGGAGTTGCTGGAGGTCCCCGATCTGGACCGGCTGATCCCCGATCTGGCGCCTCTGGTCGAGCGGTTGGTTGCAGCGGATGCCAACCAATATCGCATCTTTCGTTTCGAGGAAGACGGCGCAATCCGCGCAGCTTTTGTTTTCCTTAGAATGGACAAGGAATTGTCGAAAGTACCGGCCGAAACTTTGGCGCTGAGTCAGGTTGTGCAGACGGTTTTGCTGTGGTCGGATGCCGCGTTTCGGTCTCAATCGCCGCTGGCGGTGGCCGGGGACACAACCGTCCTGCGGCCCGACATCGCTGAACTGATCAGGGCGGCTTATGATCCTGTCCTGCCTGGGGCGGCGCAGGACGCATCCCATGCTTTGCGGTTGTTCGCACGGATGAAACCGCTGCAATAGGCCTCAGGTGGGTGCTTTGTTCGTCGAATGAAACGCCTCGATCAGGGCATTCCCTGTCTCGAAATAGGCGTCCGTCCCGACCAGATCGGTGATCCCGTAACGGTCGAGTTCTTTGCGAACATTGGGCTCGACCAGCAGAAAGACCAGTTTGATGTTTCTGGACTTCAACTGATCGTGGACGCCGCGCAGCGTATAGCCTGCGGTAAAGTCGATATCGTCCACGGCAGAGGCGTCTAAGCAGAACCAGCGCAGCGGCGGGTTGGATTGACCCACGATCGCTGCCACCTCGTCCGACAGGCGCTGAGTGTTGGCGTAGTACAGGCTGTGGGAAAAGCGATAGATCACAAGACCGGGTTCGAGCTGGTTTGGTACGGTGATGGGTTTGGACCGCCAGCCGCCATCGTCGCTTTTGACGATCACTGCATTCTTGGGGCGGTAGCCATGGCGCGTGTGGTCGATTAGTGACAGGACCATCGCAAAGATAATCCCTTGCTCGACACCAACGAAAACCACAACGGCAGCAGTCGTAAGCGCGATCCAGAACTCGGATCGGGCCTGCCGGTATATGGCGGCAAGGCCTTTGAGGTCGATCAGCTTGACGCCGATCAGGAATACCACAGCTGACAGGGCTGCATTGGGCAGGAACGCGAGCGGGCCGGTCAGAAACAGGATCACCACAAGGACGATCGCGACCGTCGTGAGTTGAGCGATCTGGCTGCGGCCTCCGGCGCTGGCCACCATCTCGGTCTTGGTGGGGCTGCCATTGACCACAAAGGTCCCGGTGAAGGCTGCGCCTAGATTGGCCAACCCCAGCCCGACAAGATCGGTGTTCTCGCTGAAATTGTCATCGTAGCGTGCAGCGTAGGCGCGCGAGGTCGCCGCGCTTTGTGCCAGGATCACCACAAAGATCGACAGCGCGGTGGGTGTCAGTTGCTTGAACAGGGCCCAACTCCAATCCACATCCGGGATCGACAGGGCGGGGAGGCCGCCGGGCACCGTTCCCAGTACGCCAATGCCGGATGCACTGAATTGAAAGGCCCAACTGAACAGAATGACACCCAATATTGCGAATAGCGGCCCCGGAACTTTGGGCGACAACCGCTTGCATCCAAGGACAACCGCCAGCACCGCCACGGACACGGCAGCCGTTGGCCAATGCGTCTGGCCGTAATGCAGCGCGATGTCCCTGAGCTTGGCAATCGTGCCGTGGCCGGCACCTTCGACCCCCAGCATTCCGGGAATTTCGCCGGTGGCCACCTGTATGCCCACGCCTGTCAAAAACCCGATGAGTACCGTGCGTGACAGGAAATCCGCCAGAAACCCAAGGCCGACAAGGCGCGCTGCGATCAACAGCAACGCCGCCATCAACGCCAATAGCGAAGCCAGCGCGAGATATTCCGAAGATCCGGAAACCGCCATGCCCGCCAGCGCCGACGCCGTGATCGCCGCAGTGGCTGAATCCGCCCCTACTACAAGGTGGCGAGACGACCCGAACACGGCGAACAGAGCCATCGGGATCAGGATCGTATACAACCCCGTTACAACAGGGGTTCCCGCGATCTTGGTGTAACCCATGACTTCGGGGATCGCGAGGCAGGCGAAGGTCAGTCCGGCCAGAACTTCGGTCGGCAGGGCAGAGCGGTTGAGCGGCAGGATGCCCTGTAGGATGGGAAGCGGAGATCTGCCCTCTTTTCCGTGGGGTTCTGCCATTCAATCACCTGTTACATTCACATCCCAATTTTGGCAGGTTAGTCGGCATGGGGCAGGATTTCGATACCGAGGACCGTGTAAGCTGAAATTTGTAGTCTCGCGGGGATTGCACGGCCGCTGATGCACGTGCATCTGTTGATGGTACGGCTCGCCACGAGCCAGACGATTAGAGCTGATAGATAGACCGGATATGTAACCATGGCCGTAAGCACCGCAGCGCAAGACACGCATATCTACCGGGTCCGGGTTTATTACGAAGACACCGACATGGGCGGAGTGGTTTATCACGCAAACTACCTGAAATACATCGAACGTGCCCGGTCGGATTATGTGCGCCGTTTGGGAAACGACCAGAATGCCATGCGTGACGGCGGCGTTGTCTGGGTCATTCGGCGGATCGAGGCGGACTATCTGGCAACTGCTAAGTTTGAGGATGAACTGACCATCGAAACCCGCTTCCTGTCCCGTTCGGGTGTGCGGCTGACTATGGGGCAACTGGTAAAGCGTGGCGATACCGAGGTTTTTCGTGCCACGGTTACCGCAGTCTGCATGAATGCGCAGGGCAAGCCGGTACGGCTTCCGGCAGAGATTCGCGCATTGTTGTAACAAATTGCGGCGTGGGGGTGGTTATGTTGGCTTTTCGTATCCAACTGCGATAGCGTTTGGCAAAACAAGGCCAAATCGAACGGCCATAAGGCAAAAAACAAAGAGCAGATTCATGGAAGCTGAAACGCTGGCGCTGGCGCAGGAGATCGATTTCTCCATGTGGGGGCTTTATGCCCGCGCGACATTTATCGTCAAACTGGTGATGCTGATGCTGGTTGGCGCATCGATCTGGTCCTGGGCAATTATCATTCAGAAACTGATCAACTATCGCGCGGCCCGTCGTGAGGCGCAGGGATTTGATGAGAATTTTTGGTCCGGAAACCCTCTGGACGAGTTGTTCGAACAGATTGGCACCCAGCCCGATGGCAGTTCGGAAAAAATCTTTGCCGCCGGCATGATCGAATGGCGGCGGTCTCATCGCAACGACGGCGGGCTGATTGCAGGGGCCACGGCGCGGATCGACCGTTCGATGGACGTGGCAATCGCCAAAGAAGCCGAGACGCTGCAAAAAGGTCTGTCTATCCTGGCCACCGTCGGTTCCACTGCGCCGTTTATCGGCCTGTTCGGCACCGTCTGGGGCATCATGAACGCCTTTATCGAGATTGCCGAACAGCAGAATACCAACCTTGCCGTTGTGGCCCCTGGTATTGCCGAGGCCCTTTTGGCCACCGGTTTGGGCCTTCTGGCGGCGATCCCAGCGGTAATTTTCTACAATAAGCTAAGCGCGGATAGCGACCGGATCGTGAACGGCTATGAGGCCTTTGCCGACGAGTTCGCCACAATCCTGTCGCGCCAGTTGGACAGCTGACATGGGCGCGGCGGTTCAGCAAAACGGCGGCGGGAACGGACGCAGACGCGGGCGGCGTCGCGGCCGCGCGCAACCGATGGCCGAGATCAACGTAACACCATTTGTCGACGTCATGCTGGTGTTGTTGATCATCTTCATGGTGGCGGCCCCGCTGCTGACCGTCGGAGTGCCGGTCGACTTGCCGAAAACGGCAGCCAGCGCCTTGCCCGGTGACAATGAAGAACCCCTGACCGTGACGCTGACTGCGGATGGCCGGGTGCAGATTCAAACCACGGATGTTGTGCGTGGGGAATTGATTGGCAAGCTGCGCGCCATCGCGTCCGAGCGCAGCAGTGACCGCGTGTTCCTGCGGGCCGACGGGGCGATCCCTTATGCCCAGGTGATGCAGGTCATGGGCGCGCTGAATGCAGGTGGGTTTTCCAATGTGGGCCTGGTGACAGACACCGGCGGGCCGACGCTGGAAGAAGGTGGAGAGTGAGGCCGCGCGGTGGATACCGGCACCAAGATCTCGGCAGTTGCCCACGTCGTTTTGATTGGATGGGCTTTTTTCGGCGGTACCTTCCGGTCCGAACCCTTGCCTATGGCGGTGCAGGAGGTATCCGTGGTCACGGGTGAGCAATTTGCAGCGATGACCGCGCAGCGTGACGCCCCCGAGGTGCCGACCCCCACCGCATTGCAACAGCCCGACCCACCCGAGGAAGAAGTGACCCCGACGGCTCCGGTGGAGGAGGAACTGACCCCTCCCGAGGTTGCGACGCCCTCGGAACCTGAGCCCGACCCGGTGCCCGATCCGGTAGAGACCCCGCCCGAACCCGAAGTGGTCGATGAGCCCCCGACACTGGAGCAGCCCGAACCTGTAACCGAAGTGTTGCCGGTACCTCCGGGCCCCGAGGCGCAGCCGCGCCCGGCCGACAAGGTGGCCCCGGAACCCATCGCGCCGCCGCCGCCCGAGGCGCAGCCGGATGAGGTGGAGACGCCTGCCGTGTCGCTGGATGAAGGGGCCGAAACTCAAGAGGAGCAACAGGATCAGACCGCCCCGGAAGAGGCGACCGATGAAATCGTGACCGAGGCCGAAGAGACCAAGGACAACGCCCCGCACACTTCTCCCCGGCCGCGGGTGAGGCCAAACCGGCCTGCACCTCCGACGCAGCCCGAAGTGGCTGAAGAACAGGACCCGACGCCACCTGAGCCAGCGCAAAGCGACTCTGCCATCAACGACGCACTGGCAGAGGCATTGGGGCAGGGCAGCGAACCGTCCGGCCCGCCATTAACCAGCGGTGAAAAAGACGCCATGCGCCTGGCTGTTTCTAAGTGCTGGAATGTGGGGTCTTTGTCCACAGATGCGTTGCAAACTGTTGTGGTTGTTGGCTTTTCGTTAACTCCGGACGGCAAGATCGTCGGGGGTAGCCTGCGCATGATCGACAGCTCTGGCGGGTCTGCCGGGGCGGCGAAACAAGCCTATGAAGCCGCCAGACGAGCCATTTTGCGCTGCGGCGCCAAAGGATACACCCTGCCTGCTGACAAATATGACCAATGGCGGGATATTGAGATTACATTCAATCCCGAGAGGATGCGGATCAAATGATGAGAATTCTGACCAGCCTGTTGCTTGGCCTGACGATTTTGGCGGCACCGGTAAACGCCCAGAACGGACCGCTGCGTCTGGAACTGGATCAGGGGATCATCGAACCCTTGCCCTTCGCCGTGCCAAATTTTGTGCCCGACGGGCCAGCGGCGACGCAATATGCCAACGATATCTCTCGGGTCGTTGCGGCCGATCTGACCGGCACAGGGTTGTTCCGCGAAATCTCGCCCGAAGCCTTCATCAGCCGGGTCAGCAGCTTTGAAGCCCCGGTCCAGTTCGCCGACTGGAAAGCCATCAATGCCGAGGCGCTGGTGACGGGTGCGGTGAACGTCTCGGGCAACCGCCTGACGGTGCGGTTCCGGGTGTGGGATGTGTACTCGGGTCAGGAACTGGGCAATGGTCTGCAATTTGCGGGCACCACCGATGGCTGGAGACGCATGGCGCATAAGGTGGCTGATCAGGTCTATAGCCGGATCACCGGCGAGGGCGGTTATTTCGACAGCCGCGTTGCGTTTGTGTCAGAGAGCGGCCCCAAGGATCAGCGCCTGAAGCGCCTGGCGATCATGGATTACGACGGCGCGAATGTGCAGTACCTGACCGACAGCGCGGCAATCGTTCTGGCCCCGCGCTTTTCTCCCACGGGCGATCGGTTGCTTTATACCAGTTATGAAAGCGGCCAGCCGCGTATCTACGTGCTGGATGTGGATCGCGTTCGCCGGACCGAGTTGAAAACGCAGGAAGGCACGATGAGCTTTTCACCCCGGTTCTCTCCGGATGGTCGCTCAATCGTGTATTCGCTGATCCAGGGCGGCAACACCGATCTGTGGAAAATGGACATCGCCTCGGGTCAGAGCGTGCGCCTGACCAACACGCCAGCAATTGAAACCGCCCCCAGCTATTCACCGGATGGCTCTCAGATCGTGTTCGAAAGCGACCGGTCCGGAACACCGCAGCTGTATATCATGCCTGCTAATGGCGGTGAGGCGACCCGCATCAGTTTCGGGCAAGGCCGTTATGGCACACCGGTCTGGTCACCGCGGGGTGATCTGATCGCCTTTACCAAGCAGAACAAGGGCCGGTTCCATATCGGCGTCATGCGCACCGATGGCAGTGAGGAACGTCTGCTGACCTCGTCTTTCCTTGACGAAGGCCCGACTTGGTCACCCAACGGCCGTGTCATCATGTTCACGCGCGAAACGCAGGGAGCCAGCGGTCGGGCGTCGCTATATTCGGTGGATATATCGGGCCGGAACTTGCGCCCGGTGCGCACCCCCGATGGCGGCAGCGATCCTTCCTGGGGGCCATTGCAGAATTGATCGGGGCAGGGGCTTGGAAAAGTTCACAAAAAACCTGCACTGTGCTACAGAGACGGCAATAAACCGATAAAACAACGAGGCACTTGAAATGAACGTATTGGGCAAAATCCTGGCCTTGGGCACGCTGAGCGTGATGGCCGCTTGTACCAACAATGATCCGTCGGCATTGGGCGGTGGTTTCGGCAATGGCGCAAATGGCGCAATCGCACCGGGTTCGCCCAGCGATCCGCGTTCGCCGGCCTATTTCCAGCAAACCATCGGTGATCGGGTATTGTTCGCGGTGGATCAATCGACGTTGACACCGCAGGCACAACAAACCCTGCAGGGACAGGCGGATTGGCTGATGGCGAACCCGGACTATGTGGCCACAATCGAAGGCCATGCAGATGAGCAGGGCACACGCGAATACAACCTCGCCTTGGGCGCACGCCGGGCCAATGCGGCCCGTGAGTTTCTGATCTCGCGCGGGGTGGCGGGTAACCGTCTGACCACCGTCAGCTATGGCAAGGAACGCCCGATCGAGATTTGCAGCACCGAGGATTGTTATTCCAAGAACCGCCGTGCGGTGACGGTGCTGACCGGTTCAACCTTGGGGTAAGACGATGAGAGTTGCAGGATGGGTTCTGGCTGCGGTTGTTGCAACCGCCGGAATGGCACAAGCACAGGATCAGCAGACCTTGGCGGATATCCGTCAGGAACTGACGGTGCTGCATGTGGAAATTCAGCGCCTGAAGCGTGAGTTTTCAACGACTGGCTCTCCGGCCCCGAACCTGTCCGGCAGTTCCGTTTTGGAACGCGTGGATGCCATCGAGGCAGAACTGCAGCGCCTGACACGCCAGACCGAACAACTGAACCAGCGCGTGCAGAATATTGTAACTGATGGCACCAATCGGATTGGTGACATGGAATTTCGCCTTTGCGAGTTGGAGCCAAACTGTGAAATTTCGGGTGAGCCTACCAGTACATTGGGCGGTGAAACTGAAATCATCGCAGCAGCACCGGCTACGCCAACGACCCCCCCCGTGATCGAACAGGGAGAATTGGCGGTAGGTGAACAGGAAGATTTTGATGCTGCCGCGCAAGCCTTGGCGGAGGGCAACTTTCAAACCGCAGCCGATCAGTTCGCACAGTTCGACACTTCTTATCCCGGCAGCCCGCTTGCACCCGAAGCCAATCTGAAACGTGGGCAGGCATTGGAAGGTCTGGGCGACACGCGTGAGGCCGCGCGGGCGTTTCTGGCCAGCTTCACCGGTGATTCCGAGGGCGCATTCGCGCCCGAGGCCCTGTTCGAACTGGGGGCCGCACTGGGGCGTCTGGGTCAAACTGATCAGGCCTGCATCACCCTGTCCGAGGTTGGCGTGCGCTTTCCGGCCTCGGCCACCGTATCCGCCGCCACGCAGGAAATGGCGTCGCTGGGCTGTTCTTGACCGATCAGGCCGATACTCTTCGATCCGAACTTCGCGCGCGGCTGCCTGACCGGTTGCCGCCGCGTTTAGGTGTCGCCGTCTCCGGCGGTGGAGATTCGGTCGCTCTGCTGCACCTGCTGCGTGATATTGCGCAAACCGAACCAATCCGGTTGTTTTCCGCAACGGTGAATCACGGTTTGCGACCCGAAGCTGCCGCTGAGGCCGATAAAGTTGCCAGACTGGCCGCGCGCTTGGGCATCCCCCACGAAACGTTGCTGTGGCAGGGCTGGGATGGCGCAGGAAATCTGCAAGATCAGGCCCGGCAGGCGCGATACCGGTTGTTGTCCGACTGGGCGCGACGCAATGACATCCCGGCGATTGCACTTGGCCACACTGCGGATGATCAGGCCGAGACGGTGCTGATGCGGTTGGGCCGGGCAGCAGGGGTCAGCGGTTTGTCGGGTATGCCTGACGCGCGGGATCAAAACGGCGTCACGCTACTGCGTCCGATGCTGGGAATCACACGGCAAAACTTGCGAGACTACTTGTCGGGGAAAGGTGAGAGCTGGTTCGATGACCCTTCGAATCACGACCAAAGATTCGACCGGATCAAGGCTCGCGAGGCGCTGACGGAGCTTGGGCTGCTTGGGATTTCCGCGCGATCTTTGGCGCGGGTCGCTGAAAACCTTGCACAAGCGCGTGAGGCGCTGGCGCGCTATACGCAGGAATCTGCGTGTAGGATTGCAACAGCCGATGGCGGGGATGTCTGTGTCGACCGCAACGGTTTCGAACTGCTTCCAATGGAAATCCAAAGGCGGCTGGTCGTCGGTATCATCGCTTGGATTGCCGGGCAGGGCTATCCGCCGCGCGGAGCAGCTGTCGATCAGGCCGCCACCGCTGTTCGGGAAGGGCAAACACTGACCCTCGCGGGCTGTCTTCTGGTCCCGCATCAGGATAAAACGTGGTTTTGCAGGGAGCTAAACGCTGTGGCGACAGCAACCGCCGCACCGCAAGAGGTCTGGGATAACCGCTGGATCTTATCCGGACCCCGAACGCCGGGCACCGAGATCCGCGCACTGGGAGAGATAGGTTTGCCGCAGGTGCCCGAGTGGCGCGCCTTGGGCAAACCCCGTCGGGCGCTGTTGTCTTCACCCGCCGTCTGGAGCGGGGAAAACCTGCTGGCGGCGCCTTTGGTCGACTATTCAAACGGTTGGACCGCTGAATTCGCCGCGTATAGGCCCGAGTTTTATTCTTCGCTTTTATCGCATTGAACATGCTTGAATCATCTCTATTTTATAGGACAACCCGGCAGGTCCCCATCTGCCGAAACCTTTTGGGAGATTTTCCTTGGGCAACGCTCGTAACATCGCCTTCTGGGTCGTTCTGTTTCTGCTGATCCTTGCACTGTTCAATTTCTTCAGCGGTCAAGGCGGAACGCTTCAGAGCAATGAAAAAACCTATTCCGATTTCGTCACTGCGGTTGAAGGCGGCGAAGTCAAGAATGTGACGCTGGATGGTGAGCAGATTCGCTATACCACCCAAAGCGGCGCAAACTATGTCACCATCAAGCCCGGCGATGCCGAGGTCACGCAACTGCTGATCAAGGAGAACATTCCTGTTCAGGCGGTGAAACAGCAGCAATCCGGATTTCAGTCCTTCCTGATCACATTGCTGCCCTTCCTGCTGCTGATCGGGGTTTGGATCTACTTCATGAACCGAATGCAGGGTGGCGGCAAAGGCGGCGCCATGGGCTTTGGCAAGTCCAAGGCCAAGATGCTGACCGAAAAGCATGGCCGCGTGACCTTTGACGACGTCGCAGGCATCGATGAAGCCAAGGAAGAGCTGGAAGAAATCGTGGAATTCCTGCGAAACCCGCAGAAATTCTCGCGCCTCGGCGGTAAAATCCCGAAGGGTGCGCTTCTGGTTGGCCCTCCGGGTACTGGCAAGACGCTGCTGGCCCGCGCGATTGCTGGCGAGGCGGGCGTGCCGTTCTTCACTATCTCGGGTTCGGACTTCGTTGAGATGTTCGTGGGTGTCGGTGCATCCCGTGTGCGCGACATGTTCGAACAGGCAAAGAAAAACGCACCCTGCATCGTTTTCATCGACGAGATCGACGCCGTGGGTCGCCATCGTGGCGCCGGTTACGGTGGCGGTAACGATGAACGCGAGCAGACGCTCAACCAGTTGCTGGTCGAGATGGACGGCTTCGAGGCCAATGAAGGTGTGATCATCCTGGCCGCGACCAACCGAAAAGACGTTCTGGACCCCGCATTGCTGCGTCCCGGCCGGTTTGATCGCAACGTGACCGTCGGCAATCCCGACATCAAAGGCCGTGAGAAAATTCTGGGCGTTCATGCGCGCAAAACACCTCTGGGCCCTGATGTCGATCTGCGTATCATCGCGCGGGGTACACCGGGTTTCTCGGGTGCTGATCTGGCCAACCTCGTGAACGAGGCCGCGCTGATGGCCGCGCGTGTAGGCCGTCGCTTTGTCACCATGGAGGACTTTGAAAACGCCAAAGACAAGGTGATGATGGGGGCCGAACGCCGCTCGATGGTGCTGACTCAGGATCAGAAGGAAAAGACCGCATATCACGAGTCGGGCCACGCCGTTGTTGGCATGACGCTACCGTTGTGCGATCCGGTCTATAAGGCGACGATCATTCCCCGAGGCGGCGCGCTTGGCATGGTTGTTAGCCTGCCCGAGATGGATCAGTTGAACTATCACCGCGACGAGTGCGAGCAGAAGCTTGCTATGACGATGGCGGGTAAGGCTGCTGAGGTCATCAAATACGGTGAAGATCACGTTTCGAACGGCCCAGCCGGAGACATCATGCAGGCCAGCCAGTTGGCGCGCGCCATGGTGATGCGCTGGGGCATGTCTGACAAGGTTGGCAACATCGATTATGCCGAGGCGCATGAGGGATATTCGGGCAACACAGCCGGGTTCTCGGTTTCCGCTCATACCAAAGAGCTGATTGAGGAAGAGGTGAAGCGCCTGATCCAGCAGGGTTACGAGCGGGCCCACCAGATTCTGACCGAAAAGAACGAGGAATGGGAGCGTCTGGCCCAAGGTCTGCTGGAATATGAGACCCTGACCGGGGATGAGATCAAGCGGGTCATGAACGGTGAATCACCTGGCGAAGGTGACGACGAAGGCGACAAGCCCGACGAGGGCAGTGCGCCGAGCGTGACGGCGATCCCGAAGACCAAGGTCAAGAAATCTCCGCCCGATGGCGGGATGGAGCCGGAACCCTCGGCATAAACAAACCAGACCCGGGCCTTGTCCCGGGTCTTTTTTCTTCCCAAGCAGGGTCGACTGCCGTCTACTGCCGGGCGAAAGAACCGTCTGGGAAAGGGGCGAAAATGCCAGTGACGCGCGAGACTGAATATAGAGGCGAGGTGATCTGGTTGGGCCATGTCCCCGCAGGCAATTCGATCCGCGCAAAAGCCGTGGATGCACTGGATCTCGGTTTTGCCGGGGATCGCGGCGCACGGCATGAAGGCGAAAACCGGGCCTCATGCGTGCGGGTGAAAAACCTGTACCCGCAGGGCACGGAAATCCGTAATGTCCGGCAACTGTCGGTGCTGTCTGCGGAAGAGATCGAAGCGACGGCGCAAGAGCTGGCGCTGGACCAACTGGACCCGTCCTTTCTGGGGGCCAGTATAGTTTTGCGCGGTATCCCGGACTTTACCCACATTCCACCCTCTTCACGGTTGCAGGTCGCAGGAGGCGTCACCATCACCGTTGATATGGAGAACCGCCCCTGTGTCCTCCCCGGGCGTGAGATCGAGACGGATCTTCCCGGGTATGGGGCTGCATTCAAACCGGCCGCAAAAGGGCGGCGCGGAGTTACCGCGTGGGTCGAACGGCCGGGCGAATTGAAGTTAGGTGACCGGATGACCCTGTTCGTACCGGATCAGAGGGGGTGGGCACCATAAGGGTCACTCGTTTCCGATCAGAGGCCCGCGAAGTGACGCTACGCCGTTTCGCGGCACAAATATGTCGGAATCTATAGCCATCCGTTTGGTACACAACGGTATGGGTTGCGCAGCGCCGACGCATTGCGCCGGTTTTGCACGGCATTCAATCAGGGACCCTGCCCAATGAGCTATAAATCCGACATCGAAATCGCCCGCGAAGCGAACAAGAAGCCGATTCAGGAAATCGGTGCCAAGATCGGCATCGATTCT
>NZ_JBQFTM010000008.1:0-150440 GCF_056538605.1 Ruegeria sp. BF7 | reverse complement strand
AAGCAACGGTTCCGGACGCTGCAGAGTAGCTGCCAAAAGGGGGCGACATCGAGGTCATCATGTCTGATCGTTGCCAAACCTCAAAAAAACAATCATCCGACTTTGTGGTTCAACCCGAAGCGGGCACACGCATACTGCTTCTCTTTCAAATCACCCTGGTCGCGACACTGGCGTTGTATTCAACTACCGGTTTGGCAGGTGATTGTGATCGGGTATTTATGCTGGAAAACCACGAAAGGTCTGCGGACCTGCCCAATGACATGATCTGTGAGACCTTTGTGGGGTTGACCGGCACCAGGGGCATTTCCTGTTACTGGGCATTTTCATACCGAAGCGAAGATGCAGGTCTTTTGTTTCGAGACGCCTGGAGGGAAGTTTCAAGCTGTCGCGAGGGTAGCAGCACCTCAGCGTCGAAACCTTTGAATCACCCCGACAGCTACAACTTGCGGGAGCTGATCACAGAGCGCGGCACATACCGTGTCGCGCTGAAAGACAAAGGCCAGCAGAACCGAACTTTGGTAGTAATGGTTTTTGAGAACCACAAGTGAAAAGCCTTGTTGTAAGAAACGTGGATTCGATGCCCAAAAGAACCACTAGTATCGTCGGTCCTGCTCACTGAGATATGACGGTCTGCTTTCCGCTGACTTACTGAATGCTTGGAAAGTACTCTGCCGGAGATATCTGGATATCGACCAACGTCGGATCTGACCGGGTCAACAGGATTATGTCAGGCCCAGTCAGCCCGACCGGTTTTTCAGATGCCAGAACGGACACAACCTGATTGAGTGCCATGTCACCCTGCATGGCCGGATCGTCAAATGGAGCTGCTATGACCCTTCCATTCATCAAGCCACGCATGACCGTATGGCTGATATAGGTAGAGATCAGCTGCGGCGGATCAGGATCATCTGAGTTCACAAGTACACCAATTGCCGCCTCAATTGCTGGTGCACTACCAATCAGGTAATCCGCATCGGGATAGCGTTCCAAGGCCGTTTCGACCTGAGCCAGTTGCTGACTAAGGCCCGTGTCGGCACCAAAGACCTCGAGGATGGTCACCTCGCTGCCGCTCAGGCCATTGCGCAGCCCCGCCTCCAGTGGGCCCGTCCAACCGGCTTCTGCCGGACCTGAAATAAAGATTGCGGTTTTGGGAGGCGATCCGTCGGGATGCAGCTTGGTCAAGTGATGCCCTACCGCTTGTCCCATATCTTGCCAGTCGACTCCGATGCGCCCACTCAGGGTATCTGCATGAAGCTCGTTGACCAGGCCAAAAACAGGGGTCCTCAGCGCTGCCTGTTCTATCGATGCGATCAGATCCGCATGATCAGATGTTACTGCGCCGATGAGTATTGCATCGACGCCCTGGTCAATGCAGGTTTCAATCTGCTCGATCTGCCGAGAACGGGCGCGGTAGCCGCCCGCCTCATAGAATCGAAGGTCCAACCCCAACCGCTCTGCTTGCTGTTCCAGCCCATAGCCGACGCTTAGCCAGTATTCATCCTTGAAATGGGGAACAAGCACGCACACCAGCGTACGCGGACCCGCCGCGGCAGCAGACCAGAACGCGACACAAAGTCCGGCCGCCAAGATTGAACCAACCCAGATGGCCCCGTAGTGTCTGACAATGCGACGGACGAGATTTGACACGCGGCTGATCCAGATCCTTTCAGCAATGGGGGCGCTTGCCATTATGGTGGGTATCGTCGCGATTGCCGTCAACCGATATCTGATTCGCACGCAGAACGATCTAATCGAAACCAACCTGCCCGCAATAGAGCTGGCCAGCCGGATCGGCGCCTCTGCCGAAGTTGTTGGCACGCTTGCAACCGCATTCACGCAAGCGGATACCAGCGATGATCTTGATCGAATTTCAGTTGCGCTTGGCCAGACCGTCGAAAGCATCGAACGTGGGGTTCAGGTCTTGCTGGGCATGAGCCCGACCACGGCCCAAACAGGGCCGGAATCCCGCGCCAGCGAGATTGTCGCGCAAATGGCCAAAAACGGACAAGTGGAGTTGCAGCTTGCCATCCACATCGCGGAACAAACAAACGAGATCATCCAGCTGGCGGGCCAATTGGAATCAATCATCAGCGACGAGACCGATCTGGCGCGACTAAGGATAACAGCCGGCATCGTAGGGATTTATACCGAGTCTGACGGCGATCCGCGCCCGGCGCTGGACGAACTTGCGGATCGCCATTTCTTTGCCTTCGAACGGTTGACAGAGCTCGAAAATGTGGTTGATACGATCCGGCTGAAGCTGCAGCAGGTGCAGGTGATTGCCACGCCAGATGCGCTGGCCGATCTCCGCACCGAGCTATCGGATCGTCTGACGCTGGCCGATCGTCGCATCCGCTACCTGCCGACACCTACGGCAAGGGACGCGGCACAGGCTGCGCTGCAACAGCTGCAGGATACCATCGCGCAAGGTGGGTTGGTTGACCGGCAGCAGGACAGGATCGCCTTGCAGATGGCGATTGCTGACGACAGTCAACGCCTGCAATCCCTGATCGCGAGCCTGTCGTCGCAAGCCCGACAGGCTCGCGATGCCGTGCAGGCCCAGGGGGTCGCCCAGATCGCGGCAGCAGAACGGCAGTCGTCGGTAATGAACATCGCGTTGCTTGTGGTGGTCGCTGCAGCGGTGATCACCGGTTCGGTCCTGTGGCTTTACGCCCGACAGCAACTGGTCGCGCGTCTGGGAGAGCTGGCCCGGCGCATCGTGGCCGTGGCAGAGGGTGAATATGGCGCGCCGATGCAGATCAGCGGCCATGATGAGATCGGGCGTATGGAAAAAGCGCTCAACATCCTGCGTCGCCGCGCAAGCGAAGCAGCCGAGCTGCGCGAACATCTGGAAGAGGCGGTGATTGCGCGTACCGGCGATGTCGTTGCCGAGATGCAGGCCTCGGACGCGGCGCGCACCGAGGCCGAGGCCGCAAACCGAAGCAAAACCGAGTTTCTGGCCCGGATGAGTCATGAAATCCGCACCCCGCTGAACGGGATTATCGGGATGTTGGGGCTGCTGGAGGCCGAAGTGACAGACAAGGACCGGCAAGATCGGGTGCGAACGGCGCACCGCTCGGCCCGCGAATTGCTGGAGATCACAAATGACATTCTGGACTATGCGAGCAGCGAAGACAGCGGTAATCGCACGAACCCCGTGCATTTTCACCTGCGCGATCTTGTTGGCCAGCTTGGTCACCAGCTGCAGTCGCTGGCCGCAAAGACGGGGCTGCAGACCGTTGTCCAACTCACAGAACCCGCGCCCCCGGTGCTGTTCGGCGACGTTGTGAAAATCCGACAGATACTGGGAAACCTGATCTCGAACGCGGTCAAATACACCAAGCGCGGGACTGTCACGCTTACCGTGGACCACGCGGTGGCGGAGGACACAGGACAGCCCGTTGTCAGTTTCACGGTGACCGACACCGGAATTGGCATGACGCGCGAGGCTATCGCTCAGGCCTTTGATGCCTATACGCGGACAGCAACCGTAAAACGCGCAGGAATAGAGGGGCTTGGTCTCGGTCTTGCCATCTCGCGCAATCTGACCGAAGCGCTCGGCGGGGTGCTGAGCGTCGAAAGTGAACCTGGCGTCGGCACCCGGTTTACCCTGACCGTTCCGTTGATGCCCGGTGATGCCGACTGTGTGCCCGAAGACGAAACCCAACTGTCCGAGGCCGATCTCAACCGCAATGTCCTGGTGATCGACGATCATGCCGTAAACCGCATGGTGGCACGGGGCTATCTGGAGCGGCTGGGATGTCGGGTGCAAGAGGCTGAAACCGGAATGGCCGGATTGAAGTGCTGCCGTGACAATCGCTTCGATCTGATCCTGATCGATCTTGATTTGCCGGACATGCGAGGCGAGGAGGTAGCCGCAGGGATTGGCGCCGGGGAACACGCGCCGATGCTGGTCGCGCTGACGGCGCATTTGATTGATGACACGGAACAGAACCGCGCCCGGCTGGGCGTTGCGCGCATTCTGGCCAAGCCGATCTCGCCCAGGGCTTTGACAGAAGTTCTTTCGCCTGTCAGCGCGACCGAAACGCTCCAGCAGGAAACGGCGGTTTTGGACAGTCTTCGAAGCGATATTTCAGATCTCGGCCATGAAACGACAGCGCTGATCGTATCCGAGTTTCTGCGCGCATTGCCCGAGGCTGTGGCGACGATCAAGTCCACACGGGCCGACCAGCAACGCAAAGCCGCACACCGGTTGAAAGGTGCCGCTGCGAATTTCCGGCTTGAGACCCTTTGTACGCTGCTTGCCGAGTTGGAGGCCCAAGACAGTGATTCCAGCGAGGCCCTGTTGGACCGGGTCTGCGCCAGTGCCAAGACCGCGGCATCAACCCTTGAAGTGGCGGCTACAGAGGCGGGGCTTCAGGTCGAAGTCGGATCAACGAAGTGATAACCCTTACCATGTTGGGTCAAAATCCATTCGGGGTTGGCCGGGTCTTTTTCCAGCTTCTTGCGCAGCCGTCCAACCACCACGTCGATCATCCTGTCATTGGCGCGGTTGGAGCTGCGGCCGATCAGTTCTGAAAGCCGCGCGCGGCTGAGCGTTTGCCCAGGGTGATCTGCCAGTGCCTTCATAATCGCGAATTCCTGAGGTGTAAGTGTTTCTGTTCTTGCGACCGAGACCAACCGGTGCCGAATCCGATCAAAACACCAAACGCCAAACAATTCGACCGGCGGAGGGCCCTCGGGTGCCTGCCCGATATCCGCAATCCGAGCCAGCAGATTTTTAACGCGCGCCGCCAATTCACGTTTGTCGAATGGTTTGGTTACATAGTCGTCGGCACCCATTTCCAATCCGACGATCTTGTCGACCTGATCATCGCGGGCTGTCAGCAGGATGATACCGACCCGTGATTTTGCCCGCTGTTCACGGGTGATCGTCAGGCCATCCTTTCCGTCCATGTTGATATCGACCAGCAACAGATCCGGCGGATCGTATTCGATGATGCTTTCCATCTCGTCCGCATCCTCGGCCATGCTGACGCGATGCCCCTGCTCTTGCAGATAAGCGGCAAGCCGCAACCGGGTTGTGCGGTCGTCTTCGACGATTAGGATATGCTGCGCCATAGGCTGCTTTTACATTTCTTTACATATTTGGACAACCGCAGTTGTGCGCAGTCAAAGTGACAGCTTCGCCCAAAGAATAATGTGCGCCCAGAAGCCAGTCACAGGAGGCCCGATATGTCTTTCTCAACGCCAACCCGCCGCGCCTTTTTGCAAGGGGGTATCGCCACATTCGGCGCAACCGCCCTGATGAATTCGACAGCACTTGCAGCGCTAGACCCCAACTCCTTCGGGGCGCGCACGTTCCACGCGACCCATTTCGGCCCATTTGAGGCCGTGGTCCGCGATGGCAAGCTTATCGGCATCAACAAAATCATGGAGCTTGATGCCCGTCCCACCGAGATGCTGGCCTACGGCGTCATGGACCGGACCTATGACAAGAGCCGGATCAACTACCCGATGGTGCGTAAATCCTATCTGGAAGGTTGGGAAAGTGGCGACATCAAGCCCGAATTGCGCGGCAAGGAAGAATATGTCCGCGTCGATTGGGACACCGCCTGGAGCCTAACCGCCAAGGCGCTGCTGGATACTGCCACCAACCACGGAAACGAAGCGATCTTCAGCTCATCCTATGGCGGCTGGTCGAATGCCGGCGTGTTCCGCCCGAATGTTCTGCAGGGACGTCTGATCAACCTGATGGGCGGCTGCACGAACACGGCGGGCGACTGGTCGGCTGGTGCCGGTCAGGTATGTCTGCCGCATATCATCGGCGACATGGAAGTCTATTCCGCGCAATCCGCCTGGGAAACCATCCGCGACAATACCGAACTGTTCGTGCTTGTCGGCTGTGACCCGATCAAGAACAACCGGATCGAGTACCGCGTGGCCGACCACGGCATGTATGCCCATTGGGAAGAAATCCGCGATGCGGGCGTCAAGTTCATCTCGATCAACCCGCAGCGCACCGCCAGCGACGACTATCTGAACGCAGAGTGGAAACGGATCATACCGAACACCGATACCGCCCTGTTCCTGTCGATGGCCTATCACGCGCTGGAAAACGGTTTGGAAGACCAGGCCTATTTGGACAAATACACAGTCGGCAGCGACAAGTGGATTGCCTATGTGAAAGGTGAAACCGACGGCACACCAAAAACGCCCGCCTGGGCCTCGGCTATCACCGGCATTGACGAGCAGGAGATCAAGGATCTCGCTGAACTCATCGCATCGTCGAAAACCAGCATCGCCGGTTCCTGGGCCATCCAGCGCGCCCAACATGGCGAGATGGCCTATTGGTCGCTGATCAACTTTGCGGCCTTGCTTGGAAAGATTGGTAAACCGGGCGAGGGCGTTGGGTTCTCGTGGCACTATGGTAACGGCGGTATGCCTCAGGGTGGCAACGCCACACCGGTCGGCATGAGCCAGGGCAGAAACTTCGTCAAGAAGATCGTCCCGGCCTCGCGCATTACCGAGGCGTTGGAAAGCCCGGGCGTGGATTTCTTCTATAACGGGCAGACCAACACCTATCCCGACATCAAGATGATCTTCAATGCCGGCAACAACTTCATGTCGCACCAGCAGGATACCAACCGGCTGATCCGCGCGCTTGAGAAGGTCGAGACCATCGTCTCTGTCGATGTGTGGTGGACAGCTGCGACCCGCTGGGCTGATATCGTCCTGCCTGCAGCCTCGACACTGGAACAGGATGACATCACCTCGGGCGGCACCTATTCGAACGACCGCGTCTACGCGATGAAGAAGGTGATCGAACCGGTTGGCGAAAGCCTGCCCGACTATGAAATCTTCGAAGGTCTGGCCGACAAACTGGGTCTGTGGGCGCAGTTCACAGACAGCGAAGACAAGATGTATCACATCAAACTGGCCTATGAGGCTTCGGGCGCGGCCAAGGAAACCCCGTTCGAAGAGTTCTGGGAAAAGGGTTATGCCCGGATGCCGGTACCTACCGAGGCCCGGAAGTGGGTGCGCCACGGAGAATTCTACACGGACCCGGAAGCAAACCCGTTGCACACAGCATCGGGCAAGATCGAAATGTTTTGCGAAAACATCGCGAATATGGAGATCGAGGACTGCCCCGGTATGCCGATGTGGATGGAGAAACACGAATATCTCGGCAATGCCAAAGAAGGCCAGTTGCACGTCGTGTCACCCCATCCATGGTACCGCCTGCACAGCCAGATGGACCAATCGGAAACGCTGCGGGGTATCTACAAGGTACAGGGTCGCGAACCGGTTCGGATCAACGCCGATGACGCCGAAAAACGCGGCATCGCCGATGGCGATCTGGTCGAGCTTTATAACGACCGAGGCACCGTTATCGCCGGGGCCGTTGTCAGTGACGAGATCATGCCAGGCGTCGTTTCTATCTACGAAGGGTGCTGGCCGTCACTGGACAGCAAGGGACGTTGTAACTCGGGTCTGGTGAACTTCCTGACCTCCACGCAGCGCGCTTCGGGCCTCAGCGAGGCCACGTCTGCCAATACGGTCTTGATCGAAATGCGCAAGTGCGAAGACCCGGAAGGTCCGAACATGGCCTATGAAAAGCCAGCGATTATCGAGGATACGGAGCTTGCCGCGATTGACGATGATAAGCTTGGCCTGGAGCGGCTCGAAGCTTTGACGGCATCCCTCTACGCCGACATGACTCCGGGCGAGAAGATGTTCTTCCAGCGGTGTACTGTCTGTCACGCCCCACGGGAAGTGACCCACTACACGCAACAACAGTGGAAAGGCATCGTGCCGTCCATGTTCGAACGGGCCGGCCTTGATGACAGCGAACGTGAACTCGTCATGGAATACCTGATGATGAACGCGGCCGACGCCAACTAAGGCACCGAAGACCAGCGTGGCCGGGGCAACGCCCGGCCACGCAAAACTTTAAAAAATCCCCATCACATGCAGGAGGGTCCGATGCTGGACAACACAAACAGCAGTGGTTGCGGTGAGAATGCCGACCCTTTTGGCCTGAGCCCCCTTAAAACTGCGCGCATTGGCGCATCTTCGACATCCAAAAGAAAAGCGCGAGAAACGCTAACTCCGCTGGTCGATGGTTTTGGCCGAACCGTCACCTATCTGCGCCTGTCGGTCACCGACCGCTGCGACCTGCGCTGCACCTATTGCATGGCCGAGAAGAGGTCATTTCTTCCCAAGCGCGAGCTTTTGAGCCTCGAAGAACTGGCCCGCCTCAGCGACATTTTCATTCGGTGTGGTGTGCGCAAGCTGCGCATTACCGGTGGCGAACCTCTGGTGCGCCGCGATGTGATGGATTTGTTTCAGGATGTGTCGCGGCATCTGCGGTCCGGCGCGCTTGATGAACTGACACTCACCACCAACGGCACATTGCTGGCGCGCCATGCAGATGGTTTGGCGGCTTGCGGGGTAAAGCGAGTCAACGTCTCGCTCGACACGCTGAGCCCGGATCGATACTGCGGCCTGACCCGACTTGGTGATATTCGCATGGTTCTGGCCGGGCTGGATGCCGCGCAGGACGCGGGCCTACGGGTCAAGTTGAACGCGGTTGCCAGCCGTGGCGCGTTCGAAGACGAAGTCGACGATTTGATCCGCTTTGCCCATGGGCGCGGCATGGGCTTGACGCTGATCGAGGAAATGCCGCTGGGCGATACTGGTCTGGACCGAAATGACAGCGTGCTCTCCCTGCGTGATCTGCAATCGGACCTGGCGCGCCGATGGACGCTGACCCCAATAAACCGCAACTCTGGCGGTCCGGCGCGCTATGTGCAGGTCGCAGAGACAAGTGGCCAGCTTGGGTTGATTTCCCCGATGTCCTGCAACTTCTGTGCGCTCTGCAATCGGGTGCGGGTCAGTTGCACCGGACGCCTTTATACCTGCATGGGTGACGAGGGTTCGGTTGACCTGCGCGCGCCCCTGCGCCGATCCGAGGACGAGGCATCGTACGCCATTCGAAGCGCGTTACTGATGAAGCCCGAGCGCCACCGCTTCGACCTTTCCCAAATGTCACAGCCCGCCGTGGCGCGCCATATGTCCGCACTTGGCGGATGAACCTCTTGAAACCTCACAAGGAAACGTAAGATGAAACTCAAATCTCTAACCACAGCCACCCTGCTGGCTCTTGCCCCGGTTTCGGTCCTTGCCGAAACCATAGAGGTCCAGATGCTGAACCGAGGCGAAGCTGGAACAATGGTGTTTGAACCGCGATTTGTCTCTGCTCAGGTCGGTGATATCGTGGTCTTCCGCGCAGCGGACAAAGGTCACAATGCCGAAACCGTCGAAGGTATGGTTCCCGAAGGGCAAGAGCCTTTCGTAGGCAAGATCAATGAAGAAGTTGAGGTTGAACTGACTGCCGATGGCATGATCGGGGTTAAATGCAAACCGCATCTCGGGATGGGTATGGTAATGGTCATTGAGGTCGGCGCTTCTGATATGCAGGAAGGGTTCCTCGATGCCAAAATGCCAAAGAAAGCCAAGAACGCATTTGAAGAAATCATTTCCGAAGGCATGAGCTAACGAAAAGGAGAGATTGAAATGACCAAAGATCTGCCCGGCGCCGCAGGGGCGCTTGCTGCAAAACACCCCAACATCTGGGATGCATATGCCGCACTTGGATCAGCGACCGCACAGGCCGGGAACCTCACGGAACGCGAACGCCGGCTTGTCAAACTGGCACTCGCGATTGGCGCCGCGTCAGAAGGTGCCGTACATTCACATAGCCGCCGAGGGCTAGCCGAAGGAATTCCTGCTGAAGACTTGCGGCAGGTCGCGCTTTTGGCGATTGGCCCGCTTGGGCTTCCACGAGCTGTTGCAGCGGGAACGTGGATTTCGGACGTGACCGATAATTAAACTATCACATGCGGCGCCTGACCAGAGAGGCGTCGCACGTATCCTTGAGAAACCGATCTCGTCGTTAGGCAGCATACACATCATTTATTGAAGCGGACGATTGAGCCGACAGCGTTGAAGATGCTCTGGCTCATTTGTTGAGACCTCACGCGGCGCGCCCGTTGGTCGGAGAGGCGCAATGTACCCGCTTCGAGCCTAACCTTTTAGTCACGTTCACGCATGGACTGCTGAGTGCTGAAGTGCTTTGGAAACACTGACTGCAGTACAAACAGACAGATCTTCAAAGCCTCCTCGGGTTTGAAAATCTCTGAGTGCAAGTGGTAATCGGTCCAGAGTCCTTCTAACAGTGCAATCATTGCGTCTGCGGCAAGTTTGCCGTCGATGTCTTTGTACTCACCTTCGCTATTTATCTCCTCAAATAGTTCCAGGATCACGGCTCGAAAACCTTTGTCTCGCGAGTCGATCAAAGGAAAGATGTGTGGATTCGAGAGCGCTTCAGCCCGAAACGAAAACCAGATCGAAACATCCCGTGGATTAAGAACGAAGGGATCGAAGTCCGCCTTTATGATAGAAATCTGCTTTTGGGCCGCGTCCAACTTTGGATCGTCTGCTATTGCTCTCCACTGCCCCGCGTAGCGCTCTGACAATTCTTCTGCCACAGCGAGCAGCAGCTTCTCCTTAGAACCAAAATGAAGGTTTACCATTCCCCGAGACAATCCGGATAATTCCTGGATCCTAGCCGAGGTCGATCCGCGAATTCCTTATTCGTGAATAGCGTCTGCAGCCGCCTGGATCAGCTGCTCTCGGTTCTGCAACTTGCTCAGATCTCGGGCATTGGTTGGGCTATCTGGCTCGAGAGTAATCTCACTTGTCCTTCGCTGGGGTGCCGCTTTTGGTCTTGTCGCATCTAGCGGATCAAAAGATCAAGGATTGGCATTGAATGAATGTTTGTTCATTTTGTGAAACATGTTACAATAAGGTGGCGCATGACCCTTTTCAATTTCAACTTTCAATCTGTACGCGACTGGGACAACAAGCACTTCCTGCACCCGTGGGAGGGAATGTCGCATCTCGGTCTGAATGAATGAACTTTTACCGAAAGAGGTCTTGGTGTTCACGTCATGACAGAGGACGGCATGGTATGGGGCCGGTGGGCTGCGTTGAATGTGTTGCTGACGCAAAAGCAGAAAACCTGTTGGACTTTGATAAATCAGTAGGTGCATTGATTGACCGGCATTGCCAAGAGAACGGCCTGATCCTGCGCCCTATCATCAATATGTGCGTGTTTTCCCCACCACTGATCATCACAGAAGACGAGTTGAACCAGATGTTCGACATCCTTGAAAAAGGCATACAGCTGGCGACCGAAGATCTGACGCGACAGGGTGCTTTGAGGATTTAGGTTTTGCAGCGGAAAGGCATCACACTCTTGTAAATGCGATGCCTTCTTCCCAGTCGCAGCGCTCAACCCGCTCGCATCGCCTCAGGTGGCAGTTTAATCGGGAACTTGGACCGCACCTCTTTATCGGCTTTGCTACCAAAGTAGTTTGGGTAGTGATTGGACAGGATATCGTCCACAACCGACCGACTCCGCTCAAACATATCCTGACGACCTGCTTTCTCCCAGGTATCGGTCAGTTCCCGGTCTAGCAGCGTCGGATAGACATATTCGGTCTCCATATATTGCAAGGTCTGCGGGTTGCCGAGAAAGTGACCGGGATCAATTGCGCATTCATGGATGACGTCGACTGAGAGCGTGTCGTCGCTCACCTCGATCCCACGCAGTGTTCGCGAGATCATTCCCGCGGCCTCATTGTCGATAACCATGGACTCAAAACTGCACCCCATCAGACTGCCAAGCATTCCGCCGAATTCACACAGCCTGTTAGCACCGGCATGGGCCGCTAACGCGAAGGTCAGCGCCTTTTCCAGACCGTATTGCGCATCGGGTATCTTGGAATCCGTCATACCACATCCAACGCTGGTCGGCAGGTTATAGAAATTGCCCATCTGAATGGCTGCGGCCGAGATCAACGCCTGTTCACCGCTGCCGCCTGTAAACGAACCGGTGCGCAGGTCGGTGATGAAGGGCCAAGCCGCAAAGGCGACCGGAGTGCCAGGGTTGATCAAGTTGGCAATTGCCACACATGACAGGGTCTCGGCGACGGCTTGCGCCAAGGTCCCGGCAAGCGGCGCAGGCGACGTCGCCCCGGCTTGCGGCGGAACAGCCAGGTCGCATACCAGCCCCATTTTCGCTGTATCAATCAGGATTTCCAGATTCTCGCGCCCGAATCTGAGCGGTGAAACGATTGGGCACCCACCAAAAATGACCGAGGGTTTTTCAAGGAACTTGCCTTCCCCTCCCGATGCCAGGTCGAACAAATGGATTGCGTCCTGAATATGCTCGCGTGTACGGAATGTCAGGCAAGAAGGCTTCTCGCTACCCGCCAGAATGGCATAGAGCATGCTCATGTCATGCTCGTAGTCCTGTGGCACATCCGTCGCCAAAACCGTGTCACCGGTCATGTGAATGTTGTCTAGCCGGTCTACCAAGCGGGTGAAGTCGTAAATGTCCTTGAGTGTTGATGGCCGGTAACTGCGCGTTTCCGCGTCAAACGTGGTCACAGCGGTACCGGAGTTTGCGTAGTACACCTTATCCTTGGTGCAGTGCATATCATCCTTCCCAGCCCGCGATCCGCGCGCATGGACATAAAACTCACTAGCGGCCTTGGCCAAAAGGTCTTCCATCAAGGCCCGAGGAAAGCACAGCCTGCCATGCTCGTTCAAAGTCGCCCCCTTGGGTAATACGAGATCAAGAACTTCCTGCGTGGGATCCCCTACCCCTGTTCGTTCCAGAATAGTAAGCGCGGCCTCGTGAATACGCGCCATGTCCGCGTCTGACAGGGGCTTGTATCGCCCACCGGGAATACCCGGCCAAATCGCCTGCGAAGGGGCGTTACTGGATCGTACTGCTGCGCGCGCCTCACGCCCGCCCCCACGCCGTCTTGATCTGCGCTGCGTTAGTTCTGTCATGTTTTTTTCTCCGAATTATGCGCGTCTCAGATCATGCTGAAGTAGTTGCGATAGAAACCGGGAATGCTCCATTCCATCTCGGACAGCGGCCCCGGGACGAAATGGTATGAATTTACGCCTTCCTGATTGTGACGGATGATCCGTTCGTCATCGAGCGACGTGACATGCCAGAGCCATGTCAGGGCCTCCTTGTCATAGTCGCGACCTTCTTCCGCGTCGCCGCGAACATACCAGACGATCTGAATATCCGTTTCTTGCAAGGAACGCGGTACAAACCGATAACCGACCACGTGATCAGCATAGACTAGGAAGTAGTTCAGTGTCCCGACACCCAAATCGGTGGCACCGCCGTCATGGGTTCTCAGTTCACCCAGAGGCGGCGCCAAAGGCGCGCCATCCTTACTGCCTGTCAAATAGCCAGGGAACAGCGGGTAGCGCCGCCAATAGACATCTGCGCCCGGCGCGTCCGCATTCTCTCCGGTCAGGTCGAGTTCCTCCGTTGGAATTCCGGCTTCCTCCATTCGTTCATGCAGAGCCCCGCTGAACTCCAGAACTTGAGCCGGGTCTTTCAGGGAATGGCTACGAGAGTAGTCCTTATGGGACGGCGCACAGTGATAGCATTCCAGGTAATTCTCCAGCGCCAGTTTCCAGTTCGCCGGAACCGGATATGAGGCCTCATGGGCGACCTTCAGGTTTTCAAAATCAAACGGCTTTGAAAGTGGGGCCAGTCTTTCCAATGCAGCGTCCAGCGGTGGAGCATTTTCAGCCGCACAGACAAAGACCAGGCCTTGGAAAATCTTCACCTGAACCGGGAACAACCCATATTGGCCCGGGTCAAAATCTGTCCCCATTGCTCGTCCGTTTCTCAGCTTGCCGTTGAGGTCAAAAGTCCACGCGTGATACGGGCATATGAAGTTGCGCGCCTTGCCTTTCTGTTCAATGCAAACCCGCGATCCCCGGTGGCGGCAAACGTTCAGATGCGCACGCACCTCGCCTGCGCGATCCCGAACAATGATTATGGACTCGGGCCCGTAGTCGAAGAGGAAATAATCACCGGGTTCAGCGACTTGACTGACATGGCCGACCCAGATCCAGTTGCGGTTCCAGAACGTGCTGATATCGTTTTCGTAAACCGCCTGAGACGTATAGAAGTGACGCGGCAAAGCGAACCCTTCTCGCTGTGCTTCCATCAAATCGCGCATTACTTGCAAGTCATCTTTTGGCATAGCGCACCTCACATAGATTCAAGGGAGACGATTTCCCGACGAAAAAAATCTCGGTCGATATCGCCTGCGTCGCGTTCGAAATTCCGAGCGGCCATGTGACCCGAGTATACGGCGTCAGCTATTAAACCGGGGTTTGCGGCATCTCCGATCAATTCCAGTTTACTAAGAGGGCTGTCGGCCAAGCCCAGAAGCTCATCATACAGGGTGGTCTCTCTTGCGCGCTGCGTCACCAAAAGGACCGAGCCGCAATCAATGGATTGTTCTCGCCCCGTGTAAGCGCAAAGCAATTTCACCGTTTCGGGCGCGATGCTGGCCAAGGTCTGGGACAATGCAAGCTGCACACCTTTTTCCAGCAGTCTGCGTTGCACTTTGGCCTGCTCCAACGTCAATTCGGTAAACGGTGAGACCATTGAGGCCGGCGTTACAAAGACGACCTCTCGTCCGGCCTGAGCCAAGTGATCCGCCAAAACTCCACCGAGATAGGCTTGATCATCATCGTAGACAATGATTGGGCCGCCCCCCGGCACTGCGTCGGACATGATGTCGTCGGGAGTGAAAACTTGAGAGCCTGGGTCTATTGAGACGCCGTGAAATGCAGATTTCCCGCGACCATCGCGTCGCCATAATGCACCGGTGGCCAAAAAGACGTTCGGAATACCCAGTTCGACGACATCGCTTGCCGACAAAAGGCTATCGGTGAACAGCTGAACATTCCCGCGTTGCTGAAGGTCATAAATCCTGTGATCTGTCACACGTTTCCAGGCGGACAGCCCGGACAGGCTGGATTCCTGCAAGACGCGGCCGCCCAGTTCTTGCCTGGCTTCAGCCAGGGTGACTTCATAGCCCCGGCGCGCCAACTGCATGGCGCATTCAAGCCCGGCCGGACCGCTGCCGACAACAAGCGCAGCTTCCTCTTTCGCCCGGCGCTCAATGATCTCAGGGTGCCATTTCCTCCTCCACTCTTCGCCCATTGTAGGGTTTTGCGTGCACCGGATAGGGACGCCCAGAGAATCCGATGAAACACAGATATTGCAGCCGATACACTCACGGATTTCTTCGATGCGACCTTCCTTGATTTTGTTCGGAAGAAACGGATCAGCAATGGATGGTCGCGCCGCGCCGATAAAATCAAGGATGCCCTTCTTGACCAGAGACACCATCAAATCCGGAGACGTAAGGCGGCCGACACCGACCACTGGCTTGGAAGTAACCTGTTTGACGAACTCGATATATGAGGTTTGAAAACCGTCGCGGGGTTCAAAGCGGGTCGTCGCAGAGTCATTGCTCCAATCCGCAACGTTCACGTCCCAAAGGTCGGGAAGCTCTGCCAACAGTTCGACGACGGCTCGACCTTCCTCCTGCGCCTGCATCCCGTCAGACCCGAGCATTTCATCCACCGCGAACCGGAGAGCGATGGCGCAATCGTCCCCAACCTCTTCTCTGGTTTCTTCCAGAAGCTCTCGCGTAAGTCGCGCCCGGTTCTCCAGAGAACCGCCATATTCATCCGCCCGGTCATTGAACTGTGGCAACAGAAAATGGTGCGGCAACGTCATGTGATGCCCGGCATAAACATACACTATGTCAAAGCCCGCCTCGCGCGAACGTCGTGCCGCCGCGCGGTGCCACTTGCGAAACTCTCGGATGTCCGCCTTGTCCATTGCCCGAGCCTGTTTGGGATACGCGGTTTGCAGGGCAAGTTCTGACGGGCCCAGCAAGGGCGCACGGCTCAGGTGGTTCTGCGCATGGTGACCGTTATGCGCTAGTTCTATGGCCGCAAGCGAACCCTTGGCATGGACAGCTTCTGTCATCAAGCACAGCGCTGGAATATCCCGTTCGTCCCAAAGTCGGTTTTCCGCATATGGGGACAAATCTGAAGTGGGGTGAATTTCGGTCTCTTGGTTGGACACAACGGCCCAACCACCCTCGGCCTTCATCGCCCGCATGGCCGCCTCGGCCTGCGGTCGAAGATGCCCCATGCCGTTGCAATGGGGCACTTGATAGAACCGGTTGCGGGCCGTCACGGGCCCGATCTGAACCGGCTCAAAGAGAACAGAATATCCGTCAGCGCCTGACATTGCCGCGCTTCCTCCAGAAAAATTGGAATTGGTTCCGTAGGATTGGCAGGTTTGCTAAGGTCCCACCAATCCCGACTGTGTTGTTAGGTGGCTCTAGAAACCTGCCTTGATGCGCTCAAACTCTTTCAACATCTTTGCTTCCAGTTCCGGGTTGACCGCATCGAAGAACAAGCTGCCCTCAAAGAAGCTGTCCACGTCCGAGAACCCGTAGGTATCGATCAGAGCCGGGTCGGCCTGTGCGAAAGCGTCCTCGTTGGCATGGGCGTACCCCCAGCTTTCGATGATGTACTTACCGCTTGCGGCAGAGCTGAGCGCGTTGAGCATGTCATAGACCTGCTCATCCGATTGTTTGGCGGACTTCAGATGCACATAACCGCAGACCCAGGTGGCGATGCCCTTGTCCACATCCCGCATCATAACTGCCGGAGTTTCGTTCCAGATCAGGTTTAGCTCCGATTGGTTCCAGCCCCAGCCCAGCGTCACCTCACCGCTGGCAATCGCCTGATCGAGCTGACCTGCGTCAGACCAGTAAAAGCGAACATTCGGGTGAATTGCGCGCAGGTAATCCGCCGCTTTCTGGAATTCCTCGTCGCTCATATCAGTATAGCTTGAGGCACCGGTCGCCAGCGCGGCCATGGCAAAAGCACTGGATGCCGCATCCGGAACCGCAACTTTGCCCTGATACGCAGGATCTGCAAGCAATTGCAGCGAAACATCGTCCGCCGAAACCATATCGGTGCGATAGATCAGGCCGGTATTGCCCCATTCGAAAGGCACCATATAGGTCTGTCCATCGATCGTGATGCCATCAACCTCTTTGATCTTGGGCATCAGTTTGTCCCAGTTCTCCAGCTTGCTGGTATCAATGGGCTTAAGCATGTCCGCCGCAACCCATTTTCTCAGGGCGTCCGTACAGGGATGGGCCAGATCTGCCTCAAACCCGGATTGAAGCTTGGTGAACGCCTCCTCCACGCTGCCGAAATAAGTATAGCTCGGCGCGCCGCCGTACTTTTCGACGTAATCGCCGTAAAAGCCCTGATCTTCATATCCAGACCAGTCAAAAACGGTCAGATCTGCCGCGTTGGCTTGCGCTTGTCCGGCGGCAAAGGTGGCAACTACTGCTGCCGCAAGTGATGCTGCTTTTTTCATTTGTCTCCTCCCAAAGAGTCACGTTTGCCTAGATCAATTACCGAGGCGCTTTGAACACCAAGCCAAACAGTGTCGCCGCGGCTGTGATCGACCGTGTGAAAGTAGTTCGGCACTGCAACGGCGATGCTGTCCTTTAGACCATCGACACGCACATAATAGTGGACGCTCTCACCATAGAAGGCGACGTCCGACACTTCGCCCTGAACAAGAGCGTCGTATCCATCTGGCCTTTCTGCACTGATTTCCAATTGCTCGGGCCGAACGCCGACCAGCAGGTCTTTGTCATGCACCTGAACGTTTGGGTTCACCCCGATTGTCATCTGCCCAAATCCCTGAACGTTAACCTCCAGCGATTCAGAGCTTTCAGCCGTTACCTCGGCATCCAGGAAGTTCATTCCACCGATGAAAGAGGCCACTTCCCGGTTGCACGGCTGGGAATACAAAACCTCGGGCTTGTCGACCTGCTTGAGCTGCCCAGCGAACATGACTCCTATCCGGTCGGACATGGTCATCGCTTCGTACTGGTCATGCGTGACCATTACGAACGTAATTCCAAGCTTTTGTTGCAAGCGGCGCATTTCCAATTGCATCGCTTCGCGCAGGTTTTTGTCCAGCGCGGATAATGGTTCATCCAGCAGCAACACTTTGGGCCGCATGACCAGCGCACGGGCAAGCGCCACACGTTGCCGTTGTCCGCCCGACAACTCATTGGCCTTGCGATCCTGCAAGCCTCCGAGCTCAACCATCTCAAGCGCCTCGGCAACGCGTTCCTTGATTTCACTTCGCGTGAGCTTTGTCTTTCGCAAGCCGAACCCGACATTGTCACCCACATTCAGGTGCGGAAAGATTGCATAGCTTTGGAACACCATGTTCGTAGGCCGCTTGTTGGCAGGCACCTCACCCATCGTCCGACCATCTATCCGGATCTCGCCCTCTTCGTGATCCTGAAATCCCGCGATGATGCGCAAAGCGGTTGTCTTTCCGCAGCCCGAAGGTCCGAGCAGCGAAAAGAACTCACCCTCTTTCAAGGTGAGGTTCAGATCGGACACAGCGACAAAGGTTCCAAAACGTTTTTCCACGCCCTGAATCTCGATGATGTTCTGTTCGCTCATCTTGTTTGTTTCCTTTGGCTTCAATCAGAAGATTGGGTGGAACGGCGGCGGAAGTATTCGGCAATCAGCAGCAGCAGAACGGACGAAAGCAAGAGTAACGAGCCAAGTGCCAGTGTGTTGGGCAGTTTTGCCGGGAAGCGGATCTGACTCCAGATATAGACCGGCAGTGTCGGGCTGTTTCCGGACAGGAAGAAGGCTAGAACGAACTCGTCGAAGGACACGGTGAACGTGACCAAAAGGCTGGCGATAATGCCCGGTGCAACGATTGGCAGAGTGACACGCCTAAATGTTCCCACAACGCTTTCGCCGAGGTCAAAGGCGGCCTCCTCCAACGACTGGTCGAAATCGTCAAAGGCGGATTTCATGATCGATACGGCAAAGGGCAAAGCCACAAAGACATGGCCCAGGATCACCGTCGTCAGCGAAGGTTTCAGCCCGACGCTAATAAACAGTACCAGCATCGAACTAGCGACAATGATGCCGGGTACCACCAGCGGGAGCATGACCAAGCCTTCGGAAAACTCCCGCCCCTTGAAACGGTACCGAACATAGGCGCGCGCGGCGAACAGACCCAGAGACGTCGCCATCAGGGCGGTCACACTGCCGACGATCAGCGAGTTCACCATCGCCTGAAGCAACGTATCCTGCTGACCCAATTGCGCGTACCATTTCAACGTAAAACCCTTAAGCGGGAAAGCCACGATGGTTCCGTCATTGAAGGAAAACAGCGGCAACAGCAGCACTGGCAGATAAAGAAACACAAGGTAGGCGACTGCATAGACAAGCAACCAGGGGATACGAATAGCTTTGGTCATCTGATCCTCCGCCCCAGTGCGGTGACAACCAGCACGAACAGGATTGCGACGCAACCGACCGAAAGCATAGCAAGCAGAGACAGGGTTGCACCCAATGGCCAATTATTGGCGGCGCCAAACTGCACCTGGATTAGATTGGCCACCATTTTGCCCTGTGACCCACCGACCAATGCCGGAGTGACGTAGTCGCCAACGGTTGGGATGAAAATGATCAGACAGGCGGCGATGATCCCCGGCACAGTCAGGGGCAATGTCACGCGGACAAATCTCTCCAACTTGCTACATCCAAGGTCGGTTGCGGCCTCTAACAGGCTGCGGTCGATTTTCTGCAGCGACACATAAATCGGCAATATCGCAAATGGCGCCCAGGCATGCGCAAGCGTGAGAACAACGGCGAACTCGTTGTAGAGCAGGAAAGTCAGCGGCTCCTGTATCAGCCCCAATGAGATCAAAGCGGAGTTCATCACCCCATTGAATCCAAGGATCAGCTTCCAGCTGAACACACGCAGCAGGTAGCTGCTCCAAAAGGGAATAGTGATCAGCAATAGCCAGAGGGTCTTTTTTTGCGTCCGAAATGCGATGAAGTAGGCAATCGGATAGGCCAGACAGACCGTTACCAGTGTCACCGCCCCGGCAATTGCAACTGAACGGATCATCAGGTGTCGGACCAAGGGATCGGTGAACGCCTCTTGGTAATTCGCCCATGTCAGCGTGCGGTCAATCTCGACATAGGTCTGAGTCCAAAAGCTGTAGGCGACAAGAATGCAAAGAGGCACGGCCACAAGCAGGCCAACATAGAGCGTCGCAGGGGCGCTCAATGCCAGGCCTTTGCCCGCTTCACTTCTAAAGACTCCGGCCATGCTTCCCTGCTGAACATTGCTTTCAATGGCGAGACGATTCCCATCACAAAATGGACAATCGTCCATTTAATTCTGGAATTTTCGGGCTAGCTGTGTCAACTGATAATTCCACAACGGGGCTGGCCAATTTCACAAACGCCGCTAGAAGGCACCGCAAGAGCTTGAAAACAAACTGAACCGCCTGATCAAATGACTGGAAGACGCCAACAGATACGAGAACGAAACCGCCTGTCTCTTATCGAGGCAGTCCTCGACTCGGTTGCAGAAAAGGGAATTTCTGAGACGTCAGTCAGCGAGATCATTCAACGTGCCGACTTGTCCCGCGGGATGATTCACCTTCATTTCGGCGGCAAGGACAATCTGGTGGACGAGGCGGCCCGCTACTCTTCCGAGCAATACTACGATGGCATCCATGCCATGTTGGAAACGACCGGGCAAACTGGTCAAGAACATATTGAGATGATTGTTCGGGGTGATTTGAGTGAAGCCATCCTCAACAAGAAGAATGTTTCAATCTGGTACGCATTTCGAGGTGAAGCCAGAAACAGAGCGGCGATTGCGGCCTTTTCAGATACACGCGATGCAAAACTTCGGAATCTGATCTTCAACGCATTCTTGCGAATTGCGAAAGAAGCCGGAAATGAACACCCCAATCAGGTTGCACGGGACGCCACGCACGGCACACTAGCAATGCTAGAAGGTATGTGGACCGATTATCTACTCCACCCGGATTCCTTTGATCGCAACGAGGCAATGAGAATTGTTTTTCGGTTTTTACGTGCAATGTTTCCCAAACACTTCGACCTCAGCGGCGCACTGCTTTGTTGATGAAATTTGCGATAGTTCGCCAGTGAGGTTCTGAAGGTGTTGACGTTCTCGCTGTCCTCTCTATGAATTCGCGACGCAACATTTTCACAACCCCTAATTTTTTCGTATTGCAAACCCCCTACCCGCGTTGCGCGAAAAAAACCGGATGTGTCGCAAACATTTGGCTTTGATTGACGAGAATGTGTGTTCGGTATTTGCTACCTTCAAATCCATCGCGAACAGGTTTCCGAATGGCCTCATTGAAGGGCTGCCACTTCCTCAAGGAAGCGGTTTGGTACGCTGAATACTTCTTTTTGCGGTACACTGTGCCTTATCGTGACTTGGAAGAGATTAGTGCTGATCGAAGTCGCCAGAACGATCCGCAAGGGCCAACTCGATTTGCCGTAAACCTCTGGGTTTCGTCAATTCGCTGAAAACTTGGGATAAGTGTGTCCAGCATATCCCTGCCTCTGGCCGCTCCAATAGTTTGCGCGACAACCGTCAGCTCGACAGCGTTCTGGTCACCAGACAGTGTGCTAAACCGCTGGTTTCAATCACTGCCCGACACCTCCGAAGGCAGGGGCGGTCGCCCCCTCGCAGCTCCCTTTAGGGCAGCAGTTCTGATCGATGGGTGCGAATGTAATCTGCTGTGCGGAACACCAATGCGGCCAGAGTAGCGGTAGGGTTGACCGCGCCGGGTGTGGGAAACAGGCTTGCGCCAGCGACAAACAGATTATCGACTTCATGCGCCTGTCCGAAGGAGTTCGTTACCGACGCCGACGAGTCATCGCCCATGATTGTACCACCCATCATGTGCATTGGGTTTCGCGGCCCTGCCCAGGCGTCACTGGCCCCTGCGGCCTTGAAGATGCGCAGGCCCTCCTCTTTGGCCAGCTCTGATCTGGACGCATTCGCCCGCGGAAGCGAATTACTCACATGCGCTTGCGGCAATCCATAACGATCATGTTTTGATGCGTCGAGTTTGATGCAATTCTCCGGAATGCCATCCTCCTCGCAAAGCACGGCCATGTTTCCGTAGTGCAAACTGGCCTGACGCAAATATGCATCCAGAGCCGCGCCAAACAATTCCGGCTTTGCCAGAGCAGTCCCCAACAGATCGTTTGGTTTTGCTGCCTGTCCTACCAGCCAGGCGCGGCTACCGAAGGCATCTTGTGCTGGTTGTTTGTCGTCATAGCCTTCCAAGCAGAGTGAATTGGCGCCAGATACACCCAAATGCGGTTCTGTTTCCTGGTTAAACAGCCCGTGGATGGTTGTGAGGGCGTGGGACATGAAATACCGCCCCAGTGTCTTGCTTCCATTGCCAAGCCCATCGGGATGCTTGTCACTGGAAGACAACAGCAGCAGCCGTGCATTCCAGATTGTATGACAGGCCGAGATGACAATGTCGGCGGGTTGCAGGTTTTCACGGCCCTGCTCATCAAGATATACAACACCGGTTGCCTTCGATCCTGAAGGGTCTGTTTCAACCCGTGCCACGTAGGCATTGTGGCGCAGTTTAACCCCAGCCTTTCGCGCCCGTGGCCATTGCAACACCAATGGGTTCGCCAATGCTCCAATCGGACACCCAGCATCGCACCAGCCGTCAAGCAGGCAACCCGCTCTCCCGGCATACGGGACGGAATTCACCGCCAAAGTGTTTGTCGTCAGCCTCAAACCTTCTGCATCAAAACCTGGTTTGATTGCCTGCGACTGTTTGGATAAGGAAATGGCCGGCATGGGATAAGGCGCCGCTGATGGCGCATGCGGATCGTCGTCTCCTGATACCCCGAAATAGGACTGCGCATGGTCATACCATGGTTTCAGATCATCATATCCTATGGGCCAGTCCAGACTTCGTCCGTACATAGATTTGACGTGAAAGTCGTCCGGATGCAGCCGGTACCAATTCGCGTACCAATGCAGGCCCGCGCCACCGGTCCCCCAACCCATGGCAAAATTCGCCGCCCCCACAAGGTCACCTGTTTCCAGAACTTCCGGCCCGGCCCATCTGAGCCTCCGCGACCAGATTTGCGAGCTGACCATTTCAGACAGATAGCGCTCTGGTCCGGCCTCAAGCACCAGTACATCAAACCCCGCCTCACCCAATTCGGCTGCCATCGTGCTGCCAGCGATGCCAGAACCGACAATTACGACTTCAACTTTGTCATGTGCCGCTTTCGCCATTGGTTCCCCGCGTTTTGGTTTAGCACATATGCGGTCAATTCGTTACCAGGGTCGCGGTGGCTGAATATGCGCCAGATAGGGGATGTTCAGATCCGAAAACCCCGCCTGCGTGCCATAAACCACATCCACCGCGTCACTTCGTGAAATGAAATAGAAGAAATTCGGATCCGGGTCGGTCCAGATCTGCATATCCGAGGTTACGGCCGCCTCAACCAATTCCATCTTCTGACTCTTGGTTATTTGGACAAATGGCAGGTTAAACCGGTGGGTACATTCCTGCTCGATTCCGGCGAGACCCAGACGGTAAAACCCCGCCATGTCGCTGGCATTGAGGTACCGCAAGAGCAGTCGCGACGAAGCCCGATCTCCTGCAAGGCTTTGATCGACAAACTTTGCCACCCCGGCGTCTCCTGCACCCGGCACGATAGTTGAACACCAGGCAGCCAGAATCTCCATTTCCTTTACCGTTAGTACTTTGTTGTTCTCACGTTCGACGGTTTTTGCCTCCACATTTTTGGACAGGCTGCGCATCCGGATGCTTGTCCCGAATGTGGTCGGAAGAATACGAGTCAAAAAACGGCGTCTTCCCATCCTTTGATCCGTCCCCGCCTATCGCAAGTGGGGCTTTCCATTGTCGCAGTCGTGCGGTTTTTGTCAAATTCCAAAGCTTTGCCGGTGTTGAAACTGAAAAAACTGGACTGCCGTGAACCAGCAACTCAAGCAGCATCGGATTGGTTTCCCCTTACACAGGTGCAGGCTCAAAGGGTCGCACCCACAAAAAGGGAGCAGGCGTCCACGTCTTCTTTGGGCCTGAAAACACGGCCCTCACGATGATGGGCTAAGCATTACGGCCTTGGCATCAATCAAACAGTCAAACCCATCTACCGCCGAAACCCAAACTCGGTCTCATAGAATCTCGGAGACATCCCGCTGAACAAATCGCGCAGTTTTTCAAGCTCAGCCTTGGGACCATGCAACTCTACCCCGGTTATCTCGACCAAGGCTTGTGTCCTTTCAAAGATGTGTGTGCCCAATTCCATATGGCGGTTCACTGCGTCAGCGCTCTCGTAATCTTCGCGTGAAGCGGCCGTCCCATCCTTGCCAAAACTGTAGGCCGACGCCACATGGCCAGGTTCCTGACTGCGCAGTTCTATCATTTCCGCACAGTTTTTTCGAAATGCCTCCGCATTCGCTGCGGATACGGAAAAACAGCCAACGACGGTAACAATCTGTGGAACGGACATAATACTTCCTCCAATAACCAGTTTAAATCATCCGTCGTCAGAATAAGCGGAGTCCGACCTGCCTTCAAAAACAAAACTGCTTGAAGGCTGACCCGGTAAGATTGCTTAGGTCACAGGACCGAAGGATGTGGATGTTTGATGACTCAGCTACGTTGCATGTCCATAGTGTTCCCTATACGTTCCTTCCTGCGATTCAAAGGGGCACAGCAAAATGGTGAAAGTTGCGCTGATACTTACAGACGAGTTCGCTGACTGGGAGTACGCCTTGATAGGTGGTATCGGCGGTTCATTTTATGGGCTCAATGTGATGTACTTTTCTCCTACTCCAGGGCAATTGATCTTGATGGGCGGATTGACAGTTGTTGTCTCCAAAGGATTGAGCGATCTGGTCGATTGGCAACCGGATGTAGTGGCAGTCATTGGTGGCACCGTGTGGGATTCTGATACCGCGCCGGACATTTCGGACCTGCTTGTGGCTCAAAATGAAAAAGGCGTTCCAATAGGGGGGATTTGTGGTGGCACCCTAGCCCTGGCCAGATCTGGATTGCTGAACGAGAAGCCGCATACTTCAAACGATACCGAGTTTTTAGTCAAGAATGCCGAGGGATATGATGGCGTATCGCACTACGTTCAAAGTGCTTCGGCGGTCTCAGCAGATCGACTTATTACCGCTTCTGGAACAGCGCCTGTGAGTTTTGCTGCCGCGATCTTTGAAGCAGCCGGTGTTCCGCAAGAAACCGTTTCTCAGTTTATCGAATTGATTACGGCTGAGCACAATTGAATGCAGGCAGTCGCAACAATAGTATCGATAGCGGCCTCAACGAGGCCCAGGGTCAGGACTCGTTCTTGTTTCATAGCCAAAAAATGACAACTGCGGCGAGAGCGACGGCAGACAGGCGAAAGCGGGGGGGGGGGCCGGAACATGATGTTCCTCTGGTCGTGAGCGGAAAGGAACCTTTGGGCATGTCTCGGAGATTTGAAGCGACCCCTCAGCTTTTTGCGTTTTTGCGCTGGCCGGTGCGATCCTTCAGCCCGATTGTTCAACCCCGTGTGCGCCCGGTGGTCGACGCCCGGACATAGTTCTCTGATTGGCCTGACGTAGCTACGCAGTTTGTCGGTGACGAAGACACGCGGTTCGCCGAACCGGTCGGTCAGTTGTTTGAGAAAACGACTGGCGACCAATAAGTTTGATCCAATGCCGTACACTTTCCCGACTAACGGTCACGCCACGCCAAGCGAACAGATCCTCAACGTCAACCGTGCTGACTGCATACCGGTGATACGCCCAAACCGTACAGGCCATGATTTCGCGACGAAAGCGGAAGCCTTTCAGGCGAGGCATGGTCGTCGATCTCTTCATCCACATCGGTTAGTCCGGTCCACGGCGGGAAACAACTTGGCAATGCCAACCAGGTCATCCGCTTGGCTTCGACAGTAACCCCCTGCGGAAACTGGAGGAGAGATTAGTAAGCAAATTCCAAACCGACGGAATCGTCTAATCAGGGAACAACTGCACGGATTGCGTCGGACTGACAGGGTTGGTGACCGGGGCAACAGACCTTGGCTTCAACCCATTGCTGAACCCGGAAATCTTCACCGGACGTCAGCCCAATAACGGGTTCGACTATGCCAATTTCCTGCTTGGGTAACTGGGCGTTCTAAACGGCAACGGCGAGATCGGTACCTTTGGCTCGGATGCCCTGACCGGCACGCGCGACAAGGGCATGATCCCGGGCCGCGAGGGCGACGATTTTGTCAAAGGCGACCGGGGCGATGGTCGGATATCGGGCGGCAGCGGCAACGACCTGTTGAAAGGTGGGAGCGGAAAGGACTTGATTGCAGATGGCGCCGGGAAAAATCGGTCTTCCGGCGGGCGAGGCGACAACGTGTTCGAATATGCACAGTGGCTTGTGAAGGCGGGAAGTGGACGAGCCGAGGATAAAAAGTTTATTGCCTTTCTTAGTAAGGAATTTATGGGAAGGAAGTGCGTTGCAGAATTCCGCCTGATGGATTTCCATTCTGTGCCGCCTAGCTGGAACAATTGCCTACACGCGGCACAACCCCAGACGCCGCTCATATCACGACCATTTTTTTGGATAACAACACCGAACGGAGATGCGAAAAATGCTCAGAACCCGAGCCTTCCTGCTTATGTCATTGACTGCATTGCTTTCCGGTTTGGCATCATTGGCCACTGCGCAATCTAACAATCCTGTGCCGGTGACCGTTATAACGCTGGAAGCACAGGACGTGACCCTGTTTTCGGAATTGCCGGGCCGCGTTGCCGCGTTGGGTGTGGCAGAGGTCAGGCCACAGGTGTCCGGGATCGTTGTCGAGCGTCTGTTTCAGGAAGGCAGTACTGTTCAGGAAGGTGATGCGATGTATCGCATCGACGACGACGTCTATGACGCACAGGTCCAGCAGGCCACCGCAAGCGTTGCTCAGGCCGAGGCTCGGTTGACCGCTGCTGAAAAGGAAGAAAAGCGCGTGGCCGAGCTGTTGCTGCGCAACGTGGCCAGCCAACAGGCGGTTGACAGTGCCGTGGCAGAGCGCGACGCAGCCAAGGCCGCGTTGCTGGTGGCACAGGCTCAGTTGCAAACCGCAAAGATCGACCTGCAACACACAACGATCCGCGCGCCCCTTTCAGGCCGCGTAGGCCGTGCGCTGGCCACGCAAGGCGCGCTGGTGACCGCACAACAGGCTGAACCGCTGGCCGTGATCCGGCAGATCGATCGTGTCTATGTGGACGTTGCCGTTTCCACTCAGGATGTGTTGCGTTTCAATCGGGCCGTTGCATCGCAGACGGCAGCGTTGCAGATGATTGACCCGACGGTGACGGTGTCGTTGGCGGATGGATCGACCTTTGATCAGACCGGTACGGTCCTTGCGGCAGAGCCGCAGGTGGACCCGCAGACTGGTGTTTCGGTACTGCGGATTGAATTCCCGAACCCCAACCAGATTGTCCTGCCGGGCATGTATGTCACCGCGCATCTGCCGGTCGAAGTTTTGCGGGGCGCGGTGCTTGCACCGCAGCAGGGCGTCGCGCGCAACCGGCGCGGTCAGCCGACGGCGATGGTGGTAGACGACAACAACACCGTCGTCGAACGGATCCTTACGGTCCGGGGCACCGAGGGCAACAAATGGATCGTGACGGACGGACTTGAAGCCGGCGACCGCCTGATCGTTGCGGGGCTGCAAAAGATAGGGGTCGGCGCGACGGTTGCGCCAACCGAGGAACCGGAGTCCTGAACCGCGCTGACGGACTGCAGCGCTCAGCCTCCCGCAACCAGATGTGAAAGTTCCCTATGGCACGTTTCTTTATCGACCGACCTGTATTTGCATGGGTCATTTCCATCCTGCTGATGGGCATCGGCACTTTGGCTGTCTTCAACTTGCCGGTGGCGCAATATCCGCAAATCGCGCCACCCACGGTCGAGGTTAGCGCCTCCTACTCCGGCGCCTCGGCCCAGACCGTAAACAATACCGTAACTCAGGTGATCGAGGAACAGATGACCGGGCTCGACGGGCTACGATACATCAGCTCGTCTTCTACATCGACCGGGTCTTCCACGGTGACGCTGACCTTTGAAACCGGAACCGACCCGGACATTGCGCAGGTGCAGGTTCAGAACAAGCTGAGTCAGGCGACGCCGCTGCTGCCGGAAATCGTTCAACGTCAGGGTGTTGTCGTCGAAAAATCCTCGGGCGGGTTCCTTCTGGTTGCGGCGCTTGTTTCGACCGACGATCGCCTCGATGCTGTGGATTTGTCAGACTACATGGTATCGAACATGGTCGATGAATTCAGCCGCCTGGAGGGTGTCGGCAACGTTCAGGTCTTTGGTGCGCAATATGCGATGCGGATCTGGCTGAACCCAGAACAACTGGCCGCATTCGAGCTGACGCCCACGGATATCGTACAGGCCGTTTCGGAAGAAAACGCTCAGGTCTCGGCGGGGTCCTTCGGCGCTTTGCCTGCGGTCGAGGGGCAAGCCCTTAACGCCACGATCACAGCGCAGTCGCTGCTGTCGACGCCGGAAGACTTTGAACAGGTCGTGGTGCGCGCAGAAACCGACGGCGGGCTTGTTCTGCTGCGTGATGTGGCGCGGGTGGAGATAGGAGCCGAAAGCTATACCACATCCGCCTGGTTCAACGGCAAGCCCACCGCGGGTATGGCGATCCGGCTAGCCTCGGGTGCCAACGCACTCGATACAGCCGAGCGCGTGAAGCACAAGCTGGACGAAGTCTCCGCTTTTTTCCCGGACGGCGTAGAATATGTCGTACCTTACGACACCACCCCCTTTGTCGAGATCTCGATTGAAGAAGTCGTCCACACGCTGATCGAGGCGATCGTTCTGGTCTTCCTCGTCATGTTCCTATTTCTGCAGAGCTTGCGCGCAACGATTATTCCGACCCTCGCTGTGCCGGTCGTGTTGTTGGGGACATTCGCGATCATCTCGATCTTTGGGTTCACGATCAACACACTGACCATGCTTGCAATGGTTCTGGCCATCGGTCTGCTGGTGGATGACGCCATCGTCGTGGTCGAAAACGTCGAACGGATCATGGAGGAAGAGGGACTTTCCCCCTACGAGGCCACCAAGAAATCCATGGGTCAGATTACCGGTGCATTGGTCGGCATCGCCTTGGTGCTGTCGGCAGTGTTCATCCCGATGGCGTTCTTCGGTGGCTCCACCGGGGTAATTTACCAGCAATTCTCGATCACCATCGTCTCGGCCATGATGCTGTCAGTTGTGGTTGCGCTGACCTTGACACCCGCCCTGTGCGCGACGCTTTTGCGCAAACCCGACCATGACAAACGCGATCGCGGCCTGTTTGGATGGTTCAACCGCGGGTTCGACCGGTTGACAGAAAGCTATTCGTCACTGGTCGGATTCTCGATCCGACGTCCGCTGCGTGTGGGGCTTATCTATCTGCTGATCGGTGCCGCCATGGTATTTCTGTTTGCCCGCACGCCGACCGGGTTTTTGCCCGAAGAGGATCAGGGTATCCTTTTCACTCTGGTCCAGGGGCCGACGGGCTCTACCGCTGAGGCGACTGAGGGCGTGCTAGAACAAATTGAGCAGTATTATTTGGAGAATGAGACTGAAAACGTCGTTTCTGTCTTTACCGTGCGTGGCTTCAGCTTCGCCGGGCAGGGCCAAAACATGGGTATTGCGTTCATCAGCCTGAAGGATTGGGACGAACGAAATACCCCTGATCGAAGCGCTCAAGCCATTGCGGGTCGGGCCTTTGGAGCATTCTCGCAAATTCAGGAAGCGTTTGTGTTCCCCATTGTTCCCCCTGCGGTGATCGAACTTGGTAACGTCAGCGGCTTTGACTTTTATTTGCAGGCCCGTGACGGCCAAAGCCATGAAGAGCTGGTACAGGCGAGAAATCAACTGATGGGTCTTGCGGGGCAAAGTGAGAAAATTGCCTCGATCCGTCCCAACGGGCTTGAGGACGCGGCCCAGTTCAACATCAATCTGGACTGGCGCGCCGCAGGTGCAATGGGCCTCTCTGCGCAGGAAGTGGGTGAGCTTTTATCGGTGGCCTGGGCTGGGCGCTATGTGAACGACTTTCTGGACCGGGGCCGGATCAAACGCGTCTATGTTCAGGGGGATGCACCCTATCGCATGGTCCCCGAAGATATCGAGGCCTGGCGGGTCCGCAATGATTCAGGTGGTCTTGTGCCGCTGTCCAACTTTTCTTCCGCGAACTGGCAATTCGGTCCGCAGGGTCTGTACCGCTATAATGGTGTTTCGGCCATTCAGTTGCAGGGCAGCCCTGCGCCAGGGTTCACCACCGGTGAAGCCATGGCCGAGATTGAGGCGCTGGCGCAGCAATTGCCGCCGGGCTACCAGATCGCTTGGACGGGCCTGTCACTGGAGGAGCGGGAGTCCGGGGATCAGGCAGGGATGCTCTATGCCCTGTCACTTGCCGCCGTGTTCCTGTGTCTTGCGGCGCTCTACGAAAGCTGGACCATTCCTTTCGCCGTGATGCTGGCCATGCCGATCGGCGTGACCGGATCGCTGGTAGGGGCCTGGCTGGGTGGGTTCGAAAACGGCGTTTATTTCCAGGTCGCACTGCTGACGGTGATTGGTCTGACCGGCAAGAACGCGATCCTGATCGTTGAGTTCGCCCGCGACAAGGTCGTAGCCGGAGAACCCTTGTTGCAAGCCGTCAAGGACGCGGCGCATCAGCGGTTCAGGCCCATTCTGATGACCTCGATGGCGTTCTCTCTGGGTGTTCTGCCGTTGGTTCTGTCCTCGGGGGCAGGCGCCGGGGGACGAACGGCAATGGGATCGGGTGTGATGGGCGGCGTTATCTCGGCCACCGTGCTGGGCGTGGTCTTTGTGCCGGTCTTCTTCGTGATGATCTATCGCGTGGCCAGACGTGTCGCCATCGAATGAAAAAGCTACCCAGTTTTTTGGGCAGCGCCAATCGGCCACGACTGTCAGGGAGGCATTGCCAAGTTGTTTGGCAGCGGTTGAAAAGTGCCGAAGACGGCGCAGTCAGGTGGTCAACTCGAGGGCTAGCCATTCCAAAGATCGTGGGCACCCGATCCGGCGTGGTGGTACGAGTTGGCGGAAAGGCGATAGCGGCGGGGGCGAAACATGGTGTTCCTCTGGTCGTGAGCGGAATGGTACCTTTGAGCATGTCTCGGAGATTTGAAGCGGTCCATCAGCTTTTTGCGTTTTTGCGCCGGCCGGCGCGATCCTTCAGCCCGAGTGTTTGATCCCGTGTGCGCCGATGGTCGGCGCCCGGACATAGTTCTTTGATCGGCTTGACGTAACTGCGCAGTTTGTCGGTGACGATGACACGCAGATCGCCGAACCGGTCGGTCAGTCGTTTCAAAAACGTCAGGCGGCTTTCGCATTGCATTGCCTCTGCACCAGGATATCGAGCACGTTGTCATTGGCATCAACCGCCCACCAGATTCAAAATCTTTCACCGCCCATCGAGATGACAACCTTGTCCAGATGCCACTTGTCAGCAGCCGCAGGCCTGTCGCACCTGATGCAATCGGCGAAACGGCGGCCAACACGGTTGATCCAATGCCGGACACTTTCCCGACTAACGGTCACGCTGCGCTCGGCGAGCGGATCCTCGACTCCAACCGTTCTGAGTGCAAATCGGTGATACGCCCAAACCGCATAGGCGATGATTTCGCGACGAAAACTAAAGCCTTTCAGGCGAGGCATGATCGTCGGTCTCTTCATCCGCATCGGTTAGTCCAGTCTACAGCAGGGAGCAACTTGGCAATGCCGCTACAGCGCCAATACCAGACGGTCGGATTTTGCCCTTGATACACAGGTGCAGAGATAGCTGTTCGTAGACTGCTCCTCAGGGGTCAGAATGTCATCGCGATGATCCACTTCACCTTCAACAACATCGACCATGCACGACCCGCAGAGTCCTTCGGAGCAGCCGAAATCCACATGGACACCGTTGGCTTTGAGTACTTCGAGGATCGTTTCGTCCTGTGACACCGTGTAGACAACCCCAGTGGACTGAACCTCGATCTCAAAACTGTCATTGGGCGCGTGCTCGATATCCGAAACGGCAGCGAACCGTTCGAAGTGGATCGCACCACCGCGCAGGGCGGTGCCAGACTCCAACACGGCGTTCAGCATCGGCTCGGGGCCGCAGGTATAGACATCAGCACCCATCGGCATGGATTGCATCACCAGCGCCAGATCGAACGGACCATCGGTATCGTCGCAATGCAGGTGATACCATTCATCCAGACCCAGCGCGCGGAACTGATTGTCCATTGCGGCGTAGTCCCGAGAGCGTACAAGGTAGTAGACCCGAAAATCCTGCCCCCGGTTCAATAATTCGCGCGCCATTGCCACCAGCGGGGTTGCCCCGATCCCGCCAGCGATCAGAGTGACGTGGCGATCATGGCTTTCCAGTGGGAAATGATTGCGAGGACCGCCTACGGCAATCTCGGTACCCTCTTCCATGTCGTGCATGGCCCGCGAGCCGCCGCGACCATCATCCTCGCGTTTTACGGCAACGTTGATCATGCGCCCGTCCTGGCTCCAACTCCATAATGAGTATTGGCGCACCAGATCATCGCTCAGGTGAACATCCACATGGGCGCCGGGCTCAAGGCCAGTGAACCGACCTCCAAGGATTTCGAAGCAGAAATCTGATGTATCCGGGCTCAGTTCAGTTTTTCGGACAAGGCGAGCGACTTGTGTGTTCATCTGGTTTTCCATCACGTGTTTGTCGGTATGCCCTGCAGGTATCTAAACTCGTGTTCGGCGCCTGGTAATTCTGGGCGTGAAAACGGGCCGTGCCAAAGCTGCAGAAAAAAACATAGTTTTCAATTGCAAAATTTCTCATATTCGGTTGAAACGAGCTCAAGCTAAACTTCAACGCAACGTAGCCCCGATGTCACGACGCCATTACAACCTGCCCCCTCTTGCCACGCTGTCCGCCTTTGAAGCGGCGGCACGTCATCTGAGTTTTAAGGACGCTGCAAGCGAGTTATCCGTCACCCCAGGCGCCGTGAGCCATCAGATCAAGGCGCTGGAGACCGACCTGAGCGCGCGTTTGTTCATACGCAAGCATAGAGGTGTTGAACTTACCGAAGATGGCGCGGCTCTCTATGAGGTTCTGGGCACATCTTTCCTCAAAGTGTCAAAGGTTCTGGAACAAGTCCGCAGTGGTGATTCCGAAAACCACGCCACCGTGGGGTCGAGCACCGCAGTTGCCGCCTTATGGCTATCCCCGTCCGTTATCCGGTTCTGGCAGGAACATCCGCACGTGAAAGTGAATCAGATGGCGCAGGACACATCTTTTGCCGACCGCCCCGACCTAGATTTCTTTATCCGCTACGGGCAGGATCCAAATTCCTCATTGCCGCACACAAAACTCTATCGCGATACCCTGACACCGGTGTGCAGCCCCGAATTGGCCGCTAAGTTGAAGGGCGCCAGTCTCAGCGACCTGACAGAGCACCGCCTGATCCATCTGGAAACCAGGGACAATACCTGGACCACCTGGCCGGAATGGTTTCACGAACTTGGGTTTACCGGCAACATACCGGCGCAATCGCGGGTCAACAGTTACGCGCTGGCCCTGCAAGTGGCGCGCAAAGGGGCTGGCCTCGCGCTGGGGTGGAAGCGACTGATTCAACCGATGCTCAGCTCGGGAAAGTTAGTGGCGCTTGAGAAGTTCAGTATTCCAGCCCCAAACAATTTCTATCTGGTGGGGCGCGAGGATGAACAACTTCCCGAAGGTGCGCTGGCCCTAAAGAACTGGCTGCTAGACGAAGTTCAAGGCGGATCGGTTTAGCCAGTCTCACGTATCGGTTAGGTTTTTTGGTATTGAAGACGGACCTGTTGCGCTGCCAATGGGGAAGAAATCCAAAGCTACAGACACACTCAGGAGTGACCGATGAACAAGCATGCATCGCTTTCGTCCGTTCTAACCCCGGTAAACACAGCCAAGGGACTGCCGAACGAGCACTATATCGACCCCGCCGTTTTTGCCGAAGAACGGGAGTCGGTCTTGTTTGCCAACTGGTCCGGTATCGGTTTTGGCAAGGACATCCCCGAGGCAGGCGACGCGAAACCGGTCGACTTCCTGGGAATGCCCATCCTGATGGTCCGCGACCGCAATGGTGAGATCGGCGTGTTCCAGAACACCTGCCGTCACCGTGGTATGATCTTGGTCGACAAGCCTCAGAAAATCCGAGGCGCAATCCGCTGCCCTTATCACAGCTGGTGCTATGGCCTTAATGGCGAGCTGCGCACAGCGCCCCATGTAGGCGGCCCCGGCCAGAACACCCACGAAGATCTGGATTTTGCTGAACTGGGCCTAATGCGCATTCGGTCATACGTCTGGCGCGACGTAATTTTCGTAAATGTAGACGGTAACGCGCCCGAGTTCGAAGAGGTTCACGGCGAGTTGATGGAGCGCTGGAAAGAGTTCGAACAACCGATGCATCATGGCGGTGCCGGTGCCTCGGTGCATCTGGAACTGGACGCGAATTGGAAACTGGCTGTTGAGAACTTTTGTGAAAGCTACCATCTGCCGTGGGTTCACCCCGGTCTGAACAGCTATTCCCGTCTGGAAGATCACTACAACATCAACGAGTTGGGCAAATACTCTGGTCAGGGCACCTATGTGTATCGCCAGTTCGAAGGTCAGGATGGTGAGAAACTAAACGATTTCCAAGGTCTCAGCGAAAAGTGGAGGGAAGGCGCGGAATACATCGTCGTCTATCCGAACGTCATGCTGGGTGTTCAGCGCGACCACGGCTTTGCCTTTATCCTCGAGCCGGTAACACAGGAAAAGACCATCGAGCATATAGAGCTCTATTATGCTCAGAAACCAGAAGACGCGCCCCAGCACGAGGCACTGCGGGCCAAGAACTCGGCGCTGTGGAACACCGTGTTCCAGGAAGACGTGTTCGTTGTTGAGGGAATGCAAAAGGGCCGTCACGGCGTTCTATTCGACGGTGGCCGCTTCTCTCCTGCCATGGACGGTCCGACCCACTGCTTCCACCACTGGGTGGCGACTCAGGTCGAAAAAGGCCGCGCCGGAGCATGAGCGGCTTTCTGAACGACGGCCTGGCCAGAAACTATCTGGCCGGATCGTGTGTTGAATGCGAAAAGGACGCTGCCATTGCAATTGAATATTCCGGCAATCAGGATCATGTGGCGGGTTTCGCGCAGGCGAGCGAGGACACCCTGGCCCCAACGCTGGAAGCAGCGCGGTATGAATTCTCCGTAGCAACACAGTACTTCGAATACTACGGCGGCGTGACCGAAAAGATCGAAGGCAAATCGATCCCCTTGGGTCCAAACTATACCGACAATACATTTTTCGAACCCTACGGGGTGTCGGCACAGATCGTGCCGTGGAGCTTCCCGGTGTCCATTGCGGGCCGGTCGTCGGCACTATCAAAGGCGGCGGGCAATTCGACCATCACCAAAATTGCCGGAACTGAATCCGATCGGTCTGGCCACGCCGAGCGTGGCACTGGAGCGTGCAGAGGTGCCCGCAGGCACTGTGTCGGACCTAAATGGCATCCGCTGGGAACTGGACAAAAAGCTGGTGGCGAGTTCCCAGGTAGATCAGGTCGTTCTACCGCCGTGGATTCCACGGGTCAGCACATCCAGCGGTCGGCGGCCAATAACGTGATCCCGTCACTGATGGAGCTGGGTGGCAAATCCACCGCTGTCGCCCTGGACGAAGCTAATTTGGGCACGCTGATTTCTAGCCTGCAAAGCGGTATCTATTATAATGCCGGTCTGGTCTGCTCGGCCATGGCCCGGGGGATGGCGCATCGCTCTATCTATGACGTGTCGATCGAGCGCGCCGCAGACCTGGTCAATGGCTTAAGCGTCGGAAGTAGCATCCACCGTCCGTCAGGTCGGTGTCCGCTTCGCAGCGGGTGGCGCGCGTCTGAATCGCAACGGCTACATCATGGCTCCAATCAATCTAGCCGAAGTCGACCCCTCCAGCGGAGTGGTGCAAGAAGAGATCCTGGCCCCGTCAGCTGCTTTACCCCCATCGAGACCGAGGCCGAGGCCGAGGCTTTCACCACGGCCAACGGCACCGGGTACGGGCTGGTCGCAGGCATTTTTGCCCGCAATCTGTCGGGTGGCAAGCAAGCTGCGGGCCAGTCAGGTCTTTGTCAAAGATTGTATCGCAGTTGGCATCTCGACCCGGTTCGGGGGTGTGGGCAATTCGGGCTTCGGGCGTGAAAAAGGGCTTGAGGCACTTTATAACTACGTCCGCACCAAAAACATTGCGATTTCACTGAAAGGCAGACCATGGATCTGGACGAGCTAGATATACAATTGCTGCGGGCACATGCGGACTATGATGTGCCCGCGCTGATCCACCTGTACCAAGAAGCGGCAAATCAAGCTGAGCTGCGGCAGGACCACGATGCGGCCTGTTTCTACCTGACCCATGCCTTCGTCTTTGCGCTTGAATACGGCGCTCCCGAGGCGGATGAATTGAATCAAAAACTCGTTGCACGCGGTCGTGCGCATCGTCTGGAGTTTTGAGAAGGTCGCAGCGTCGTGCACCCGCACTCTGACGAATTGCTTTCGTTTTGATTTCCCCGATCCATGAGTTTAACCAACCTCACCCCACCTTGAATTTTGTGGACATTGCCGATGACGCCCGGATCGTGAAAGAAACCCACGACACAAAACGCGCGAGATAACAAAATGCGAACAGAAGCTCAGGCCGTGGTCATCGGTGGCGGTGTAATCGGGTGCTCAATTCTATATCACTTGACCAAGTTGGGGTGGTCGGATGTGGTTCTGCTTGAACGGGATGAGTTGACCTCAGGCTCAACCTGGCACGCGGCGGCGAACATCCACGGGCTGCATGACAGCACCAATATCAGCCGTATCCAGCATTACACGATGAACCTGTATAATGCGCTGGAAGAGGAAACAGGCCAAAGCTGTGGCGTGTTCCAGCCCGGCTCTCTGTACCTGGCCCAAACGGAAGAGCGTGAGCATCAGCTGAAGCTGCAGGCGGCCAAGGCCAAACTTTATGGCATGAACTTCTATGAGATCAGCATCGAAGAGGCGCAGCGCCTGAACCCACTGGTCAATTACGATGGCATTCGTTGCGTGATGTTCGAACCCGATGGCGGCAATGTCGACCCGTCGGGCGTGACCAACGCCTATGCCGTCGGCGCGCGCCAGCGCGGTGCCGAAATTCACCGCTTTACCCCTGTCACCGCAACCGAACAGCAGGACGACGGCCTCTGGATCGTCAAAACCCCCAAAGGCGACATCAAAACACCGTGGGTGGTGAACGCTGCTGGCCTGTGGGGCCGTGAAGTTGCGAAACTCGCCGGGATCGATCTGCCGCTGCAGCCGACCGAGCACCAGTACTTCGTGACCGAAGCGATGTCGGACGTTCAGGCCCACGGCACCCGCCTGCCCTCGGTCTCGGATCGCGATGGTGAATACTATCTGCGTCAGGAAGGCAACGGCCTGCTGGTCGGTGCTTATGAGAAGGACATGAAGTTTTGGGCCGAGGAAGGAACGCCGCTGGACTTTGCCCATGACCTGTTTCCCGACGATCTGGAGCGCATCGAAGAGAATATGATGAATGCCATCGAGCGCCTACCCGCTGTGGGAGAGGCCGGGATCAAGCGAGTCATCAACGGCCCGATGATTTGGTCACCAGATTCCAATGTTCTGATGGGACCGGTCCCTGAAGTTGACGGCTATTTCTGCTGTAACGGCATCATCCCAGGCTTCTCACAGTCCGGTGGCATGGGTCTGATGGCAGCGCAGTGGATCATCGAGGGCGAAACCGAATACGACATGTTCGCCTGGGACATGGCGCGGTTTGACCGCTGGGCCACAAAAGAATTCACCAAGGCCAAAGTACAGGATCAATACGCACACCGCTTTGCCATCCATTTTCCGAACGAAGAGCGCAGCGCAGGCCGTCCGGCCCGTGTGCGCCCGATCTACGAGACCCAAAAAGCGATGGGTGCCGTCTTTGGGCAGAACGTCGGCTGGGAACATCCGCTGTGGTTTGCAGACAATCCCGGCATTGTGGACACCAACGGCTTTACCCGTCAGAACTGGTGGGGACCTGTGGGCGAGGAATGCAGGATGCTGCGCGACCGCGCCGGCATCATCGATATCTCGAACTTTGCCAAATATAGCTGCAAGGGCCCGGGTGCCGCAGACTGGCTGAACGCCGTCTTCGCCAACAACATGCCCAGGGCGGTGGGTCGTTCCTGCTTGACCCCGCTGATCTCGAAACGTGGTGGTATCGCAGGTGACTTCACCGTCACCCGCTTGGCCGAGGATGAGTTCTGGATCATCGGCTCGGGCATGGCCGAACGCTATCACAAGCGGTTCTTCAAACAGGTTCCTCTGCCCGAAGGCACAACCTTCGAAAGCATGACCGAAGCCATGTGCGGGTTCAACGTCGCCGGTCCCAAATCGCGCAAAATCCTGCAACAGCTGACCGACGCATCGCTGGCAACCGAGGATTTCCCGTTCATGCGCTCGGCCATGATCGAACTGGCGGGTGTTGAGGTTCTGGCGCTGCGCGTGTCCTTCACCGGCGATCTGGGGTGGGAACTGCACTGCCCGACCGAAAACCAGGCGCGCCTGTATGATGCGCTGATCGAGGCGGGCAAAGAGTTCGGAGCGGGCCCCGTCGGCAGCCGCGCGCTGATGTCTATGCGCGTCGAAAAGGGCTATGGTTCGTGGAGCCGCGAATACAGTCCGGAATACTGGCCACACGAAGTCAGCTTGGACCGTTTGTGCAAGTTCGACAAGGATTTTCTGAATAAAAACGCCGCGCAGAAGGTTCTGGAAAACTTGGCGCGTGAACAACTGGTTCTTTTGCGTCTGGACGAGGCCGGCGTGACCGCCTCCAACGCCGATGCAACCGGTGGCGAGCCAATCTTCAAGGATGGCGAAGGCATTGGGCGTGTGACCTCCGGCACTTATGGCTATACTGTCGGCATGTCGCTGGCCTTGGGGTTCGTCAAAAATGCTCAGCCAGGGGATGAGGTTGAGGTCATGGTACTCGGGCGCCCACACAAGGCGGTCATCCTGCACGAGCCGCCCTTTGATGCAGCGGGTAAAGTGCTGCGGGGCTAACCCAATCCCAATGAAGAACGTGCCAGCCGGATCGGCTGGCGCGTTTTATTAGTACGTAGAGCCTTTTTCTGTGGCGCGATTGAACGCCTGACCCAGCTCGTCTACCACGTTATCGACATCTTCCGTCGACAGGCGCATCCGCCGCACCATACGCAAGCGGCATTTACAGGCGTCCGATTTCGACAGGATGATCCCGCTTTCACGCGTGGCCGCGAAAATGGCAGCGTTGCTCTGCGGGTCTGGCTTTGTGATCTTGCGGTCCGTGACCACCTCAAAGGCCAGCATCCGACCGAGCACAGCGGAAAGCCGTTTCTGATGCACTGGCCCCAGCACAATCACCAACTTAGCCGGCAGAGATGAAGAACCGAATTGGGCGTCCAACGCTGTCAGTAATGGCGTGAAGCTTTGTGTTCATTCCACCCTTGATCCTACCGATCAGACTGCCACGCATCACCTTTTTCACCCGCAGGCTTGAGGCAGTGCGGTGCACTTTGAGGTATGTTGCGTCGATCATGATCGTCTTGTGATCCGTATCTTCAGCAGCCAATCCTTCCATGATCCGAGCGAACACACCCATGTTGCTCCACCGCTTCCATCGGTTGTACAGCGTCTTTGGCGGTCCATATTCGCGAGGTGCTTCGGACACCGCAACCCATTGCGGTTTATGAAGATAATCCCGCTCAAAGCACGCTGGTCGTTAACCCTTGGCTTGCATGGCTCTTCGGAAAGTAAGGCTGAAGACGCCACATTTATTCGTCAGTCAGACAGAATAGATGGCTCAGTGCACACCCCTGAAATTCAGGGCGTGACTCACGCAGTCGAGATCACGGCAACCATTTTAATGGGTCCACATCCTAGTTTCCATTTTTTAGCGGCTAATGATGGATGGTAGGTTTCAGAAAGAGGAGTACGGCACGGGGTTTTAAGAAGAGCATATTAACTTCGAAAATAGTAAAATTTCAAAACTTGGACTAATCATTGGGTTTCTCTAACCCAATCTCTTTGACACATTCGGCCAAAAATGTTCATCGACTAGAAACTGCTTGATATTGCCTGCTTGTCAAATCCTAATTGGGAGAAGGTGGTGCCTTGCCTCTCAGGAAGCCGTTTCGCGTGTGCAGTCACTCCAAAGGCTGAAGGGCGTGACGGTATGATTTGGCGTAGAAACGATGCAAAAGAATGCTGCGTCAGAAATATCTGCAATTGCACAAATACGCTTTGTGCGACAACCGTGAGATCAACATTCTCGGTTTTTTTCAAGCGCACTGAATGTGCCGGTCCGGGGAAGTTGCATCGCAGCGCCTGCTCACTCAGCCAAAGGCAGCTCAGGGCCGACCACAAATATCGGATGCTTGGTATTGAATCGGCCGAGGCCCAAAATATCAGGCACGGTGTGCGTCATTCGACGAAGCGCAAAAACGCCGATTCCGGTCAATCCTAGCATTAATCCAGGACCCATAGAGGTAATGCCGTTAGTAGGCTTCCCTTTCTCCGCAGCGTCCAAGTGCTTTGACAAGACTAGATGAGTACGACGCAAGATGTCGTCACTCTCCGGCAGTACTATTCCCAATCTTGCTGACAGCGACATCAAGATATCAACGTTACCGCAAATGCCATGACACAATGAAGTATCCGCCTGCGTTCCTCGCGCAAGCATTTCCAAGACTGAAACGCGGATCGTTTCAAACGCCGCAGCAGCGTGCTTGCCGTAGATGGCATTGCCCGTTATCTCCTGCGCCTCGACACGAGCGAGCGCAATTCCGGGTGCACCGTGGCACCAAAAACATGAAAAGGCGTGGGGAACACCCGTTGGCGAACGACGACGTGAAATCCCCCGATAATCCGGCCAGTTCAGCTTAGCCCGGTCAAAGTGGGCTTGCTCAAAACGGAGCGCGTCGATGCCTGCCTTTCTAAATTCATCGATTCCCGTCGCTGCGAACACTCTTAAAAGCGCCAGAGCTATTCCGGAGGAACCGTGCGACAGGCCGGTCAGTGGTAGCTCCTCCGGGTCGGCCTTCGATGTCCAGAACAGTCCATCGCGGCCGGCCTGCGCCTGTGAGATCAAGTGCCGACCAAAATTGGTCGCGCCTGCCAGCAGAGTTGGACGGGAACCCAGCGCTGCAACGGACAACAAACCTATAATCGTTCCCGCGACGCCGGACATCACATCAGCTTCGCCGCCTTCGACAGGAATGTGGGCAAGTTCTTCCGCCAGTTGGACTGCGTGCTTGCGCAGGTGCTGTTCCTCAAGCAAGGTGCCGATGCGCAGACAGGCCAATATGATCCCGGCAAACCCCGAATACAGGCCAAGACGGTCAGTTCCCTCTATGGAATTGATCCGGGCAAGCGTCTGGTGCGAAGCCGCGCGCGCTGTATCAGCGGCCAATTTATCCCCAGAAAGTGCGGCAAACTCCGATAGAAACCACGCTATGCCCGAGGTCCCTGAATAGAGATTGGGTCCAAGGGTGCGCAGTACCCGACCCTTTCCATCACTACCATGCATCGATGAGTTGGCAGCTTCGTATCCTGTCCAAGTACAGCGTTCCCCGTGGCAATGCTTGGTTGCAGTGAGCATTGCGGAAACGCGCTCGGCCAACAGCATCCAGTCGGCACAGCCCGGCGATCGGGCTCCATTGGTACGAGACCGAGTGAGTGGGCTCGACTCGACCAGCCAACCGGGGTTCGGCACACCCGGTGAATCAGCGCCCAAATAGGGGTTGCTAAGCCTCAATCCAGCATCGTCGAACCGCGAAACGATCTTGTCCAAACGGCCGGACTTGCTCGTGATACCGGCCTCATGTGCGGTCACCAATGCTTCGGCTATCAACTTGCAACGGTGAAGGCCGAAACTCTCGCCTCCACCGGGATCCTCTGCCAGCGATACGCCTCGACCGATGGCTAATGTCATTGCGGGTACCGGCCCGTAAAGATGTGGCATCAAATCCAAGTAAACCGAAGTCAGACGGTCGATTGCATCCGCAGCTGTTGCACTCTCAAGATACAGAACGGCACTATCGCATCGGTCATACCCTTCTGCGTTGTTTGCAACCTTTAACTGGAACGCGATACCGGCATCATTGAGTATACCAGTTACGCCAGCCATCAGAGCAGCGGCACCCGACTGCGCAACATTCCAGTAGCAACGCAGCAATTTAGTGCCCTCCCTCGGTTCAAGATCACCTGAAGCCAAGTAGAACCCCGGCGAAATGCCGAAATACTCTTTCGGGAACAACACTCGGGTCTCTTCGCTGTCGCCATTCGACCTGCATGACGATGCTGGCGCCCATATCGACAGCCCATTTCGCCTGACAAGACTTAGGTCATCTGTTTGGCGCTCTGTTTGCCACCCCCCTCGCCAGCAGCCGATTCCTTGATTGGCCTGCGACAGACTCTTTACGAATTCGGTCAATCCAACGTCCAAGCTGCCGCCATGCCTTGTCGATGTTGGCGCTGCATGACCACGTATATAGAAATCTGAGTAGAGGCGGTGCTGGACCGAACTGACCAAAAACGATCTGAGAGTGTCCGCCCCCACTGTCTCTCGGAGGTGCTTGGGTAAACCAGGAGATCGACGCCCGAACCAACTGTACCTGTAGTTCGCGTTGATCCGAAGCGCCGCAAGCAAGTCGTTGAGCTGCTGTCGATGAAGGCTCATGCGACTACACTTTGGTCAACTTGCAGATTTAGGATGTGGACGGCTGCTTCCTCCGGACGTTCGAGCATGTTTTGCGAAAGCTGCAGAAAGCAAATGATGTTCGAACTGATTTGCGACTGACCTTGGAGCTGCTCGTAGGCGAACTGAACCAGGATTGCTGCTGCATAGCGTACGATTTTTATCCGCGCTGCCGAAGCATCGACGATCCAGCGGCGACTTCGGTGCAAATACGCCGCACAAAAGGCTGACATGGATGGCTGCAGCGCCTCCAGTGGAAAACGCGCGCTGGCAAGCAGTTCTTCTGTTGGCGCCTCTCCGGCAACCGGAATGGAGTTGAGCCAAAAACGCAGGTGCTCGGCAACTATAGATGCGACATCCCAAAAGGGATCGCCGGCTTGGAACGTCTCCCAGTCAATCATTCTTAGCTGATGGGCAGAGCCAGACTCATTCTTCAGGACTATGAAGTTGTCCCATTTCAGATCGCCGTGGATCGGGCTATCTGCGCGCCAAGACGACAACATTTCGCGAAAGCTATCCGCAAAAACATCGTATTGTTGCAGGATAGTAAGAAGCTCGAGGTTTGCGGAGCAAATTTGCGAGTACATATCCAGCCGCGGCTGTGTCAGAGAAAACACCCAAGGCGGATCCGTTCGAACACTTTCCGGCACAGTAGAAGCATGCAGGTCCGCCAGAACTGACGCGACAAACCGTGCGATCCAGAGTGGGAAACGACGGCGCCTGGAAGTTTGAAATGCGGCGAGTGATTCTGCATCTTCGAAGAATTCCAATACCAGAATATCGTTGAACTCATCGTAGAAATGGCAATTGGGCACCTTATCAGAAACTCGGGTTTTGCCGCCGCCTGCGCCAAGCCAGTCGTAGAAGCGCGCCTCGGCCATGACTGTACTGAACCTATCCATTCGCTTGCCCTGCTTCAGGAAAAAGCCCCGCCCGGTCCCGAGAGAAAGGGCGAAATTCGAGTTGCGTCGTGATATGTCCAACACTGCCAGATCGTCATGGACGATCTGCTCATTTGTCAAAATCCCTCTTTCGAGAAGGTAAGGGATCACGCATTCCGGAGATAGCACTAGCAGCAGGCCGACAAGTTCGTTGGGCACAGGCCTTGGCTATTGTTTGGATTCGGGCATGCATTGTCGGTAGCCGTCGAAACGATCACAATAATCGTATTTGTTATAGTAATCGTAAGAATGGTTATTATGATTGTGGGATGGATGGCCGTGCCACCATCTCCTCCGATGGTGAAGCTCGACGCCACTCGTCCCATATGATCACGAGAAATCTGACCGCTGAGAAAGCCGGTCTGCGCTTGGGACGGAGTGAGCCGAGTGTGCGGCAGTTTGGCCTCGCTCTTCACCCAGAGGATACTCCCGCCAAGAGGCGCGATACGCTCGTCGATCTTTTTGCTTAGAATTATGTCATCTTCGTTGATTTCAAGGTAAGAGGTAAAAGTTGGATCCTGATACAACCTCCAGTTCCGACCCTTTATTCCCTTTCCTAGCCAGCCTGCAACCATTCGCGTTCCAGGCACATTCTCTGGATCAGAAATGACGAGTTTTGTGATTTCGTCCACGTCAATTTTTTTTGGGGCAGCCATAACAATTTTCCTTCGCGTCTCCAGTTCAAATACTTAGAAAAGTGAAAACCTAAGCCTAAGGTTCTCCAGAAAATCAAATCACGATCCCCTTCTCTGAAACTCGACGGGGACCCATTAATCATAGCACAAATCAGGTCACGACGGCTTCATAGCGCCGACGCCCGGCGGAAACGTGCCGATAGAGAACACCGTCCAGGGGCATCGATCTCAAATCAGATTAACGCGTTGCCGAAGAAATCCATGAGGCTATCCGGTATTATTGGAACCGATTTGGTTCGAGGCTCGTAACAAAAACTCTAGTGAGAAGGGCTGATCCACAGCAGGATTTCAAGCAACGAGACATCGCCTTCATCATACCCAACGGAAGTTGTTTGCCGGGTTCTTCCGTTGAGGTCTAAGCCGCGTTGGTCCATTTCTGTGCGCGATCTGTGAGATTGTCCAGCCTCCTATTTTGCTGTCGCAGCGAATGGCGGATTGACGGGCTACACTACAGTGATCAGAGTGAGCGGCCTCAACTGACTGGTCCAAGTTGGAAGTTAGTGCATGGTTGGCCTGTGATCCATCGGTGTGATGGTTTCGGCGGCTGGTGGGCGATAGCCCAGTGAACTTTGTGGGCGTTTTGTATTTTAGAGTCTCCTACATTGTTCGATCAGAATTTGAGCTTCGCTTGGGCTGTGGAAGACCTCACCGTTGAGCAGCTCGTCCCTGAACCTGCCATTGACGCTTTCGCCGTATCCGTTCTCCCACGGGCTTCCAGGTTCAACGTAAGTTGTCTTGGCGCCAACGGCGGCGATCCAGTCTCGGACAGCCTGGGCGACAAATTCCGGCCCATTGTCAGATCGGATAACCTGGGTGCGCCGCGAAGTATGAACAGGTCTGTCAGGACGTCGATCACGTCGGTTGAGTTCAGCTTCTGTTTCGCCCTGATCGCCAAGCATTCCCGACTGTGCTCATCAAGGATGTTCAGGGGATGGAAGGCTTTGCCTTCATTGGATCGGCAATGGACGAAATCGTAGCTTCAGACATGGTTGCGATGCCCTGGACGAAGCCGGATACACGATCCGTCATTTAGGTGAGCCTGCGAACGCCGACCTTTCCTCGGTTGTTTCATTGCACTTTCAGCCCCTCTCGGCAGCGCAGCGATCCTTCGACAGCCATATCGGCCGTATTGACGGGCCAGCTCGATCAGGGCGGCCACCGGTCGGTCTTCGCCTGCGCGACCTTGTGGGACGTTCCGTTGCGTGGACCGATTTTGTCCCAGCACGCGGCAGGCGCGTCTCTCGGAAACGTTCAGTTTGTTGCGTACATGGTTGATACAAACACGACGACGAGCGGGGCCAAGTAGGGCCGCACATTCAGGCCTGAAAATCAACCTCTGGATGGTTTTCTTTTCGGCCTTCATCCTGCGTGGCTTCCGTCAGGATCAGTTTGTCTGACGTCAGATCTGAAACCGCACGTCGCGGTCTCTCGTTCTCCTTTTGAAGCCGCTTCAGTTTTTTCAACTGGTCCACGCCCATTCCGCCGTACTTCTTCCGCCCGCAAAAACAGGTTTGTTCGACAACGCCAACCTGCCTGATCGTATCAAAACGGGACATGCCTTGCCCCATCAGAACTTCAACCTGCCATAACTTCGAGGCAATCTCTTCGGGCTTCGGTCGCTTGTTGGCCATCCTTGGTCCTCCGTTCTCCAAACATAACGGTGGACCAGTTCAGTTGGGGAGGCTCACGGTTCATCAAACGTCGGATCAGGCCCATGCCGGGTTACAAGTCTTTCGATTCAGCTGCATTTGTCCTTGCCGGTATCGAACTGGCACGCGTGATCCGCAAAGGTCAATTCACTCCTGGCCGCTCGACATTTCAGCAGTTTGCTCAACTGGCGGAGTATACTGCCAAATAGTTTTGTCTATTCTGCTCTGAAGAAATTATGCGACTTAACCTATTCAAACATATCTGCAGATATGGCGCCGTACCAATTCTCAGATTCTTCGTATGTTGATTTGCGTAGAATAGCGTCTTCGCCGACTTGACTGATAAAACCGTCAACGCGTGCTATTTTCTCTTCGGTCGCCTCATAGGTCGCACCGACTTTGACACCGTCACTGACCGCGATCAATGACCAACATGTGTTTGCGTATCTTGGCGGGAATATCCGTGACCCGGTCAGCGCACCGCGGACGGCATTTGCGCAGACCTTGGCTTGCGAATTGGCCGAAAAACCGGATTTTGGCATGTCACCCTGTTCACTTGCGTCGCCCAGAACATAAACATCCGGGTCAGCTTTTGAGGACATGTCAGCCGAGTTCACCGGAGCCCACCGGTCATCCGTAACGCCTGCGAGTACAGCAATGCGTCCGGCTTTCATAGCAGGAATGACGTTGCAAACGTCAACGGTCATTTCATCGCCGTCAATTGTCAGGGTCATCCGGCCCGGGTTGACCGAGACTTCCCCACCGCCAAATTCTTCGCCGATCCAGTCAATCATGCCAGGATAGTGCGTGGCCCAGCCGTCCTCGAATAGCGCCATTTTAGAGAATTTTGGCTTCGGGTCAGCAATGATAATTTTGGCGGTTGGGTTGGTATTCTTCAAAACATGGGCGACCATTGAAATTCGCTCGTAAGGACCCGGTGGGCAGCGATAGGGGTTTGGAGGCGCGACCATCGCATACACGCCACCTTCAGGCATGGCATCAATTTGCGCGCGCAACAGCTGGGACTGAGACCCCGCTTCATATGCGTGGGGCATTTTGTTCTGCGCAGATAGATCCCAGCCTTTGACAGACCCTTCAACGAAATCAATACCTGGCGCCAGTATCAACTTGTCATAGGGCAGCGCCTGCCCCCCCGCCAAAGTTACAGTTTTACCGACCCGATCAACCGCGATGGCCCAGTCATGGATGACATTGATACCGTACTTTGCGGCAAGCGCACCGTAGGTGTGCCCTATATCCTCGATCGTTTTCAGGCCACCAATATAAAGATTGGAGAAGAAGCAGCTGAAATAAACCTGTGACGGCTCGACTAGGGTTACATTAATTGCACCATCGCTATCCTTGGCAATGTAGCGGGCTGCCGTGGCCCCGCCGGCCCCGCCACCTACTACGACGACCCGGGGTTTTCCGCGGCTTTCCGCCAGAACTGCGGGTGCAGACAAAGCTCCTGTCACGGCACCCATAAACTTGCGTCTATTCCACGTCATCTGAACCCCTCCCTGCGGCTCTTGTCACTTCAGCGCGTTAAAGTATGCCGCCAACGCTGCTATTTCTTCATCCTTCAGACGCCCGGCCATCATCTGCATGATCGGATGTTCACGCTGTTTGCTCTTATACGCCAGCATCGCATCCACGAAGACGTTGGGATCAAGACCGACAATCTGTGGAATACTGTCCGTCTCGGCATTGACCTGATGACAGGTCACACATTCCGCAGACAGATATGCACCTAGTTCGACATCTCCGTCTTCCTCCTCTGCCTTTGCCTCGGCGATGGACAAAACGCCAAAACAGGCGCAGGTGGCGAGGATGGCCTTCCTCATCATTGTTCCACAGTTTTTCAACGCCCAAAGCTTGCGAATTCCGCGCGTGATCAGAACCACCACTTTCGCCAGCATCATGATACGACCGAGATCGCGCGGCTGTCGGTGTAGATTGCACCGTCATCGTCAAACCAACTGAAGGTAAAAACACCCGGACCCGGGACAATTGCCTGAAACTCGAAAAATGGGTTGGTCGAAATACCGGGGCCGATGTCGAGGTCGACAACTATCTCTCCTTCGAACTCACACAGAAAGCGATGAATGATCGACCGCCGAGTGGGCTGGCCATCTGAATCAAGGCGATGACCGGATTCCATGCGGTGGGTGATCAGGGTCTTGATCGTGACCACGTCACCAGCGCGGGCCTGTTTGGGCAACTTGACGCGGGTTTTGACACCTGTGGCCATGTCACATCTCCTCTGTCATGCGCAACCGCCCACAACGACCGAGACCGCCCGTGTACCACGGCGAACACTGCGGTCTGGCAGACGCGCGAGGGCCAAAACCTCTTGGGATTGTCCCAGACGCATGCGCGTTGAAATGGCGTGCGCGCCAGCCAAAGGCCCGAACCGAGCCCTGAGAACCGGCAAAACCGGATTGCCGGGCGCGATCAACATGACTTCCTCTGCAGAGACAGCGTTAATGGTCACCGGCACGCGATAGCCATCTTCGGCAATGGCTTCCATATCAATGGAAACGCCGCTGTCCTCAATCAGTGCTTCACCAGCAAAACCAGCGATCAATTCTTCCAGCGTCGCGACGTTCGGCAAAGCCACCAAATCCTGCGCGCGCGCAGGCAAGGCAAGGCACATCAAAGCCCAAAGGCTCACCTGTAGTGCATCGCGCCGATCTAAGGACATTGCGGTCCTTTCTCATTGGTCTGACGCCGATATTACCTGCGCCATCACTGTTCGGATACATAACATATCCGTGAACCTTCACATACTTAAGTCGCGGTCGGGCCCCAGACAGGAAGGTTGAGAAACGCGACCCGACATTGCAAGCTGCGGTCAAGCCCCATGGTTCGGGACGGAGGAAGAATGTCAAATACGCGGCACTCGGCAAAAGCCAATCCCGGTCTCGCCGTACGCGAGTTGAGTTTTTATTATGGTGCCAAAGCAGCTTTGGATGCTGTCTCTTTCGAGGTATCAGCAGGAACTTTCTGCGGGCTGCTCGGCCCGAATGGGGCCGGAAAATCGACGCTGGTGTCCTTGCTGACGCGGTTGCTTGTGGCGCCGGATGGTAAAATCAGTGTTGCGGGTCACAATCTGCGCCAAGCCCCCCGCAAAGCGCTAGCTAAGCTCGGCGTGGTCTTTCAACAACCAACCCTGGATCTGGGTTTGACGGTGCGCCAGAACATGACTTATTTCGCCGCCTTGCACGGGTTGCAGCGATCGGAGGTTCCTGCCCGTATCGACACAGCACTGGATCGGTTAAACATGCGGGAACGTGCCGGGGAGCGCGTGCGTGACCTGAATGGCGGTCATCGCCGCCGCATGGAGTTGGCGCGTGCTCTGTTGCATGACCCTACAGTGCTGTTGTTGGACGAGCCAACTGTCGGGCTCGATGCCGCGGCAAGGCAGGCGATAACTGACCATGTGCACGATCTGGCGGCACAGGGACTGTGTGTTCTCTGGGCCACCCACCTGACAGATGAAGTGCGCGACGATGACCAGTTGTTAGTGCTGCATCGAGGTCAGATTCTGGCTCGCGGCCAGACAGGCGACCTGCGAGGTGATCAAACGCTGTCCGATTGGTTCCTGTCGCAAACCGAGGTCCCGGCATGAGCGGATTCTGGGGTGTTGCACGCGCCATCATCGGGCGCGAGTTTCTGCGTTTCATCCATCAACGCGAACGGTTTCTTGCGGCTTTGGTCCGTCCTATGGTGTGGCTATTGATTTTCGCGGCAGGGTTTCGGGCGGCCCTCGGCCTGTCGATCATCCCACCCTATCAGACCTACATCACATATGAGACCTACATCGTTCCGGGCCTCTGTGCGATGGTTCTGCTGTTTAACGGGATGCAAAGCTCGCTCAGCCTTGTCTACGACCGCGAGATGGGCTCGATGCGCCTGTTGCTGACCAGTTCGTTCCCGCGCTGGTGGCTGTTGTTCTGCCGCCTGCTGGGATCAACGGCAATATCCATTATGCAGGTCTACACATTTCTGATGCTGGCTGCGCTGTTCGGAATTGTCCTGCCACTCCCCGGCTACGTAGCGGTTTTGCCGGGATTGGTTTTGGGTGGCCTTATGTTGGGAGCGCTGGGTCTGGTGTTGTCCAGTTTCATCAAACAACTGGAAAATTTCGCCGGGGTCATGAACTTTGTCATCTTCCCGATGTTCTTCCTGTCCTCGGCCCTCTACCCCTTGTGGAGAATGGCCGAAAGCTCCCCTTTGCTGCGCGATATCTGCGCCTTCAATCCGTTTACGCATGTGGTCGAATTGATCCGGTTTCTGTTTTACCTGCAGATCAACTGGGGGTCTCTGTTGTGGGTTCTGGCGTCAACTGTTGTTCTGTGCACGATTGCCGTATGGGGATATGATCCGGCCCGTGGTCTGATGAAGCGGAAAGCATGACGACCAAACCCGAAACCACCAAACGCAGCCTGCTTTTGAAAACCCGTTTAGGCCTCGGTGCGGTTGTGCTTGGATCCGGAACCCTGTTGACGGCGGCTATCCTCTATTTCGGTATGCAAACCGTCGCCAGCCGCCTGGAAACGGCGCTTGCTTCGGAAACCCGGATGGCACGCTATGCCGCTTTGTCGACCCAAGCCGCCACCTTTCTGGTGATCGCAACGGAATCGATCCAGACCGGCCAATCCGCCGAAACCCGACTGGATCGCCTTGCCCCAATTCGGGACCAGATCGGGACAACCTTTCTGCAACTTCGCTCTGATGTGGAAGAGGCCGTTGCCGCCGTTCAGTCGCTCGGGCTGGACGAGCAGTCCCGGTACGGCACCCAATCCCTTGGTCTGGCCAGAATGGAGGCGCTGCTAGCCAACACGCTGGACGGGCTTGCTGATACAGAAGCCGATCAGGCACGGCTGCGCGCCCATATCGAATCGTTTGCTTCGGCATTTGATCCCTTGCTCAGTCAGGCCGTGAATACCGAGGTTCTGTTTCGAAATTCCATTTTAGCCGGGATCGAAATGACGCGTTTGACGCTGACTTGGCTGGCATTGGCACTTGCACTATTCGCTTTGCTCAGCACGGCGTGGTTTTACTTTGGGCTGGTGCGACCACAATTCTCTCGTCTGGACCGGCTGCGCAACGCGGCAGTTCAGGTTGGCAAATCCGAGTTTGCTATTTCGCTGCCAGAAACCCGCAACGATGAGATCGGCCAATTGTATGGCGAGACCAATCGAATGGCGGGTGCATTGAAAAAACGCCAAGAGGAGGTTGATGCAGAATGGGCCGGATTGAACGAGACGATTGCTAAACGCACGCGGGAACTTCGTGCGGCAAACGATACCTTGTCCAAGATTGACGAGAATCGCCGCCGCTTTTTTGCTGATATCAGCCACGAGTTACGCACACCGCTGACGGTTATCATGATGGAATCGCAAATTGGCCAACGGGATAGTCAAACCGCGCCAGAGACTTTGGCGACGATCGAGTCTAGCGCAGCAAAACTGAACCAGCGCATTGACGATTTGCTGCGTGTCGCGCGATCTGAAACCGGGGAACTGGCTTTGGAACTGCGAAATGTTGCGCTGCGCACGTTGATGCAAACCGTTGCGCGTGACATTAAGCCTGAAATCGACAGCGCCAGCATGCATCTTGAAGTGGGCGAATTCCCGAATTGTACCTTGCATTGCGACCCGAACTGGATGCGTCAGGTCTTGCTTAGTCTTTTGCGCAATGCGATCCGGCACGCACGCGATGGCAAAGCGCTGTCGCTTTCGGGTCAATCAGAAGGTGGGATTGTTCATATACAGCTAACCGACAACGGTCCGGGAATTCCCGAGGGCGCGCAAAGTCAGATTTTTGAACGGTTTGTTCAGGGCGGGGCGGCGAACAGTCAGGGATTTGGCGTCGGGCTGGCTTTGGCCAGATGGGTCGTCGAGGCACATGAAGGATCGATCTCGATAACCAGCCCGGTCTTAAGTGATCGCGCTCTGGGTGCGAATGCCGGTACAAATGTCTGCATTCGATTGCCGTTGTCAGAGGCTTAGAATGATCCCATGGCCTCGAAACTGTTGATCATAGACGATGACCCGAAAATCACCTCGGCCCTTGTCCGGGGGCTGTCACTACACGGCTACTCGGCCGAAGCAGAGAACCGCGCCGATCAAGGGTTGGCGCAGTTGAAAAGCGGTGCATTCTCAGGTGCAATTGTTGATGTCATGCTGGGCGCCGACAGCGGTATCGAACTGGTCCGGTCTGCGCGCGAAGCTGGTGTCGCGATCCCTATACTGATGCTGTCGGCCCTCTCAGACGTCGACCACCGCGCGGCCGGGCTGGAAGCCGGAGCCGACGACTATGTCGTGAAGCCCTTCAGCTTTGACGAACTTGTTGCCCGGTTGCAGGTACAGGAACAACGCGTGCTTTCGCAACGTCCCGATCCCGCGCGGATATCAACACAGGACAGAACCCTCACCACCCGAGAAACACGCATTACGCTGACAGAACGCGAATTCGATCTGCTCGTGCTGCTCAACAGCAAAGCGGGAACGCCCATCTCACGCGGGGAACTGTTTGATACGCTCTGGTCGCAGGAGGGATCCAGTAACGAAAATGTGGTCGATGTCTACATTGGGTATCTGCGCAAGAAGCTGGGATCCGGTGATTTTGGATTTGAAATCATAACGATTCGCAATCAGGGCTTTTGCCTTCAAGGGGTGGCTCCATTGTCGGATGACACCTGAGTACCGACCAAAGTCTAAATCCTTCTTATGAATTAAGAGTCGCACGGGCGCATGAGACCTGCCACATTGATCCCTAGCACATCTTAAAGGAGGACCCCGATATGGCTTGGAGCAAACCTGTTATCCGCGAAATCGAGTGCGGTATGGAAATCAACATGTATGGCCCCGATCATGATGATGAGCGTGGCGGCGGCTTGATCTGATCAGACGCAAGCGCCAACATTAGATGACGTTGCGCGCGATAATACTTGGGGCCGCTGCTGGCGGCGGCCTTCCGCAATGGAACTGCGGATGTGAAAACTGCAATCTGGCACGACGCGGAGAAATTCCTGCGCAAACGCAGTCGTCGCTCGCCGTGTCCCCCGATGGCCAAAACTGGGCTGTCCTGAACGCTTCTCCGGATATTCGAACGCAGCTGGGCAATACGCCCCTCCTGTTTCCCACAGGGTTGCGAGAGTTGCCGGTTCAATCGGTGCTGGTGACAAACGGGGATATCGACCATGTCGCGGGCTTGCTCACGTTACGCGAGATGCAGCCATTCACGCTGTTTGCCACCAATAGCATTCATGGCGTCATTGGAGAAAACCCAATTTTTGATGCCTTGAATGCCTCTATTGTGAAACGCATGCCGATTTCGCTGAATGAGCCCTTTGAACTTGTTCCAAACCTAACGGCGACCTTGTTTCCAGTGCCCGGCAAGGTGCCTCTGTATCTGGAAGGGGACCATGTTCAAACCGATCTGGTGGGTGAACAAACTGTGGGTGTGGCGCTTCGTACGCAAGGAAAGACAGCCTATTATATCCCGGGCTGTGCTGCTTTGACGCCCGAGTTGCGCGCTCAGCTTGAAGGTGCCGACCTCTTGTTTTTTGACGGCACGCTCTGGCAGGATGATGAGATGGTGCGCGCAGGGCTGGGGCAGAAAACGGGTAAGCGTATGGGGCATATGTCGATGGACGGCCCCGACGGCTCGATCGCCGGGTTCGCTGATATGCAGATCGGACGGAAAGTCTTTGTTCACATGAACAACACCAATCCGGTTCTGCGCCCCAACAGTGCCGAGAAAGCTCGGGCGCAGGCCAAGGGTTGGACGATAGGTGAGGATGGAATGGAGATCACGCTATGACCCAAAGCCGCGAAGATTTCGAAGCCCGGCTGCGCCAGATCGGAGCCGAGCGCTATCACGACCTTCATCCTTTTCATCATCGCCTGCACAGCGGCCAATGCACCTCCGACGAAGTCCGCGCCTGGGTGATCAACCGCTACTACTATCAGCATTCCATCCCGATGAAGGACGCCGCCTTCATGTCGCGCGTTGAAGATCCGGCCCTACGTCGCGCCTGGCGGTCGCGGATCGAAGATCATGACGGTACAGAAGAGAACGAAGGTGGCATCCGGCGCTGGTTGCGACTGGCCGAAGCGGTCGGTCTGGATCCGGACTACGTCGCCTCATGTGACGGCGTATTGCCTGCCACCAAGTTTGCGGTGGACGCTTATGTGCGATACGTCCGCGAAAAAACACTGCTAGAGGCGGTTGCGGCCTCACTCACTGAGCTATTTGCACCCAAGATTCATGCCAACAGGATCGAAGGTCTGCTTCAGCACTACGATTTTGCGGATGACAGCTCACTTGCCTATTTCCGCAACCGCCTGAAAGAAGCCCCCAAGGATGTGGCCTTTGGTCTGGCGTGGGTATTGGATCATGCCGACACCGCAGAAAAACAGGAAGCGGCGTCCAAAGCGCTGATATTCAAGACTGATGTCCTCTGGTCGCAGTTGGATGCCTTGTGGGGTGCCTATGTTGAGCCCGCCCGCATTCCTCCGGGTGCCTGGAAACCGGACACTGGTCTGCTGATGCGGCGGGCATCATGATGCTGGCGCAGGAGGTCCCCTCGCTCCCGCGCGGTGTCCGTATCCATTTCGATTCCGTACGGGAAAAATGGGTGCTGTTGGCGCCTGAACGGGCCGTAACGCTGGATCAGATCGGGCAAGCGATCTTGCACGAAGTCGACGGCCAGCGCAGCTTTGGACAGATCACGGCAATTTTGTCCAAAAAATACAGCGCCCCGGAAGAGCAGATCGCCGAAGACAGTTCAGGTTTTCTGGATGCCCTGCGGGCGCGGCGTTTTCTGGATGTGATTTGATGCAGACAAAGACCCCACCACCCATCGCCATGTTGGCCGAGCTGACGCATCGTTGCCCATTGTCCTGTCCTTATTGCTCCAACCCGGTCGAAATGGCGAAGCTCGACAGCGAGTTGGATACCGAGACCTGGGCTCGCGTTTTCCAAGAGGCTGCCGCGCTTGGAGTCTTACAACTGCATTTGTCAGGCGGCGAACCCGCATCCCGCCGGGATCTGGTCGCGTTAGTCAAAGCCGCGCGCGTAGCCGGGTTATACACCAACCTGATCACTTCGGCGATCGGCCTGTCCGAACGACGCCTGAACGACTTGGATGAGGCTGGTCTGGACCATATACAGTTGTCTCTTCAAGGCACCGATGCAGCGATGGCGGATAAAGTGGGCGGGTACCGGGGTGGGTTTGACCGTAAGATGAAAACGGTCGAATGGATCAATCAAATTGGGTTCCCGCTGACCCTGAACTTTGTCCTGCACCGCCACAACGCGCACCAACTGCCACGGGCGCTGGAACTGGCACAGGAAATGGGCGCTCGGCGGATCGAAGTTGCAACGGTGCAATTCCACGGCTGGGCATTGAAGAACCGGGATGCTTTGATGCCCACGCGGGAACAGGCGCAGCAGGTGACGAAACAGGTGGCCGAAGCGCGAAAAGCACTCAAAGGGCAGTTGGTCATCGACTATGTCCCGGCGGATTATCATGATGACTATCCCAAACGATGTATGGGCGGTTGGGGCACCACCGGGCTGAACGTGGCACCTGACGGTCAGGTTCTGCCCTGCCATGCGGCACAGTCCATTCCGCATCTGACATTTGATCGGATACAGGAAAAACCGCTTGCGGACATCTGGTACAATAGTCGTGCATTCAATGCTTACCGCGGAACCGACTGGATGTCGGACCCCTGCAAAACATGCGAACGGAAAACCATAGATTTCGGAGGCTGCCGCTGTCAGGCCATGGCCATTATCGGAGACGCAAGCGCCACCGATCCGGTGTGCATCAAATCGCCCCATCATCAGGCTTTGCAGGATCAGGCAAACGAACATGCAGCCAAAGCGGAAGCGCCCTTTGTCTATCGCGTCTCACCCGGGGCAGCAACTGAACCTGCGGAGTAATTCCTACCCCAAAACAGCACCGTTTTGCCCGGATATCAGGTTGAGTATCCGGTCGGAAAGTCGTTGCGCTTCGGATTTGGAATGGGTCACAAACAGGGTGGCTGGGCCATGCTGCGCGATCAGACCCTCGGTTAGAGTCAGCATCGTCTCGGATGTTTCGGCGTCCAGAGAAACAAAGGGCTCGTCCATAATCAGAAACTCGGGCTGCCCGGCAAAGGCGCGCGCCAGCGATAACCGACGCTGCTGACCCAACGACAATTGCCCGGGAAACAAGTCCCCCTTTCCCTCCAATCCAACGTCGGACAGAGCGACTTCAGCATCGGCGCGGGACAAGCCCGGGTGGATCAGGATCAGATTATCAAAAGCAGAACGCCAGGGCAGCAAAGTGGGTTCCTGAAACACAATCGCCAGCCGATCCGGCCGCACGATCTGGCCGTCAAAGTCAGGATCGATACCGGCTACCAATCGCAGTAGCGTTGTCTTTCCGATACCCGATGGCCCGGTCAGCGCGACCGTTTCCCCTGCAGCGACATCAAAAGAAATGGGACCTAAGACAACATCATTACCAAAGCGTTTCTGCCGGATGTCGATGCGTATCATGCGGCTCTCCACCGTCGAGCCTTGCGCTCCCATGGCTGCAAAACCAACCATTCGACGACCAGCATGACCGCAATGAATGAAAACGCATAGACCAGCACCATAGCCACATCAAACAGTTGAAAATACAAGTGGATTTGAAAACCGACGCCAGATGAGCGCCCAAGAAACTCGACCACAAGCACGATCTTCCAGATCAGGGAAAGCCCGGACCGCGCAGCAGCCGCAATAAACGGGGCAATCTGCGGCAGGATCACATGACGCAGTCGTGTTTGCCTCGGCAATCGGTAGACTTGGGCCATTGCGTCTAAGTCCGGACTTAACGCTCTGCCCCCCTCGCGAAGGATCGTCGCAACATTAGGAATTTTGTTCAAGGTTACGGCCGTAATCGCCGCCACCTCGGTCAATCCGATCCAGAGATAGCACAGCACGATCAGCACCAAGGCCGGCAAATTCAGGAAGATGACCAGCCACGGGTCGAGCCAGCGGTTCAGCGCCTCTGAACGCCCCATGGCCAGCCCAATAGCCGTTCCCAAGGTCATCGCCAACGCAAAGGCCCAGATCACTCGCAACAAAGTCGCACCAAGGCTTCGCAGCAATTCCCCCGAGACCAGTTCCTTCTGAAACCGGGGGATCAGATCCCAGGGCTGCGGCAGAATCTGCGGGTCTGCGGTCAGAAAGGCCGCAACAATCCAAAACGCCACAAGGCCCGCGATGGACATAAGCGGCGTGAGGCGTGTGTCTTGCATCAAATCCTATTCCACGTCAGCAAACAGACCTTGTGGCACTTTTGTTGCTTCACCGACCAGCTCGGCTCCACCCAATTCGGTCATCAGTTCCAGCATCTTGTTGGCGGCATCCGCGTCAACAGGGCTGCGATCAGGAATTCCTGCGATCCAATCGGCTTTGAGCTGTTCAAACTGCGTGTCGGATTTCGCGTTCATACGAGGGCGGATCGCCTCCCATGCAGCAGGAGAATTGGCCAGCAGGTCCTTGGCGTCGCGGCTGGCGGCGAACAGGTTTTGCGCAAGGTCCGGGTTTTCGTTTAGAAAGCGCTCCTTCAGGTAATAGCCCAACAGTGGCGTGTTTAAGTCGAGGCCAAGCGCCTGCCCGGCATCTTCGACCGAAATCAGCTCTTTCATGCCCGACGCTTTCATCTTGGCCAGAAAGTGCCAGAAATTGATCGCCCCCGCGTAATCTCCTCCAAGAGCGGATTTGAAGATCAGTGGCGGAGCGCCGAATACCTGCTCGGTGTCGGCTTTCAGATCCATGCCATATTCCTGCGCTGCATAGGCACGCAGGATCAGCCAGGATTTGTCCAGCGGTCCACCGGCAATGCCTATCTTGCCACCTGCCAAATCCTTCAAACTGGTCGCAGGGCTGTCAGCGGGCACAACCACCCCTCCGACAGCTTTGGAATAAGGGATAAAGACATAGTCTTTCCCAGCAGCCCTTTGACGCGCCACCCAAATCCAGTCAGCGACGGCCAGATCAGCTTCGTCACCTTCGACCGCGATGCGGGTTGCGCCATTGTCGGCAAAAGGCTGAACATCAAGAATGAAGCCATGTTTCCTGTCCAGACCGTTCTGGCGAATGGTCTCCAATTCCCAATTCACCGTCCCGATCTTGAGTACCGCGGCGCGAATGGTTGGTAGGGTATCGGCGTCCAGAGCGCCCGCCGTGAAGACCAGCGCAAGGCAGGCGGCAAATAGTTTGATCATGACTTCATCCCTTCACCCGCTACTCCGCCTTTCTGCTGACTTCATTCAGATCTTTATCCAGCTTGATGTCGAACTGGTTGCCACCCTTACAGATGACGTCGTCCAGATCATAACCGTCGTCTTCAGCTTCGATGTCATCCGGATCCATCTGACATTCGATGGACGCAAGATAGGCTTCGATCTTTTCGACAATTGCCGCATCAATATCGTCGGCGAATGCTGGTGCCGCTATTAGTCCGGCAATCAACAAAACTCCCGCCTTTCTCATCATGCTATCCTTTCTCTATTGAATACTGACTGTGATACGTTGCGAGTCACCTGTAGAACCGGGGATGCGAATTTCATGGCTGCCGGGTTTGATTGCGATAAACGACAGCTCCGCTACGCCAGCCTTGTCGAACTCGATGCTGTCCACCGCCATCGGGCGGATTTCGATCTTGTTGATCACGATCTCATTCATCCAGATAGCGCGAAAGAAAGATGGCCCCTCGATCGCCAATTCCGCGGAACCATCGGCGGTAATCTCAAGCTTGTAATACGCGCCGGATTGCAGAACCACGTCCTCACCCAGCGGTTGCCCCGAAGCGAGCGTCAGCTTGATGGTGTCACCTCGGTTGCATTTCGCCAGAAGACCGGCAAATCCCAGATCATCACAGAGCGGGGCCGCCGAAACTGGCCCGCCTAACGTTGCAACCATCGCGGCAATCATGAGTTTTTTCATTCACGTCCCTCCCAGAACTTCAGTCAATGGTCACCACGCCCCAGGGCTGTTGTCCGACCTGTACCGATTTTATGGCTTTCTCTGCAGCCACATCGATGACCGTGATGTCGTTTGAGTTACCATTTGTGGTCAGCAGGTATTTCTCATCCGGCGTGAAATCGAGCTGCCAGACCCGCTGCCCAACTAGGATGTAATCCAAAACCTCAAGGCTTTGTGCGTCAACGACGGCAACACGGTTTGCAGGCCCCAGAGCAACAAACAGGCGTTTGCCATCCGAGGTTACCTTCGCTCCGACGGGCTGCAACCATTCCGGTTGCACCCCGGGCACCTCGAAGCTGATTTTGCCAACAACTGTGGGCGTTCCGTCCTCGGCTATATCCATAACCGAGACTGTCCCACCGATTTCCGAGGTCACAAACAGGCGATTGCCATCGGCGGTATATTGGGCATAACGCGGGCGCTGATCGACCAGGACGTTGTGCTTGATGGTGTAATCCTCAGTGGAAATGAAATGCGCCATATTGGTGGTCTCAGAGGTGTTGACCACAAATTTGCCGTCCGGGCTCATCCCCATGCCTTCGGGTTCGACGCCGACCGGCACCTCGGCCAGAATTGTACGGGTTTCAGTATCAGTGACCGTAACCAGATTGTCGTCCTCATTGGCGATGTATAGCCGTTTACCCGAGGGTTCCAGGATGAAAAGCTCAGGGTCGGGGCCCGAGGGCAAGCTGGGCAGTTCCTCATAGGTCTCGGTATCAAATACTCGGATGATATTGTCATCCGAGGCACAAACATACAGCGTTCCGCCATCCGGGCTGACGGTGATGCCACGCGGGCGGTTGCCGCCGGGAAATTCGGTGATCACCTCCCAGGTTTCGGTATCCACCACGGTGATGGTGTTACCCCGCTCGTTCGAGACAAAGGCCTTGCCCGCCAGCGCAGGACCAGAGGTCAGCGCGGCACAGGCAACGGTCAACAATAGTCGTTTCATCAAGACCTCCGGTTATTCAAATGCCCGACAACTGGATTCCGCCCGATCCAAACCCATTGTATCGAGCGGTGAGATCTGGTGCAGGAACCCCTCCTGCGGGCTGACACTGACGGTGATCGACCCGTCATACAGAAGGATCGGCTGGCGCAGTTGCCCGTTCCAATCGCGGAACGTCACTTTCTGTCCTTTGAAGGCGGCAAGTTCGAACTGGTCCGACAAGGCATAGTCACGCACGCCGTCAGCTTCTGCCGTACTGGCGCGGGTTACCGCCTCGCCAATCACCCGCAGTGCAAGCCAGGTGTTGTAATCCTCAGGTCGAACATAGCGACCCGTCAGTTCCTCGAAACGGGTTTGGAACTGGGTTGCACCCCATGCCTCATGCGCGCCATGAAATGTTGTCGGGCGCAGGCCACCCGATCCCATCACCGGGCGCGGGGTCCAAAGGTGGTAAGACAGGTAACGCCCGAAGTAATCGGTTTCGTCTGCAGCGATCACCACATCATGATCTCGCACATCTTGTGTATCCAGCGGCAATTGGCGCTGAACCAGCACATGGCCGGAATCCGTCCGCCGAGAGCCTCCGGTATCCGCAAAAGTCCGATCCTCTGCAATCTTCGCGCCAAACTTGGTAGCCGCGCGGCGATAGGCATCAGCCAATTTGATATCTTCAGGGTTTGAACCGGCCAGCAAGAACCAATCATCCCACTTCTTCCAGACCGCAAACTGCGCCACTGCATCAGCTGTCATGGCACGGGACGGAGCAATATGCAGCAGGTTGCCGCGGCAATTTGCATCCCGCAATTCGGTATCCGATGCCGACGCATTGAAAACCAGTACCCCAGCCTCCGCCGCCTTGTCCGCCAGGCGCAAAACGTCGGGGGCCTCGGCCAGAAGAACGATCAGGCGCACACCGTCTGATAGGATCTGGTCCATTGCAGCGTCGGCCTCTTCTGGTGAAACCGCAACGGTTGCAGTCTCGTAAGTATGTCCCAGAAATCCGCCGGTCGTGCTGTTATCTTCATCCCCGAGCGCGGCACCGGCAAAGCCCAGATCAGCCGGCTTTAGATCATATCGCGAGATCGGCAAAAGCGACGGGTAGTCGATCCGTAGCACCGCAGCTTTCACATCGATCGCCGCCGCAGTCACCGCAGACACACACCAGAACAGCGCCGCAAGCAGCGGCAGCACGCGAATAATCAAGATGCCCTCCCGTTGCCCGAGTGATCAGGCTGGCTCATCAAGGGCGAAACGCCCTAAGAACGGAACCGATACTTTTGGCCATGTTGTAAAACAAAGCGTATCAGCTTCATGATTAAGCTCGATTCTTATTTTATAAGAATGCCCGTATGCGGTTGATCTTGCTATGGTTTCCCACGACCCCCTACGGTTTCGCAGGGGGTCGTAGAGGGAGACCTGTTTAGCGTGATTGCACGTCAGTTTTGACCGGGAACACGCGGTCGAGAGGCCGTGCCAAATACCGCCAAGCGCATTCAGGGAGGAAACTGGATGAACCGACGAACGCTTCTTGCGACAACCGCTGCGTTACTGGTTCCGGGCATGGTCTGGGCCCACGGGCCGACCCGGCAGAAAGTCACGCTGACCGCCGAAGTCGCGGCCTCGCCCGAAGAGGTTTGGGCTGTTGTCGGGAACTTTGATGACATGTCATGGCATCCCGCCGTGTATGCGACCGAAGGCAAAGGCGGCAACGAGATCGACGCGACCCGGTTGCTAACACTCGGTCAGGAAGATGGGCCGACGATTGACGAGATTCTGTATAAATACAGCGACGAAAAGATGAGCTATTCCTACCGGATCACCGAGGTCGCGATTGAGGTGCTGCCTGTTACCAATTACTCATCGCACCTGACGGTAAAACCGCGCGACGGGGGCGGTTCGATCATCGAATGGCGCGGGGCCTTTTATCGCGGTTATCCAAACAACGATCCACCAGCCGAACTGAATGACGAAGCCGCCATCGCCGCCGTGACAGGGGTGTATCAGGCCGGCCTCGATGCGTTGATCGAGCGTTTTGGTGCGGCAAGCTAGCCGATCCGTGATGTTGCTTACGGTGCTCTCTGGCAGCCCGGTGCCGGCAGAGACGGCGTTCATCACTTGCCAAAACGGTGAGGAACTCAGTCGCATTGACCTTTCCGAAATGCAGGAAACGGCCCGCTGGCCGCTGCCGGGCATGCCTGCGGGCGTGGCCGTAGGTTTGGACGGTACGCTGTTCGCCGTGTCCCCGGATAGTAAAACGGTGCGGCGTTTGTCTGCAGAAACGGGTGAGGCGATAGCGCAGGTTATGCTCGATGGTGGTCCCATCGGAATCGCGCTAGACCCTGCACGCGGGCGGGTATTTGTATCTGATTGGTTCAACTCTCGTCTTTGGGTTCTGGACAGCGAAAGTCTGGAGGTTCTGACAGAACTGCCAACAGGCACTGCCCCGGCCGGGATCGCGATTTCACCCGATGGACGTTTTCTGGCATCGGCTGACAAGGACTCCAATCAGGTTTCGGTTTTCGATGCAGAGACTCTACGAACACTTCACATCATAACCGTTGGCACCCGCCCCTTCGGATTGCGCTTTGCCCCTGATGGGCGGCTTTTTGTCGGCAATGTCGGCAGCAATGATGTCAGCGTTGTCGATGTCGAATCCGGCGCGGTCATAGCTACGGTCCCCGTTGGCGAACGTCCTTATGGAATAGCCTTTGCCCACGATCGTGCATTCGTCACGAACCAATATGCCAATACGCTCAGCGTTATCACTCTTGAGACGTTGGAGGACGAAGCTCTGCTTGAGGTCGGGGAATACCCGGAGGGCATCGACGCAACAACCGGCGAGGATCTGGTGGTCGTTGCAAACTGGTTCGACAACACTGTCAGCATCGTGGACCCTAAGTCGCTGTCCGTGGTAGAAACGATAGAAACCTGCGATGGGCCGCGTGCCTTTGGTAGATTTCTGCAAGGAGGAAGACAATGAAGGCTTCTCACCTGATTGCAGCCCTGTTCTGCGTGCTGGTTGCTCCGGCCTGGGCATCGAACGAGGCGTGGGACAATGTCCGCGCGCTTCTCTATGGCGACCGGCCAATGCAGAACGGCGACGCGTTGATCGCGATCGATGCGCCCTATCGCACACCCGATGACACACGGACCGAGCTTGCGGCTCAGGTCGTTGCCCCCAGAGGAACGAATGTAGCGAAAGTGACCTTGGTGTTGGATGAAAACCCGATGCCTGTTTCTGCTGTGTTCGAATTGGAAGAACCGCTACCGAGCTTCTACTTCGATGTGACCATGCGCGTGAACGGCCCGACCCCGATGCATGTCATTGCCGAAACCACGGATGGCCGCCTTTGGGTGTCGGAAACCTTCGTCAAAACTTCGGGCCTTGGGGCCTGCGCCGCACCACCCGGAACTGACCCAAAACTGGCGTTGGAAAACCTCGGAACGATGGAGGCCGAACTTGTCGGTCGTGTACCTGCGCTGGATATGCGTTCACGGTTGTCCAATCTAGGTGCGGATCGCGCCAGCAAGATGGATTTGAACATTGATCATCCGTCGCATTCGGGAATGCAGATGGACCAGATTTCCCTGTTGTTCATACCGATGCGCTACGTGGAAACTGTGGATATTGATCTTGATGGCGCGGGTTATGTTCAGATGACCGGATCGATTTCACTGTCTGAAAACCCGAGGGTTGGCATATCTGTTCCGAGCCGGGCACAAGCAGTTGATGTAACGATGACGGATACAGACGGCACCGTCAGCCATTTGCACAAGAAGCTGGCGGGTTTTTGAATCAGTCGCCCCCAGCGACGGGCTGACCTGGAAACGGCTCGACCCGTTCGAGTGGATACCCCCATAAGGCCCAGCCATCGGTGCCTTCTGGGAACCAATAGACGTTGACGTACCCCCATTCGATTGCGCGTCTGGCGGCATTCCAACTCATCCAGCAGTCTTCGAGGCAGAAGAAAACAATACCATGCTCAACGTCACCATTGGTGCTGGCCTCTAACCCGGACCGAAAATAGTCAGCCGTGACGTCTGCGATTGCACCATAGCCGACATTGGGTAGCCAGATCGTTCCGGGGATGCTATTGCGCGGCTTGTCTCGCCAAAGCGTGCCCTCGGGCAGATTGGCTGGCTTAGGTGGCTGAGGCAAAACGTCGATGAACGCGGCGGTCTGATCTTGCCACAGCGCGTGTGCTTCTTCCGGACCGATTGTTGTGCCGCCGGTGACTTGATCCGGCACCGGCGCACGGTAGTGATCCATGCGGTAGTCACTGGGCTCGGGGACGGTCTGCGCCATCGCGGCGGTCGAGATGAACGCAAGTGCCATGAACGCGCGCATCATTGCGACAGGTCCAGCACCTCAGTCCCCAGATCATTCACAAGTGGAACACCGGCCTCGGCCAACACAGCATTGATCTCATCCTGATTGCGCCGGATCAGAGAATTCAGCTGCCGCTGCCAGACCTTCTCACCCTGCCGTACACCCATGGTGATGCGATAGAACAAACGCGGCGGCAGGTCTTCGTTGACAAGCGGGATCACCTTGAATTCTGGGTAGTCTGCCTTGACCAATGGTCCGCCCAGCGGACCCCAGAGGATGGCCGCATCAATCTCGCCCGATTGCAGGTCATCCAGCATATCGATAGCCGGACTTTCCACGCGTCGATCGACGAAAAGGTTGTAAGGCTTGGCCTGTCCGATCAGTCCATTCCGCGCCATATGCGCCGCCGGCGGGGTACCCGCCACGATCCCGATCTTTCGGCCCTTGAGCGCAGGGTCATTCAACCGATCCACCTGAGCCAGATCGCTGTCCATCGGCACAATCAACGCATAGGCCGAAGTATAGTAGTGGTTGGTATTCTGCACCAACTCATGACCTTGCGCATAGCCGATCACGACATCACAACGCTTCGCAGCGAGTGTGTTTCGAATGAAGCCTGTCGCTTGCGGAAACCAGACATATTGCACCGGCAATTCAAGCTTTGCGGCAATCAGTTCGGCCAGCCGGTTTTCATATCCAGATCCATCCTCGGACGATACGGGATAATTGGCAGGGTCAGCGCAAACGCGAAAGGCTGTCTTTGACACCAGATCAGAAGTTTGGGCCTGTGCAGGCTGCGCCTGACCAAGCCAGACGCCAAGCACCGTCAGAACAAGACAGGCCTTAACCCATGCACGCATCTTCATCCTCGCGGATCACGTCGGACTTCGCCTCTTTCTTGGGCGGGCGACCTCGTGGGATCGCACCGGATCCATGAGCTTTCAAATATACATAGATATCATCCAGAAAGCACATCACGTTCGGGTTGTCGCCAAATCCCGGCATCACCGAGTTTTCAGCGGCATTCACCACCTGTCGACCATTCGTGACGATGTCGACAAAGTCATAATAATCCATATCCAGCGCTGACTCTTTTAGAGCCGGCGCATAGGTCGAGCCCTCACCATCCGGACCATGACAGACATGGCATTCCGCGTGATAGCGCCGGAAGCCTGAAAATGTCATCCAGTCCACAGTTCCATCCTCGGCCACGTTAAATGTCGGGATATCGTCTTCGGTGTAGTACCGCCCATCCTCGGAATAAGAGACCGCCAGATTGTCAGCAATCGCGGCAACGGGAAAGCAGGACAAAAGAACAGATGCCAGAAGACGTACAGAGTGGTTCATGGAAAGCTCGTTTTTTTACAGGTGAAAACCGGCGCGGTCCGGTCGGGTCGCGCCGGTCAGTTCTTTGGCTTAGTTCGGCAGTGCGAACACAGTCAGCTGACCACCCAGCGCAGTATAGTCACTGAGAGCGGCATAGCCACCCACGGCGCCCAGACCGTCATTTGGGTTAGTCAAACCAGCCGCCAGACCAATACCGGCCCAGCCACCAACACCTGACAGGATGCCGATATACTGCTTGCCACCTTGCTCATAAGTCATCACGTTGCCGATGATGCCGGACGGTGTTTTGAACTTGTACAGCTCTTCACCGGTTTCAGCGTGAACGGCCTTCAGATAGCCTTCGAGCGTCCCATAGAATACAACATCACCCGCTGTTGCCAGAGCACCGGACCAGACCGAGAACTGCTCGGGTAGCGACCACTTGATGCTTCCGTCGGTGTTGTCCCACGCGATGAAATTACCCATACCACCATGGCTATCCGGTGCCGGATACATCGCCAGAGTCGCGCCCACATAAGGCTGACCAGCGGTATAGGAAACGCGGAATGGCTCATAGTCCATGCAGACGTGGTTGGTGGGCACGTACATCAGCTGAGTCTTCGGCGAATAGGCTGCAGGCTGTTGGTCTTTGGTGCCCAGAGCTGCCGGACAGATACCGGTCGAGTTCACGTCCTCGCCGTTCTGTTCCGTCGAATACTGAGCGACCACGGCCGGGCGACCATAGGTCTCGCTGTTGGGATCCATGTCGACGCCCGTTGTCCAGTTCACAACCGGGTCGAACTTTTCGGCCACCAGCAGCTCACCCGTGACACGGTCCATGGTGTATCCCAGGCCGTTGCGGTCGAAATGGGTCAGCAACTTGCGCTCGGTGCCATCAATTTCCTGTTCCGTCAGGATCATTTCATTGATGCCGTCATAGTCCCATTCGTCGTGCGGGGTCATCTGATAGAACCATCTGGCCATACCGGTATCGATATCACGCGCCATGATGGTCATGGACCAGCGGTTGTCGCCCGGGCGCTGCGCCGGGTTCCAAGTCGACGGGTTACCCGTGCCATAGTACATCAGGTTTTCGTCCAGATCCGCAGAATACCAGCCCCAAGTGGTGCCGCCGCCGATCTTCCACTGATCACCTTCCCAGGTATTTGTACCCGAGTCTGCGCCAACCGGCTTACCCAGATGCGTGGTCTTTTCAGGATCAACGAGGATGTCCGAATCCGGCCCCATGGAATAGGCTCGCCAGACTTGCTCGCCCGAGTTCATGTCATAGGCCGTAACCGATCCGCGCACACCAAACTCACCGCCCGAAATGCCAACAATGACTTTGTCTTTGATGGGCAACACAGTGGCTGTGTTGGTTTCACCAATCGCCGGGTCACCATTCTGGACTTCCCAAACAACGTCGCCAGATTTGGCATCCAGCGCCACAACTTTGGTGTCCGCCTGATGCAGGAAGATCTTGCCATCCGCATAGGCCACACCCCGGTTTACGGTGTCACAGCACATCACCGGAATAACGTCCGGGTCCTGCTTGGGCTCGTATTTCCAGACGATCTTGCCGTCATTGGCCAGATCCAGAGCATAGACAATGTTCGGGAACGGCGTGTGAACATACATCATGTCGCCAATCACCAGCGGCGAACCCTCATGCCCGCGCAGAACGCCGGTCGAGAAGGTCCACGCAACCTGCAGATCACCAACGTTGTCGGCGTTGATCTGGTCCAGTTCGGAGTAGCGCTGATTTTTGTAGTCACCCGTTTGGATCGCCCATTGTTTCGAGTTCTCCATCTGGGCAATCAGGTCGTCATTGGCATATGCCGCAGTGGCCAGCGCAATGGCAATCCCGGAGGTCCAAAGCGATAGATTTTTCATTCAATCTCCTCCCTTTCGTGCAGCGTTCTCGCTGCATTACAACACCTCACCCAGGTCGGATTGCGGTGTCTGTTGATGCTCGCCCAGACCGGCCCTTTTGCGGTCACATCGACGGGCGAGCAATGCAATCTCTTACGAACCTGGCTCCTCAAAGGTTGCAAGATATGCGATGATGTTGGTGCGATCGTCCTCTTTGCGCAGACCAGCGAAGGTCATCTTGATTCCCTTCGCATAGTCGCGCGGTTTCGTAAGAAACGCGTCCAGCTCCTCGGGTGTCCAGACCAGCCCTTCTTCGGACAGCGCGATGAGGGTCGGGGAATAGCCAAACCCCTCAACGGTTGCAGCCTGACGCCCAACGATACCGTTCAGCATGGGACCGACTTTGTTTTCTGCTCCCTCGCCCACAGCGTGACAGGCTTTGCACTTGCGGAAGACTTTCTCACCCGCTTCGGGATCGCCTTCGGCACTTGCAAAGGCGGGTGCTAGCATGAGGCAGGTTGCCGTGATTACCGTTCTGAACACTATCATTCTTTCCTTGCTGTTTTCATTGGCTGAGACGTTCAGCGTGCCATTCGACATGATCACGCGCAAAGCTGTTCACGAAGAAATATGAATGATCATACCCTTCCTGAATTCTGATCTGTCCGGGCTGGCGGCGCTTGGCCATCATGTTGGCCAAAGCTTCGGGTTTGAGCAGATCGAGAAACTGATCATCCGCACCCTGATCGATCAGCAGATCCCCTTTCCAGCCGTGTTCTTCCAACAGCAATGTCGCGTCATGCTCGACCCAGGTGTTTTCGTCGTCACCCAGATAGCTGCTGAGCTGTTTGCGGCCCCAATCCGAACGTGTCGGGTGCGCAATCGGCGCAAATGCTGAAAGAGATCTGAATTTGTCAGCGTTCCGTATCGCGATCGTGATCGCGCCGTGGCCGCCCATGGAATGACCCGTGATCCCGTGACGATCCTGAACCAGAAAATTCTTCACAACTATGTCGCGCAACTCGTCAACGATGTAGTCATACATTCTGAAATGCGACCGCCAAGGATCACGGGTGGCGTTCACATAAAAACCTGCCCCCTGTCCCAGATCATAGGCATCATCATCGGCAACGTTGTCACCACGCGGAGACGTATCGGGAAACACAACCGCTACACCATAGTCCGCCGCCGCCTCCTGAAAACCGCCCTTGGTCATCGCGTTTTCATGAGTGCAGGTCAGTCCGGACAAATACCACAGTACAGGCACCGGCCCAGATCTGGCCTGAGGCGGCAGGTAGATGGCAAATGTCATCTCGCAATCGCATGTCGCGGAGGGATGGGAGTAGACAGTCTGCTCCCCTCCGAAGCTGCGGTTTTGCGAAATGACCTTTAGATCCATGTCAGTACTCCACCACCGCGCGGATCGACTTACCTTCGTGCATCAGGTCAAAGCCGTGGTTGATCTCATCCAGCGTCAATTTGTGTGTGATCATGGGATCAATCTCGATCTTGCCGTCCATGTACCAGTCGACGATTTTCGGGACATCCGTCCGACCTTTGGCACCGCCAAACGCCGTGCCGCGCCACGACCTGCCGGTGACCAGTTGGAAGGGACGCGTCGAAATCTCGGCCCCGGCGGGTGCGACACCGATGATGATGCTTTCACCCCACCCTTTGTGCGCGCATTCCAAAGCAGTGCGCATCACGCCAACATTGCCTGTGGCGTCAAAGGTATAATCCGCACCCCCTCCGGTCAGTTCGACCAGATGCGCCACGATATCGCCGCTTACATTCGAGGGATTCACGAAATCGGTCATACCGAAATGCGTTGCCATCTCTGCTTTGCCATCGTTCAGATCGACACCAACGATCTGATCCGCACCAGCCATGCGCAGACCTTGGATCACGTTCAGGCCGATACCGCCGAGACCGAACACAACGCCGCGCGATCCGATCTCGACCTTGGCGGTGTTGATTACGGCCCCGATACCAGTGGTGACGCCGCAGCCGATATAGCAGATTTTGTCAAACGGCGCGTCCTTGCGCACTTTGGCCAATGCGATCTCGGGCACCACGGTGTGATTGGCGAAGGTCGAACAGCCCATGTAGTGATGGATCGGCGTGCCATCAAGCATGCTGAACCGGGTCGTTCCGTCCGGCAACAGACCCGCCCCCTGTGTAGCGCGCACTTTTTGGCACAGGTTCGTCTTGGGGTTCAGACAATACTCACACTCGCGGCATTCGGGGGTGTAAAGCGGGATCACGTGGTCCCCAACCTCAAGGCTGGTGACGCCTTCACCAACCTCCAATACAACCCCGGCACCCTCATGGCCCAGAATTGCAGGAAAAATTCCTTCAGGGTCATCGCCCGAACGGGTGAACTCATCCGTATGACATAGTCCGGTTGCCTTGATCTCGATCAGGACTTCACCTGCCTTCGGGCCATCCAGTTCAACCTCCATGATTTCCAAAGGTCGTCCCGCCGCCACAGCAACCGCCGCGCGTGTTCTCATTCTGTCTGTCCTCCCTTGCAGCGGAATCATTCTTAGACCGACTGCTTGGTTAGAGTATGAGGGCCAGCCCCGTGTTCTAACAATTAAGACAATGGTGTGTATTGGGTTGAATGGACTTGGCGCGCAGATTTCATGCATACTATCCGCGTGGAGGAGAGCTGAGATGTCGAACGGCAAGCTAATTGTTATGGCCCTGGTGTGGCTCGGCACGGCTGGACCAAACTTTGCCGCAGATTTTTCCGATCCAACCTGGCCGTGTATTCAACGCAAGGTCGAAGATCTGTCACTGGGTCTTATGTGGCCACACCAGATCGCCGATAGTGAATCCGCCCAAAACGACGCCGACATTGACGAAATTGCCGGGCTGCTGGCCCTGAGACGAATTGAGTTGGAAGACCTTCAGCCCCGCGTTGCGGAATTTGCTGCGCGCTACAATGGGGATCCGGATGTTCTGGGATTGGTGTTTCAGCGTGTCTTCGACTCATTATCGAAACGGCGCAAGCGCATAATAGCCGGGATAGGAGAGTTTTCGCTTAACCAGATCGAAATGGCCGAAAAGATTGATCTTGCCCGCGTGGAAATGGAGCAGGCCTTGGCTGCCGACCCACCGGATTATGACCGCGTTGACGCCCTTGAAGAACAGCTGGATTGGGACCAGTTGATCTATACAGACCGTCAGCGCTCGATCACCTATCTTTGCGAAACTCCGCAAATTCTGGAACGCCGTCTGTTTGCGATCTCGCAAATGCTTCAGCAATTGACGTCGGATCAGGGATAATTAGCCGGTCAACAAACGCAGGAGGGACGCATGAAACCCCTACTGATCCTCTTACTAACCCTTGCGCCTCTAACAGCCCTTGGCCAATCACCGCTGAGTGGTGTTGACATGACATTGCCCAAAATGACCGAGGCGCAAATGACCCGTGCCGACGTTGTTGCCCGGCTCGACGCAGCCACAACCGACACCCCCGCCGATTTTACCCGGGTCTGGCTCAACAATCTGGACCTGTCCGGACTGGATTTCAGCAATGCGACCCTGCGAGCGACCTCATTAAACGGCGCCAATTTGTCGGGTTCAAAACTGGACGGCGCAGTTCTGAGCCAGTCCTGGATGATCGGAGCGAACCTTTCAGGCGCATCGCTTGTTGGGGCCGAGTTATTCCAGACCCAGCTCAGCAAGGCGGACCTGACCGATGCCGATTTCACAAATGCCAGAACCGCCGCTGACTTCACCAAGGCCAATCTGACCCGAGCGGTGTTCAAAGGGGCAGATTTTTCCGCCGATATGCGCAACCAATCCATGGGCCTAATGCGTGGCGTCCTGACCTCGGCGTACGGGTCAGATGTGGATTTTGCCAATGCACAAATGTCGCGCGCCGATCTGGAATTTGCCAAACTGCCCAACGCAAATTTCACCGGTGCGGACATGTCGATGACCACATTGGGTGGGGCAGACCTGACAGGGGCCACATTGTCAGGTGCTGATTTTACGGATGCCGATTTGACCGCAACGCGGCTGACCGATGTTCAGGGCGCAGATCAGACCAATTTGAAAGCCGCAAAGAACCTGAACCGCGCCATTCGCTGACAGGGCTATTCCCATTCAAGTTCGGTAAATGCGACCGTGGCGTTGCGCGGGTTATAAGCGTCAAACAATTCCCATTGTTCCGCTTCACTTTGAGCGATTGTTTCAACCGCATCGCCCAGTCGCTGACCCGTGTCGATTGCGGCGCGTGTGTCAGTTTCCAACACATCCAGATAGCGCACCATGTCCTCGGCGCCTTCTGGCCAGGCCAGGATCGGGCCACCATGGCCGGGCACGATTTGGGTAATATTCAGCTCGGTCATCTTTTTTAGAGCACGCTGCCAGCCGATCAGCTGGCCGTCCAAGGCTGGGGTGTGCCGATGAAACACCAGATCGCCTGCGAACATAACGCCGGTGTTCACATCCTTGACCGTCAGGTCATTCCCGGTATGAGCTCTGGACCAGGCACGCAGGATCAGTTTGCGCCCACCCAGATCAATCTCTTCCTCGGATTCAACAGCGATATCGACAGTAATTGGCCCAACACCCACATAGGCGTCGGAACCGATAACGGCGCTCAGGCTTTCAACGTAATTGCTCAGTCGGTCCAGTAACGCTCTCTCCAACCCCACATGGCCAATTATCTGCGCCCCTGTCAGGGTCAGCGGCGCAGTTCCGAGAGTGTGATCGGGGTGCATGTGGGTCAAAATGACGTGACTGACGGGTTTGTCCGTCTCTGCCCGAACTGCGCGCCAAATGGCTTCTCCCATCCAGGGAGCTGTTCCTGTGTCGATCACTGCAACACTGTCTAGTCCGATGACAAATCCGATATTCGACACGTCCCCCAGATTGTCCGCGTTAGGCTCTTCAATCAAACCGCGATGCACGAAAAGGCCGGGGGCAACTTCATCAAATTCCAATACCCTCCCAATGGCTTGGCAGACGGGTTCACCGCTGTGACCGTCGGAAAGCGACGGAGGTTGCGCCTTTAGTTTCTGTTCGCACTCAGCTTGATTTTCAGCCTCGTAGCCCGGCAAAAGCTGCTCTCTGCAGGGCTCGGTCGCAGCCTGCGCGCATAGCAAAATCACGGCTTCAAACATGGCAACCCTCCATCCCGAACCTTGGCACAGTTCACTGCCAGAACCACACCGCCTTTCGTCGGCATATTATTTCCCGGGGTTTTGTGGCATAATCCGCGGCACCGGTTGCCGGAGGAAAACACATGGCCAGAGCAATTGCACCCGCAGCGATCCTTTCACTTGCGCTATCCTTGCCCGCTTGGGCGGAACAGCCGGTCAAGAATCCGCTAGTCGACAGCGAAACCTGGCTCGACCTGCAATACGATGTGGTGGGCGATGTTCAAATCGGGAGTGCGGATACGCTGCTTTCACTGGACGCACCCTATAGGGCACACGACGCGGCAACGGTGCCCATTGTTCTGAAGCAACTTGATCCAAATGCCAAAATCTCTGCCGCCACTGTGGTGATCGACGAAAACCCCGCGCCAATCGCAGGTGTCTTCACGTTTTCACCTGCCATGGGTGAGTTGGATTTCGAAATGCGAGTCCGCGTGAACCAATACTCGAATGTCCGCGTGATCGCAGAAACGCCGGAAGGTCTCCACATGACGGGCCGGTTTGTCAAAGCCTCGGGCGGCTGCTCGGCACCAGCCAGTAAAGACCCCGAGGTCGCTTTGGCGTCGATGGGTAAGATGAAGCTGCGCAGCTTTGGGCAAGAAGCGCAGATTTCTACACCACGCCGTGAAGCACAGATCATGATCCGGCACCCGAACTATTCCGGCTTACAGCGCGATCAGGTTACGCAATTGTTCATTCCTGCGCATTTCATCGACCACATCGAAGTCTGGCAGGGGGATGAGCTGTTGTTCACCATGGACGGCGGTATTTCGATCTCAGAGAACCCGGCATTTCGCTTTTCCTATAACGACAACGGCTCAACCATGTTGACGGTCAAGGCAACGGATACCGAGGGCAACACATTCGAGAAAGATCTGCCCAAGGCTGCGGCAAGCTAACCGGCTGGTTCCCGTTTCACTCAGAAACAGACAACTTCTGCTTCGGCCTGCGCCCGGCGCAGGTCAGCTACCATGTTTTCGGCCAGTACAGCGCTTTTGAAGAACGCCATTCGCTCGCCCCCGACCCGACGCATCGAAAGGACAGTCTCCGCCTGTTCGTATTGTTCATAAGGAAGAATTGAAGCGATCAGATCGATTGAACATGAGCACCGATCCAGCATCTCGCGGGTCTGGCCGTTGGTCACCATGCATGCGAATACGTAATCCGCGCGCGCAGCGGTAGGGTAATCGTTGAGCCGGTCGGCGACGCTTTGTGCTGACGCTGTGATCGGTGCAACCAGAACAGCCGCGACCATAGCTGTACAGGTCATGCGGATACTTTCCCACCTAAGGTCTAGGGCTTTCATTCGCGACCCTCCTGCACGCCTTCAAACTGCATCTCCGATCGATAGATTGCTGCGCCTTCGCCTTCCGGTGCGGCTTCTGCAACCAGGCGCAGATACCATCCCGGAACCTCCTCTGACACCGTGACGCTGAGGACGAGATCTCCGAACCCTTGCATCCGGTCCCGGTTAGGATCCTCAGCGAAAGGACGCATGAGGATGGTCTGTACGGAGATGGTTTTGCCGTCAACCACAGCCTCACCTTCGACAACCTCGGCAGGTTGAACCAGCGCATCTTTGACACGGTTTCGAATGTAGAATGGGCTGCCTCCGGCGGATTCAGCCATATCCCGGATGGCGCTTTCGTAAAAAACCATGATCATCGGATTCCCGACGCTGGCCGGGAAAACGCCCATAGCGCGGTGTTTGTCGTTTTGACGAAACTCCAGATGCGCCATTTCGGCCCCGTCTTCCCTGAAACTGAGAGCGATATCGCCGGTATCACGTTCGGCTGCATCGGGCCTGATCTGGTTCGTGACGGTGCGCTGGTAGATCAGTTCCTTATCCCTTGCGATAGTGTCCAGAACCCCATCCTGAAACAGCAATTCATAAGCCTGTTCTGCATCAATCGAGGCCGCAGACGCCGGATTTAGACTCCAAATCGAAATTGCGAGCCCGTATAGAAACACTCTCATGATCTTGTCCTCCCATTGAAGAGAGTATGGGCTAATCGCCCCATGTCACCGCCGACTTTTGTCGGTGTCGAGCGTCTTGGTAACGATGGCGCGCTGAGTCTTCCATATGATCAAAGACCGGAGCCGAGGCAGTTTTACCGGTTTCGTCATGACCGAAATCTCAAGCTGTAATCCGTCTTTGCGCAAGGCTTCACTGCGATCCGCGGTGATTAAGATTGCCGGAACCTGGGTCTGCGTCATTTCGCGTATCTGACGAATTGCGTTCACTCCGGTTTCACCATCATCCAGTTGATAATCCGCCAGAACGATATCGGGCGGCATTCCGATATCTCTTATGAATTGCAATGCCTCCTGCGGCGACCGGGCTGGCATAACGCTGGCACCATTTTGTTCCAGCCACTGCGTCGTGCCAAATAGAACATCACGGTCATTTTCGATCACTAAAACGATGAAATCGAGCGGCACATCGCTCGTGTTCGCAAGAAGATCAAGGGGTTCAACGGCACTTTGTCCTGCTTCGACCCTGTCCATTTCAATGCTGAACACAGATCCAATACCAGGTTTTGACCGAAGCGACAGCTTATGGCCCAAAAGTCGGCAGGCGCGGTCTACCACTGACAACCCCAGTCCCATACCAGACCCCAATGGCACATTGTCGGCCCGTGTGAATTCTTCGAAAACGCGTTCCTGATCTTTGAGCGCAATACCAATACCCGTGTCCCAGACTTGCAAGATGACCTTATGACCACGCCTGCGACAGCCCACCAGAACCCGGCCTCCGGGTTCGGTATATTGGATCGCATTTACCACCAGGTTCTGGATCGAGCGAAACAGATAGACCGGATCAGAGTTTACAGTTTCCGAGCACGGAACAACATCAAGCCTCACGTTCTTGGTCTCGGCAACCAGCGTCTGATCGCCTTGTATCCCCTCAATCATCGACGCAAGACTGACATCCGTGGGTGAGACCGTATCCGGATCAGTAGTTTCTAGCCTTGAGATATCCAGCAATGAATGCAACAACTGTTCGGTAGAGCCGAATGCACCGTCCAGCCGCTCCATCATCTCATACAGCTCGGTCTCACGCGTGATCTCCAGCAAGGTAGAAATCATCAGCTTTGCCGCGTTGATCGGCTGAAGCAGATCATGGCTGGCCGCTGCAAGGAATCGTGTCTTGGAAGATACTGCGGCTTCAGCTCGTTCCTTCGCGATCCGCAGTGCCTCTTCCACCCGCGCTTTTTCTTCGTACTCCTGAACCAGCTTGGCGTTTGCATGGGTTAATTCAGCCGTGCGTTCCATGACCCGGTTTTCCAGAGTTTCGGTCGCACGCGCTTCCAGTGTCACGTCTTTAAGTTCGACCAGAAAACCACCATCTGGCAGTTGGTTGACTTGTATGTCCAGAACCCGATCCGATCCGTCGCGCACACGTTTGCGCAGCCAACCCCGACTTTTTAGTTCGTGCTGCCACTTACCGATCCTGCGTTCATCATCGGCCTTGATCAGCCCGCGCGTCCGCATCAGATCCAAGAGCGTTTTCACAGGTACGTTTCCCTGCAACAGAGAGAGCGGCAGGTTCAGAATCTCTCGAAACCGCGCATTATGCATCATGATCTGGGACTCTGACGAGAAAGTGCAGACACCAGAGCTCATGTTTTGAAAAACCGCCTGAAGGTAGTCTTCCTGTCGGTCAATCAGAGTCTCTTTCTCATCGCGGTTTCGACGCACAACCGAAGTGATATCGGTCAGCAAAATAACCACGTTCTGCGATGACGTGTATTGCGCGCTGAGTTGATACCAACGGTCGCCACGCAATTCGATCACGTCGCTTGACACCATGCCCGTGTGGCAATTGCGCTCCAGCGTATCCAACATGTTCGAGATACCATGGTCGGACGAAACGAACTCAGGGCTGCTTTGCACCAATAGAAAGAACCGTCCCAAGCTGAGACCCGGCCCGACAATGTCCGACATATCCGGGAAGATTGCCTGAAACAGCTCGTTACACAGGTTCAACTCACCATCGGTGAACAGCGCGAACCCTTCTTCCATGGAAGACAGCGCTTTGACGAGACTCTTGCGGGTTTGCTCACGTTCGTATCTGGCGCTTTCAAGTTCGGTGGTTGCGCGCGCCAGATCACGGCTCTGCTCCATCACCTGCTGCTGCAACTCAATCGCGGACTGAAACGCTTGGAAGGCAGACGGACCTACATCTTTCTGGCGATTGGCGCGCCGTATAAGCGCATCAATTATCTTGGCTTGTTTCGAGACCTGAATCTCGAGCGGATCGTCTGGATTCAGCATGGTCAGCTCAGGTCCCGCTTCTCTGGTTCAAAGAAGGCGACCCCCACAAAGGTCTGGTTCATGTGTACACCGGATTGTTGCTCTCCGTAGGTGTTGAAACCAACAACCCGGTGGGATTGCAAAACGTCAGAGACCTGCTTGCTCAGCTGTTTCTGTTCGATTTCCAGTTTGCGCAGAATACAGTCAAACCCTAGGATGAAATCAGGTGCCGATCCGGCATTGTCACGCACATCAAGCCCGGCCTTGAGGGTTTCGATGATCTCCTTCCCGCGTCCCAAAGTCATGATGAGGCCATCATCAATCGCCGCGAGAAAGGACAGTGAACCTCCCTCCATCGGTTCGCGAATGGCGCGCACGTAGTAATTCAAGTTTTGCCGCAGAAGCAGCGGGTTTTCCGCAAAGACCAGCGGCGAAAGATCCTCGGCCGCGCATCCGACTAGCCGCGCATATTCCTGTGCGGCCGGAGCGCCATTGATTTCATAGACCACGCGCTCTTCCGGATTGGCATCGGTGATAATGATCTCCGACCCGATTGGCAGGAAATGGTCAAAGCCGATGCCTTGAAAACCCAGGTTGGTCTCAATCAACAACAGGACGGCTGCATTGCTGTAGGCACTGCCGCCATGTAAAATAAACGTTTCTTCATATTGAAGGCCATCTCCGGCAGAGCCGCCAAAAATCGGCAATCCATCAAGAACCGTTTCCAGAGTTGAGACCAGCAGATCTTCTTGCTTGGACAATCCATCTGAAAACACCAACGCCAATCTGTTCCATCCAGCCGTATGACGAAACCTCTCGGCCTGACGTTGCGCTGTGGCTGCAATTTCCGTCGAGTCCAGCGGTCTGAGCTCCTCGAACAGAATGGAGGAGCATCGAAAGTTGGACCTGGGAAAGGCCAGCAACAATAGCGCATCCGATTCATAACCCGATCGCGTTATTTGCCCCGCAGTAGTGCAGCCGAAAACTGGAACGCCCGCAAGCTTCCAGTTTAGGCGACGCGATATTTCCGCAGGATCATGGTTGCTGGGAACAAAGGCCAAAACGAAGCAAGATGAGAGGCAATCAATGCCCGCGCAGGCTTCTTCAACGGCGATTGTCGGGTCCGAGCTAGTGGAGCGGCCAATAGCAATAAAATTCGGTCCATGTTCCAAATCCCGCATGCAAGCCCCCTAGTGTTGAAGAAAGGATTTGACCTCCGGCTCATGTCGCGCATGACGGGCGACAACCGAGTCGACCAGAACAGCAGCTTGGGTCCGATTGCGCACACCAAGGCGACGCAGCAAAGCGGTGATATGCGCTTTGACCGTCGCCTCCGCCAGCGACAGCTCATATGCGATCTGTTTGTTGGATTGGCCCACGCATATCAGCTTGAGAATTTTGACTTGCTGCGGGGTGAGCGACGAAAGTTCGGGACTGGATTGATAGACAATGCTTTCTGCTGGCTTTGTCTCTTCAACTCGGCTGAATTCGACAGGCACATACTTACGGCCAGCCGCAATCTCCTGGATCGCAATCTTGAGTGTTTGCGCTGGCGTATCCTTGGGAAGAAACCCCATCGCACCGTGATCCATCAAAGAGCGCACAAGCTCTCCGGATGCAAGCGACGAAATAACCAGAACCGGCACCTTCGGACAGCGCTGTCGGAACTGTTGAAAACCCGAAATACCTGTGACATCCGGCAATTTGAGGTCAAACATGATCAGGTCAGGTTTGAAGCCCTCGCCAAGTATTTCAAATGCCTGCGCAAGCGTGTTGGCTTTTTCAATCCGGCAATTCTCGAAATTCAGTTGCAACGCCGCAGCCAATGCGTCGCTAAACAGCGGATGATCATCAACGATAAGGACGCTGGACACTTGGTCTACCGGTTCAGGGCATCCCGCAATATGCATGGTTTCTCCTCCAATGGGAAAAGTACAGCATTTCCTGATCAGTTCAACTGTTTCATTTTGATACGAGCGAAAGTTGCCTTAGGTAACAAAAGCTTGATGACTCTGAGAGCCTAATTGTTGAGGAACTTCCTGGCAAATTCATTCAAATCAGGTGCTGCCGCCTTGGGATCGAATACCTGCCGGTCAAAGTCTCGTATTTGCTCAAGGCGTCCGGATGAGGATCCGTCACGACGTAAGATCGCAACAGCAGCTTGTCGCAGCCCGTCTGCACGACCGGCCTTGGCGCAACCCCGCAATTCTCGGACCAGTGGATCGAACACTCCAAATCGCTGCAATGCCCTTGAAGCGGCCACTTTGTGCCCCGACATGCCCAAAACCAAAACAGCCAGAAAGACGACAACGGCGATTGCGAATACCGGCCATTCCAGCAACCTCACAGGGCGCGCTAACTCCTCGGGGCTGTCAGAGGGCACCGCTCCGGTGACCGTGCCGTAGGCAATGCGTTGAGGTGAAATCATGACCTCGCGAGCTTCGCGCGCGAAGGTGTCGAAATAGCTGAATCGCAGGGGCTCAACGACGCCCGACGTGTCGTTAGACGGGCGAATGGTCCAGCGCCAGAATGCGTAGGTCACTGGCCCTTCCGGTGTCAGTTCGACAAGACGTTTCTCAGGATGCGCAAAAATCAGGGCCGAAGGTGAGGTTAACTCTGGCATCGGTGGTATCATCTCTGGGGTGGCGCCCAACGCTTCCAGCCGGATCACGCGCAGGACACCCTCACCCGGAGCAAGTTGATCCGGGGCATTCGACCACTGGTCCGAGATTTGCAGTTTGCGCACCGGAAACCACCAATCCTTCGTTGTAGGGGCTTCTGCCACCTGAATGGTTAACGGCTCCGATTGAATCTCATGTTCGAACCAGTCGTCATTTTCGTCAGTCAGGGTCAGCCGGTGAATGAATGGACCAATCGCAAGCTCGCCAGCTTCGACCGGGTAGACCGCCATGCGTCGGGTAAACACTTTGTATTTCCGGCCATTGATCCTTTCTTCGGACCAACTGTCCGGCCCCAGCTGCGCCCAACTGAACCCCTCAAAATCGGGTTGGACAAGTTCTTCCCGAGTGATGTGCCGACGGTAGACACCTCGGATCGTCAAAAGCACCATCTCACGAGTGAAGGGAACAGAGGTGTCGTCTTCGATGGTGACCTCTATCGATGCCTCGGACGGCAAAACAGTCTTTGACTGCGCCAGCACATGAACCGGGAAAGCGATAAGAAGTAAGACCAACCACTTCATTCCGGACTCTCCGCTTCGGGAGGCGAAAGACCCAGCTTCACCCTGCGCTTGTGTTCCTGCGCAATCCGTGCCGCCATAAACTCACCAGGAACATCGGACAGCTGATTGAGCCATCGTTGGTCGGCAACCATGAACTTGTCATCAAAGATGCGCCGCACGCCCAGTCGCCCGCGGCTGTCTAATTCTGGCAATCCCAGCATCGTGTTCGAATTCGTGACCTCACTCCCCGTTCCAGCCGCGCGCGCGTTCCCACGGGCCACAAAGCTTTCCGCTTTGGGACCTGACTTGCGTTCCGGAAAAAGGCCCAATGCCTCTGGATCGATCTGCTGCCCCGCGTAATAAGCGGCCAACACATCGAAATTCGCCTGAGCGTCCGGGATACCTTTGGCAATGGCCTGATCATAGGCCTCCAGCGCGGCAGCAAATTGACCATTTTGGGCCTCGGCATTGCCGAGATTGTATAGGTTGCCGGCGCTCATGAAAGCTTCGGCGGCTTTTTCGAATTCCCCAGCACGATAGAAGGCGACACCTTGCCAGTCCGAATTGGAGAACAGGTTCGCCGCCATCGGATATAGACCAATAGCCAATGCAACGCGCCCAAATGGGGCAGCTCCTCCCAAGACAAAAGCAAGAGCAATGCAAGCAGCACCTGCGATCGCGAACCACCTCATGCGCGCTCCCTCCAAAACATCAACAAGAGGGGGAGCAGTGCCAAAAACAACAAATACCGCCCCAGATCGTGCCAAAACAACACGGGGTAGTCTGCCTGTTCCAGCCTGGTTGCGGCGTCATCAGCCAACCAAAGCGCCAGGTCATCTGTCTGGTCCAATGTGAACACCGCGCCACCGCCGACACCGGTATGCGTTTGCATCTGCGCCGTCGGAGTCTGCAACGACACCACAGACACGCGCGCCCCGCGCGACGCTAGAGACGCGACTTGTTGCAGCGAAGTTGAGCCCAATCCGTCACCATCTGTGAATATCACCACGTCCCCGGCAAGGATCCCCGCCTCCTCCAATCGCTGAAGCGCCAAAGCCAGTGCACGTACCGGGCGAGATCCTTTGTCCGGCACGGTCTCGCCATTGATGAGAGAGAAAGTTTGCCCCAATTGGCGGTGATCCGTCGTCATGTCCGTCGCGACATAGGCATCACCTGCAAATACAATGATACCACCGGGCCGGGATCCAAGAGCGCTGATGCCAAAACGCCCCATGCTCAGCATTTGTGGCCAGCGGTTGTCTTCCACCACGCTGTCTGACGCGTCCACAAGGAACAACACGCCATCCAGATTGCGATAGGTTTGCGCGTCGCGCCGTTCGATGGCCGGGCCAGTCAGAGCAACTGCAATGATCCCGCTGGTCAGCAGTAAGGCAACTGGCGTGAGCGGGAACGAACCACCTTCGATCCTGCCAATCGCCGCCATCGCTTTCATTAGCTGAGGATCGGTAACCTTGTCCCAGGCTCCGAACCCGCCGGTGCGGGGCAAAATCCACCAGCTGACCGCGCATATTAAGATCACGGAAAGCCCCCAAAACGGCCTGAGCAGAGTGAAATCCAATTCACTCATTGCGCCTGCCTCCACGCCGCCATCAGGGCAAGTGCCGCTGCCATTGCTGCGGGCCATGTCCAATAGGACTTGTGGACCTCAGCCGTAAGGCCCGCACTATCTGTCGCTTCTAACCGATCCAGCGCTTGCGTCACGTCGATCAGATCATCGGTGGTTTTGACGCGAAAAGCCTCGCCCCCTGATACCTCGGCTATAGTGCGCAGGGTGGCCGCATCAACCACTCCGCGTTCACCTACCTCTGCGCTTTGCAGGTCTTTGGGACCGAGCGCTATTGTGTGAACCCGCACGCCTATTTCAGCCGCCAATTCCGCCACGCCTCGGGGGTTCGTGGCCCCCGCGTTGTTCACCCCATCCGACAACAGGATCACAACGCGGGACGCCGCCTGACTGTCAGTGAGACGCTTCAAAGCGAGGCCCAGACCATCGGAAATGTTGGTAGCGCGGCCCGATATACCTATCGTGGCCTCTTCGATCCGTCGCGCAACTGCCTCAGTATCGAATGTGAAAGGCGTGGCGAAATAGGCTTCGGACCCGAACACTATCAATGCCACTCGGTCGCCAGCGCGGCGTCTGGCGAACTCGGACCCGACACTTGTCACCGCCTCCAACCGGGTGATTTGGCGCCCATCGAGATAAAAATCATCCCGCACCATCGAACCTGAAAGATCCAAAACGATCGCAAGGTCCCGCCCTGAAACCTTCAAGGCGCTGACGGGTTGCAACTCACGAGGACCGGACAAAGCAACGACAATCAGCGCCCAAACGGCCCACAAAGCAAGGCGATCTGCCAAGGGCCGGTTCGCGGCGTTAACCCGAGGACTTGCCGCCAGCAGCATCCCGCCAATGCGATCTGGAACCGGGAACCCGCGTTCAAAAACTGGCCGTGGTTTGATCAGACGAACGATCACCAGAGGCAACGGCAACAAAAGCAAGACCCAGGGATCAGCAAGTTCAAACACGACCCGCAACCTCATCTTGCAGAGTCTCCAGATCGGGGCCTCCGCCGGGTTTATACAGCTCACCCCTCAGTTCCGCATAACGCGTCGGGTTCTGAGCGCGTAGCCTGTGCAAAAGCGCCACCTTGCGCCGATCCGCAGACCAACCCGGTTGATCTGCAAAGTGATCGGGAGGTTCCATCGGTTTGTTTGCGGCAGTCTTGACACTCAGAAATCGCAGGATGCTGACGCAACTTACTGACGCCAAAACCGCGATACCAAAGACAACCGCATATTCTGCAATCACCCCGCCTGCAGCCTCAGCAGGTAAATGGATGTCCCGCAGACTGGCCAGCATTGTGGCCTCAGAGAGGGCCGTCTCGCTCATGACACGTATCTTGACACAAAGGCTGACGAAATGCGGCGAGACGTTTGCTCAACCGGGTCGCTGGCATTCAAAACAAGCGCCGTATGTGCGGCAACCATCTGATATATAGCCACATCATCAGGCGCTGCCTCACTCAGATAAACGCGCCTTTGCTGCCCATCTGAAAGTTGGATCGGATACCAGCCGCTTGGCATCTCATGTGTTTTGCTTTCAGTCACAAGGACAAGACGTGGGTTTCGGCGATGATCAAGCCGGTCCAGCAGGTCAGAAAACCCATCACCCTGCTGATCAAAGCCAGACGCGATGATGATCTCGGACCCGGTGGGCGTCAGGCGTTCAACACCAGCAAGCGCGTGTTCCAGCGTCCAACCCACATCCTCACCCTTCTGCAGGCTATTCAGACTGCGCACATGGGCCTGAACCAGACCGCCAATCACATCCAACATCCCCCGCGTTTTTCCGCGCGGCGGCACAATGATGGATGTGTCGGTCGTGATCGCCAGCAGACCCACACGCCCGCCACTTTCAACCATGTGCCATCCGATCAACGCCAGAGCCTCAGCTGCGGCAACCGAGAGAAAGGCGCGCTTCAGGCCCCAGAACATCGGCGCGCGGAAATCGGCAACCAACAGGGCAACCCGATCCCGCTCCTCTTGAAACTGTCGGATATGCAGGCGTCCTGTGCGGGCGGTTGTTCCACGATCCAGGTGGCGAATATCATCACCCGCCACATACTCGCGCACATCTGCAACCTCGATACCCTGCCCGCGCTTTCGGGTCAGAAACCCTCCGGGCAAGGCCGCCATTGCCGGGTTCTCGTGTTCAGTCAACGCAACATGCCGCAAGGCGATCAAGGCATCAGTTGTCAGGCTGACGCCCGCATGAGCCAGCACGCCCGTCACAGCGGCTCGACCACATTCAGAATGTCCGCCACCAGTTCGCGGGGCTTTTTGCCATTCGCGATGGCGCGCCATGTCAGCACCATGCGATGGGCAAGCGCATCGGGCGCAACTGCCGCCACATCCTCGGGCAGGGCAAAATCGCGACCTCGCAAATAGGCGCGCGCGCGCGATGCCGAGGCCAAAGCCAGCGATCCACGGGGCGAGACCGCATGTTCTACTTGTTCAGCAATCGGGCCCGTACGGGTCGCGGTCACGAGGCGCACAATATAGTCGCGCAATTCCGGGGCCACATGCACTGCCTGCGCTTCGGTACGCGCAATCATTAATTCCGCAAGCGTCATCTTCTGAACATCTGGCGGACCTTCCTGCGTTTCAGCAATCACCAAGTCGAGAATCTGACGTTCCGTTTCCAGATCCGGCAAAGTTAGCACGACGTGCAGCAGGAATCTGTCCAGCTGCGCCTCAGGCAAGGGAAAGGTTCCGTCATGTTCAATCGGATTTTGGGTGGCAATGACCAGAAACGGATCCGGCAGTGCGTGTGTTTCGTTGCCAACCGTGACCTGATGCTCTGCCATGGATTCCAGCAGGGCGGACTGCACCTTTGGTGGCGCGCGGTTGATCTCGTCTACCAAAACAAGCGTGTGAAACACAGGCCCCGGAACAAATTCAAAACGGCCTTCATGGGGCTGGTACACAGGCGTTCCGGTCACGTCCGAGGGCATTAAGTCGGGCGTGCACTGGATACGGGCAAAACTGCCCTCGACAGCGTTCGACAGCCATTTAACGGCGCGAGTCTTGGCCAGCCCGGGCGGCCCTTCCACAAGAAGATGGCCGCCTTCCAGCAGGGCGATCAGCAAGGATTCTACCAATCGCTCGTGGCCAACAAGCCCCTGCGACAAATACCCAGACAATCCCGCAATCGTGCGCGGCGGGTTTTCAGGCCTTGTGTCCATAATTCCTCCCATAGACCCTGAGGCGCAATGCCTGCACTCAGGCTACCCGGAGTCACCGGTTCAGCAAAACACAGCAGATGGTATTACCTGGGCACACGAACGGATGTGGAGCAGCCTTCGTCAAACAAGGCCGCAAACTGTGGATCAGCCAGAGTTTCATCCGCCTGAGCCCAAAGGCGATCATATTGCTTATCAATGTAGTCGATAAAGCCTGAGTCAATGGTTTGATCCGCTGGAGATTGCGCAACGGCATGCATCATGAAGATGTCAAACGCACACAGACCGCTGGGGTTCGAATTCAAGAGTGCGCGCATAAAATCATGCGAGCTCCATGGCAGGCGCTGCAGGTTCACCGGCGTTTCCTGCAGCTTGGATAAGAACCCCGTTGACTTATCATATAGCAGGATGTCCATGCCAAATGTGAAGGACTGATACAGCTCTTCCAATAAAATCGATTTGTGAAAGTCTTTCTCAAGCTTGCCAACGCGATCATGAACCGGTTGCTTGACCACGATATGGGTCCCCTGCCCCCGACGACCAAAGAAAGTCTGCGCCATCGCCGGAGACGTCACCACATAGGCGCGACCCTCAGGTAATCCAAGCTGATGCACGTCGCTGAGCCAGTCGATATCCGCTGACAGATCGCGGTTGGGAGGGTGTCCGGAGTATAACCGCAAAATCACGGTTCGGCCGGTTCCGCAGTCCCGCGCCGAAGGGCCGGCGTACCGCATCGGAGTCGGGTGCCCAAAACTGTGTTTCAGCAATTCTCGAAAGGTATTCAAAACTTCCAAAGTTTCGGGATGCGGCCTTTCGCCTACAAGGCATAGGGCTGCACCCACCAGATCACGCCCGTTTATGTGAACGGGAATCGCCATATCGCGCCCCAACATGGTTGAGCGCAGTTCATAACCCCATCCTTGCTGCGCTAGCTCGATATAGTCGCGTTTTTCCGCATGGAGCGCGCTTGCCAAGAAAACAAACATGGTGATTTGCATCAGAAGATAACGCATGCAATCCCTCGTGATGTGAAGTGCATCATATCTAAAGCCCATACACCATCCAAGGGTTGTGTCGGAATCTGTTGCTGAGTTTTGGCCATTTGCGGTCGCGCGGTCTGAGGGATCTGTTGCAAGCTTTTTGCGATTGACGCTGACTCTGCTGTCGACTGATTGGCTGCAAAAAGCAATTAGTCGAAAGTCTATACATGATCTCTTTCAAGGGTGCTCAATATCCGAAGGACGTTAACCTGTTCGACATGTTTTTCTGTGTCCGGTACGGCGTGTCATACTAGGACCTGGAAGAGATCATGGGTGAACGAGGCGTAACGGTAAATCACACCACGCGGAACCGTTGGGTCACGCGATACTCTCGCGCCATTGCAGAAACTGCGCGGCGCTGAAAGAAGTCAGCAGCCACGAAAGTCTTCGCTCGCATGAAGGAGATAAACCCATTCACCCTTCACTTTCATTTAAGTCTCTTCCATGCGCCAAGTTCGATCCGCAGCATGCCGTCGAAAACTCGTGGCTTAAGCCACGAGCCCGGTCTGTTTTCCTATCAATCGGTTCAGCGTCGAACGATCCAAGTCAACACCGCTTTCGGCCATGATTTCTACCAAATCCCGGTACGAGACACCGTAATGCAGGTAGAAGAAGACCGCGTGTAAGATTACATCCTTTGGAAACTGCGCACCTTTGAATGAAATCGTCATCGTCCGCACGTCTCTACCGAATTTCGGTCCGCAGATATCACAAACGTTTCGGTTCAAACAGAAAAACCCACAAGTAGGCGGCACGTCCCCAGGATCCACCTCCGGGTGAATGCCGCTGGGCTGCCGAGGAGAACTGACATCACACCCGGCCAGACATCGGACTATTTCGGCCTTTATATTGCCATGGATGACAACCTGCCGGAGCCATTCGTGCTGCTGGCCGACAAAAGCAAAGATACCGTCCGCATTTGCACCGAACTGCACAGTCGCAGGATTTGACCGGTGATCCCAATGCGAAAGTCTCGAAAGAGGTGCGTTGGAGTGGATTGTCCTCTCTACCGGCTGTGAAACCTGATCCGGAGATGCTTCAACAAACAGAAGAATGCTCGGCGTGCGGCAACCCGATGTGACAAGACAGTCGAAAGCTAACTCAGCTTCGTAGATATCACTTCAATCCGTCTCTGGATCCGCCATTTGTCAACATAACCTAGGTATTTGTTGTAACCCTTTCGAAACACCCGCTCAGAAGGGTTACAGCAATGTTACAGAATCCCGGTTATTTCGAGCCTTGAATTATTAAGAGTTGATGAGGGAACTCAAATTGGCATCTGAACGAACTTACTGCAGACAATAACCTGAGTTTGAGGGACCACTTTACCTAACCTTTTGAAACCCAACGGTCTTAACCTAGTCGTATGCCGCAGTGACAATCATCTCGACCTTTAGTATGTCGCGCGCCAGCTTAGCTTCGCCACAAGCGCGGGCTGGCGCGTGGCCTTCTGGCACCCAAGCATCCCAGACGGCGTTCATCTCAGCGAAATCCGCCATGTCGGCCAACCAGATCACACATTGCAATATGCGGGTCTTGTCGCTGTCCGCCTTATCCAACAGATCCTCGACCTTGGACAGGATGTCGCGGGTCTGATCCGCAACTGTAGCGGCATCCGAGGTCTGGCCGCACAGATACGCAACGCCATTGTGCTTGACGATCTTGCTCATGCGAGTACCGGTTTCAATACGTGTGATTGCCATGTTTGATATCTCCTTTACAGGACCTTGCGGTCAAATCGGTCGATACGGAAAGATGACAGATTGAAACGACCTTGACCGCCAGTCACCAAATCCGCCAGAACCTGCCCCACGACAGGTCCCATTTGAAATCCATGCGCAGAAAACCCGAACGCATGGAAGGCACGCGGAGCGTTTACTGCAGGGCCTATAACAGGAAGATTGTCCGGCATATAGGCTTCTAACCCGGCCCACATCCGGTTGATGCTGGCCTTGCGCATGATCGGAAAAAACTCTGCTGTAGTGCGGCACGCAGCAGCGAGTTTAGCGTAGTCCAGCCGTGTGCGGTTGTTGGCGCGGTCGGCAAAACCCTTGGCACCACCGCCGATCAATACCGTGCCGTTTTCGAACTGCTTGAAGCTGAGCTGGCGGCTGATCGCACCAACGACCGGCTTGGCAAAACGCGGCATCCGGGCAGTGATCATCAGCATCGGTGCAGAGTGGCTGAGGGGGACGTTGTCGCCGATCATCAGCGCAATTCTATCCGCCCAGGCACCGGCACAATTGACGACAGTTTCGGCCTCATATGTGTGCCGCACACCCTGCGCCAACCACGTTTCTCCAACGCGCCGAAGGCCAAGTACCTCTTCACCTTCGACAATCTGTGCGCCCAGTTTTTCCGCTGCCAGACGAAATGCCGACGTCGCCTTGTAGGGGATGGCGTATCCATCCAGTTCCGAGATCACACCACCAACGCAGTCGGGATTCACATAAGGTAAGCGTTCCCTGAGTTCAGCCTGATCGATAATCCGTTCATGTGTGTATCCGGCGCTTTGCATCTTGGCCTCGCGGGCCTGCATGCTGGCCAGATCCGCCTCATCCACCGCAATGTTGACCAGTGTCTGGCGACGAAATCCGGTGTCATGACCCAGATCCTCATCCAGTGTCTGCCACATCTCCATGGATGCTTTCGACAATGGGACTTCGACCATATCTCGGCCCAGCAGCCGCACCCCACCAGCGTTGACGCCCGAGGCATGTCGTCCGGAGTAGTCCTTTTCAATTACGATCACCGAGGCACCCTTGCGGGCCAGATGGTATGCGGTTGCGCAACCTTGGATACCGCCGCCAATAATCAATACGTCCGACTTCATTCGGCAGCCTCCGCCGACACCGTGCCGTACCGGCCAAGCTCATCCACAGACAGTAGGCGCTGAGGGCTGCGCAGGCGGTAATACCCAACGGTTTCGGGACTTTCTTCACGCCACTGCGCCAATAGGCCTGTCACCATATGGCCGCATTGCCTACCCTGGCATGGCCCCATTCCGCATCGGGTCAAAGATTTCAGTGCATTGGGGTCGCGCGCGCCTTGTTCAAACCCCTTGCGCAATTCGCCCAAGGACTGTTCTTCGCAGCGACATACCAAAGTCTCTGCGTGTCTCGGCAATCTCAGCGCCTCGGTCGGGCGGTAGAGACAATCGATGAACCGGCGAAAAGGTATCAAGGCGGACAAATAGTTCAGATCAGCGCGTGTCTTTTGATCCCTGTCGGCTTGGGCAATCCGACCAAGGCGATGCAGGATATTCTGCGCTGCCACGCGCCCGGCGGCACGCGCACCGTTGGCACCCACAATTCCGGCTCCATCGCCAGCGACCGAAATATGCGCGACCGAGCTTTGGCCAAATGCGTCAACCGTGGCCTGCCAACACGTTTGTGTGTTGTTCCAATGATGCGCAAGCCCTAACGCCCGGGTCATGTTCAGAATGGGCTGGACGCCATGATGCAGAAACACGGTATCGGCCAAGACCTCGAGTTGCCGGCCCGATGACAAAAAACGCAGCCCTTTGGCCCTATCATTGCCGATCACCTCCAGGTTTTCGGCGTATCGGTAAGTGGTAACGCCCGAAGCACGGATTTCCCGCAACAAAGACAAACCCTTACGAAGGTCCCCAACCTGCCGCAAAGCACGCGGTATCATAGGGGCGGCATTCAAATAATGCTGTCGCGGAGTGGTGTCGACGAGAGCGGCCACAGGTACACCAAGGCGCAGATACTGCGCCACAATCAGGTACAACAGAGGACCCGATCCTGCAAAGACGGCTCCATCCGCAACAACTGCATCCGATTTCAGCATTACTTGTGCGGCACCGGCTGTCATAACGCCAGGCAGGGTCCAGCCAGGGATCGGCATGGGTCGTTCCATCGCCCCGGGACACAACAGCAATTCTCGACTATGCAATTCGCGAGTGTTGCCCTGATAAGAAAAGAGAATTCGACCATCATCCCCAAGATGCCAAACGTCTGCACCAGCAAGATGTATTGCCCCCGATTGTTCAAACTGGGTGATCAGATCGGCTCCGGCCGCGTAGTCCGGCCCAAGACTGGCAGCGTCCGGCAATGGGCTACCTGCTGCGGAGCGATAAATCTGCCCCCCTGCCCGTTCCGCGCGGTCCAGCACAGCCACATCAACTCCGGCCCGCGCCAATTCAATGGCGGCAGACATTCCAGCTGGGCCAGCCCCGATGATCGTGCAGTCAAAGGCCTTCATCGGGCGCCTCTGTGTCTTCGGTAATGTCTTGTGTGATGACTTGCATTCCATCAGCCACGCGACGCAGGCAGGCTTGTTGATTGGGAAGGCCATCGATTTCGACCATGCATTCGAAACAGACGCCCATGGCGCAGTATGCGCTGCGTGCTTCTCCCGATAGGGCCGCCTTGCGGGTCACGACCTGACCGGTCACAGCCATCACGGACCAGACCGACTGGCCACTGCGCGCATTAACCGGTTGACCATTGACGCTCAAAGTCACCAAATCGTGGTCATCGTCTTGCAAGGATCTGAACATAGGCTGATCTCCATAGGCTGGCAGGGCAAGGCGCGGGGAGAGGCACGCCTTGCCCAATCGTGGGGCCTGACCGGTTACTCGCCGATCTTGTCAAGGATGGACTGACCCCAGTCCTGACCAACATCCTCCAGGACCTGAGGCCAGACTTGCGCGCGCACATGGGCGGCAGTGGCAGCAAGCTCTTCGTCCGTCAACGAGACGATAGTTGCGCCATTGTCAGCCAGCTTCTGCTCGAACGCGCCTTGATCGGCCTCTGCAGTGTCCCAGCGCTTGGCTTCGAACTCCAGCGCGGCCTTTTCCAACGCCGCACGATCTTCGTCGCTCATGTCGGCCATCGTGCCTGAGTTGATGATCATGTACCAAACCTCAAAATGCGTGTTGACGGGCACATAAGCGGTGGTCACATCGCGGAATGAGGAATAATAGCCCTCGGCCCCCGATCCAACGACACCGTCAACAACGCCAGTCTGAACCGCAGTGAACGCCTCCGAGAATGGTATTGGCGACGAGATGTATCCCAGAGCATCGGCAGTCAGCTGAAAGCTCTTGATCCCCGGAACGCGTACTTTGATACCTTTCGCGGCGGTCGGGTCGCCCGCGCTCACGGCGTCAGTGTTCAGAGCAACGCCACCGAAATACACCGGATAGGCGGCCAGCATGGTGATGTCCTGTTTGGCATAGAGATCTTTCATCGCAGCGTGAATCGCTCCGCCGGGGCCGTAGATCTTTTTTGCCTCTTCCCAGTTTGCGGCCACATAGGGGAATGCTGAGATCTGCATGCGGCGATCAACAGCCGTGGCAGCGGGTTGAACGGCCATGTCAATGGCGCCAACCGAGATGCGTTCCTGAACCGAGGTGTAGTCGCCCAGAGCAGAGGCCGGGAACAGGTTCAGTTCAAGAGAACCGTCAGTGGCGGTCTTCAGATCGTCTGCAAAGACGCGCAGCTCATTGTCGATGGTGGCACCCTGGGGGCGGATATGGCTGATCTTTAGCGTGTCGGCGGCGGCGATGCCCGCAGTTGCCACAACGGCCGCAGCCAGACAGGTGGATTTCAGAAAGTTCATCATGGAAAAGTCTCCTCCGTGGATGATGAAGTGGGCGGCTTAGTAGCCAAAGAAGCGAGGCAGCCACATCGACAGGTCTGGCCAGAAGCTGGTCAAAAACACGACGGGTAAATAACCCAGCAGGATCAGGGTCATGGCGGGTCGGATCACCTTGGTGACAGGCACCTGGCCGATACGCGCACCGAGGTACAGGATCGAGGCATAAGGCGGTGTTACACCTCCCATCGCGGTGTTGACGCCCATAATCGCAGCAAACTGGATAGGGCTGACACCGATTGCCTGCATCAATGGCAGCAGTAGCGGTGCGATCAGAATGATAGCGGTTACGTCATTGACCACCATGCCGACCAGGAACAACAGGACATTGATGAGGACCAGCAGCAGCGCTTTGTTCTCGGTCACCGAGAAAATTGCCTGCACGATGGCCTGCGGCACGCTTTCCAGCACAAACATCTGGCTAAGGATCATCGAGAACAGGATCATCAGCATGATCGCCCCGACCGACGTTGCGGCCTCTTTGCCCGCGCCGAAGAACGTGCGTACATCCAGCCCCTTGTAGATCAGAAAACCTACCGGGATCGCATAGATCACGGCCACTGCGGCGGCCTCGGTCGGGGTCATGATGCCGCCATAGATACCACCCAGAATGATCACCGGCATCAACAGGGCGGGCGTGGCCTTGAACCCGCGTTGGGTTGCTTCGGACATGAAGGCCGTGCCTTTGAGGGGCTCATTTAGTTGCAGTGGAAATTTGCGCGCCATCCGGATATTGACCGCCGAAAAGCTCGCCATGATCAGCAGGCCGGGTCCGAGCGTCGCCAGGAAACAGGCCAGGATCGATGTATCAGTCACCCAACCATAAACGATCATCGTCACGGAGGGTGGGATCAACAGGCCAAGAAGTGATGCATTCGCGATCAATGCCGTTGCATATTCACGTGGGTAGCCCTGCTTCTCCATTTCCGGAATCAGCAGCGGACCGATCGCAGCAACACCGGTCAGACCCGAGCCCGAGATCGCACCGATCAGCGCGCAGGACACCGTGGCCACAACACCAAGCCCACCGCGCAAGTGACCGATAAAGATGTTGACGAAATTGAGAAGACTTGCCGCAATGCCGGAGACAGACATGATCGTCCCGGCCAGAACAAACAGCGGAATGGCCAGCAGCACCGGGTTACCCAACTGCTGGAACCCCCACAGCATATTGCCCTTCATGACCACGTCACCGGCGAAATACATCACCATCAGACCGGCACCGAAGCAATAGGGTAGCGGAACACCCAAAGTCAGCAGAATGACCAGAACCAATACCGCAAAAAGTGCGATCTCAATCATTTTAGACCTCCTTCGACGGCGGGTTCGGCAAGGGGGGAAAACAGCGCGCGCAGATGCACCAGCAGGTGCCAGGCTGTAAAGATCATCATCAGGACCAACCCGACAAACAAAGCGGCATCGACATAGAAGGTCGGCAGGTACAGCGTCGGGCTTTCGCGCCAAACACGCATCGAATATTTGGTGAAGTCCCAAGCCCAGGTGGTCAGCCAAATACCAACAATCAGGCTGATGACCTCACCTATGACCGCAAGCACCTGATGCTGGCGTTCGGTAGAGAGAAAAATTTCAAGCACATTGGCCCGAATATGCGTGTTCTCGCGCGAGGCATTGACCGCCCCCAGCATGTACAGCCACAGAGTGGGGTAAAGCAGACTTTCTTCCAGCCCCATAACCGGGATTTCCAGCACATAGCGTGTGATCACCTGCACAAATTGCCCAAGAGCAACCAGGCAAATCAGGACTGTCAGCAAGACGCTAGCAAAGCGTGTCATTTCCCCCTCCGTCATTGCGAATGCATGCGGCGCATTCGTGGCGGGAAAATCACGAGTTGAGCATATCAAGTCAAAACGATTAAATTGATTGCTGAATAAAGTTAGTTTATGAGGTGACAAAAAGTTAAGGATTAACAAAGGCGCATGAATCTCAGCTTTCGCCAATTGCAGGCCTTTCGAGAGGTTATGCGGACAGGATCTGTATCTGACGCCGCCCGAATCCTTGGCCGAACTCAGCCTGCTGTGAGCGCGCTAATCGCAAATCTCGAGGCCGAATTGGATATCGCTCTGTTCCGCCGACAGCGCGGGAAAATGGCCCCCACCCCCGAGGCGCAATACTTCCTCACCGAGGCCGAGGCGATTCTGGATCGCCTGTCGCTTTCAACCCGAACGATGCGCGAAATCGGGGCGCTGACGAAGGGGCGCCTGAACATTGCCTGTATGCCAGCCGCCTCCGGCCTTTTAATGCCGCAGCTTCTGGGTGAGTTCTTGTTAGACAAACCAGACGTAAAGGCTTCGTTGATGATGCGCGCGTCCCCGGTGATCGAGGAGTGGGTTGCATCTCAGCAATACGATATTGGATTGGGGGAAACCCCGAAACCCACTGCTGCAATTGATACGGTCGATTTTGACATGAAATGCGTATGTGCGATCCCTGCGGGTGATCCACTGGCTGAACTTGAAACAGTCCAGGCTCACCACCTGTCGGGTCGTCCGATGGCCGGGTTGCAGGAAGGGCACCCGAACCTGATTGCAACCCAGAGAGCATTCACCAATCAAAAAGCCAGTTTCGAACAACGGTTCGAACTCAGGACCTTTCACCCGGCGTTAACTCTGGTTGAAAAAGGGCTCTGCTACTGTGTCTGCGATCCCATTACCGCAGCTGGGTACGCCAACATGCGACCCGAGCCGAGACCCATCGTCTTTCGGGCGTTTCACCCCCATGTCGTTTTGAACGTCTCAATTATGCAACCGGCGCATCGTCCTCCATCTGCATTGGCCAGTGAATTTGTTCTGGATTTGGAGGCGGCTCTGGAACGCGTTAACAATCAGTTTTGAGAGGAACCGTTGCAAAGTTTTGACCGTTGTGGCTCACCAAGGTAGCCAGTGAATGGCTGTCAGTATTTTTCTTCGAAAGACGATTCATGATCTCTTTCAAAGGCGCACAGAATCCAAATGATGTGATCATGTGCGCGGTCTTCTTCTTTGTTCGGTTTGGCGTGTCGTATCGTGATCTGGAAGAGATCATGCATGGGTGAAGCGTTGCGGTGGATCAAACTACGCGGCAACGCTGAGTACCACGTTATGCACGCGCAATTGCTGAAGTAGCGCGTCATCGTAAGGGACTGTGCGACCGCTCCTGGAGAATGGCTGAAACGTATATCAAAGTGAATGGCAAGTGGGTCTATCTCTATCGCGCTGTAGATAGAAACGGCAAAACCCTGGGTTTCATGCTTTCAGAGCGGCTTAATTTGCCGGCTGCCAAAAGGTTCTTCGCCCGGATGCTTGACGTCGACGGTCTTCCACGAAAGATCGTTATCGACAAAAACGGCGTTAACACCGCGGGCATCAAGGCAATTAACAAGATGCTTGCGGGCTTTGGTTGCCCGATCCCGGTGAAGATGGTCAGGCGGAAATATCTGAACAACATCGTGGAACAGGACCATCATTTCGTCAAAAGACGAACTCATGACCGGCTCAGAATACCTGTGGTCTGGGCGGTTTCATGCGTGATTGCAATTTTCATCCGCCAATATGCGCGGATCGCACGTGATTGGGTGATGCCAATTGAGTTGGGGGCGAGCACTTACGGCACACATTCAATACACGGACAAACGTGACACAGATCCACAAGAAGACCGGCAACCTGCGGGAACAGCAAATCTTGCTCTGCCATACAAAGATGGACAGCACAGTTCGGTATCTCGGTGTTGAGCTTGCGGACGCATTGGCAATAGCTGAAGCTATTGAAATTTAACGCTTCCGGGCCGCTTTTCATGGGCGGTCCATTGCGAAAATTTGACCGAGTTTCATTATGCTGCGTTACGGCCCGCCAAACCTGCCATTCACTACGAGCGTAAAAAAACTACTCGTTGAGCTAGCGGTTCGCGGGCAATACTGACGTTCCCTTTGCCGCTTCAATTGATCACCTTGCTTGTATGCTCGTAATTCCAAAAGGTCAGGGCAACTATCGAGAAACATTGCCTTGCAGGCTGTGGGTGTCGGCTCCTTCTCAGATTCTGGAGATACTATCCGACCGTCACATTTCTACTTCCAGTCCCAAGTACTTTTACTTCTAACCAGTGGAACCCCAAAGCGATCACACCCGCTACGATAATATAAAACACGGCTAACAGGATCAGCGGCTCGTAAATAATGAACGTGTCCGAACGTACCCGCGAAGACACAGCGTAGATGTCGACAACAGTGATGGTCGCAACCAATGGGGTTGCCTTCAATTGCAGGATGGTTTCACCTCCCAGTGTAGGCAGAACGTTGCGGATCGCCTGAGGTAACCAGATACGGCGGAACATGGTCAGCCTTGGCATGCCAAATGATTTCGCTGCTTCAAGCTGCCCCTTAGCGACCCCCTTGAAGGCACCACGCATGACCTCGCCTTCGTAGCCGGCATAAGACAACGTCAGCGCCAGCACTGCATAAGGCCAAGCCTGTCGCAAATAGGGCCACAGCTCTGAAGAGCGTATCCATGGGAACTGCGGAAACAGAGACCCAAGCCCATAATACAATAACCAAAGCTGCAGCAGCAGCGGTGTGCCGCGGATGATGGTACAAAATGCCTTTGCAGGGGCGGCAAGATACCAGGGCCCGACCGCCTGCGCCAGTCCAAGCGGAACTGCGAGAAGGAAACCAAGAACAACGGTGACAACCAACAACCAGATAGTTGTCCAGATGCCCTGAACGGCGAGCGGTGCGTATTTCGGTATCCATTCCCACTGAAGCGAGACGGTGCACCAGACGACGATCCCTGCAAATATCAGCATCATCACGATGCGATGTGGCTGCATCAACGATCTGGAATCGATCATCTGCTCCCTCCCTTCACAGAGGGTTGGCCGCGACGGGCCCATTTCTCAATCCGGGCGAAGATACCGCCAGAAAACAACGTGACCATGAGATAGAGAAAACCCGCTGCCAGAAAGAAGGTGAAATAGGCGCGCGTACTGCTGGCGGCCTGTCGCGTTTCCAGCGTCAACTCGTTGAAGCCCACGACCGCAAGCAGTGCCGTATCTTTGGTCGCAATCAGCCATAGGTTCGCCAAACCAGGCACCGCAAAGCTCATCATGGCGGGGATTGTGACACGCCGCATGGTCATGAAGGCAGGCATACCGTAGGATTTGGCAGCTTCGATCTGACCGGGTGGAACTGCCTGAATGGCACCGCGCAGAATCTCGGTCGCGTATGCGCCCTGAACGACGCCCAGCACCCATATGCCTGCGCCAACGCCGCTTACCTCGACCCGGCCACCCCCCATGGCGGCAGAGATTTTGTTGATGATGTCAGATCCCACATAATACAGGATCAGAATCAGCACCAGTTCCGGTACGGCCCGGATGACAGTCGTGTAAATGGCGAGGAGATCGCGCGTAACCTTCCCGCCGTATAGTTTGCCGTAAGCTCCGAACAATCCGATCACGAGGCCGAGCGCATATGCGCCAAAAGCGATCTGCAATGAGTGGGACAATCCGCGCAGCAGATTGCCCCCCCACCCCGGTGGCGAGAGCGACAGCAACTCTGCGCTCTGCGCCAATCCAAGTGAATCCAACAGTCCGGTCACGGCAGCAGCTTAGTAGATGCTGGCCGAGAAATAGTTCGAAGTGATTTCCTCGTGCGTACCATCGGCGAGAATAGCAGCGATGCCCTTGTTCAGTGCCTCGCGCAAATCATCCTGCCCTTTGCGGACGCCAGCACCTACACCGCGTCCCAGAATAGCGGGGTCATCTGCAACGGCACCTTTAATTTCGCAGCAGGCCCCAGCATCAGAATTCACAAAGTCAGCCATGGCGATGCTGTCCGCCTGCGTGGCATCAATGCGGCCTGCGAACAGGTCCTGGTTGGCCTCATCCTGAGTCTGGTAGACGCGCAGTTCGGAATCTTTGAAGTATTCCTGTGCATAGGCCTGATGGATAGTCGAAGCTTGAATGCCAACAACTTTACCTGCAAGCGACTCTGGGGTCGCTTCGATATCCATCGATTTATCCGCGACGATGACGGCAGGTGTGTTGTAGTAAGGGTCGCTGAAATCAATGGTTTTCAACCGCTCTTCGGTGATCGACATGGAAGCCATGATGGCGTCGATTTGCTGCCCGGTCAGCGACGGGATGATACCGTCCCAAGCCACCGGTGTGATGACACAGTCAAGCTCCGCAGCGGTGCAAACAGCATTGATGACATCGATCTCCCAACCAACCCAGTTGCCTGAGCTGTCCAGCGAAGCGAATGGCGGATATGGCTCGGCCGCGATGCCAATCTTGACCTCTTCAGCACTGGCAACACCAGCCGAGAGGATAGCGGCGGTAAGCCCGGACGCGAGCAATTTCTTGACGTTCATTTTGTTACTCCCTTTGGGTTCATTATGTTGTTTTTACTGGATCAGGCGACCGAGCTGAGGAACTGCTTCAGGCGCTCTGATTTTGGGTTGCCGAAGACCTCGGCAGGTGGGCCCTGCTCTTCGATGCGGCCCTCGAAGAGATAGACAACGTGGTCTGCGACTTCGCGTGCGAATTTCATTTCATGGGTGACAAGCAGCATTGTGCGCCCTTCGGCGGCAAGATCGCGGATCACGGTCAGAACTTCGCCAACAAGCTCGGGATCAAGCGCCGACGTCGGTTCATCGAAAAGCATTACCGAAGGATCGACCGCAAGCGCCCGGGCAATGGCGGCGCGCTGTTGCTGACCACCCGAAAGATAGGCCGGATAGGTGTCAGCCTTGTCGCCGAGCCCTACCCTTTCTAGCAATTCATGCGCCCGTGCGATGGCCTCTGCTTTTGGTACCTTGAGAACATGCACCGGCACCTCGATCACGTTCTCCAGAAGCGTGCGGTGTGTCCAAAGATTGAACTGCTGGAAAACCATGGCCAGCCGCGTACGGATACGCTCGATCTGGCGGCGGTTGGAGGGGCTGCCATCGGCGTGCATCTCAACCAGTTCGCCGCCGATGGTGATCTTTCCCGAACTCGGGGTTTCCAAGAAGTTGATGCAGCGCAGCATGGTGGATTTACCAGAGCCTGATCCCCCGATGATGGCAACAACATCCCCCTTGTTAGCTGTCAGGGACACACCCTTCAAAACCTCCAGCGTACCAAAGGATTTGTGCAGGTCCTCAACCTTTATCGCCTCATCGGACGTGGTTTCATCGAATGTGGGTGATGCTGCTTTGGCTGTGTCCATATCCAAGAATCTTCTGATTTCAGCTTGCAGTAAGCCCCGAATCTCGCAATTATGCAAGTGTATAATAACTCCATGCCATGGATGACCCGGACGTGCAGGACGACAGCCGCAAATTTACACGTGAGTCTGCTGAGTTTCGCCGCGAAGCGCTGATACTGGCAACTTTGGACCTTATCGCTGAGATGGGCGTTCGCGGTGCCACGGTGCGTGAGATTGCAGCCCGTGCAAACGTGACCCAAGGGTTGATCCGGCACTACTTCTCATCCAAGGAAGAGCTTGTGCAGGCAGCGTATGAGCATCACATGAATACGCTGACCGATCAGACAGCCGCCTCATCAGGGAAAGGCAGCGCGGTATCTCAGCTGACCAACTTTGTTGACGCGTCGCTGCGACCACCAATCGTTGATCCAAGCGCTGTGGCCTTATGGGCTGGCTTCCTTAACAAAGTGCAGCATGATCCGAAAATGCAACGCATTCACCAGCAAACCTATAATTATTTCCGGGATCACCTTGAGAGGTTGATCGTCGCCGCATTGCAAGAATCCGGGCGCTCAGTCGTACCGACGGAAGCAACGCAACTGGCCATTGCCAGCAATGCGGTGATCGACGGCCTTTGGTTGGAAGGCGGTGCGCTTCCGGATGCTTTTTCCGATGGCCAACTGGCGCAGATCGGGTTGGATTCTGTCAGCGCCATCGTCGGGATTCGATTAACCAAAAAGCTGGAGCAGCCATGAAGACCACATCTGTGACTGAACGGTTGGCAGGCTTGGGTGGCGCCAAATGGGGCGTACACCTGAAAGCGCGCGACCTTATCAAAACTGGAGCGGATATCGTCGAAATGACGATTGGAGAGCCGGACGTGCCCGTTCCGGACGCGTTGATTGAAGCCACCGTAAACTCGTTGCGGGCTCAGCGGACAGCGTATTCCAATGGGCGCGGTGAAGCCGGGCTGCTTGACGCACTTGCTGCACGCTATTCAGCCTCTCGCGGGCGGGCTTTTGTGCCTGAGAACTTTCTGTGCTTTCCCGGAACTCAAACGGCCCTGTTCGCGGCCATGGCTGGGGTTGTAGAGGCTGGTGACGAAGTTCTGGTCGGTGATCCGATGTACGCAACCTATGAAGGGGTCGTGCGTGCATCCGGGGCGGAAATGGTGCCCGTACCACTGCGGCCTGAACACGGGTTTCGCATGCAGGCCGAGGATATCGCTGCATGCATCACTCCGCGTAGCCGCGCCATTCTTCTGACAACGCCGCACAACCCGACGGGTGCGATCCTAACCGCCACGGAAATTGCCGAAATTGGCCAGCTCGCGATGGCGCATGATTTGTGGATCATCTCGGACGAGGTCTATGAAGAACTGATCTTTGACGGGGCCGGATTTGTTTCACCATTGGCAGACCCGGGACTGGCGGATCGTGTCATCGGTGTATCATCCATCTCAAAATCACATGCCGCCCCGGGGTTCCGCAGTGGCTGGTGTGTTGGACCCGCTGCGTTTTGCGAAGCGCTGCTGCCTTACTCTGAGACCATGCTCTTTGGCAATCAGCCTTTCATCGCGGACATGACGGAAAAGGCGATCCGAGACGGGTCCGAGGTTGCCCCCGGCATGGCTGCCCGATTCTCTGGACGCGCCACGTTACTGGCCGATCGACTAGAAGCGGAAACGGATCTGACCGTTCACCGGCCCGAGGCAGGAATGTTCGCCCTCATCAATGTCTCTGCCACCGGGATTGATGGCGAAGCTTATGCCTGGGACCTGCTGCAGGCCGGGGTAGCTGTTATGCCGGGATCCGCCTTTGGGGACAGCCTGAAAGATTGGGTTCGGGTAGCACTGACGATTAGCGAAACCGATTTTGCCACTGCGGTCTCTCGCATCATCGATCACGCCAACCGCAAATCACGTGAGGTTGCATGAGCGGAATGACAATCGGTGAAGCTCTGGTTTCCCAGCTTCGCCAAAGGGATGTGACCTGCGTCTTCGGAATTCCGGGCGTTCACACGATTGAGTTGTACCGCGGGCTTGCGGCCTCGGGTATTCGTCATATTACACCCAGGCACGAACAGGGTGCGGGCTTTATGGCCGATGGCTATGCGCGCGTGTCGGGCAAACCGGGTGTGGCCTTTGTGATCACCGGCCCCGGATTGACCAATACGCTGACCCCGATGGCCCAGGCGCGCGCAGATTCAGTGCCAATGCTGGTAGTGTCCGGTGTCAACAAAACCGCGTCGCTCGGCAAGGGCTTGGGACATCTGCATGAATTGCCAGACCAACAGGGGCTGGCCAAAACAGTTGCGTTGGTGTCTGAACAAGTCTCCTATGCCAACGCACTGGACCCGGTCTTGGACCGCGTTTTTCACAGCCTCACCAACGGTCGCCCCGGGCCGGCGCATATCGAGGTTCCGTTGAATATTGCAGCGATTGAAAACCAGGGAACACCAATTGAGACGCTCGGTTCAGAGCCACCGGTTGACCCGATATTGATTACACAAGCCGCAAAGCAACTGGCTGAAGCGAAGAAAGTTGTCATTCTGGCGGGTGGCGGCGCAAAACGTGTTGAAACTGGACTACAGGCACTGGCCGAAGCTCTGGATGCCCCCGTGGTGCAAACCGTCAACGCGCGCGGCCTGCTGCACGGGCATCCACTGACCGTTCCCGCCAGCCCCAGCCTGAACGCCGTACGCGCACTGATCGAAAGTGCCGATTGCGTACTGGCCTTGGGAACCGAGCTGGGGCCGACCGACTATGATATGTATGCCACCGGTCAATTTGCGGAAATGTCCGGCCTGATCCGAGTTGATCGGTGCAGTGATCAACTGACCCGACACGAGGCAACGCTCGCCATTCAAGGTGACGTTAACGTGGTTGTGCCGGCGCTGTTTGAGGCATTGCCGCAAAAGACAAAGCAAAGAGATGGTGCGGAACGTGCCAGCAAAGCACGCGACGCAGCGTGGGAGGAGCTTAGTCCGGACTATCGCCATCAGGTAGAAATCCTGAATGCAATACGCTCTGGGGCTCCGAATGCGCTGATGGTCGGAGACTCCACCCAACCAATTTACGCCGGCAATCTTTTCTACGACCACGACCGGGCCGGAGGTTGGTTCAACGCAGCAACGGGCTATGGCGCGCTCGGCTATGGCATACCTGCAGCCATCGGCGCATCGATCGCCGATCCGACGGCACGGGTGGTCTGCATTACCGGCGACGGCGGCGCGCAGTTTTCATTGCCGGAAATCATGGCTGCAGTAGACGAAAATCTGCCAGTCACCTTCCTAATCTGGAACAATCATGGATATCGGGAAATCGCCACGTCAATGCAGGATGTGGGCGTGACAGTCATAGGATGCGATCCCTCACCCCCCGATTTTGCAGCAACGGCCAAGTCATTTGGCATCTCATTCACCACGGTTCCCGCGGAACCACAGGCTGTGGCGCAGGCGTTGCGCGAAACCACCGCACTGAATGGGCCGACAATGATCGAAGTCACCGCTCCGAAATACGAGCCTCAGAAAGATTGAAACATGTCAGACCCGACCTTTGAGTTTTCCCGCGCCATCACCCGTCGTCCGGCCCCAACCATTGCTGGCGGATTGCGTGCAGAAGATATCGGAAACCCGGATTTCGACGGGATGATGGCGGCGCATAAAGATTACGTGGCTGCGCTGAGAAGCACCGGGGTTGAGGTGATCGAACTTGATCCCCTCGACGCGTTCCCTGATGCGCAGTTTGTCGAGGATACGGCCCTTTGCCTGCCGCAAGGCGCTGTGCTGATGCGGCCCGGCGCACCATCGCGAATGGGTGAAGTGGCCGAAATGGCTCCGACACTTCGCGCCTGCTACGAAACGGTCCTTGAAATCAAGGGCCCCGGCCATGTCGAGGGTGGAGATATCCTTGTAACCGGCCGCGAAATTCTGGTGGGCCGGTCAGACCGCACGGATGCTGAAGGTGTCGCCGAGCTGGCGAAAATCACCACTGAGTGGGGGTATAAACTGCGCGAGGTGTTTACGCCGGTTGGCGTTTTACACTTCAAAACAGATTGTTCACTGATGGATGCCGAGACAATCCTGTCGACCCGACGGTTGGATGCATCGGGCTGCTTTGAGGGCTACCGCGTGCTGCACGTCGCCGATGGGGAAGAAGCTGCCGCCAATGCGATCCGCTTCAACAATCTGGTGTTGATGGCCGCGGGCTTCCCACGCACCGCAGAAATGCTGGATCGTGAAGGGTATGAGATCGTTGAGATAGACAACACCGATTGTGCAAAGCTGGATGGTGGCATGTCATGTCTTTCACTGAGATTTTGAGGGGTTTGTCACTAACTTTTCGTCATTGGCGTTCTTGAAGCTAAACAAGCGTGGAACCGTCGTCATGGACTCCACTGACCAGACATTTGTAGATCATGCGGCAATCGACATATTGGGCTCACTGCCGCCACCGGAGCAAACGCAACATCTGCACAGGAAACGCATTTCGCTCCTGGGAAACAGCCCAGAGCTGACGTTGGTCCACTGGCACCGTTGCTACGATGCCGCCTGTTACAGGAGACACTCGCTGCGATCGTCTTATGATTGAACGCAGGCATCTTGCTGAGCCTCTATAACGAGAAACACGAACTATTACCTGAATGGCCGGCAGAGATTTTCCTGATGGGTGATTGAACGATAAAGCCCAACCCAGGGGCTTCCACACGCCATGCAGAAACCATTGCGAAAGCTAGCTTTCAAAAAGCTTTGCAAGAGCGTCTTGGTCAGCGTCGTTATGCAGCAATCCAATCATGAGAAGTAGGCGAGCTTTGGCAGCAGGAAGATCTCCGGCCAAGATGCAACCGGCCTTCTGTAGCGTTTCACCGCCACCTGGATCTCCATAAATCGGTTCAACGCTACCATGATAAACCCGGGTCGCGACCACGACTGCGATGTCTTTTGCCAAGGCGTATTTGATCGCCTCAAATACGTCTGAATTGACATTGCCCGCCCCTACTCCGTTGACAACAATACCCTTGGCACCGGTATCGACCGCGTGGCGTAGCAATCCGCCATCAGACCCGGCATAGGCCATGATCAAAGGCACATCTGGCAACGTGTCCGGAAGAGATTTTGGCAACGGAACCCGCACCCGATGCAGCCGATCATTGAAACGCTGCACCTGTTTGCCGAACACGTAACCAAGATAACCCTTTTCACCCGAGTTGAAGGTCTGAATATTCGTGGTTTGCGTCTTGCGCACGTGACGCGCTGAGTTGACGTATCGATTGAGAGTTACCGTAACACCCCAGTTCCGGGCTTGGGGTGACAGCACTTGAACCACAGCATTGTATATGTTCCCCGGACCATCTGGATTTGGGGTCGAGGCATCGTTCATGGCACCGGTGAAGACGACCGGCTTGTCGCTTTTCAGCGTAACATCCGCAAAGAACGCCCCATCTGCCATTGTGTCCGTTCCATGAGTAACAACGGCTCCGCTGATATCTTCCCGAGAAAGAACCTCGTCCAGCTTGGCGCTGAGCTGCGCCCAATCCTTGGGCGTCATCTGAGATGAGTCAATATTGCTAAATTGCAGGACACCAATGTTCGCAATGCCTGACAATCCGGGCAAAGCCGCCACAAGGTCTCTGGCCGAAACAGCGGGAACAGCACCACCGGTCGTAGGATCCGTCTTCTCTGCGATTGTCCCTCCGGTGGCGATGATCGCTACTGATGGTAGATTGTCGTTACGGGATGCAAATTCCAATTCCGAATTCTGTTGATCAGCTTCTGCCGCTCCGAAGAAAAATAACGCCAGGCAGGCCAACGCTGACATCGAATTTCGAATACAACTCATGGCTGACCTTCCAAATCCTACAAAAAAACCGTACGAAATGCGCCGGTATTCGTTTCGCGAAACATGCTGCACGTTGTCGAGGCTGGCAAGCTACTTGTTCAAACCTTTTGGAAACACGACCGACACATCCATCCGGAATGCAAAGCCATCCGGCCCACCCTGCTGGCTATCGGCCCAATAGGTCACGCAGCCCATTATCTGAATCGGAACCTCGCGGAACTGCACCAGTTATCCAACTTCTGCAGTCTACCGGAACCCATCATTCATCTGCGGTCCGATTGTATTCGCTCTCGGCGAATATCTGGATGGTCCATTGCGACGCGTTGGTGTAGGCCACAAACGGCTCAAGGAAAGTCGTGTTCACACTTGAGACGTTATTCCGCGTCTCCCAAACGCCCCAATGATAGGTGACCAACCCGCCACAGGTCCAGCCGTTCTTTTGCACCAAAGCGGCGGCTGTAGAACCAAGCGCCATAGTGCCTTCCCCAAGCAACGAATCTGTACTGGTCGGCCACGTCACCTGTACCCCAGCTCCCAAAGAGAGATCGCCAAGTTTCGTTTACTTGGCTTTGGATGCGAAAAAGAACCCCTGCTCAAAATCGCCGAAGCCAAACTGACTGCCGGACGATCCGATGATGTCGTTCTGCTGGACCAGCGGTATGGTTGTCCGGATCGTCAGATTGAGATTTGAGCTCAAGTGCAAAGGGTAAATCGGCTGAAAACTGAGAGAGGTTCTGTAGCCATCCTCAGATCCGATATTGGGCGTGTATTCCGGGATTAAAGGCAACACAATCAGATCCGCGAATGGATTGGCGAGGTCCTTGGCGATTTCTGCAGCCGCGTCGCTACTTTGACCCGACGCAACTCCTGCGATTGAAAACATGATTGCAAAAGGTGACATGTTATCGACCCTGAGAATTGATCACCCTTGGCATTATTTGTGGCGCAAGCTCTGGACTTGCATCTTTGACAGGCAATGCGAGGACTCCATTCGCAAAAATAAGCGGTATCACATTGCATTGGATGGGTCGTTGTGACGGATTCCCAAAATGACTTTTTTTGGTACAGCACAAACCTACGGAAGACGAGTTATCTTCACCTGATTTGGAAGAACGTCATAAGATTGCCAAATGGCTTGCAGAAAAAACCTGGGTCAGAGATCGAAGACAGGGTAGGTCGCGCGGTCCAAGGCTTATCGCGAGATCAAGTGCAATTTTTCAAAACACAGAAATAATGGAATTGAAAGGGAACTAACTTGTAACGAAAATCGGGCCAGAAGTTGATTAAGCTCTGGCCCGGTTCTTTGTGTATTACACGGAAATCAGAACGACCACCTCAGACCCGCCTGGAAAAACGGCCCCTGAGCGTCGCTACCGATTTCCTGTTCCGCATTCGCTTCGAATTGCATGTTGGGAACGAACTCGTGTTCATACCCGATCAGCACACTGGCGCCGGTGAAATCCGTTGATGGGAAAGACAGCGACTGCGTGGTCGAGAAAACTGTCACGTTCGTGTCATTGTCCCCCAGATCACGCCGCAGAACTCCCGACAGCTGTCCGACAATAACACCGCCGGTATTCAGCGCCTTCTCGGCCTCGACACCCAGACGGGCTTCGATCACTTCGGTGGTGCTGTCTCCGACCGTGGCATTCGCGGATGACCCAGTTTCGGTATAACCGTCATCGTCCTGACGGGTATAGCGGACATCGCCAAAGCCCAGCAGTCCGAAAGCGTCACTGACGTCGAATGCTCGCTCGACACCCAGATAAGCCGTCAGCAGGGTGCTGTCGTAATCGGCATCCGCGTCTGCGCTACCGGTGATCTCGCGCGACCGTTCGGTCGACAACAAGCCATAGCCCAGCCCGGCTTCGATCGTGTATGATCCGATCTGGCGACCCAATGAGGCGTCCAGATAGAATCCATCGGTGTCGAAATCCGTGGTGTCGGTGTCACCGTTGGACCGGAACACACCCAGCCCCAGTGCCAGCGCCAATCCGTTGTCCAATTGCCCGGAAAACCCGGCGCTGCCGTTGAAAATCGCGACATCAGTATCAACCCCGGGCACGTTTTCGATTTGGCGTGCGGCACCGTCAACCGCCACGTAGGGACGGAACGGGCCGAATGTCACGCCTGCGATACGACCCGTGGTCGAATTGCGCGTCACCTGAGCCTGCGCCCCATAGCTCAGCGCATTCGTCGAACCGCTGATGGTGCTGCCATAGAAGGCTACGACATCGCCCGAGGTCAGCACCTCGGAAGAATCAACGCTGGCATAAATCGGAGCCGCGCCGCCTTCGTCCTGCACGAACCAGGCCGAACGACCATCTGACACTGTCGTTGTAAAGGTTCCGGACCCCGTTGCGGCGTCTTCGAACTCGAAAATCGCGCTGCCACCATTTGCATCCAGGTTAACGTTGTGATCCTGAACGCGGATCAGACCATCAACCTTATCGGTGCTGACAAGGTTCAATGTCCCTGTGCCTGTCCCAAGGAAGATCGCATAGGCATCACCGGTGTCAGAGGTCGCGGAAATCTCACCAACTTCTGTGATCACACCATCGAAATTCTCAAAATACAGGCCATAGGCATTGGATTCTGCCGCGCCCGATGCCGTGGCGGTGATCACACCACTGTTCGAGAACGTCCCCTGCACGTCATCGGCCAGAACACCAACTGCAGTCCCCTGAAAGAAGTCTGTGTCATTGGTGATCGTAGCTGAGGCCGTCAAGGTGCCGGTGTTCGTAAAGCTGCCTGCAAACGTATCGTCCAGGAAAACCGCCTGCGCCTCGGCTTCGGTCGAACCTGTGGCAGATGCCTCAACACCGCCGCCGTTGAGGACCGTTCCGTCGGTTCCGTTGCGCATATAGAGACCCCGAGCTAACGCCTCTTCGGTCTCTGACGTAGCGGTGGCGGTGATCACACCGGAATTAGACAGCGTCCCGTCAAATTCGGAAACAGTGACGCCATAAGCCGTCGCAGAGGCGCTGGTGTTTCCACGGGCCGTCACCTGAATCGTACCGGAGTTCGTTACGTCACCAATTGTCGTGCCACTGGAATAAAACCCGTAGGCTTCTGCCGAACTGGTGTTATCCGTAACAAGCACTGTGATCGAGCCGGAGTTGGAAAAATCACCGTCCAGACCACTGGTAATGTAAATCCCAGCACCCGTGCCTTCCGAAAAGCCATGGGCCTCAATGTCGATGGAGCCGGAGTTCAGAACATTCCCGGTCATGCCACCACTGACATAAAAGCCATAAGCCTCGGCTTCTTCGGTCTGATCGGTGGCAATCGCAGTGATGGTACCAGTGTTGGTGAAATCACCGTCCAGTCCGCTCGAAATATCAAAGGCGTATACCGTCGCCGATGAATATCCATCACCTCTTACGAAGATAGTGCCGGTATTGGTGATGTTGCCGGTCATACCGCTGCTGACATCAAGGACATATGCCTCGGCTTCCTCGGTTTGGTCCGTGGCAATCACGCTGATGGTGCCGGTGTTGGTGAAGTCACCTTGCAAGCCGCCCGAAATGTCAAACGCGTAGACCGACGCGGACGAGTACCCGTCACCGCGTACGGAAATAGTCCCAGTATTGGTGATGTTGCCGGTCATACCGCTGCTGACGTCAAGAACATAAGCCTCGGCTTCTTCGGTCTGGTCGGTCGCTATAACGCTGATGGTGCCCGAATTGGTAAAACTCCCCTGCAAACCACCAGAAATATCAAACGCGATTGCTGTGGCGTCCGAATATCCATCACTTCGCACCAGAATATTGCCGGTGTTGGAAATGTCTCCAGTCATCCCACCGCTGACATCCAACAGGTATGCGTAGGCTTCGTCATCCTCCAGATCGGTGGCATGTACAGTGATCGACCCGCTATTCACGAAACTGCCGTCGAGGCCGCCACGGATTTCAAACGCCGTTGCAGTTGCAGAGGAAACCCCGTCAGCGAGGACCGAGATAGAGCCGCTATTGGCAATATCTCCGGTCATCGAGCCGCGGACATAAAGACCGACGGCTTCGGCTTCTCCAGCTGTTGCGTTCGCGGCAACTGAAATCGTTCCGGAGTTGTCGAAACTTCCGTTCAGGTCGCCCGACAGATAATAGGCCGACCCTGAGGCGGACTCGGAGGCGCTGCCAATGGCAACTATAGTTCCGGTGTTGGTAATATTGCCGGTCGTGTCACCCTCGACATAGACAGCTGCACCGTCCGCGCTGCTAAACGTGGTGTCGGCGATGGCGCGGATCGTCCCGGTGTTGGTGAGGCTTCCGGTTTGATTGCCTTCAACGTGATACCCCCAGGCAACTGCATCACTCGCCGATCCCTCGGCCCTGGCAACAATTGTGCCAGCATTGTTCAGCGCACCATTTGCGTCGCCCTCAACGCGAACACCTACGGCTTCGGCTTGACCGGCAGTCTGAGACGCTGTGGCCTGGATTGTGCCGGTGTTGTCAATGTCACCGTTCAGATTATCGGTTACCAGAATGCCGATTGCTTCCAGTGTGCTCGCGCCTCTGGCAGCTGCCGTGATGGTTCCATCATTGACGATATTCGTGTCCATGTCTCCGTCGGAAAGCAACCCGATGGCTGTTGCGTTGCTTGCACCCGACCCGCTGGCCCTTGCCGTGATCGAACCTGAGTTGGAAAATGATCCGGTTGCGTCGATACCGCCCGTGAAAAGAACGGCAAGGGCGGTTGCATTGGTAGAAGTCGCGCTCGCCTGGGCGGTGACTGTCCCGGTGTTCACGAAATCACCGGCAAAGTCCCCACCCATAAGGTAGCCAAGCGCTGCCGCAAATGACGAGGCATCGACGTTAACGTTGACTGTGCCGTTGTTGATGATTTGTCCGGTTGCCAACAAATCGTCGGTCAAAAGCACGCCAAACCCGACAGAACTGGATGCGGAAGGACCAGAGATCGTACCATTGTTAATGAATGTGCTGGAATAGTCAGTATCAATGACGACTGCCGGACCACCCCCAGTGGTCAGGTTGACCGCGCCGGTGGCCGTGATCGTGTTGTCTTCGTCATTCAAAAACACCTGTCGCGTGTTTTGCGGTGCCGATACCACCTCGGCTGTTGCAATCCCGACAGACAACGCCGCGACAGACACGGACGCTAGGAAAACCGATGGCGCAACACTGGCCACCCGCCCTTTCCATTTCACAACACGACCCCCACGCGCCACACGTTCCCGTGTGCGCTCAGTTGCGCAACCTTTCATTTATGAAGTCCCTTCCTTAGGAGATAACTCGTTAACTTTTTGTTCATTTTGCTACCTAGGAGCGAAGCAGGGCGCAAATATGACCACCTAAAAAATCTTTCGAATATTTCGTGGTATTGCATCAAGAACACACAATATATCGTATTGATACTTGGGAATACTTGACCCAGCCAACGGATGGACGGCAGGGAAAGAATGTTCTACCACACGTGCGCCAGCGCTATAAATAAGCGGTTCTCAATCAGATCTGCGCTGGTCGGCAGGAGGCATTCTTATGGCAGAACAGCTGCAGATTTCGGTGCAGGAAGCATTCGCCCGGGCGATGTCGCATTATGAAAAAGGGCAGTTGAAGCAAGCCGCCGCTCTTTTGTCGGAGATTGTCAAAGCCGCTCCGCAACACGCGGACTCACACCACATGCTGGGCCTAATCGCATTTCGGGCCGGACAATTGGACCCTGCGGTGAAGGCTGTTGGCCGCGCCGTTGATTTGCGACCGGACTACGTGATTTTTTTGACCAATTTCACCGAAATATTGCGTGCGTCCGGGCAACTGGAAAAGGCCCGCGCCATTGGTGAGCGGGCGGTGCGGCTGGCACCCGGCCACGCGGCGGCCCATTCGAATTTGGGCCTTGTTCATTATGATCTGAAAGAGCTTGAGCTTGCGCGCACATCGCAAGACCGTGCGCTGGCCCTGTCGCCGGACTTTGACCGGGCCCTCAACAATCTGGGCAGTATCGCCCGGGATCAGGGTGATCGTGATAAAGCTGCGGACCTGTACCGACAGGCCCTACGGATAAACCCGGCCTCTTCCGAGACCGCGAACAACCTGATCTCGGTTCTGATTGAGGCCGAGGACATCTTCGCCGCCCAATCCGTTGCCGTAGCCCACGCCAAGCAAGCGCCGCGCGATGCAGAGTTGCACCGGAACTTTGGCCGGATATTCATGCTAGAGAACGATCTGGACAAGGCGGAGAACGCCTTTCGAAACGCGATCTCGCTGAACGGTCAAAAGGCCGAAAGCTATGTTGGCCTGTCTCAGGTTCTGTTTGAAAAGAACCACCCCAAACTGGCCCTGATCGAAGCGGAACACGCATTACGTCTGGATCCCGAAAATGCCGCCGCCTGCCATCAGATGGCGCTAGTTAAGGCGCATCTTGGCGACACGGACACGGCGCAAACCCTGTATGCCAAAGCGATTGAGCTCAAACCCGACCTAACCGCAAGCCGCCTGGCCCTAGGACATCTAGCCATGGAACAGGGTGACTTTGACAAAGCGCGCCAATTGTTCAACACGGCTGCGACCTCGGCGGATGATCCGCTCAGCGCGCAAATCTCATTGGCGCGGCTGGACACGATCACCAAAGACAGCCCGGTCTTTCATGCGCTTGAGGCTGCCCTGCCCTCAGCCGATAAGATGTTGCCGCAAAAGGCTGTTTCCTATCGTTTCGCAATGGGTGATTGCTATGAAAAGTTAAAACGTCATGACGAAGCTTTCGCGCAGTTTCAAAAAGGCGCAGCCTTAAAAAGATCGCTGATCACATATGACCCAGCTGAAACGGACAAGCTTACGGATGATTTGATTTCGACATTCGATGCCGACAGGATCAAGCAACTCGGCCAATGTGCGATCCCGAGTGAAAAACCCATCTTTGTTGTCGGAATGCCCCGTTCAGGCACCACGCTGACGGAATCCATCCTCGACGCCCACCCGCAAGTATTCGGGGCCGGAGAGCTGAACGATTTGCAGAACCTGTTCGGGCGTCAGGCCGATGGCCGTACGAATGTGCCACAGGCGACGGCCTCGGCTTCCTACGATCAGCTAAAACGGCGGGCCGAAGACTATGTTGAAGTTCTGTCGCGCCTTGGGGGGGATTACCCGCGCGTGGTGGACAAGATGCCGGCAAACTTTCAGATGATCGGGCTGATCCACGGCCTGATGCCAAACGCCCGAATTATCCACGTCACCCGTGACCCCCTGGATATCTGCCTATCTTGCTACACGCGCCTGTTCGAACGCAGCCAGTTGCACAGCTATGATCAGGTCGAGTTGGGGCGCTATTACAACAATTATGTCCGGATCATGGAACACTGGCAGAATACCCTGCCACAGGGTGCATTCCACACGATCCGGTACGAAGCGCTGGTGGACGATATCGACACCGTCGCGCGCGGCATTGTTGACTATTGTGGGCTGAACTGGACCGAAGCCTGCCTAGAGTTCTATTCGGGCAAGCGCCGTGTCCGCACCGCCAGCGTCCAACAAGTTCGCCAGCCACTTTATTCGACATCCAAGGAAAAATGGCGGCGGTATGAAAAACACCTGCAACCGCTGATTGACACGATCGGTGATAACCGCACTAGGTGACTTAGGAATCCCGCGTGGAACCGCTTTTCTTCAGGTTTCGGGCCATCTTGCTAAGATCCGCATAGAGGTCACCCGCGGAGGGATACCATCGGGCCACGTCAGCACCCTGGCTGGAAACGACCATGTCGTCCCCCCTGGCCGCTGGACCGGTTAAGGCCTGTTGCGGGCCAAACGCAGCCACGTTTTCTGCCGTACTATTCAGAAGCTTGGTGTTGAGTTGTTGCGCCACTTTGTCGGCAACGCCTGCTTCGGCCCAAGCCTCACGTGCGATGGCCTGCAATACCACTGTGAAGTTATTCGAGATCACCGCGGCGGCGTGATAAAGACTTTTGCTTTCTGACCGGATGGAAAAACACTTGGCGCCTATGTTTTCCAACAAGGGCACAATAAACTCCTTGGCATTTGTGTCCCCTTCCAGCCCGCAAAGCGCGCCTTTGAACTGATCCCGTGCCGCCAGAGGATCGGCAAAGGACAAAACGGGATGCACGCTTGCAAGATGCCAATTCAGTTGACGCAACGGTGCCATCTGCTCGGCCGGGAAATAGCCGCTGCAATGGAAGGCGACCGGTGGTTGGCCATTCGATATTTGATCCCTGAAAACCCTTTCTAGCTCAGACGCGGCAGCGAAGATTTGAGTGTCAGGGACAGAAATGATCCATAGGTCGGCAGGCTGCAGCCCTGAATACTCTTCCACAGCCCGCCCATTTGCGGTCAGTTGGACTGCGTCCCGCGCGGATTGAAACCTGGCACTCAGTACGTCCTGCACTGAATAGTCATCGAGAGTGTCCAGCAAGTGGATCAGGGTTTGCCCCACCCGCCCGGCTCCAATGACATTCACTTTGAAAGGGCACATATTCGAACCTCTTTATTGCGACAACCTCTCTGTCCGCCAGCATTTGTCCAGCCTACAAATGGGGCAAGGCAATTTAGATCCTACAATCTCCAGCCAGCGCTTCTTTCGAATTGCGCGAAAACCTCATCTTGGCGTTTAAGCTTTTCATAACAGTTGCCCATCACAAAATGATAGGAAACGTGCTTGTGCGGCAACATCTTGTCGGTTGCAGGGTCAAAACACCCCATTGTCATTCACCTTCGCAATAGTCATCACAAGATCGCCAGCGTCATCTTTGACAAAAATCTTCGAAGCGGCAGCATTGGAAGCAAATCCCTTCGAATACGTGTCGTGAATTCCAAGCGCGCTGCCTGACCAACAAACTCAACTGGACACGGGGTAGTTCCGGATGGTGGATTGGCATTGGACAACCAGGACTATAAACGTGCTTTCAACGCTACTTTTGCGCTCTGTTCAGGACCAAATCTTGCTCGGTCGTAGACCGATACGGCAAAGCTGAGCGCCCCGGATAGCCCAACAGAAATCAAGGCGAGCAACGCCAGTGCAATCAGTAGCTCAAAAGGCTGAGGCCGGATCGCGCGTTCATTCCGGCACCCTAATTCAGTAGCCTGAAAAGTACTTTGCCCACCATATCTTCAACCTCAATCGCCAATTGCATCAGATCAAAACTTGAACCTGTTCCAGTATAGGGATCGAAGCGTTGACACAGTGTCCAGCTTCCAATTCTTTTAGTTCTTTCACCTATGGTCAGAGGCCGCGTGATACCCAGTTCACTCAACCCGGAATACGCAAATTCCGCTGCAACGGTCTTTTGGAATCTGGAGGTAGAGCGTTCTAGAAACTCCGCCTGACGTGGCAAAACCACAGCGTGCACCATCGTAATAACCTCAGATGCGATCAGTACATCAAACAATGGATACCCTGCCCGTCTATTCATCGGATGAAGCTCTCGAAAACTGTTCGAAAAAGGTGACAGAGTTAGAGTTTCCTGGCGTGCACCGACCTCCAAGCAAATCTCGTCACCCTCCGCCGTCACATCAGGCATGAAGCTCAAATTCAACGTTTCATTGTCACAGTCGGTTATTGCGATGCCGATCATCTGGCCCGATCTGATTGCACGAAGACGTGCTTCGCTGACCCGTGAAGCAAGTTCTGAAACCCACTGGCCTAATTTCGTTTCATCTGAAGGTCGGCGAAACCCTGTAGCAGAAATAACGACGGCCATCGCAAGGGCCGAAAGAGCAACTAACAGTTCGAACCAAGAATAGCCTGCTGCATACTGCGCGGGTGCTGGCGAAAAGGAGTTATCGAAAGAATATAACATCGTCCTATGTCTTGATGGCAGAAATGATGATTCCTCCAACGCCAAACCCAATGGCAAGGGTGAGCATGGGAGCAATCAAGCGGACGGATTGCCCACGTATCTAAGCGCTTCGCAGGCGAAGGTCAGCGACGAGGCGATCCTGAACCTGAACCATTTGGTCCGATACGGTTCCGTAGCTAACTTCTAGATGACAGAGCATCGGTGGAATTGCTGAGCAGTTTACCCTGCCAGGACAGATGTGGCTGAAGCGAAAGATTTGAATCCCGGCATGGGTCTAATCCGTCGTTTGATGAAACGGTAATCCTGTTCAATGATGTTATTGAGGTCTTTTCGCCTGACCATTTCGATCGGGATCAGGCAGCCAATGCTTTTGAGCATCTTGTTGATCGCTTTGATGCCAGCTGTATTGGCCCCGCTTTTGTCGATGACGATAATGCGCGGTAGACCGTGCACTTCAAGCCCGCGGATAAAGAACCTCGTCGCAGCGGCTTTATTCCGGCGCTTGGGCAACATGAAATCCAGGGTCTTGCCGTGTTTGTCGATCACTCGATAAAGATAAACCCATTCGCCTTTCACTTTCACATATGTCTCATCCATGCGCCACGAACAGTCAACGGGATGCTTTCTGTACCGAGCCGCTTCAGCAATGAGGCCTGCATATCGGCTGACCCAACGGTTTAGCTTTGCATGATCCAGATCATCGCCACGTTCGGCCATGATTTCTTCCAGATCCCGATATGAAACACCGTAGCGCAGGTAGAAGGAAACCGCGTGCAAGATCACGCTTTCCGGAAAATGCGTGCCCTATAATGAGATCGTCACAGCCTGCTCCTGTCTTGTTCGAGTGCGCGCTACCAGACATGCCCTCGACCTGACAGGTAGGATCGATGTCTGCGACAGAACCCTTTACCAAGTGTCTTCAAGCATCAGAGAAATTTGTGACAGAACCACGTTGAAATAAAGCACGCCGATATGACGGCTCTGTTGCGTAGCTTTCGCTGATTGAATTGGCAACGCGGTTCCAGCGGCTTAGGCTGCCAGTTCCGAGAACGTGGCGTCTACATCTTCAGAACCGAGTATTGTCAGAATCGGGCTGACTGCCGTATCGAAGCCGCAGCATATTCACAAACTTCCCAAAAGCTATCGGCGATGTCTGAACTTGGTATTTTGTTGGAAAGCATCACAGAACAAATCTACCGGGAGTCCGACTGGGGTTCGCCGGCGGGGTACATACGCGAATTGGCCGAAGTCGACCCAGAGCAATTTGCAATATGTGTTTGCACACCTGACGGTGAGACGAATTGGGCCGGTCGCGCCCAACAGCCGTTTTCGATTCAAAGTGTTTCAAAAGTCTTCGCCCTGATTGCCACGTTGGGGCGCATTGGCGGTCAACTCTGGAGCCGCGTGGGGAGAGAGCCATCAGGAACATCGTTCGATTCGGTCATTTTGCTGGAAAGCGAGCGCGGCCGTCCGAGAAACCCATTTGTTAACGCTGGGGCTATCGTTACAACCGATGCCCTTCTTTCGGGCCGCGAACCAAAGTTTGCCTTGGCAGAAATCCTGAATCTTGTCCGAGCCGCGGCCGAAGACGACGACATTCACATCAATGCGGCGATTGCAAAGTCGGAACAGGAAACCGGGTCCAGGAACAAGGCACTGGCGCACTATCTGGCCTCATATGGCAACCTGGACAATCCACCGGAACTGACGCTTGGAACGTATTTTCATCAATGTGCAATCGAGATGACCGCGATTCAACTGGCTCGCGCCGGGCGCTGCCTGGCTGGCTTTGACGATGCGCCCAATATTGTCTCGACCCTAAACGCGCGTCGCGTGAATGCGCTTATGATGACCTGTGGTCACTATGACGGGTCGGGGGATTTCGCCTTTCAAGTTGGTTTGCCTGGAAAAAGTGGTGTTGGAGGCGGGATATTGATTATCGCCCCAAAGGTCGCCTCGATCGCAATCTGGTCGCCGGGTCTGAACACATATGGCAATTCTAAGGCTGGCACACGTGCAGCAGCAATGCTCACGGAAAAAACAGGTTGGTCGGTATTCTGACAAAACGGCGCAGCGGCTTGTTCCAGGGCGAAAAGGTTTAACCGCGCCTAGGCCATAGCCTTTCGGTACTCTGTGAAATAACCTCGTCGGCCAATGGTGCAGAGGCTGAAAAGCCAGCAATGTCGAGTTACCTTGGAAAGTTCTCGGTTCGGCCTCTTACAAAGATGCCGCTGCGCGCGAAGCTTGGTCATACAGGCCCGACAAATTTCTAAGCACTTTTGCAACATGACTGATCTCATCAAAATCCCGGTCAGCCGCCACAGCGGTGTCGAGAAGGCATGCCTGGCGTACCTTGCCATATTCCAGGCAGACCTCTTGTCCACGTTCTGTGGTTTTATAAAAGACTTCTTTTCCTATTTTCTCGCCTTCGACCAACTGGGTTTTGATTAGCTTCTTGACCGCGTAATTGACCGTATGCGTGTCCTCGATATTGAGCATAAACGATATGTCCGCGAGCCGCTTCTCTTTCCCGCGGTGGTTGATATTGTGCAAGATAAGGATATCGAGCGGATTGAAATCCTTGTGCCCAACAGATTTCATGCAATGCATCATCCAGCGAGAAAAGGCGTTGTATGTCATCGTCATAGCATATTCCAGCTCGCTGAGCTGCCAGCCAACCGGGGAGTCCGCAAGATGGGACGATGACACAATGGCAGTTTCGCTGCCGCCAGTTCCGTCTGGATTGTTTTTTTGTGTCACTGCCAGCCTCACTTTACTTTGTTCTCCCACATGTTACTGCGCAGCAGGCAAACGCACAAGAAACGCTGTCGAAACATTTGCATTTTGCGAGCGAAGCGGCGCATTTGCCTAGTGTGACAAGAACAGCAGAACAGTTGTGTTGCGAAGGATATACTGAATCATCCTGCAGAACCGGAAAACGCTTGAAAGAGTAAGCCATAACAAGGCCCTACATGTTGTTTGGCAGAAAAGTGACGATGCCGGGCACAGCCACAATGATCGCCAGCGCAATAATCATCAGAATGAAAAACGGCAGCGCCGCCTTGGCGATAACAAGGATATTTCGGCCTGTTAGAGATTGCAGAACAAACAGATTGAACCCCACGGGGGGCGTGATCTGGGACATTTCGACCACGATCACCAGAAAGATACCGAACCAAAGAGGATCGACGCCAACCTGCTGCACCATTGGCATCACAACAGATGTTGTTAGAACGACAACAGAGATCCCATCCAAGAACATCCCCATTATGATGAAAAAAACGGTCAATGCGGCAAGGAGAGCATATGTCGACAAGTTCATGCCGCCGATCCACTCTGCAAGTACGCGGGGAATACCGGTGAAGCCCATAGCAACTGTCAGGAACGACGCACCAGTCAGAATGAACGCGATCATACAGGACGTTTTTGTCGCGCTCATCAGACCTTCTACAAAGGTATTTTTATCGAGAGAACCAGAGTGCCAGGACAGAACCAATGCCAGCACAACCCCAACGGCGGCGGCGTCTGTTGGAGACGCGATACCCGCATAGATCGAACCAATCACGCCACCTATCAGCAAAATGACGGGGACCAAGCGTCGAGACCGGTACATTTTTTCACGAAACGAAAACTCGAAAACCTCATCCGGCAGATTGTCACGGTTCAGAAGGGCCCAAATCGCCACGTAGCCGACGAACAGGGCCACGAGCAAAAGTCCTGGCAAAACTCCGGCCACGAACAGCCGCGCGATGGATTGCTCGGTGGCAACGCCATAAACGATCAAGATGATCGACGGTGGGATCAACAATCCCAAAGTGGCCGCGCCTGCCAGGGTGCCGATCATCAGGTTCTCTGGATATCCGCGCTGCGACAGTTCCGGGATTGATAATTTGCCGATGGTGGCGGCCGTTGCCGCCGAGGAACCCGAGACAGCTGCGAAAATACCGCAACCGAAGATATTCACATGAAGAAGCCGGCCGGGCAGTTGATTCATCCAAGGTGAGAGCGCAGTGAACATGTCATCGGACAGCTTGGAGCGGAACAGAATTTCCCCCATCCAGATGAAAAGAGGCAGGGCCGCCAGAGCCCACGAGTTACTGTGGCCCCAAATTGTTGTCGCCATCACCAGGCCAAGCGGTGCATTTGAAAATAGCGCCATGGCAGCGATGCCCACGCCCATCAAGGCGAAGGCGACCCAAACTCCGGCCCCAAGCATAGCAAACAAGAGGACAATTAGGATGACAGAGAGAATTCCGACAGTCATGTTGCGCTCCTATTCGCTCAGGAGGTTTTCGCCCTGACCCTCATAGGTCGGAGCCTTGCCACGCACGACAAGAAAGAGTTCGTCGGCTAGTGCGATTGTCAAAACCGCCAGACCGACCAGTACAGGCACCTGCGGAATCCACACCGGGATCGACAGCATGCCCGATGTCATGTCCCTGAACTCAATGGATTCTTCAACAAGACCCAGCATGTAGAACGTGGCATATCCCGTCATTGCCAGACCAATCAAAAGAGCCATGGCTTCGAAGCCGCGTTGCAGTCGCGCCGGCATCAGCCCGGTTACAAGCGTCACGCGGATATGGCCCCCAGATCGAAGCGTGTAGGCAAGCGCCAGAAACGATGCTGCTGCCAGGAAGAACCCTGTGAAATCGGAATAAGATGGGATTGTCAGTCCAAGTGCGCCGCCTGTCAGGGCCGAGTAGATTTTATCGGTCAAGTTCAGACAGACTTGCGCGAATACAATGGCCACGATGGCGCTGATGAAAATCGCAGCTGCTACACCGCTATAAAGGTAAAGGGCGTCCAGTACGCGTCGCATAGTTAGTTCCTCCCCTAACTTGCGGGGGTGCGATCACGCCCCCCACCAGTGTATTTTGCGGTCTTACTGATTGTAGGCGTCAAGGATTGCTGCACCCGCCTCGCCGGACGATGCGGTCCATTCCTCAAGCATTTCGGTGCCAATGGCTTGCAAACCGCTCATCAGTTCGTCGGTCGGCTGCTGCACGTCGATCCCGTTCTCAGAAAGGGCCGCAGTTTGTGCGTCGGTTTCTGCACGGCTCATCTCCCAGCCGCGGGCTTCGGCAGCGGCAGCAGCTTCCAAAACACTCTGTTGGGTTGCTTCGTCCAGGCGACGGAAGGCGCGTTTGTTGACGACAACGATGTTCTTGGGAATCCAGGCCTGAATATCGGTGTAATTGGACAGAAAATCCCAAGCCTGTGAGTTTACACCTGTGGATGGCGACGTGATCATCGCTTCAACTCGGCCCGTGGAAAAAGCCTGCGCGATGTCAGGAACCTCGATTTGGGTCGGAGCGGCGCCCGCCATGGATGCAAAGGTTTCCAAGGTCGAGTTATATGTGCGGAACTTTAGCCCCGCCAGACCTTCGACTGTTGGGATTGGCTTGGTTGTGTAAAGACCTTGCGGCGGCCATGGCACAGCGTAGAGAACCATAATCCCCTGCTCGTCCAAAAGGCTCTCCACAACCGGCCGTTGGGCCGCCCAGAGACGTTTAGCGTCATCGTAGTTCGTCGCAAGAAACGGCAGCGAGTCAACGCCGAAAGCGGGGTTGTCGTTGTTCAAAAGCGAAAGGAAGAACTCGCCGGCTGGAACCTGTCCGCTGCGAACGGCCTTGGAGATTTCCGGGTGCTTAAACAGCGAACCCGCCGAATGCACTTTGATGTCTAGCGCACCATCCGTCGCTTTTGCCACGTCAGCGGCAAACTGATTGATGTTTTGGGTATGGAACGTGGCATCAGGATACGGCGTTGCCATGTCCCAGGTTTCGGCAAGAAGGCTTGTCGACGAAACGGAAAGCGCAATCGCGGCACCACTCAAGAACTTTACAAAACTCATTTGGTTTCTCCCTGTTTTTGAGTTTATCGCAATATACTGATGTTACGTTGACACTTTGTCAATGTTTTACTATCGTAATTCCTGACGTGCCAATCCTGACATGTGCATCTGTCAGGAACTCGCTACCGCAAACCCAGGGAGAGACTTCGATGAATTCAAACGATAACAGAGCGTTATGGCAGTTCTGGGTGGACCGTGGCGGCACATTTACCGATATTGTTGCGCGTAAACCTGACGGTTCACTGCAATCGCATAAGTTGTTGTCAGAGAATCCAGAACGCTACAAAGATGCAGCTGTTCAAGGGATTCGCGAGCTTCTGGAACTGGAATCTGACGACGAGATTCCCGGTGGCATCATTGAGGCCGTAAAAATGGGGACCACGGTTGCCACCAATGCGCTGCTTGAGCGTAAGGGTGATCGAACAGTTTTACTGATCACCAAAGGAATGCGTGATCTGCTTCGGATCGGCTACCAGAACCGACCCAAGCTTTTCGATCTGGAAATCGTGCTCCCTGAGCTTCTCTATGATGAGGTGATCGAAGTCGAAGAACGGCTGGATGCGGATGGCACCATCGCGACGCCGTTGAATTTGTCACAGGTGCGAACGGCGCTTAGCGCCGCATATGGCAAAGGCTTCCGCTCTGTGGCCGTCGCCTTGATGCATGGGTATCGCTTTCCCGAACATGAAAAGAAAATCGGTGATATGGCGAAACAACAAGGTTTCAGCCAGGTCTCACTCAGCCATGAAGTCAGTCCGCTGATCAAGCTGGTTTCCCGCGGCGACACTACAGTTGTGGATGCATATCTGTCCCCCGTCCTGCGCCGGTATGTCGAACAGGTCAGCGACACCTTAGGAGCCGGTCGAGGTGGCTGCAACTCGTTGATGTTCATGCAGTCGAATGGCGGCCTGACTGATGCGGGTCTGTTCCAGGGCAAGGACGCCATTCTATCGGGACCCGCCGGAGGTGTCGTCGGTATGGTGCGCACCGCGGAAGAGGCAGGCTTTGACAAACTGATAGGCTTTGACATGGGCGGCACCTCGACGGACGTTTGTCACTATGCAGGTGAATACGAGCGGTCGTTTGAGACAGAAGTTGCTGGCGTGCGAATGCGTGCCCCTATGATGAGCATTCATACGGTTGCTGCTGGCGGAGGATCGATCCTCAGTTTCCGACAAGGCCGGATGCAGGTCGGGCCGGAAAGTGCCGGTGCCAACCCCGGACCTTCCAGCTACCGTCGTGGCGGACCTTTGACAGTTACCGATTGCAACGTTCTGCTTGGAAAAATTCAGCCGAGTCAATTCCCAAGCGTGTTCGGCCCGGAGGGAAACGAACCGTTGGATGTGGCAGCGGCCCGTACCAAGTTCGAAGAGCTTGCAGCCCAGATTTCGGTCGAGATCGGCGAAGCGCCCAAAACACCAGAAGAGCTGGCCGAAGGCTATCTGCGCATCGCAGTTGAGAATATGGCCAACGCGATCAAAAAGATCTCTGTGCAGCGTGGGTATGACGTCACCAAATACACCATGAACTGCTTTGGTGGGGCCGGTGGGCAACACGCGTGTCAAGTTGCCGATGTGCTTGGTATGGAAAGCATTTACATTCACCCCTTCGCGGGCGTTCTGTCCGCCTTTGGGATGGGGTTGGCCGATATCCGGGCAATCCGCGAGCATCAGTTCGCCAGCTCGATTGCCGACCATGTGAAGGCCGGGAAAGTACTCGCCGGCCTTGGTGCAGCCGCACGAGACGAAGTGCTGCAGCAGGGCATTGACCCTTCGAAAATTAAGCTGATGTATACCGCACAAATTCGCACCCCTGGCTCACATCAGACGTTGCTGGTTTCGTTTGGCGATCAAGAAACGATGCAAGCTGCGTTCAATGACGCCCACCAACAACGCTTTGGGTTCGTGCCTGTATATGATGATCTGGTCATTGATCTTTTGACGGCCGAAGCTGTTGGTGCAACCGGTGAAAGTGTGGCCCCGTCGCAGAACGGCACGACTGAATTCGGGAACCATACCGCCCGCATGTTTACCAAGGGCGCGTGGCAGGATGTGCCACTGGTCATGCGAGAGACAATCCAGCCTGGTGATAGGGTATCCGGTCCAGCAATTATCGTTGAGCCAACCGGCACCAATGTTCTGGAGCCGGGTTGGAATGCCGAAGGTCTTGCAGGTGGGGGGGTGATCTTGCGCCGTGTCGAAGCCATCAGCCGAGAAGAAGCCATCGGCACGAGCGTCGATCCAGTGATGCTGGAAGTGTTCAATAACCTGTTCATGTCGATTGCCGATCAGATGGGCGCGACGCTTGCCAACACTGCCTACTCTGTGAATATCAAGGAGCGTTTTGACTTTTCTTGCGCAATTTTCGACGCCAATGGCGACTTAGTCGCCAATGCGCCGCACGTTCCGGTTCACCTGGGCTCTATGTCTGAAAGTGTACGGACGATCTTGCGTGAGAACGAAGGCAAAATCCGACCTGGCGACGTGTTTATGATGAACAACCCCTATAATGGGGGGACACATTTGCCCGATGTTACCGTGATCACTCCGGTTTTCGATGATCGCGGTGAGAAGATTATCTTCCTGACGGCGTCTCGCGGACACCATGCGGATATCGGTGGCAAGACACCCGGATCGGCACCGCCTGACAGTCGCCACATTGATGAAGAAGGTGTGCTGATCGATAACTTCCTGCTGGTCGAACGCGGTACGCTGCGTGAGGATGCGACGCGCGCGCTTCTAGCATCGGGACGTTATCCGTGCCGCAATATCAATGAGAACATGGCCGACCTGGCGGCACAGATCGCGGCCAATGCCACCGGCGCGATGGAGCTTGGCAAGATCACCCGTCAGTTTGGACTGGAAGTTGTGCAAGCCTATATGGGCCACGTGCAGGACAATGCCGAAGAAAGCGTGCGCCGGGTTCTGGATGTCCTGAAAGACTGCGAATTCACCTATCCGTTGGACAGCGGTGCGCAAATTGCTGTCAGTATCAAAGTCGACAAAGATACGCGCAGTGCCTTAGTCGACTTTGAAGGCACCTCATCGCAGGATCAGTTCAACTACAATGCTCCGTTTTCAATCTGCCGCGCGGTTGTCCTCTATGTTTTCCGGACGCTTGTTGGTGCAGACATCCCAATGAACGAGGGCTGCCTGAAGCCGATGGACATTCGCGCCCCAATAGGGTCGATGATCAACCCGAACTATCCGGCGGCTGTGATCTCGGGCAACACTGAGGTCAGCCAAGCTATCGCGGATACGCTTTTTGGTGCACTTGGGGTGATTGCCGGATCGCAAGGGACCATGAACAACTTCGTCTATGGCAACGCGCGCCTGCAAAACTACGAAACCATTTGTGGGGGTACTGGCGCCGGAGACGGCTTCGCCGGGGCTAGCGCGGTTCACAGCCATATGACCAATACCCGAATGACGGACCCAGAGGTTCTGGAAAGCCGTTTTCCCGTACGTATCGAAGAGTTCTCGATAAGGCAGGAATCTGGCGGCAATGGATACTGGCGGGGCGGCAACGGGATTACCCGCAAGCTTCGTTTCTTTGAAGAGATGACGGCAACCGTCTTGTCCTCACACCGGCAAGTTCCACCACATGGAACCGCGGGCGGGGAGCCTGGCAAATCTGGGGAGAACCATGTCGAACGCAAGGATGGAACCATTGTCCCTCTTCGCGGGAATGACGAAGCGCTGATGGCTCCGGGTGACATCTTTGTCATGAAAACCCCGGGCGGTGGTGGCTATGGACAAAAAGGCGCCACTAAATGAGCAGTTTCCTATCTGACGTTGGCGCGATGTTTGATTCGGCCGCTGGTTCGCTGGACCTTCCCGATGGTCTGGCCGAGAAAATCCGGGTCTGCAATGCCACCTACGTCACCCGTTTCGGGGTCCGGCTGAGAGGCAAAATGCACACCTTCACCGGCTGGCGTGCTGTGCATTCCACGCACAACAACCCAGCGAAGGGTGGTATTCGCTACTCTCTCCAGGCCGACCAGGAAGAGGTCGAAGCCCTGGCTGCGCTGATGACGTATAAATGTGCCTTGCTCGGCCTGCCGTTTGGTGGGTCGAAAGGCGCGTTGATGATCGACCCACGCGATTGGGAAGAGCACGAGTTGGAAAAAATCACCCGCCGGTTTGCGCAAGAACTGATCCGGCACGGTTTCCTGAATTCAGGTATGAATGTGCCGGCTCCTGACATGGGCACCAATGATCAAACCATGATGTGGATTGCGGACGAGTATCGTCGCCTCAAGCCGGATGACATCAACGGGATGGGTTGCGTGACCGGCAAACCACTTGGGGGCAATGGCATCGAGGGTCGAACCGAAGCCACCGGCCGTGGAGTCCAGTATGCAGTGCAGGTTTTCTTTGAGACGGCTATAGACGCTCAAAAAGCAGGATTTGGCGGCAATGATCTGGCTGGTCGGTCCGTTGTCGTACAGGGGCTTGGCAATGTTGGTTATCATGCCGCCAAGTTCCTATCCGAGGAAGACAAGTGTCGGGTCACGTCGGTTATCGAACGTGACGGTGTTATTCGCAACCCGAGAGGTCTCGACATCGAGCGCCTGAAATCACATGTCATCGAAACGGGTGGCGTTCAGGGATTTGAAGGTGGCCACTTTGATCACGACGGAACCAAAGCCCTGGAAGATGACTGCGACATTCTCATCCCCGCCGCGCTTGAACGTGTAATCCACAGCCGCAATGCCGGAGCAATTCAAGCACGCTTGATCGTCGAAGCCGCAAATGGCCCCGTAACCTATGAAGCAGACAAATCGCTGCGCGAGCGCGGCGTGGTTATCATCCCCGATCTCTTCGCCAATGCAGGCGGAGTTGCAGTCAGCTATTTTGAATGGGTCAAGAACCTGACCCACATCCCTTTTGGCCTGATGGAACGCCGCTATGACGAGAAGGGCCACCGCACTCTGGCCCGCTCGCTGGAGATGATGACGGGGCAGGCTTTTCCCAGGGAGGCCGAAGCCGAGTTCTTTCATGGTCGTCGCGAAATCGACCTGGTTCGGTCTGGTCTGGATGACATGATGCGGTCAACCTATGCAGAACTTTCGCGCGGTTGGAACAGCCCGAACGATCCTTCGACAGATCTGCGCACTGCCGCCTACAGCCTTGCAATCAATCGGATAGCCGAGGCCTACAGAGCCATCGGCATCTGACGTGGTGAGAGTGGTTTTCTCCAACCACTCTCATCTCAACAGTGTTCTCCGCGGTTACCACGGTTGGAGCCCGCAACGAACCTATGCCTTCGAAAGGCAGTAGGTGGCATGATCCACGTGCTTACCGCTAAGAAATCCGGCGCTGCGTTTGGTGCGTTTAAACACAAACCCCAGCCGTTCAGCTGAAGCGCGACTCTTTTGGTTCTCAATGGCAATACCAAGCGTCAACTGCTGGATTCCATCAGTTGCAAATACCAGCGCAATCAACTGCGAAACGCTGGCGATTATAAGTCCTTTGCCCTGTAAATCTCCTGCCGGCCAGTGACCGATCTCAGCCGATCCTTTTTCAGCATCAATCTCCTTCAGGCCAAGCACACCCAACAAACAGTTTTCGGCGAAAAGCCCAAAGTTGCAGGCCCGCGCATCGGCTTTATCCCGTTTGGAGTTCTGTATGAAGCTATAGGTGTCCGCCAGACAGGTCATGTGGGATACCCAGGGTAGCCAGAGACCAAGCTGAGCGCGGTTTGCATCCAGCAAAAGCGGGGCGATCACAGCTGGCATCAAAGGCATCAACAAAACGCTGAAGGGGATTGGTTGCCCGATCCCGATTGAGATGGTTGGGCGGAAATGCGACTTTGCACGTTCGCAGGAGGACTGAATTGATGCTTTATTACGAACCCGTACCAAGGGGCCCTGCTATCTCAATCGAACTATCGTGCCAGCTCGGGTTGAAAATTTTTTCAAGGAGATTGCAGCCGAGCGGAGAGTGCGTCGCCCAACCAGGTTTGGTGCCCCTGCCTATGGCGCAGACACCGATTCTATTGTGTCTAAGAACAAAATTGAAAAGTGTAACTTGGCCGGCGCAAATCAAGGATTTCGGCAGAAATACGCGAATTCCGCAGCTTTCTTTTTGGCAAGAAACGGAGTTGCAACAAAAACTACCTTCTGATAGGTAGTCTTTGAAAAACACGATTACTGACGGAGATGCACAAATGAAGATTTATGATACTGAAGGATTCCCAAACCCTGCCCGTATCCGTATCGCTTTGGCCGAAAAAGGCGTGACGGACAAAGTTGAGTTCATCCCTGTTGACGTAATGGGCGGCGAGCATCGCACGCCGGAATTCAAAGCCAAGAACCCTGATGCCGTTGTTCCTTGCCTCGAACTGGCTGATGGGTTCCACATCTCGCAGTGCAACGCGATCACCGAATACATTGACGGTGAATTCGAAGGCCCATCTTTGACCGGGAAAACTCCGAAAGAACGTGCCCGCATCTCGATGATGAACCTGCGTGCGGAGAACGGTTTGTTGAACGCAGTGGGCACCTATTTTCACCACGCCACACCCGGGCTGGGTCCCGATCTGGAGACCTATCAATGCGCGGAATGGGGCAAAAAGCAGAAAGAGGTTGCCGGTAACACAATGGCCTATCTTGACTCAGTTTTGGCTGAAAATGAGTATTTGGCTGGTGACAGTTTTTCGATGGCGGATATCACCGCTTTTGCCGGGTTGGCTTTCGCCGATTTCGCAAAAGTTGAAATTCCTGAGAGCCTGACCAACCTTCAGGCCTGGCGTGCTAAAGTTGCCGCGCGCCCATCCATCGCCGCCTGATCGAACTCTGCCATCTAAGTCGAAAGGATATCCCCCATGGAACTCAACTCGGACTTTTCCACCCGCGTCGTTGTTCACTCTGACCAGCTTGAGTGGCAGGCCTCGCCCATGAAGGGTGTGGACCGCCGCATGCTGGATCGAATTGGTGGCGAAGTCGCCCGCGCAACCACGATTGTGCGTTATGCACCGGGCAGTAAGTTTTCGGCCCATACCCACACGGGCGGTGAAGAATTCATCGTACTGGACGGTGTGTTTCAGGATGAGCACGGCGATTTTCCCGAAGGAACTTATGTGCGCAATCCGCCAACCACCCAGCATACACCCGGGTCGGAACCCGGCTGCACGATCTTCGTCAAACTCTGGCAGTTCGACATGGACGATCGCAACCAGTTCCGCAAAACCATGGCCGATGAACTAGCTGCACCGGTGAACGGCGTCGCCACTGCCACGCTGCACAAAGATGACCGCGAGGTTGTCACCTACAGCCATCTGGACGCCGGGGCTCAGATGACATCAAACGCTCCGGGCGGTATCGAGCTTCTGATGATCGGGGGATCGCTTACGTCGGGCGAGGACGTTTTGCAAAAGAATGACTGGCTGCGCCTGCCCGAAGGTGAGCCTTTAACCGCCATCGCCGGGCCGGAGGGCGCAAAGGTCTGGATGAAATCCGGGCATCTGCCATTTGCGCAACCACCGGCGGTATGACACATGGATACCTCTAAGTCTCTGGCGCTTGTCGCCGGTGCGGGGGCTGGCCTTGGCCAGTCTCTAGTCTCGCGGTTTCAGGCTGGCGGTATGACAGCCGTTGGCCTCGGGCGCACCCGGCCTGAAAATCCCGTTGGCAGCTTTCATGAACTTGATCTAAGCGACCCTGAGGCCGTCGGCCCGGTCATATCTGATCTGATCGCTACCTATGGCCCACCGAAAACTGTCGTTCACAATACGGCCGAACTGGTGATCGCACCCTTTCCCGAAACCACGTTGGAAGACTACCAGCGGACATGGACATCTATGGTGCAATCGCTTGTCATTCTAGGCCAATGCGTTTTGCAACCGATGGTGCGCGGCGGCGGTGGCACATTGATCGTGTCGGGGGCAACGGCGTCTCTGCGCGGTGGGCCGCGCTTTTCGGCCTTTGCATCGGCCAAGTTTGCTTTGCGTGGGCTAACGCAATCTCTGGCACGGGAATATCAGCCCGCAGGCGTGCATGTGGCCCATGTCATTCTGGACGGTATCATCGACACCCCCCGGTCGCGTGACATGCACAGCCTAGACGCGTCAAAAATGATGAAGCCTGACGAGATTGCCGAGGCGTATTGGCAACTGGCGCATCAACCGCAATCCACATGGACGCATGAGCTGGATCTACGCCCGGCCTCAGAAGGGTTCTGACCGGTGCAGACGCAGACTCTGATTATTGGTGCGGGGCTATCCGGGCTCAGCCTGGCAACGCAATTGGACGAGCAAGACCACGACTATCTGCTGGTAGAAGCACGGAACCGTCCGGGTGGGCGTGTCCTGACCGAGATGTTTGAGGGCGGCTATTTTGATATGGGTCCGGCCTGGTTCTGGCCCGGACAACCGCGCGTCGCTGCTCTGATAAAACGGTTCGGGCTGGATTGGTTTGAACAATACTCGACAGGGGCGTTTAGTTTTGAAGATGAATACAGCCATGTAGAACGCGGTCGTGGATGTGCCTCGATGCAGGGATCCTATCGTCTCAAAGGCGGTCTGAGCGCCCTCACGGATGCACTGACCGCCGAGCTGCCTGACAATCGCCTTCTGCTATCTACACCCATCACTGCATTGGAAAAGTCGGCTCACGGCATCAACGCAACCACTCAATCGGGGCAAAAGATCCTTGCGCAAGCAGTAGTGTTGGCCCTTCCGCCTCGCATCGCAAGCCGGATCGCGTTCTCGCCAGCTTTGACAAAAGAAACGCAAGCTGCCATGACCGGCATCGCGACATGGATGGCAGGTCAGGCCAAGGCCATGGCCATTTACGAATGGCCATTCTGGCGCACAGCCGGGCTGTCCGGTGACGCCAGGAGCCGTGTAGGACCGATGGTGGAAATCCACGACGCTTCACCTGCCGATGGCGGACCTTACGCGCTGTTCGGCTTCATTGGCATCAATTCAACAGCGCGCCAAGACGAACACCGCCTGCGGCAGGCCATCAAGGAGCAGCTTTCACGGCTGTTCGGCCCTGAAGCTGCAGAGCCAAAAGCACTTTTTGTCAAAGACTGGGCCTTTGACCCGTTCACCTCTATCGAAGAGGATCAACAGCCGCTATACGCTCATACGCAATATGGGCTGCCGCAGGCAATGACTCGCCTCTGGGATGGTCGACTGATCTTTGGGGGAACCGAGGTCGCGCGGCAGTTTGGAGGATACATCGAGGGTGCCCTTGAAGCCGCAGGCGAAGCGGTAGCCTTGGTCAAGACAGAAAAGGTTTGAACGCGCATGACGGTTGATACCAAAACTGCCTTGCTGGATGCCGCCGAACGTGCGGCGCGTGCGCGCGGAGTTGATGGATTCAGTTATGCCGATCTGGCCGAGGCTGTGGGTATTCGCAAAGCGTCAATCCACTATCACTTCCCAACGAAAGCCGCCCTTTCAGCAGCCCTCATGGATCGCTATCACACGACACTTGAAGCAGCGTGCGAGCGTATCCGGGTGGATTATGAAACCGGGGCTAAGCAACTACTAGCTCTGATCGCGCTGTACCGGGACGCTTCGAATGATGGCAAGACACTGTGCCTTTGTGTGTCCCTGATCAGCAGCAGAGAGAGCTTGTCCGACGAAGTCATAGAAAAGATCCGCAGATTCCGCGCCATGATGGTCAGCAAGATCGAAGCGATTCTGAAGCTTGGCCAAGCGGATAATTCGATATCTGGGATCACTGATCCTGCCGCCGAGGCAAGGGCCGTTCTCGCATTATTGGAAGGCGCGCATCTGACCGCACGCGCAGAGGAGAATGTTGAGACATTCGATGAAGCTCTGGGTGTCTTGAAGTCACGCTGTTGATGTTGTGCGAAACTCGGCAACTCAGCTGTCACTGTGCCCACAGTTCCCGGACGCAGACATACTCGAGGTGGAATATCGGGGTTTCGTGCCCTTAATGTTGGGATATCCACAACCGACCACGAAGTGATCGCGCATTAACTAGCCGTATGAAAAATGGGCCATTTGCCCAATTCACGTATGGCCGCAACACAGTTCTTCCACAGGATTTACCGTCCTAATTTGGGGGCACAATCCGTCAATTGATGACACAGTCCAGAAATTGAAGGCACAAGTGATTGTTTTGCTCAACTTTTTGAAGCGAGTTTCCAGCAATTATGGACACCGTGATACTCAGCTCGCGCAACGACTCGGTGGAAAAGTCGCGATGGTTGCACTTGCTCCCCGCATCGCTTTCATCCGCCATCGGACTTGGGTCGACGGCTCCGTATTTCAGCCCGGCGCCGCTTCGAACAAGGGAATTTGAGACATATGTAGACGCCAAAAACGCAAGAGGTAATTTGATGGGTCTTTAGCATCGGTTCGGGTACTGACATGTGTTCGGCCTATTTCGCGGCCTAAGTAAATGCCGCTGGCCCGTATGGTGTTGGCGGATTCGGGCGAACTCAAAACCACGTGCTCGAAGCTCTCTGTCGCAAGCTGGTTTTCCCGACCCGGTCTCACGACCCTTTTGCCGTACCGTCCATTGTCCTCTTCCGTTTCCGCCGCCGCGCAGCTGCACACGCTTTAGGCTTGGGCAGCCGGAGCCCGGTATCCCGGCGCGGCGATCGTCATTTTCGAGGATTTTTCTATGAGGCTGCCACCGTTATCCCGATCCGCAGTTAAGCCGATTGTGACTGGGACCTCAAACTCCGTGAGAAGAACGGCTATTACCGCGCGGCGTTTTCCGTCGCGCACAAGCTGGCCGTCACAATGCATGCCATACTCGAAACCGGCAGGTTCTTCGAACAAAGAGCCGAAACGGCAGCGGGACGATATCACGGCTCGCGTTTAGCGTATGATAACACTTTGACGTCCTCACCGAGACATGAGCAGAGCCATTCCGCTGAAGGTGTTGCACCGCTGGATCAGCTGATTGCGCCATCTACATTTGGAAGGCGCCCCTCGCAGAACTCTATCATGCGGTGACCGATGTTTACCGCGAAAACAACCTTGCACCCGGCAACCGTTATTCAAAACGCAAAGTAACTGGGTCTAGGCTGTGCGATTAGACAACACCTTCACAACCCAGTCCGGTTCGCGGATAAAGGGAACACGATTGTGTGGCACCTTGGGCGTGCAAGATGATCTAAAATGTCTCTTTCGGCACTAGCCCTGCTCAAGGCTTTCGGTTCCATCGGTGAATCGCGAAAACTTTGAAGCAGCGGTTTTCAGGACGTTGACAAAATCCTCCAGTAGCTTTGAGGAAGGCAACCCCTCGGGCCGAGCGATCGTATAGGAATACTCAATACTGGGTTCAAAGCGTCGGGTGACTACTCCGTTGGCACGCCAGGGACCAGCGCCAAAGGGTTCGATAATACCAATTGCCAAGTTCTCCGCGATCATTGAATAGCCGGTATGAGAGCTCTGGATGCCGATATCGGACTTGTATCGAACGCCAGCTTCGTCGAGCACAATATACGTATCGTCCCAATTGACCTGTTGCTCCGGCAATATCCGCAGCACGTTTTCGCCTTCCAAATCCTTAGGCCTGATCACGTCACGCATCGCCAGTGGATGTGTTTCGTGCATTGCGCAGACGTGAGCGGCTTTGATCAATAACTCTTTCTGCATGCCCGGTAAGTCTGGAAACCCATGCGCAATCCCAAGAGTCGCCTGATGCGTTTGGAGTTTGAGTGCAATCTGCGTAAATGAGCCGGTCTCGATCTGGAAAGCCACAGAGGGGTGAGATTCGCGGAATTTTTTGACCGCCATGGGAATGACACTGGTTGATAAGGCGGGTGTCGCACAGATTTTTAAGTCACTCGGCCGCTCCTCCCGAATTTGTTTCGCCGCGCCATCAAGCTCTTCGATGCCAATATAAAACCGTTCAACTCCATCGTAGAAACGAAGCGCTTCTGGCGTTGGAAACAAACGTCCCTTGGTACGTTCGAACAATTTGAAATCTAGGTAAATTTCGAGATCTGCAATCAATCGACTGACCGCCGGTTGGGTCACAGACATCAAGTTTGCAGCTTGGGCCGTGGTCCCGGACTGCATGACACTACGGAAGGCTTCAATTTGACGGTGTTTCACTGCGGAAATCTCGTGTATAATATTTCGGCATAGATCAATGTATTAATATGACTTGAGATTATCAAGGTCGTTCGTCCATGGTTTCTGAAACTGAAAACCAAGGAAGTACGAATGGCGCATCAGCCGAAGATATTGGTGGCGGGTTATGGTCCCTGGGCTAAGGCGGAAAACAACCCGGCGGCACAGACCGTGGAGGAGCTGCGCAAGCGTGTTTGGCATGATTGCGATCTGAGCCTGCACGTCCTTCCTGTGTGCAGCACGAGCCTGACAGATAATGTGAAAACACTTCTTGAAGAGCAGTGCCCGGACGCATGGCTTGGGCTCGGAGTTTCGGACGCAGGAATCATCGAGGCTGAAATGGTCGGCATCAATTGGCGACATTTCTCTGTTCCTGATGTGGCGGGCAAAAGCTATGAAAGAACCCCGATTATGACCTCTGGACCTGACGCCTACAACGCGACGCTTCCCAACGAAGAAATGGTCGATGCGATCAATAAAGCGGGTATACCTGCGGCGCTGTCCTTTCACGCGGGCACCCACCTTTGTAACCAGATGCTCTACACCACAGCGCATTTGGTTCACCAATGGGGCATGCCTACTTGGCACGGATTCATTCATGTGCCCCAGACCCCCGCAAACATCGCCATGACAAAACGCCGTGAGGCGAAAGTACCCTCGATGAGTTTGGCCATGATCACCGATGCCGTCGCGATCTGCATCGGTACGCTGAGCCATCAGCTCTCCACACAGCGATCGCTCTTCGTATAAGGATCACGGCAATGCCAGACAGCTCTACAAATGTCGCCCCTCTGCTTTCCGTTCGCGGTTTAACAGTCGAATTCGGCTATGGGGATTTCGCGGTTCGGGCTGTCGATGGCGTGTCCTTCGATCTTGAGCACAACAAAACCTTGGCCATCGTTGGTGAATCCGGTTCTGGCAAATCGATCTCATCGCTCGCGATCCTGGGACTGCTGCGACACATCGGAGGCCGTGTTCCAAAAGGCAAATTACTTTTCGGAAGTGAAACTCTGGGGCGGCGTGTGGACCTCGCCCAGCTTTCTGAGCGCGAGCTTCGCAAAATCCGCGGCAATGAAATCGCGATGATCTTCCAGGAACCTATGACGTCCCTGAACCCGGTGTTCACGATCGGAGGGCAAATGGGCGAGACGCTGGTCTTCCACCAGGGGTTGAGCAAACGCGATGCTCGCGCCAAGGCACTGGAGTTTCTGGACCTTGTGCGCTTGCCCAACGCCGCGCGCTTGCTGGACAGCTATCCGCACCAATTGTCCGGTGGTATGCGCCAACGTGTCATGATCGCCATGGCACTTTGCTGCCAGCCAAAAATCCTGATCGCGGACGAGCCGACAACGGCACTCGACGTGACCATTCAGGCACAAATTCTTCACATCATTCGTGAACTGCAGGCCGAGATGGGAACCTCCGTGATTTTCATCAGCCATGACATGGGGGTCGTCTCCGAGATGGCTGACAATGTTCTGGTGATGAAGGCCAGCAAGTTCGTCGAAACCGGATCGGTGGAAACCGTCTTGGGGACTCCGAAAGAAGCCTACACGCAGGCGCTATTGGCAGCGGTGCCGCGCATTGGCAGCATGACCGGCACCACGCGTCCGAAACTGTTTGACATTCCGGGTCGAACACCGATCCGCGACAAGACCCCGGCCAAGGCCGTGGATCGCAGCCAGCCATTGCTTGAGGTTGAAGACCTGACGACACGATATGACATCCGTGGCGGGCTCTTGAACCGCGTGACGCACCGAGTGCACGCGGCAGAGAAAATCTCATTCAAAATCTATCCCGGAGAAACACTTGCTCTGGTCGGGGAATCCGGCAGCGGCAAATCCACGGTCGGGAAAACCATTCAACAGCTGGTGGAACCGGTATCAGGCGCGATGCGGTACAACGGTCAGGACATCTTTTCTCTGCCAGCGGGACAGCGCAAATCGTTCCGCAAGCAAAGCCAATATGTCTTTCAGGACCCCTATGGCTCGCTGAATCCGCGCAAGACTGTCGGCGAAAGCCTAATTGAACCTGCGAAAGTCCACGGGTTGGTGTCATCCAAAGAGGAAGCCGAGGCGAAGATTGCAGATCTGCTGACCAAAGTCGATCTGCCCGCAGCCCATTCCACCCGATACCCGCATCAGTTCTCGGGTGGCCAGCGACAGCGTCTCTGCATTGCCCGCGCTCTGGCCTGCGACCCTAACCTGATCATTGCTGATGAGGCGGTCTCTGCGCTTGATGTGTCCGTGCAGGCGCAGGTTGTGAATCTCTTGATGCAGCTGCAGGCTGAACAGGGGTTATCCTACCTCTTCATCACCCATGACATGGCAGTGGTAGAACGGATCAGCCATCGCGTGGCAGTGATGTATCTGGGCCAGATCGTCGAGATCGGTAGCCGCCAGCAAATCTTTGAGAACCCTCAGCACCCCTATACGAAAAGGCTATTGTCCGCTGTTCCGGTTCTAAGTCCGGGTCACCGCCCCTCCCGGCCACCGTTGGAAGGGGAAATTCCAAGCGCAATGCGCCCTGTCGGCGACGGGCCGGCGCTTGTCGATCTTCAATCCGTCGAAGACGGCCATTTCTACGCTGCGCAATCCACCGAGGAAATGGGGGTATCGCTGCACTAGCCCGCCACCCAATCAGCGCAACAACAAGGGCGAATGCCCCGTTCACAAATCACCGACTGGAGGACTTATGTCTAAACTCTCACGATATCTCACGGCCAAGAACGCGGTCCGTTCGACACTTTTGGCATCATGCCTCACTTTCGCAACGCCCATGATTGCGTTTGCAGAAACCACATTGAACGTCGCACAGGGGCGTGATCCGCAAAATCTCGATCCGATCGACACTTTCCGCCTAGCCTGGGGTTCGATCGCAAGCAATGTCTTTGACGGGCTGGTTTTCCGCGGTGAAGACTTGCAACTGCAACCGGGTCTCGCCACCAATTGGGAATTCCTGGATGACGAAACCCGTATTCGGTTCACCCTGCGCGAAGGTGTCGAATTCCACAACGGTGAACCCTTCAATGCAGAGGCGGTGAAATACACCTTTGATCGTTTACTCGGCGAAGAAGGTGCCAAGGGTCCGCAGCGCGGCAACTACACATCGATCCGTGAAGTTGTGGTTGTTGATGAGCACACCGTAGATTTCATGATGGAACGTCCCGATCCGGTCCTGATCACCAAGCTGTCCGGCTACGGCGCGATGATCGTTCCGCCGAAATATATCCAAGAAGTCGGGGAAGAAGCATTCGACATGAAACCGGTCGGCACCGGTCCGTTCAAGGTCGTTGAATACACCCCAACCGTTGGCGTAAAGCTTGAGCGGTTCGACAATTATTGGAACGGCGAAGCCAAGCTCGACATTGTAAACATCCGTTTCATTCCAGAAGACGCGACACGCATGGCGGAGCTTCTGTCCGGCGGCATCGACATCTCTCTGAACATTCCGACGCCATCGGTTGAAACCATCAAGCAAAGCGATGTCGTGGACCTTGTCGCTGTCGATGGCCCGTCCGTTGTCATCACGCGTTTCAATACGGAAAACGGTATCACCACTGATCCGCGTGTGCGCAAAGCAATCTCAATGGCAGTCGATCGTGAGACCATCATTGAGGCGCTGCTCGGTGGACTCGCAAGCCCGATATCCAGCGCTCAGGGCGAGAAATCCTTTGGCAATGATACGTCACTTCAGCCCTATCCATACGACCCGGAAGGTGCAAAAGCGCTGTTGCAAGAGGCAGGTGTTACGCCGGGGACCGAAATCACGCTGGATATTCCAAGCAACAATGACACGTTCCGCGAAATTGCACAGGTCATGGCAGCTTATCTTGAACAAGTTGGCTTGAAGTTAAAGGTTCGCACCCACGAGACCAGCGTCTTCTTCAACGAGATCGTGACCAACGGCAAATCCGGCGAGATGTTCTACTTTGGCTGGGGTGGTTGGACTTTTGACTTCGATAACACGGCCTATCTGCTGTACCATACAGGTGAACGCAATAACCCCTACATCGATGATGCAAAGCTGAATGCGCTGCTCGAAGAAGAACGGGCGACCTACAACGCCCAAGTGCGCCGGGACGCGTTGCAGAAAGTGGCCGCTTATGCGCACGAGCATGCGCTCGATCTGCCTCTCTACAACCTATCCACGCTCTATGGTGTGAACAATCGTGTCGAAGGCTTTGTTCCGGCGCCAGATGACCGCGTCCGCTACATGAACATCACCCTGAATTAAACCAATTCCGGCTTCCAATCCTGCTGGCTTGGGAGCTGGTTGCCATCAGCATTGGTCGCTGGGAGGAGATCTCGTGCCCGTCTTTCGCTTCATCCTGCAACGTGTCTTTCAAGCGGTACTTGTGATGCTTGCTGTGACCCTCTTTGTTGCTTTCGCCATCCGCCTGACTGGTGATCCAGCGATCATGATGACCGCTGAATCAAGCAATGTTACAGAAGAAGACCTTGCCCGCATCCGCGAGGCTTTGGGTCTGAACCGTCCGTTCTTTGTTCAGTATTTCGACTTTGTCAAAAACCTTCTGACCGGTGATCTCGGGGATTCGTTTTTTCGCGGCTCAATCCGCGATCTGATCGGAATAGCCATGCCCGCAACCCTGCTGCTGGCGGTCGCTTCCCTTGGGGTGTCGATCCTTGTTTCGATCCCTTTGGGAATCCACTCGGCGCTCCACAGAGGCGGTCTGTCTGATCAGGTCATCCGGGTGTTATCGTTGGTGGGGCTTTCTTTCCCGAACTTCTGGCTTGGGATCATGTTCGTGCTTCTTTTATCGATCACCTTCCCGCTCCTGCCGGCGTCGGGCTTTGAAAGCTGGTCCGCACTGATCCTGCCCGCCATGACAATCGGGATCATCCTGACGGCGACGAATGTTCGTCTGGTTCGCACCCAGATGTTGGAGACGTTGTCGGCCCAATATGTGATGGTGGCCCGCGCCAAGGGCATGACCGAGGGAGTAGTGATTTACAAGCACGCCCTGCGCAATGCGGCAATAGCAATTGTAACCTTCCTCGGTCTGCAGTTTGGCAATCTGATCGGCGGGCTTGTGGTGGTCGAACTGGTGTTCAACTGGCCCGGGATGGGCACGCTGTCTATCGAGGCCATAGCGCAACGCGATTACCCGCTTCTGCAGGCAACCGTTTCCATTCTGGCGATCATGATTGTCGCCGTTAACCTTGCTGTCGATTTGGTTTACGGCCTGATCGATCCGCGTATCAGGGTGGCTTAAATGACTGATCAAACGCGACAAAAACCTGTGCGTGCCGTTCCGAAGTTTCTGATGAGCCGCTACTTCAAGTTCGAGTTCATTGCGGGCGCTTTGCTGACCGGAGCTCTGACCCTACTGGTTCTGTTTTCCGGGGTCATCTATCCCGACGGGGGGGCTACAGTTGACCTTCTGGCACGTTTGACGCCGCCTTTCCTATCGTCTGAACACCCGTTGGGGACAGATCCGTTGGGCCGGGATATTCTGGAACGCATTATCCACGGTGGGCGTGTTTCACTGTTGGTCGGCGTGCTCTCTGCCGTCGGGTCGGTGGTGCTGGGAACAGTGATCGGGCTCTTCGCGGGCTACTATCGCGGATTCCTGGATACCTTTGTCATGCGGTTTGCCGATGTCCAGTTGGCCTTACCGTTCATCCTGATGGCGATCACTGTCATTGCCATAGTGGGTCCCGGGATCGATCGGATCATCGTCCTGATGATCGTTTCGCAATGGGTGCAATATGCGCGCCTGGTTCGGAGCTCAGTACTGAGCCTGCGAGAGCGGGAGTTTGTACAAGCCGCACGGAGTTATGGCTTGCCGGATGTGAAAATCATCTTTTCGCACATTCTGCCGAACGCCATGGGTCCGCTGATCATTCTGCTGACACTGAATGTGGCTAACAATATCCTTCTTGAAAGCAGCCTGACCTTCCTTGGCCTCGGCGCAGACCCGCAGACGCCAAGCTGGGGTGGCATGCTTTCTGAAGGGCGCAGCTACATCCAAACTGCCTGGTGGGTTACCGTTTTCCCAGGTGTCGCCATCATGCTTACGGTGCTTGGCCTAAACCTGCTTGGAGATTGGCTAAGGGACGAGCTGGATCCATTGGGGCAAACCCGCTGATCTCAAAAAATGCAAGCTGAAAACGGTCCGCAAACGCGGACCGTTACTTTTTCAAGAGACATAGCCAACATGATTTCGTTTTTATTGCACCTTTGATCACGTCGGGTTTGCCGTAACGCTTCGTCCGCTATGCACCCGCGACGCTGCATCTTTGCTCGCTTTGTCGATGACAGTCTTTCGTGGCAGACCGTTGACCTCCAGCATACGAGCAAAGAATTTGACGGAGGTCAGTCTGTTACGGCGCTGCGACAGCATGAAGTCAGGCGTATTGCCATGTTTGTCAACGGAGCGATAGAGGTTGCCCTTAACCTTGATGTAAGTTTCACCCATTCTCCAAGAGCGGACACACAGCACTTTGCGGCGACGAGCGTTCTCAGAGATTGCACCGGAATACCGTGTCACCCACCTGTTCAGCGTGGTGTGGTCCACAGAAACGCCTCGTTCGTGTATGATCTCTTCCAGATCACGGTATGACACGCCGTACCGGACATAGAAGAAGACCGCGAACAGGATCACATCCTAAAGATATTGTTCGCCTTTGAATAAAATCATGAGCCGACTTTCGACCTAACTATTAGAAGGACAATACGCTCGCTACATCCACGCGCGACAATGGTCAAAACTCTGCAACAGAACCATTAGAAGAACACAGCGCACAAGACCACGTCCCTGGGGAAGTGGCCGTATTTCAAAGACGGCCATACTGAAACCTGCTCGCAATTGATTTTAAGCCAAAAAAGCCAAGACACGTGATTTGGTCAACCAATGCCCAAAGTTTGCGACAGAACCTTCAATTCAAAGCACTATGCATCATAGTGTTGCAATATTGAGTGGTATATCCCACAGTATGGTGCATAGTGCGGGATATTCCTGCATGTTCAACGAGCGACTCTGCTCAATTCGGAGATTACCGGAATGAAAAAGAAGCCTGCCACTCTGCCACGAGGTTACCGCACCTGCACTGCATCTCTTGCAGTTGCCGACGTTACTGCCGCAGTGCAATTTTATGAATGCGCGTTTGACGCAAAGATTCAGGCATTTGACGCGGATGAGGCGCCGGGCTTTGCAGCCATCAAGATCGGCACCTCGATGCTGTTCGTCACGGCAGGTTGGGGCGCTCATGGTCCAACTGCACCGGGCACGGTCACACCGGTTGGGCATCACATGTATGTTGAAGATACCGACGCCACGCTCGCGACCGCACTCGAGAACGGTGCCAGCCTGATTTCAGAGGCGAACGATACCTATTGGGGCGAACGCTGTGCCACGATCGCCGATCCGTTCGGACATGTCTGGACGTTGGCAACGCGCCTCGAAAACCTCAAGCCTGCTGATATCAGTGAGCGACGCAGAGCGCTTTTGAATTCAGAGCAAACTGAAGCTGCATGATCGACATTTTTGAGTATTTGGCGGATCACAAGGAGCGCCGCGCATGAGCGACGCTCCGCTGCCAACTTTTACGATCCGTCAAAATGATCTGGGGATTCTCGCTGCTGAGAATCGCATTGGTGACTATCCCGTTGCCGTTCGCACTGCGCGCGAAGTCGTCAGTGGCGGTTTTGCCAATCAGTCAGCGCACCCTAACACTTGGACAGTTTATTTTCTGGTCGACGGCCAATGGGCACTGGTCGAATCCACCCGTGGGTTGCGGCGGGAATGGTCCAGCCTTGATCGGCTGGAGAAATGGTTGCGCAGTTGCGGGTTCCGTTTCTTCTGGGTTCGAAATGACATCGATTTTGTGGAACCGCAGGCAGAAGATACCACCGAGGAAGAGGCAGTATGAAGGCAGTGTCCTCTGAAAACCACAGCCTGTGGACAGCAGGCTTGCGCGACCCCACAGTTTTATGCTCCGATGAAGAACGCCGGATCACAACGGCGATCGCAATCGGCAAGAAAAAGAGAAGAAAAACGAAATGACCCCTTTTGCGATAACCGGAATCCAGATGCATGTCGGTGCGTTGCAGTCGAATGTCGACGCGATGCTGCATCGGATCGACATCATGATGGCCCGGTTCCCCTGGACCCAGATGGCGCTGTTCAGCGAACTGGCGCCTCATGGTCCGCTCGACCGGTTTGCTCAGCCCTTTCCCAATAATGACCTGTCGCGTTTTCAGGATGCGGCTCGGCGTTATGGGATCTGGCTTATCCCCGGCTCGATGTTCGAAAAGCACGAAGACGGGCGGATTTTCAACACCTCGGTGGTGATCAACCCGGATGGTGAGATCGTCTCGAAATATTCCAAGATGTTCCCGTTCAAGCCTTATGAGCAGAACATCGCCTCTGGCACGGATTTCTGCATCTTTGATGTGCCGGATGTGGGCCGGTTTGGCCTATCGATCTGCTATGACATCTGGTTCCCCGAAACCACCCGCCACCTGACCAGCCAGGGGGTCGAGGTTCTGCTGCACCCGGTTCTGACCGGCACCACCGACCGCGAGGCCGAGCTGTCGATTGCCAAGGCAACCGCTGCGCAGTTCCAATGCTATGTATTCGACGTGAACGGGCTGGCTGCTGGGGGCGTGGGCCGCTCGCTGGTCGTTGATCCTTCGGCCACTGTGTTGCACCAGTCCGCAGGGCAAGAAGATATCTTCCCCATCGAGATCGATCTCGATCAGGTCCGCCGCCAGCGCGAAGTCGGACTGAAGGGATTAGGGCAGGTTCTCAAAAGCTTCCGCGACCGCGAAGCTGACTTCCCGGTTTATGACCGTACCAGCGGGGCGGATGCTTACCTGCATACGCTGGGCCCACTGCGTATTCCGCAAAAAGGCGACGTTGCAGGTGTCGCCGCATCCGACCCCAGAACGGCGCTGGGATACAGCGAAGACGCCGCGACCAAGCCCGACAATCTGTTTCTCTACAAAGGGCGCTCTGGCACAGACTGATACCGACCCAGCTTTTTGGTATCCGCAGAAAGGAAAAGTTTCATGCACGGCATTTCCGATAGCGAAAAGCTCCACAGCATCTCGGACTACTACAGCGCCTCGCAGTTGAGGGCAGACCGATGGAGCGCGCTACGGGAAACGGCCGAGTCACTGGACCAGGGCGGCAGCGAAAAAGATCGGGACCGGGCGCGGCAATTGTTGCAGGCGCTGGCCCCGATCGAAGTGTATTTCGCTTTTCCTGGCGGTTCTGCCTTCGACTATCTGCGCCGGTTGCTGGACCATGGCAATTTCGGTGATTTCTCAACCGCCGTGCGCCGGGTGTCGCGTGCGCTGACCTCAGGCGCGTATCGTCGCCGCTCGATCCCGCTGATCGCGGATGAGACCGAAGTTGATGAGTTCGAGGACGAGTCCACCCAGAGCCATGAGGCCCGCGCGCTAGGCCGGCCTTATTTCGAGGTGATGATCGTCGACAATGTCAATGAGCATCAAGAACGATTCCTGCAAACCAGCCTGCAACGGATGCGCCGCAGCGAAGATCCGTTCATCTATGAAACTGTTGTCGTTCCCAGTGTCGAGGACGCCCTGATCGGGGTTCTGTTTAACCAGAATGTGCAGGCGGTCATCGTCCGCCCGGGGTTAAGCCTGAAGTCCAAGAACGAAACCAATGTTCTCGGCCGCTATATCAGCCTCTATGGCGAGGGTTCCGATCTTGATGCGCTGTCACCCTCGGAATACGGGCCAGAAACCTGCCGCCGGATCGGCATGCTGCGTCCGGAACTGGATGCGTATCTGATCACCGATCGTTCGGCGGAAGATATCGCCGGTCTCGATCTCGGCCTGTGCCGACGCGTATTTTACAATCAGGAAGACTTTCTGGAACTGCATCTGAACATCCTGCGCGGGGTGCAGCGGCGCTATAAGACGCCGTTCTTCACAGCGCTCAAGGAATACTCCAAACAGCCCACAGGCGTGTTCCACGCCATGCCGATCAGCCGCGGCAAATCGATCAGTCGCAGCCATTGGATTCAGGACATGGGGGCGTTCTACGGATCAAATATCTTCATGGCGGAAACTTCGGCCACATCTGGTGGGCTGGACTCGCTGCTCGAGCCGAAGGGCCCGATCAAAGAGGCGCAGGAAGCCGCCGCCCGCGCATTCGGGTCTAAACAGACGTTTTTTGCCACCAACGGCACCTCAACCTGCAACAAGATCGTGGTGCAGGCGCTGGTCCGGCCCGGAGACATCGTGCTGATCGACCGCGATTGCCACAAATCGCACCACTACGGCATGGTACTGGCCGGGGCAAGCGTAGTCTATATGGACAGCTATCCGCTGCACGATTACTCAATGTATGGCGCGGTACCGATCCGAGAGATCAAGCATAAGCTGCTGGCCCTACGCGCGGCAGGAAAGCTTGACAGGGTACGGATGGTCTTGCTGACCAATTGCACCTTCGATGGCATCGTCTACAACGTGCAGCGGGTGATGCAGGAATGTCTGGCGATCAAGAAGGACCTTGTATTCCTGTGGGATGAGGCCTGGTTCGCCTATGCTAGATTTGCACCAAACTCGCGTGTACGTACCGCAATGCGGTCGGCCAAAATTCTGCGCGAACAATTCCGTACGACAGAACAAGCCGAGGCTTATGAGGCTCAGCAGGCAGCTCTTGAAGGCGCTGACGATGAGGTATGGCTGAACACACGCCTGATTGCGCCTCCCGATGCACGGGTTCGGGTCTATGCGACGCAATCAACACATAAGACACTGACATCCTTGCGTCAGGGCTCGATGATCCACGTCAACGACCAGCAGTTCAAAGGTGCTGTCGAAGAAGCGTTTCACGAGGCCTATATGACCCACACCTCAACCTCGCCCAATTACCAGATCATTGCCTCACTGGATGTAGGCCGCAGGCAGGTTGAGATCGAAGGCTATGAATTCGTCCAGCGGCAGGTCGAAAGCGCGATGGCAATTCGCCGGGCGGTGACAACGCATCCACTGCTCAGAAAGTACTTCAAGCTGGTCACAGCGGGCGACATGATCCCCGAGCAATATCGCGAAAGTGGCATGACCAGCTATTTCGACCCCGATCAGGGCTGGGCCGATGTCTGGGATTGCTGGGCCAAGGATGAGTTTGTTCTGGATGCCACCCGTATCACGCTGCATGTGGGCGCGACCGGCTGGGATGGCGATACGTTCAAAACCAAAATCCTGATGGATAAATACGGCATCCAGATCAACAAGACCTCGCGCAATACAGTGCTGTTCATGACCAATATCGGCACCACGCGAAGCTCAGTCGCCTATCTGATCGAGGTGCTGGTCGAGATCGCCAAGGAACTGGACGATCTGATGGACGACGCCTCGAAAATGGAAAAACTGGCCTTTGACAAGCGCGTTAGGAATCTGAGCGAACACGTCCCGCCTCTGCCCGATTTCAGTCGGTTCCACGACGCATTCCGCTGTGAAGAAGGTACCGAAGCCGGTGACATTCGCACGGCGTTTTTCCTGTCCTATGACGAAGACAATTGCGACTACGTCGAGCCCGACAAGGAGATGTTGGAACGGCTTGAAGCCGGGGAAGAGATGGTTTCGGCCACCTTCGTGATCCCCTACCCGCCGGGCTTTCCCATTTTGGTACCAGGACAGGTGATCAGTCCCGAAATTCTGAAATTCATGCAGGAACTGGATGTTTCGGAAATCCACGGTTTTCGCGCCGATTTGGGCCTGCGCATTTTTACCGAAGACGCTTTGAAATCAGTAAAGAACCCCTAAAGGGTCAGGGAGGACAACAAATATGCCAAAAAAGGTACTGAAGAACATCTCGGAAATCCGTCGGTATTTCCACACCAACAAGGACCCGATCTATTTCGTGTCGGCGACCAATTTCAACCTTTTGGGGCTGGATGAATGGGTGATGAACTTCACCTATATCTGCTACATGGATTGCTTTGACGGGCGACATCCGAACGTGTTTGTGCCTTCTGAAATGCCGCATGATGAGTTTCAGTCCATCGAAGACATCAACAACTATCTGCTGCAGCACAAAGAGGTCATCGATCTAGTCAAACGGCGTGGCGGCAAGCCGAAATTCGTCTTCCTGATGTTCGATGAGACGACCGAGAAGCTGGTCAAGGAGCTGGGCGGTCAGCTGTGGTTCCCCAAGGCCAAGCTGCGCACCAAATGCGACAACAAAATCGAAACCGTTCGCATCGGTAACAAGGCAGGTGTACCATCCGTGCCCAATACGCTAAGTGTGGTCAAAAGCTATGACCACCTGAAAAAGACCTGCGACAAGGCCGGCCTGGGGAACGATCTGGTGCTGCAATCCGCCTTTGGCGACAGCGGCCACACGACGTTCTTCATCAAGTCCGAAGCCGATTTCAATAAGCACAAAGACGAGATCGTCGGCGAAGGCGAGATCAAGATCATGAAGCGGATCGACTGTCGCGGCGCAGCGATCGAGGCTTGTGCGACCTCGGAGGGTACCATCGTTGGCCCACTGATGACCGAGCTTGTGGGGTTCAAGGAACTCACCCCCTATCGCGGTGGCTGGTGCGGGAATGAGATCTTCTCGACTGCGTTCCCGCCCAAGGCACGCGAACAGGCGCGACAGCTGACCTTCCAGTTCGGGGAAGAGCTGCGCAAATCCGGCTATCGCGGATATTTCGAACTCGATTTCCTGATCGACAAGAAAACCGATGAACTTTGGTTGGGCGAGCTGAACCCGCGCATCACCGGCGCCAGCTCAATGACCAACCATGCGGCTTTTGCTCATGCCGACGCACCGCTGTTCCTGTTCCACCTGCTGGAATTCTCGAAGAAACCATTCGAGCTGGATGTAGAAGAACTGAACGCCCGCTGGGCTGACCCGGACATGATCGATAGCTGGTCGCAGATGGTAATCAAACACACCGATGACAGCGTGGATCGCATCACGCAGGCCCCGCAATCGGGAATCTACAAGATGCTGGAAGATGGCCATGTTGTATTCGACCGCTTCGACTATCACCGCCGCGCCGTTGGTGAGAACGAGGCGTTTTTTCTACGTATCTCCAACGTGGGCGACTACCGCTATGAAGGCGCTGATCTGGGCATCCTTGTGACGCGCGGGAGATCGATGACCAAAGGGTTCAAGTTGACGGACAAGTCGAAAAAGTGGATTCACGGCATAACCTCGGCCTACGCGGCAGAACCCCTGCCCGCCGCACAGCCGATGGAAGACCCCGCGTTCAAGATTATGTAGAAAGCCCCATGGCACTTGTTTTTCGCTCGATCGACGAGGCGCAGCCCGGTCCCAAACTGGCCGGGCTGTTTGCCGAATACTGGCCCGCCTACCGCAAATGGTGGGCGCAAGAGGGGTATTCGGCTCGCCCTACCTATCGCGAATGCTTGCGCGCGCTGCAAAAGCACATGCCCGAGATCGTGCCGATGTATGAAGAGGTCGTCGAGCTTGTGGGAGGAAGGGACAGCCAGGCGCGGTTTCTCAGTTTCTACTGCCCGCCAAAATATTTGTCAGGCTGCAGTCAGGCGATCTGGCGCGGCAAGACGCCGTTTCTGGTACGCAACTACGACTATCACCCAAAGACCTTTGATGCAGCGCTGCTGAAAACCCGCTGGGACGGACGCGGTGTCATAGGGATGAGCGACGGTGTTCTGGGCTTGCTCGACGGGATCAATGATGCCGGTCTAACCATTTCGCTCACCTTCGGTGGTCGGCGCGAGGTGGGCGACGGGTTTGGTGTTCCGCTGATCCTGCGCTATGTCCTGCAAACCTGCGAGACGACTGCGCAAGCTGTCGACTGCCTGTGCCGCATCCCCTGCCACATGAGCTATAACGTCACCGTTCTGGATGCGAAGCATAACCACAGTACAGTGTACCTTGCCCCGGACCGGCATCCACAAATCTCGGACCTGCCGGTGGCAACGAACCACCAAGGTCATGTTGAATGGTCGACCCATGCGCGCTTTACGGCCACTGTGGAACGCGAGCGATTTCTGCTTAACCGCCTGAACCAGCACCCGGAAAGCGAGAAGCGGTTCATCGACGCTTTCCTGCGCCCGCCGCTCTATTCCACCGCGTTCAAATCAGGGTTCGGAACGCTTTATACCGCCGTTTACAGGCCCAAACAAAAGTTCCTGACTTTGTTGTGGCCGCAATCGGCTTGGAATTTGTCATTCGAAAAATTTGTTGAGACGGACTTGAAAATTTTCGTTCCGGGTGAAGAGGTAACGGGCAGTTAACTATACGTTCTCATCCACTCATTATCTGTGAATCCGGAAGATATCCAAACCGGGAAATAGATGAGCAGTTCTTCGCGAACCATATTGAGCAAAGTTTGCGACAGAACCTTTGGGTTCAGTGCTTGACTGCTAGGGTCGGGATCCATTGATTTCTGCTATCGCAAAGACCAAGGCCGGCTGGTCCGAAGAAAAGCCGGCCAGACTGGAAGAGGAAATCCTGTCCGTATATGAGCGGATCAAGCCGAGTATTGAAGGCGGCAACGCCTTTGAAAACGCCAGAATGTCCGATGTGAAACCCACCGTTGACGTCGCCTCGTCCATTGACGGGTTTCTGGAATAGCCAGCCCTTGTTTTCAATCTCTATGGATGCCGCTTCGCATCAGGATGTTGCGTGTTTTCTTGCCGTCCGGGGGCGGCAGGATATCAGGATCAGGACCAGAAATGACAGGTTGAGTACGACATTGAAGGGCGCGCCAACCAGAATGGCGCCTGAGCTGTCGACGCAGAACCAGGACCATGCCGCAATCTGTGCGGTCTTGGACGCGGCCACCGCCGATACTGGGGCTACATAGGTTCCCAGTGCCCACTGCATGCCCCCCAGACCAACGGTCAAACCACCGGTGATGACAAGCAGCAAGGGCGAAGGAACCGTCAGTTCCGCGGCAACGTCGTGAATTGGCCAATACGCGATTTGTAGGAAGATATGCGCGAAAAGGTGCAAAAAAGGCAGCGCGGCTAGCGCAAAGAGCACCCCGGTCGCAACAAGAACACCGCCTGAGATTCGCATCGCCGACTGTTGTTGGGTCATGATCGTCTCCTTTCGATATACGTCTTTCATGCGACTTTCGGCAGGCGCAAATCAATTACCTCAGAGGTAAGTGAATTCTGTTCGGACCCTTGCTAAACTCAGGTCATGACACCCTATCCCGGCATGCTGAAAGAGTGGCGAAAGCGACGCAGGATGAGCCAGCTGGACCTTGCGGTCGAAGCCGTGGTCAGCGCGCGCCATATCTCATTTCTTGAAACCGGGCGGTCCCGGCCCAGCCAGGACATGATCCTTCATCTATCCGAGGTCATGAACCTTCCGGTCGAAACCCGAAATCAGATGATGCGCGCCGAAGGGTTCGCGCCGCGTTTTGCGGCAACGCCGATTGACGACGCGGTGATGTCGCCCATCCGGGATGCGGTTGAATGGACTCTGCAGCAACATGCCCCTTACCCTGGAATGGTGTTGGACCGGCTCTGGACGGTTGTAATGCTCAACAGCGGTGCCCAAAGGCTGTTCAAACCACTGGGGATCGGCGAGGGGCAAAGCCTGCTGGACCTGCTGACCAGCCCGCTGATGCCTGAGCTTGTCGAAAACTGGCCCGAGGTCGCGCATCACACGATGTTACGGCTGCGCGCTGAAAGCGCCAACGCAGGCGGCATACCCGCACTGGACGCCGCGGCGCGCACGTTGTCGCAACAGGGGCACGCCCGCAGTGACGCGGTGATCGGGCCGACAATTTCTACGATCTACCGCTTTGGTGGTCAGCGGCTTTCCCTGTTTGGAACCATTGCGCAATTCAGCACAGTCACGGACGTCACGCTAGACGATATGAAGATAGAGCTGTTTTTTCCGGCCGACGAACAAAGTGCCAAATTTCTGAGTGACCTTGCCCACGTGGCTGCCAATTAGATGATAGTTTGACCAGAGCCCCACCACGTCCCGGTGAACTCCGCTCATTCCTGACCTTGGCAGGGTTCGGCAAACAGCCCTGTTAAAGCGATCTGGACGCCGAACAAATATTCCCTTAGAACCTTATCTGTTAACTTGTCCCTAAAAGGACCAATTTCATGGTGTTCCCGTCGCAGGGCTGAGCAGCCCCTCTTCATTCCGAGCATAAAGCTCCTGACCGCGACTCTTTCGCCGGACGTTGTCCGGCAGGTACCCCATGACAGATCAAATCCTGATTCCGCAGGCGTCCACCCGCGCCGAATTCACGCCGTTGATCCGGCTTGCCGTGCCGCTGATGGTCGGGCTGGCCGCCGCACTTTTGATCGGTGTCGTAGATACGGCGATGATTTCTCCGCTTGGCACGGTCCCGCTGGCGGCGGCAGGCGTGACCACGGCCGTTTTGATCATCCTTATCTCCGCTCTTTGGGGCGTAATCACCGCAATTTCCGTCCAGATCAGCCAAGCCGAGGGCGCACGCGATGCCGCGCGGGTTGCTCTGGCGTTGCGCAGCGGGCTGTTGCTGTGCTTTCTGGGCGGCGGCGGCGCGGCATTGGTGATGATGGCACTCTATCCGCTGCTGGGGCCTTTGGGGCAACCGAAGGAGGTTCTGGCGATCCTGTTGCCATACTGGATGTCGATGGCGATCTGGATCGTGCCCTTTACACTGTTTTTCGGCCTGAAAGCTCTGTTCGACGCCGTTGGACGGCCCTGGACAGCCGTTGCACTGTCTTATCTGGGTGTCCTGTTCAACGTACCCGCAAACTATGCCTTCATTCACGTCCTTGATCTTGGAATTCTGGGCGCTGGTCTGGCCAGCATACTCTCACAATGTACGTCGCTGGTTGCCGGGATTTATGTGTTGATACGCGCGCCCGGGCTGGCCGCCTTTCGCCAGCGGGTGACCGTTGCATGGGCGGATGTCTGGTCACAGGCCAAAGACGCCCTGCCGCTCTGTCTTGGATACGCAGGTGAGGGCGGTGCTTACGCAGTGGTGGGTCTGATGATGGGCTGGTTGGGGGCCGAGGCGCTGGCTGCCCATCAGATCGTCAACGCGCTTGCGGGGTTGGCCTATATGATCCCACTTGGCATGGCGGGTGCAGCCTCGATCCGTGTGGGACTTGCAGTCGGCGCAGGTAGTCGGGAAAGGCTAAGACCAATCCTGAAGGCGTCCTTTGTGATGGTCACGCTCTGGCAGGCGGTTGCCGCAATCGTATTCATTACTGCTGGCCGAATGCTGGCGGAAACGATGTCGGATGACCCGGCCGTCATTGACCTCGCGGTTACGTTGTTTTTCATCGTGGCACTGCTGCAAGTTGCGGATGGCGTTCAGGGCACTGCGTTGGGTGCGCTAAGGGGAATGTCGGACATGAACCTGCCGACGATAATTACCCTGACAACCTATTGGCCACTTGCCTTGCCGGCCAGCTATGTTCTGGGTTTCCTCTTTGATCTCGGAGCCGTCGGCATCTGGATCGGTTATACTCTGGGTCTGGTTGCGGCGGCGATTGCCCTGCCCCTGCGGTTCTGGTCGCTGACACGACCCTGAGATTAGCGCAGATCGATTGAGGATACCTCCGCAATTCCGCTCGTAGCTTTCGAAATAGGGCTCCAAATTCGATTACCAAATTGGTTGCCAGTATGAGAGAACAGAAGATGGCCGATGTTGCGCGGGACACCAAGTAGATCTTGAAACAAGATGCAGCTTCGCATCTGAATCATCAAACCCGCGCCAAACAATAGTATTTAACCCGCTCTCCTTTGGCGTTTAGAAGTCGATGTGAGACGATTATGCGAACCGTTCCGATAGTCATGAGGCGGACGGTTCCTATGCCGGCAAAACAAAAGTCAGTCTGATCGGCCCCATCCAAGTGGTCCGGTTTGACTGTAAGTGCATGACTGGACTTTGGTCCATCGTGACGACGGTTTCTGGTGCAGGCGGGTGGTAACCCAGAGCTGCCGTTCGACTGAGGCGTTGAAGTTCTGCGGTGGCGGTCCGCGTGGCAGACATTTGCAGGCACTCCTTAAATGTCTGCACAGCGAACCTTTGCCGCCTTTTCCGCCAGTTCCTTCTTTGGTTGCTTTCTTGATGTTTGCAAACTCAGTCCTTTCTACAAGTAAGCAAAGTAGTCGAGTTGTGGTACTACCTGAGTCTCATGCGTGCCCACCAAAGCCGAATGCACCAAAACTAGGGTCAGGACTCATAGCCAATAGATGACGAGTGCTGCGAGGGCGATGGCTGACAGGAAGACCTTCGGGCACCTGTCGTAGCGGGTCGC
>NZ_JBQFTM010000007.1:0-163157 GCF_056538605.1 Ruegeria sp. BF7 | reverse complement strand
TGTTCGAGGGGATGTGAAAGATGTCGTCGCGTTGGTCAATCTCCTCGATCACCCCGGCCAGCTGTTTGCAGGGCACAGTGGTGACAAACGAAATATCGTTTGCGACCAGATCATCCGTAATCTTTTTGTCTATGTTCATATCTGGTCTGTTCGTCCTGCTTGAGGCACCTAGGGCGCAATTTTGGGTTCATATTCTGCGATGCACATGCACGGCGCACCCGGCATGGCGAACCACACGCGATGCGGTCGAGCCCAGGAAATAGTCGCTGAGCCCCGGCTTGTGTGAGCCGATAACGATGCAGTCAAAGTCATTGCTATTGGCATAGTCGATGATGGTCCGGGCAGTATGGCCCTTGACGATCTCGGGCTGGATACCCTCCAGTTCCTCGGTCTTTTCGCGCAACAAACTGGCCGCCGCGCGGAATCCATCGGCAACTGCGTCCTTGTCCAGATAGGCACTGACCGAGCCCTGCGGCATCTCGTAAACATGCAGCGCAACAATTTCGCTGCCTTCTGCCGAAAGCGCCCGTGCCACTTCCAGCGTGTGCTGCGAAATGCCGTGGTCCAGCGCCATTGGAACCAGAATTTTCTTATACATGAAACCCTCCGTTTCTGTCGGACCAGAGCCCACAGACGGCCGCCAATAAGACCCACGCGGTCTGCCGGAAAACCTCGGCCGTATTTGTGTACGGTGCCGAAAAAGGTGGTTTTCTGCAAGGTATTGCGACAAGGCTCCTGCCCTGAGGCCCCCGCGCAGTCAGATTGAAGGGTATCCGATGTTCATCCATCCGCGTGTAGGTCAAACTGTTCGTCAGGGAAATACTTGGCCAAACGCACATCCGCAGCGCGGGCATGGCCTTCCATCCCCTCAAGCCTGGAAATTCGGGCAGTGGCGACAGCGACAGGCTTCGATCCTTCCCGCGTGGCACGTTGCCAGGTGACGATCTTCATGTACTTGTGGACGCTCAACCCTCCAGTATAGCTGGCCGCCCCCGAGGTCGGCAAAACGTGGTTGGTGCCGGTGGCCTTGTCGCCATAAGACACAGTGGTCTCTTCACCCAGAAACAACGACCCATAACAGGTCAGCCGGTCCAGCCACCAATCCAGGTCCTCGGCCTGGACGGTCAAGTGTTCGGGGGCGTATTCGTCCGAACAGGCAGCCATTTCCTCACGATCCGAACAGACGATGACCTCGGCATAGTCGCGCCATGCGGCGGCCGCATTTTCGCGGTTCAGGGCGGGCAGATCGTCTATAAGCTTCGGCACCAGCGTCATCACCTCCTGCGCCAGATCCCGGTCATTTGTTACCAGCCAGACGGGCGAGTTGTACCCATGCTCGGCCTGGCTGACCAAATCGGTGGCCACCACATGCGCGTCGGCGCTGCTGTCGGCAAGGATCAAGCTGTCGGTAGGACCCGCGATCATGTCGATGCCGACTTTGCCATAGAGAATCCGCTTGGCCTCGGCCACGAACTGGTTGCCCGGGCCCACAAGGATATTGGCCCGCGGCAGGCCGAACAGGCCATAGGTCATCGCGGCCACGCCCTGTACACCGCCCATGGCCAGAATACTGTCTGCCCCACAGATATGCGCGGCATAGACAATCGCTGGCGCAACGCCCTCGCCTGGGCGCGGCGGAGAACAGGCGGTGATATGGCGGCATCCGGCGACCTTGGCCGTGGTAACGGTCATGATCGCGCTGGCGGTATGGCTATAGCGCCCTCCGGGCACATAGCAGCCCGCCGCATCCACCGGGATCGCCTTTTGACCGGCGACGAACCCCGGAACGATCTCTGTCTGCACATCGGCCACGGTTGCCTTCTGCGTTTCAGCAAAGCGGCGCACATTGTCGTGGGCAAAGCGGATATCGGCCTTCAGTTTTTCCGGAACCCGTGCGATAGCAGCGTCAATCTCGGCCTGCGTCATCAAGACATTGCCGTCGAACTTGTCGAATCTGGCTGCGTATTCCAGCGCCTTGGCATCACCGCCAGCCTCAATATCAGCAAGGATGTTCCTGACTGTATCATTCACTTCGGAGGCATGGGATTGCGCTGTCAGGATGGCTTTTTTCAAATAGTCACGAGGCATGCTCAGCTGGTCCTATTCACGGGTCTTTCTTCCGGATTCGGCTTACCGGATTTGTAAGCCCTTACATCAAAGATGCAAGCGCTTACACATCTACTTTTCTTAAGCCGCGCTTGAGTTTAAGCTTATTGGCAAAAGCAAATCTCAGGTTTGAAAATGCCGAAACTTCGATCCGCGCCCACATTGGACGATGTCGCCAAACTGGCGGGCGTTTCAACAGCGACCGTGTCGCGCTGCATGAATGACCCCGACCGGGTGGTAGAGGCAACGCGTCAGCGCGTTCTGTCAGCGGTGGACAAGCTGGGATACACGCCGAACTTTGCCGCGCGGGTGATGGTAGCCAAGCGAACCCGGACGATCGGTGCGATCATTCCCACCATGGAGAACGCTATTTTCGCGCGCGGCCTACAGGCTTTTCAGGAAGAACTGCACACACGCGGTTACACACTGCTGGTATCAAGTTCGGCCTACGATCCCGACCTTGAAGAAGAGCAAATCCGGACGCTGGTCGCGCGCGGTGCGGACGGGTTGCTATTGATCGGGCATGACCGCAATCCGCAGGTTTACAAGGATCTTGCGCTCCGCGACATCCCGGTAATGATCGCGTGGTCCTTTCTGGCGGATGCACAGGTTGCCTCGGTCGGGTTTGACAATCGCGCAGCCATGGCCGAGCTGACGAACCGCGTGGTCGGGCTGGGCCACCAACGGATCGGAGTGATTTCCGGCATCACCGCTGGCAATGATCGGGCGCGTCTTCGGATTGAAGGTATAAAGGACGCGGTCCGGCAGTACGGGATTTCCCCGTCAGGTTTAGCGATCGTTGAAACACCCTACCAGATCGAAAACGGCGCCGATGCCTTTACCGAACTGATGTCACAGAACGCCCCGCCCACGGCAATCCTGTGCGGCAACGACGTTCTGGCCGTCGGCGCACTGCATCGGGCGCGTGAGATGGGATTAAATGTGCCCAAGGATGTTTCTGTCACCGGGTTCGACGATATCGAGCTGGCCCGGGTCGCCACCCCCGCGCTGACGACGGTGCATGTACCGCACCGCGAAATGGGTCAACGGGCCGCGTCGGCTCTGGTTGATATGCTGGAAAACCAGGCCCCAGGCACTGGCACGCGGCTAGTGACCCATATCGTCGAGCGTCAATCCCTCGGACCACCGGCCAGCGCCTAGGCAGCCTCGGCCTCCATGGTGCGGAAATCGTCCTTTAACCAGGAATGAGCCCCACACATCGGATCGGTGAAATGCTGCCGGATCAGCTTTACCATCACTTTCTGGATCAGCTTCGATGTCGTCTCGGGATACACTTCGGTCGTGAACAGGGACACGGTGCGTACGAAGTTGCGCCCCGGAAACGGCAGCGCCCGAACGTTGTCGTGGAACCTTTGTGCGCGGTGGAAACAGGCGGCCGTCGTGATCGCCCAACCGCTGCCCTCGGCGACAAGACCGATGATCGAGTGGTTGCACTCCATTTCAAACCGGTTCGGGAGATTGTATTTGCTGCGGGTTAGTTGAATTTCAATCTGCTTGCCGATCATGTAGTCCCGCGAATAGCGCAGCAAGGGCAATTCCGCATCCGGTTTCAGCAGGTCTTCAGGTTCTCCGCTGAACGTGTTGGGCAGAATTACGATAAACGGGTCGCGCATCAGCGGGTATTCGATCAACCCCTCGGTCCGCTCCGAGGGCCGGGTGGCAACCCCGGCATCCAACTTATGCTCTTGCAGATTGTTGATGATCTCGTGACTGGGGCGCGTGTAGTGGCGAAAGCTGCAACGCGGCAGAGCCTGTGCCAAAAAGCGGAACAGGTCCGGGGCGATCTGGTTGTCGAAATCGTCAATCAAGGCCAGCCGCAGATCCGTTGCGTGCTTCCAGTTGCCGGAGCGGATTTCGGCCTCTCCCCGTTTCAGCACCGTGAGCCCGTCGCGGACATATCGCGCGAACACCTCGCCCGCAGGGGTCAGCCCCATCGGACGCCGCCCATGATCGACCAGATCAACGCCCAGCGCGCCTTCGAGGCTGCGCAAGTGGTTCGAGACGGTGCTGATCGACAGCCCCGTTTCCGAAGCGACCTGCTGGATCGACCCCGATTTGGCAACCAGACGGAAGACTTCCAGCCAGCGAAGGCTCAGAGATTTGGACACTGCACACCCGTTGTTTCGATTTCTTCGAAACAAACCAAGCAAAGATTCACACAAACGGCAATGGTGAAGTTGGCCGAGCGGTCACGCTCTCATGCGCTCAAAACCCGGATCATAAGGTGATGGCGGGATAACTGTCGCACGCACGCGCTGACCACAGGAGTCTAACTCCATCTCAGTTCCGATATCTGCCAGATCGGGTCGCACGAAGCCATGCGCAAGATTCAGCCCTGTGCGATACCCCCAATCACCCGAGGTGATCGTGCCGACAACCTGCGAGCCCAGCATCAAAGATGCCCCGGGATGAGCGGGTTGTCGGGTGGTGTGAATGTGCAAGACGACCAGAGTTTTACGCGGCCCCTCGGCCTGCCGTTTCAACAAGGCGTCCCGCCCTGTGAAATCTCCCTTGTCCGGCTTCACGAAACGGTCGAGGCCGGTTTCGAAGGGGTCGAATTCGGTGATCAGATCGGCCTTCCAATGCAGGAAGCTCTTCTCCATTCGCATGGATTCCACTGCCCGCGCGCCGAAGAGTCTCAGCCCATGAGCCTCTCCAGCCTGCCGCAACGCCAGATAAGCCGCATAGAGCGACGCGTTGGGGACATGGATTTCATAAGCCAGTTCACCTGAGAAACTGACGCCCATCACCGTCACCGGAGCAATCCCGACGAAACACTCCCGCACGCTGAGCCACGGAAATGCCGCTGCGGACCAGTCACCGCGTGCGCTGGCGGACAGGACATCGCGCGCCTTGGGGCCAGCCAGCACCAGAATGGTCCGGTCGTTGGTCAGGCTGCGCAATTGCACGTCTTCATCGGCGCGCAGGTGTTGGGTCAACCAATCCATGTCGTGAAACTCACTTGCGGCGGCGGATCCGTACCACAGGCGGTCCGGCCCCCGGTCGCTGGCGGGCAGGTTGGCGACGGTCGCCTCGGCCTTGACCATGCCCTGATGGTTTAGCAAATAGCCCAGCCCAACCCGGCCATCGCGTCGGGTGACGGTGCCGCAAAACATCCTATCCAGAAAAGCGTGCCGGTCCGCGCCTGTGATCTCAATCCGGTTGAACCCGTTCACCTCGGCCAGCCCGACGCCGTTCTGCACGTTGGCCACCTCAGCTGCGACCAGATCAAATGTTTCGTCAAAATCGAAACTGAGAGACGGCGAGAAATCGGGCGTAGGCTTGATATACTCCACCCTCTCCCAACCATTGACCACGGTGAATTCCGCCCCTTCAGCTGCCAACACCGGAGTCAGAGGCGTCGTCTTGGCCGGCCGCCCGGCGGGGCGGTGTTCGTGCGGAAAGTGAAAGCGGAACTCGTTTTGATAGTCTTCGATGGCTTTCAGCGCCGTCAGTTCCACATTCGCATGACCAGTGAACCGGCGCGGGTCCAGACACCACGTGTCGTAACATGCTTCGCCATGCACAATCTGCTGGGCCAGCAGCCAGCCGTGGCCGCCGCCCTCACCCAACCCAGCGCGCAGGCCGATGATGCAGAACGCGTTGCGCTTGCCTGGGATCGGCCCGACCAAGGGCGCACCGTCGATCGTGTAGGTGATCGGGCCGTTGACAACCGTGTGAACGCCGACCTCCATCAACGCCGGCATACGGGCAAATGCGCCCTCCAACACATCGGTCACCCGGTCCAGATCGTCTGGGCACAGGGCATTGACGAAGTTCGGATCGATCCCGTCCATGCCCCAAGTTTTGCAGTCCTGTTCGTAGAACCCCAACAGCAGCCCGTTCTTTTCCTGCCTGCAATAGTAGTCACTGATTGGGCACCGCAGCAGGGGCATCCTGTGACCCGCATCCCGGATGGCAGGGATCTCTTCGGTCAGGAAATACTGGTGTTCCATGGACGAGACAGGGTGATGCACCCCCATCATCGCGCCGACCTCGTTCACCCGATAGCCGCAGGCGTTGACCACGATGTCACAACCTATATCGCCATGTTCGGTATGGACCGTCCAGGTGTCGTCGCCGTGCTGGGTCAAACCGACAACCGGCGTGTTGCGATAAACCTCGGCCCCCGCCTTGCGCGCGCGCCGCGCCAGCGCCTGACACAGCTGCGCCGGGTCGATGTCGCCATCCATCGGATCCCACAAACCGCCAATCAGGTTCTCGGTCGAGATCAGCGGGTGGCGGCGAGCGCATTCTTCGGCGTCGATCACCTCGAAATGCACATCCATCCCGCGCGCCATCGACGTGAAATGGCGATAACCCTGCATCTGCGCCTCGGTATTGGCCAGACGGATGCCACCGTCCCCGTGGTGGTAGTTGATCGGATAATCCGGGTCCTCGGCCAGTTCCTTGTACAGTTGGATCGAGTGCGATTTCAGGCCCACCATCGTCTGGTTCATGCCGAAATTCGTCACCTGCGCCGCAGAATGCCATGTCGTACCCGAGGTCAGCTCGTTGCGTTCCACCAGAACAACATCCGTCCACCCCTCCTGCGTCAGGTGATAAAGTGTCGAACAACCGGCGATCCCGCCCCCGATCACAACAACTTTGGTGCGCGACTTCATTGGCTCTGCTCCCTCTGGTCCGGGACAAGTTTTGCGGAAGAATGGACCGGGCCGACAATAGGGCCAGTGACTGTATTGAAAAATCGAAACTGCGATTGAGGATTCTGATATTCGCAGTTCCCCTTTGCGACGGGGCAGAGTTGCCGCTTAGTGTGCCCGGAGGAATAGCGGGAAAGGATAGGGATGTCCTCGGAAGGTGGCAAACGAAGCGGTCGGCGGGCACGGCACGCTCAGCGCGCGGCCAAGCCTGTTTTTGATCCCTGCCCGCCCGGTCAAAAAGGAGGCGCGTTCAAACCACTGAAACCAGCTGAGCTTGAGCAAATCTACGACACCGCACTGCGCCTGCTAGAGACGCTGGGCATGGGCAACGTGCCGGACCGGCTGGCCGTTGATCTGCTAGCCGCTGGTGCGCAGCCGGGAGCACAGGATCGGCTGGTCTTTCCGCGCAGAATGGTGGAGCGGTTGGTCAATTCCGCCGCCAAGACATTCACTTTCCACGGCCGGGACGAAACACGCTCCATTCAGGTGGGTGGAGACCGCGTATACTTCGGCACCGGAGGCGCCGCCGTACAGACATTGGATATCGACAGCGGGCTCTATCGCCCCTCGACGCTGATCGATCTGCATGACTTCACCCGGTTGCAGGACACTCTGGCTAATGTCAGCTGGTTTACCCGCTGCTGCGTGGCGACCGATGTACCCGATGTGCGCGATCTGGACATCAACACGGCTTATGCGCTGGTGCGCAACACGACCAAACCAGTGGCCACATCGTTCACGCTGGCTGAAAACGTCGCTCCGATTGTCGAGATGCTGGACATCGTGGCCGGTGGGCCGGGCGAATTCGCCAAGCGGCCCTTTTTGAAGGCCCATATCAGCCCGGTGATTTCTCCGCTGCGCTATGGAGAGGATGCGGTGGACGTGGTCTATGAATGCGTTGCCCACAACATTCCCATGTCCTGCATCACCGCCGCGCAGGCCGGGGCCACTGCCCCAGCGACCCTGGCTGGATTTCTGGCGCAATCTCTGGCCGAAACGCTGGCCAGCCTTGTCATGGTCAACGCGATCCAGCCCGGTTTTCCGATGGTGTTCTCCAACTGGCCCCTGATCGTGGACCTGCGCACCGGCTCCTTCGCCGGGGGCAGCGGTGAGACCGCCATTCTGAACGCCGCCTCAGCGCAGCTCACCAACTGGCTGGCGCTGCCTTCTGGCGTGGCGGCGTCAATGACCGACGCCAAAGCTATCGATGCGCAATACGGGGCCGAAAAGGGGATAACTTCTCTGGCCGCCGCGTTGGCCGGGGGCAACCTGATCTATGAAAGCTCGGGCATGACGGCATCTCTGCTGGGGGCCAGTTTCGAGGCGTTTGTTCTGGACGATGAAATGCACTCTCACACTTATCGGGCCCTGCGAGGGATCGAGGTGACCGAGGAGAACCTAGGCTTCGATGCGATCTGCCAGTCGGTTCTGGGCGACGGTCACTTTCTTGGCAGCACTCATACCTATGAGGCGATGGAGCGGGATTATTTCTACCCATCCCTCGCCGACCGGAATGAGCCGCGCACGTGGGAGGAGGGAGGCGCAACCGACGCATGGTCCGCTGCGCGTGCAAAGGTCAAAGAGGTTCTGGCCACCCATCACCCACAATACCTGAGTGACGCGCAGGACGCAGAAATCCGCAAACGCTTTCGCATTCTGATCTGAGCGCATCGGCCCATTCCCAAGTCACAAATCTGCCGCTAGGCTCGCGCCAGAACCAACAAGGGGGAACCACATGACCAATCCGTTTTTTCAACCGGTCTCGGCAATGGAGCTTGCCCGGTTTGCTGGTATCCCCACTTTCATGCGCCTGCCGAGCGTGACGCTGGACCACGAACGCATCACCGAGGTTGAGCTGGGCCTGGTCGGAATACCGTGGGACGGCGGCACCACCAACCGCCCCGGTGCCCGGCATGGGCCGCGTCAGTTGCGAGACTATTCGACGATGATCCGTGCGATGAACCCAGTGACCGGGGTTGCGCCTTTTTCCATGGTCAATTGCGCCGATCTGGGAGATGTCGCGCCGAACCCGGTGGATATCCAGGATACGCTGGATCGGGTGACCAGCTTCTACGCTGACCTGACAGCGCGCGGCATCACCCCCCTGACCGCCGGCGGCGACCACCTTACCACCCTGCCCGTTCTGCGTGCGCTGGCCAAGTCCGGCCCGCTTGGCCTGATCCAGTTCGACAGCCATACCGATCTGTTCGACACATATTTCGGGGGCCACAAATTCACCCACGGCACCCCCTTCCACCGCGCGGTCGAAGAAGGGCTGGTCGACCCCAAACGCTTTGTTCAGGTTGGTATTCGCGGCACCGCCTACAACACCGATGACATCGAATGGGGCGAGGCGCAGGGTATCCGCATCATTCGCATTGAGGAGCTGTTTGACCGCGGCATCAACGACGTCATGGCCGAAGTGCGCAGCATCGTGGGTACCGCGCCCACCTATTGCACCTATGACATCGACTTTGTGGACCCGACCTATGCCCCCGGCACCGGCACGCCCGAGATTGGCGGGCCAAACAGTTTTCAGGCGCAACAGGTCATTCGCCAGATGGCAGGCGTCAATCTGGTCGGCGCCGATCTGGTCGAGGTTGCACCGCCCTTCGATCCCGAGGGCGGCACGGCTTGGCTGGGCATCTCTTTGATGTTCGAACTGCTCTGCGTGTTGGCGCAGGCAGTGGATGCGCGGCGCTAACTGACGTTTTCGGCGATCATCGAGATCATCTCGAACATCACCGCCGCCGCTGTCAGGGCAGTAATGTTGTTGGGGTTGTCTTTGGTGGGCATCATGCAGACGACATCCCCACCCACGATATTCAGGCCCCGTGCGGCACGCAGAATGCCGACCGCCTCGTCGATATCGAACCCTTTCTCACCCGGCTCCAGATTCGACACGGCGGGCGCAACCGTGGGGTCGAGGCAGTCCAGATCGAACGTGATATAGACCGGACGGTCGCCCAATACCTCGCGGGTCTGTGCCACCACATCCTCCAGCCCGCGCTGACGGAATTCGCGCATGGTGACGATATTGTAGCCATAGTCATAGGAGGGCTGCAGCCAGTCCAGACTGCGCGGATGGCCCCGCAGCCCGATCTGCATCGACCGCGTCGGATCGACCTGACCCTGATCGGCCAGATATGCCCCCCAATGGGCCGCTGATTTCTTGGCGCCCAGAAAGTGATCAACTTTGGTGAACACATCTGTATGCGCGTCCAGATGCAGAAAGCTGACTGGCTCTCCGCCCGCCAGCTTGCCGTTGCCCAGCGCCTGCACGATCCCACCGGTGATCGAATGATCACCACCGACAGACACCGGCCGCGCCCCTGCCGCGTCGATGTCTTTAAAAAAGGCCGTGATGCGCTCGATGCTATCTTCATTGTCGTTCGCACGCGGAAACGGCACGTCGCCCACATCGGCAATTTTCGCACTGTTCCACGGGTCGATCTCGAACACCGAATGCACCCGGCGTTGGACCGCCGAGACGTGACGCAGGGCACGCGGACCCAGATGCTGATCCCGCTCAGTCGTGCCGTTGCCGGTGGAATGTGGCACGCCCACCAGCGCGATGTCCTGCCCCTCGGGGCCTTCGTTTGGACAGCGAAACAAGGTGGGCACGCCCCACCAATAGAGATTGTCCATCATGGACTGTTCATAACGATCGGTCATTGTCTTACCCGGTCAAAGAAAAACGCCCCCGGCGGCAACCGGGGGCGGATATGTTCAGATTTTTTCGTCTTCTCGCCGGAAGGCTCCCTGTACGATCCGGTCAATGACCATCGCGCAGAAGAGGATGGCAAAGCCACCCAGCAGGCCCGGCCCCTTGGCGGCGTATTGCAGCGCCTCTAGGATTTCCTTGCCCAGACCTCCGCCGCCGATCAGCGAGATGATCACCACCATCGACAGGCACATCAGGATGGTCTGGTTCACCCCGGTCATGATCGACGGCAAGGCCAGCGGTATTTCCACATCCTTCAACAATTGCCACTTGGATGCACCAAAGGCGACTGCCGCCTCTTTGATACTCTCCGGCACCCCGCGCATCCCGAGCGCGGTCAGACGGATCACCGGCGGCATGCCAAAGATGATCGTCGCCAGAATACCCGGTGGGTTGCCGGTGCCAAAGAAGGCAATGATCGGGATCAGGTATACGAAGGCCGGAAGCGTCTGCATCAGGTCCAGCACCGGTTCCGCCGCGCGATATGCACGTTGGGACTTGCCGAACCAGATTCCCAACGGGATGCCGAAAACCACGCACAGCAACACCGCGGCGCCGACCAGAGCCACCGTCTCCATCGCCACATCCCAGTAACCCAGCAAGGCAATATAGGCCAACGAAGACGCTGTGAAGATCGCCACGCGCGGCCCTGCCGCACGCCATGCGGTCACGCAGATAACCAGCATCACAACTGGCCACGGAGACCCGATAAGCGCAATAGTCAACGCATCCAGAACCGAGCGGACACCAGCGACAATCCCGTCGAAGACATCACCCCCGGCGGCGGCGGCGGCGTCGATTTGCGCCTCCATCCAACTGGCCAGATTCGAGAAGATAGTGCCCTCGCCCTCGCCTAGTATCAGAGCGGAGACCTCATCTTCCGGAAAGGCGTCCAGCATCGCCAGCGACGCATTCACCGTGAACTTATAGATGATCAGCGGCGCAATCGCGGCCACCAGAACAGCACCCAGAACCGTATTGCGCGTGGATCGGCCGCTTTCGGTGCTGGTCGGATCGATCCGCCATTTCGAATACTGCTTTTCATAGACCCGGTCCGCGTAGAACCCCTGGGCCAGTTTGAACACGAGCAGCATCAGAAGTCCGGTGATCAGGATCCCCGACGCCTCGGCCTGAGCCGCCTGCGCTTGCGCCAGACTGCTGTCCGCCGCCTTCTGGATATTCTCGGCCAGCCGGTTGAACCGGTCTATGTCGGCCTGTTCGGTTGCGGCTGCTGCGCGTTCCAACAATTCATTAGCCCGGGTCTGCTGGCGTTCGGCGCGTTCGGCCAGGTCAGCGCCGGGATTGCCCCAGGCCCCACGCCCGATCTGGACCCAGGCGATGATTTCCAGGATCAGGAAAGTCCAGAACATCCCCCAGATGGCCCGCGAGGCGGACCAGAACGGCCCCAGCACCGCCGCCCAGATATTGAACGTGTTGGGCAATGCGCTGGTGGCATCGTGGATCTTGTGGAACGCGGTGACGTAGTAATCACCATTCGGACCGGCAAATTCGTGAATGGATTGGTCCAGTGCCTCTCGGTCGACCTCGATATCGGAGGCGGCCGTGACTTTCATTTCCATTGCTGCATCAGTCATTTTTGCCCCCCTGAATTCCGCGCAGCAGACGCGGCTTGGTCACAATGCCGACGTCACTGCCCGCATCGGTGATGACGACCGGCATCTCGGTATTCACGGCCAGATCGATCAGTTGATCTAAATCCGCGCCCTCATCCGCGCGCGGCGCGCCCTCGAGCGGGCCAGAGTAGCTGCCCATCGGCTCCATAATCGAATGCGCCTTGACCAGTTTCAGTTTCGAAATGCCCTGCACAAACTCGCGCACATAATCGTCCGCCGGGTTCATCACGATGTCTTCCGGCGTGCCAATCTGCACGATCACCCCGTCTTTCATGATGGCGATGCGGTGACCGATACGAATGGCCTCGTCCAGATCGTGGGTGATGAACAGCGTCGTCTTCTGCAACTGCGCCACCAGCGCCTTGAACTGATCCTGCAGTTGCAGGCGGATCAGAGGATCAAGGGCCGAGAACGGCTCGTCCATCAGCAGGATTTCAGGGTCCGAGGCCAGCGCGCGGGCGATCCCCACCCGCTGCTGCATCCCGCCCGACAGTTCCTTGGGCAAGCGGTCTTCGTAACCGGTCAGGTCCACCAGACCCAGCGCGTGATCCGAAACCGCCCAGCGTTTGGATTTGGACACTTTGCGAATTTCCAGCGGATAGGCCACGTTGTCACGCACCGAGCGGTGCGGCATCAGCGCCATGTGCTGAAATACCATCCCGATCTGCTGCGCTCGGATGCGGCGCAGTTCCGTCTCGGATATCTTGGACACATCGTGTCCCAGAATTTCGATCTTGCCCGAGGTCGGCTCAATCAGCCGGTTCACGTGCCGCACCAGCGTCGACTTCCCCGAACCCGACAGGCCCATGATGCAGAAAATCTCGCCCCGCGGCACGTCAAAAGTGGCCCCTTGTACACCTACGACGCAATTGAATCTTTCCAGAACTTCGGGCTTTCCAATGCCTTCGTTCCGCACGGCTTCCATGGCTTCTTCGGCGCGCGCGCCGAAGATCTTCCACACATCCGTCAGTTTTACGACTGTTTCGGTCATACTTGTCCCTTTGATGCAAAACAGGCCGCCGGACGTGTCCAACGGCCTGCCCGGTTTTCAGTTCCGGTTGGTATCAATCACTGAGACATCCAGCCCAGAACGGCATCTTCGTTGGCAGCCACCCATTCCTCGGCATAGGCTGCGGGCTCTTTACCCTCGATCACCAGCGCATAGGTCATGGCAGAGACCGTATCGGTGTCCAGCTTCATGTTGGCCAGCAACTGGGCAACTTCGGGGAACTCATCCTCGAGGGATTTCGCATAGTGCAAATGCAGATAAGCCAGATCCCAGGCCACACCGGCGTCAGATTTCTCAAGCCAGTCCGGATCGTCGGTGGGCTGCAGCACATTCCACTTGGACGCGTCATAGGCTGGTTCTTCCAGAATCTGCATGTCATGCAAGGCAAACACGTAGTGCGGCGTATAACAGAATCCGACCCACGGATCCCCTGCCTTGATCGCGTTGTCGAGGTTGGCATAGGCCACGGTTTCGTCGATTTCAGTCAGTTCCATGACTTGGTCATAGCCATAGGATTTGGCCCTGATTTTCTCGACATTGGTCGAAGCCCATCCAGGCGCACCGATCCAGACTTCGCCTTGCCCATCGCCATTACTGTCAAACAATGCGGCAACGTCAGGGTTGGTCAAATCGTCGATCGAACGAATATCGTGGGCGTCCGCAGTTGCTTTGTCGACGCACATTCCCTGGAACGCTTCAACTCCATTTGGGTTGAATGCAACAGTGCCTTTATCAGTGACGTAGGTATCGTGCAGGTTCTGCTGGTTCGGCATCCAGACCTCGGGGTGAACATGCATCGCGCCGGAATCCATCGCCTCGAACACGATCGGGTTGGTTCCGTTCTGCAGTTCAACATCAAGACCCAAGTTCTGTTCGATCGCCACCTTCAGAATATGCGCCGTGGCATTCACCGATGGCCAGTTCGGCACACCGATCACAATATCCGCAGCCATCGCTGGTCCGGCGACCGCCATCGATGCGCCTCCTAAAAGTGTTGCAAGTTTTTTCATCTGATATCTCCATGTTGGTCATCCGTGGTACTTGTTCTTGTGTCCCTATCGGACACCGACGCACCTTTCGAACAGTGGCGGGAAGGTGGAACTTCCCCGGTTTCTTGGCCAGCGGCTTGCTGCGCCGGGTTGGCCAGAAAATTGAACCATGCCAGTACGCCGACCTTCAAGAATTACATGCGGCAAACTGCACTATGCGATATTATCGTAATTTAGTTTCGCTTTTTTGCAAATAGGTGCACATTTGCGACCCAGCGCCAGTGCAAAACATATGTCGGTTCCGTCCAACATAGTTCCGGAAAACTTCGCGCCATTCGGCAAGAGGCGGCGACATAATTTAACCTGAGAACCGATCTCCGGCATTACCGAATGTCTTGCACAACCGTCTCCGATATTTTTTGCCATACACCCGACCTGGCCCACTGCAACGGCAAGCATTGGCCGCGCTTGGAAATGTGATCCGAAATCTCGTTATACGGTAACTCTGCCGCATAAAATGACCGTCAAAAAAGGGAAAACAACGGTGCGATTTTTACAAGCTGCGCCCGCCAAAACAGGAAAAAACCGGATCAAATCGATTGAATCAAATAATGTCGGGATAAGATTACAAACGGCGACAGATGGGTAAAACCGGTACCAGATGCGGGTTTCTATTAACAAAGGCACTAGGTTAATGCTTCATTCGGCTCTTATTCGGTACATTGCTTGACCTCACGGGCCAAGATCGAAACAGCGCGCTTCTAGTCAAGCAAAACTAACTCTCAAGAACGCCAGTTTTATACGCCTTGTTTGCAAGAAAAGGCACCACGAACCGCTGCAAAGGCTCGATTGCGCTCAAGCATCAGAGCTTCCGCTGCTCTTCAGGGGCTGGGTGAAACTAGGATTAACGGCCACCAACCCGCTTTCAACTTTCAATCGTCCTAAGTGGACGCGGTTGTACCATGCTCAACGAACTCGTTCACGAAGAGGTCAGAAAAGACAGCCTGTGTCGCGGCAACGAAGGTGCCTCAGTATTTCTCACAGCAGCCGCGTGCTCTGCTACCGCTCAACATTTCAAAGTGCTTGTTTCCTGGTCAGATATGATGGATCAGTTGCCGCTACTTCTCGGAGGCTGGCTCTCGCCTTGGGTTGAAAGCGCGTTCTCACACTTCGACCGGGTCGCCAGCGGAAGCCCACAGATTTCTCGGCACACTGCCATGCAACTTTAGCCACGAATTTACAGACGGTATTGCCGAAACTCGCAAGCTGGCCGACGAATCGGATCAAAAAGCCTGAACGGATGCCGCCTCCAAAGCTGCCGAGACCGCTCAAACTCTTCCCGGTAAAAGCGACGGGCTGCTGACATTGAATGGTATCTGCTGGACAATGACACCCGACGAGACGGCGGCGGTCCCGGCCTCGCAGCAATACGAGTGCAAATATGACCTGTTTGAAAACCTCTACTCACGGGCTGCATCCGACCATCGCAACCCATTGCGGTTAATGAAAACTATCTCGCTTGGCACACGCCGATCATCAACTCTCGGCTTGCCATACCCCCCCTTTTGCGCCTCCCTTGCTTAATCCATGCGTGCCCCTTCGCGATTGAAATAGTAAACTCTTTGCGGATCATAGCCGAGGCGAAGTTCCTGACCCTGTTCCACCGCATGCTGTCCGAACAGACGCGCAGTGATCTGAAGATCGTTCACCTTGGCAATGACGTTTGTATCGCCGCCGAGTTTCTCGACATGATTGACACGAGCTGTAATCAGGCCGTCATTGTCCGGAAACAGATCCTCAGGACGCACGCCCATGGTGCGGTCGTCACCTTCGGACAGCAGCCCGGCGGGAAGGAAATTCATCGCCGGTGACCCCAGAAATCCGGCAACAAACTGATTGGCGGGATTGTTATAAAGCTCCATCGGGCTACCGATCTGTTCCACCCGCCCGTCACGCAGCACAACGATCTTGTCGGCAAGCGTCATGGCCTCGGTCTGGTCGTGGGTCACATAGATCATCGAGGCCCCAAGCTGCGCGTGCAGCTGGGCGATTTCCAGCCGTGTGTTCATGCGCAAAGCTGCATCGAGATTCGAAAGGGGTTCGTCAAACAGGAACAGTTTCGGCTGGCGTACAATGGCCCGACCAATCGCCACCCGCTGACGCTGGCCTCCGGACAATTCGGACGGGAAGCGATCAAGATAAGGAGCGAGATCCAGCATCCGACTGGCTTCTTCCACCCGCTGGTCGATGACTTCTTTCGATTGCTTTTCCTGTTTCAACGCCAAGGTCATGTTGCCGCGCACATTCAAGTGCGGATACAAAGCATAGCTTTGGAACACCATGGCGATGCCGCGTTTCGATGGAGGGGTCGTATTGACCAGATCATCACCAATATAGATTTCGCCGGACGTTACGTCCTCAAGCCCCGCGATCACCCGCAAAAGGGTCGACTTGCCACAGCCCGAGGGGCCGACGAACACGACAAATTCACCTTCTTCCACTTCAATGTCGATGTCTTTCAGCACGTGCACCGGACCAAAGGATTTGTTCACTTTGCGTAGGGAAAGAGCGGTCATGATGTCTCCTCTTCTAGGCTGACGGATTGGCCGGTGCGCACACTTGTGTCCGCAGCCAGGCAAATGGCAAGGGACCGCACCGCATCCTGCATGTGACGGGTGAGGTCGAGATTTTCAGAAATGGCCTCAAGCATATGGGCCTGTTCGGCATCACACAGCGCTTGATGGCCGGGTTCATCCGGCAAGGCGATCAAATGATCGCCTTCAGGACGGTGGACCAGCAGCCCCCCAACGGCGGTGTGGCTGTCCACATTGGAACTGTCCGATTTATCCGCTTCGGTGATCGATACGGATCCGGTGGGGGAAATCACATCTTTCACGAAAAATGCGGTTTCCGACATCATCGGCCCCCAGCCCGCTTCGTACCAGCCCACGGATCCATCTTCGAATGTGACCTGAAACTGGCCGTAATTATACATGTCGGGGGAAATCTCATCAGACAGGCGCAACCCGATACCATTCACCTGCACGGGGGCGGCGTCGGTGATCTGGCACCAGACATCGACATAATGCACGCCGCAATCGACGATTGGAGCGGTGGTCTGCATCAGGGCCTTGTGGGTGTCCCACTCCGCACCTTTGGATTGTTGGTTCAGGTTCATGCGGAACACGTAAGGTCCGCCAAGCGCACGTGCCTCTTTGATAAGCCGCACCCAGCTTGGGTGATGGCGCAGGATATACCCCACCACCAGTTTTCGCCGCAGCCGGGTGGCGGTCGCGACCACACGCGTTGCATCTGCCACCGTAGTGGCCAGTGGTTTTTCCACGAACACATGGGCACCTGCTTCCATCGCCGCCACGGCAAAATCGGCGTGGCTGTCGGAATAGGTGGCGATGACCACTAAATCCGGCTTGGTTTCTGCCAGCGCTTCGTGGAAATCGGTAAAAACAGGATAGTTGGCCAGTTCCGGCTGATCGACTCGACCCGAGCGGTTCACAAGAGCGACAATCTCGGCACCGGCGTTATTATGGTGGGCAAGCGCGTGACTTGTCCCCATGTTGCCCAGCCCTGCAATCAGAACCCGGATCATTTCACCGCACCGGAGGTGATGCCGCGGATCAACTGGCGCGAGAAGATCACATAAAGGATCAGCACCGGCAGAATTGCCATCGACAGCGCGGACAGGACCGCGTTCCAGTCGGTCACGAACTGGCCGATGAAGACCTGGCTGCCCAAGGTGAGCGTTTTGGTTTCTTCGGCGGGGGCAAGGATCAGCGGGAACCAGAGGTCATTCCAGATTGGGATCATGTTAAAGACGGCCACCGTCGCCATGGCGGGGCGCACAAGCGGCAGCACCAGTTTGAAGAAGATCGTGTATTCCGACAGGCCGTCAATCCGCCCAGCGTCCTTCAGATCGTCACTGACCTGCCGCATGAATTCCGACAGGATGAATACCGCCAATGGCAGGCCCTGCGCCGTATAGACCAGGATCAGCGCCCAAAGTGTGTTGACGAGCCCAGTCGAGACCATCAGTTCAAGAATGGCCACTGTGCCGATGCGGATCGGGATCATGATACCTAATGCGAGGTAAAGCCCCATCATCGTGTTGCCCCTGAAGCGATACTCGCTCAGCGCATAGGCCGCCATCGCACCGAACAGCAGTACAAAGAACAGCGACGCCACGGTCACTATCATCGAATTCTGGAAGTAGAGGAAAAAATCCCCCTGTTTCATCACGGTCTCATAGCCAACCATGGAAAAGCTCTCGCTGTTCGGCAGGGCCAAGGGCTCGCGAAAGATCATTTTGCGGGTCTTGAAGCTGTTGATCAGGATCACGAAGACCGGAAACAGCGCAATCAGCGTGTAAAGGATCAGCGCGCCATGCATGGCGGCAACGTTCAACGGGTTGCGACGGGCTTGGTTCATCTCGGCCTCCTTACAGCTGATAGCGGCGCATCCGGGTCTGGATGCCGAACAGATAGCCGCAGACTCCGAGAAGAATGATCGCGAACATAGCGCCGGCAATGGCCGATCCCATATGCGGATCCCCCAGTTGCAACTGAAAACCAAAGAAGGTGCGATACATGAAGGTACCCAGAATATCGGTCGAGAAATCCGGCCCCGCCAATGCGCCCTGCGAGGCATAGATCAGGTCAAACGCGTTGAAATTGCCCACGAAAGTCAGGATCGAGATGATCCCGATCGACGGCAGGATCAGCGGTAACTTGATCTTCCAGAAGGCGGCAGCGCCGGTGATCCCGTCAATCTCACCCGCTTCCAAAATTTCTTCCGGAATGGTCAGAAGGGCGGCATAGATCAGCATCATCGGAATGCCCACAAACTGCCAGACCGAGATCAGCGCCAGCGCGGTCAGCGCATATTCCTCTTTGCCCAGCCACGGCGCAAACAGCGATTTCAACCCCACTGCGTCCAGCATCGACGGCGCAATCCCCCAGATCGGCGACAGGATCAGTTTCCATGCAAAGCCGACAATCACAAAGCTGAGGATAGTGGGAAGAAAAATGGCCGAACGATAAAGGGCAGCAAAGCGAAGCCGGGGATGGCTAAGGATCGCAGCAAGCGCAACCCCAATCGGGTTCTGCACCAACATATGCACGATGAAAAACCAGAAGTTGTTGCCAAGCGCGTTCCAGAATTGCTTGGACCAGATTGGGTCAAAAAACAGGGTGCGGAAGTTCTCCAGCCCCACAAAAATCCGAGTATTCTCCACCTCGCTGTAAAGAGCGAGACGTAAGGTGTTGAAGAGCGGGAAGATCATAATCGCGGTGTAGACCAGCACGGCAGGTGCAAGGAATACAAGGATATGCCAGCGGATCGGGCTGCGGTTCTGCGCCCCTTTGGGCAGTTGGTCAGACATGCTGAGCTCTCCCGTTCTGTTGAGTGTCATGTGTTCCCTCCGGCGAGGGAACGGCTTCAAAGATTGCGGAGAATGCGCGCATCATGGCGAAGCCTCTCCGGGGATCAGGCGCACGGCGCCCACCCAATCCTTGGTTCTCGTTCGTCTTTGCTCGAAGTGATCCACCTTTTGGGTGGCATGACGGCCGGAAAAAGGTATCCGGCCGTCCGTATCAGCCTTTACTTATGCGGCTCGTACCAGGAGGCAAGCCCGTCCTGCAGCTTGGCGCCCAGCTCTTCCGGGGTAGACGTGCCTTTGATGGCGGCCACAGACGCCCCCCAGGTCTCGTTCTCGAGGTTCGGGGTGCCGCGCGACAGGATCTGATAGGTGGAACGGATGGTGCTTTCGCACTCATCTCGCCAGCCAATAATTTCCTTGGCCAACGGATCAGACAGCTCAACCTGTTCCTTGGACAGCGGGAAAAAGCCCGGCAATGCATTGCCGAAGATCGAGGCAAATTCCGGCGACGCCACCCAGGCCAAGAATGTTTTGGCCGCTTCCGGGTTGGCGGTTTTGGCATTCATACCAATGCCAATGTCCGTATGATCCGAGATATAGCAGGTGTCACCTGCGTTCTGCACCGGTGGTTTGAAGGCTCCCATTTCGAAATCGGCCTGCGCATTAAAGCCCGAGATTTCCCAACTGCCGGCCGGATAGATCGCAGCGCGCCCCAGCGTGAACAGGTTCTGGCTGTCAGGATAGGTCTGTGCTTCAAAGCCGTCCCCCAGATAAGCGCTCCATTTGGCAAGGGTTGCATAGGGTGCGGTCCAGGCCTCATCGGTCAGCTTCTGCTCGCCCGCGATCAATGCCAGACGACCTTCTTCACCTTTCCAGTAGTTCGGGCCGATGTTGTTGTAACCCATTGTGGCCGCTTCCCACTGGTCATTGGTGCCCATTGCCATCGGGATATAGTTCCCATCCGCCTTGAAAGCTTCCAGGGCGGCAAAGAATTCCGCCTCGGTGGTCGGAACTTCAACTCCCACTTCCTCGAACGCTTCTTTGTTGTAGATAAAACCGTGGATCACCGATGCCATCGGCACGCAGAAGCTTGCCGAACCATCATCGGTTTGCCAGGCAGATTTCGCCACGTCCGAGAAGTTGCTCATCGCTTCCATGTCGCCAAGGTCGGTCAGATGACCGGCTTCGAACAGCGCCAGCGAGGCGTCAAACGGACGACAGGTGATGATGTCGCCAGCAGACCCGGCATCCAGTTTCGAATTCAAAACGGCATTGTATTCCGCCGGGGCCGACGGAGTGAACTTAACCTTGATGCCGGGATGGGCTGCTTCAAAGGCCGGGATGATCTTGTCCTGCCACAGCGCCAGATCGTCGTTGCGCCAACTTTCAATCGTGATGGTCACGTCATCAGCCATAGCAGAGGTGGCCACCATGGCCGTGCTGGCCAGTGCCAGCGTCATCAATTTGCGTTTCATTGTTTCCTCCCAGTTAATTCCGCAATGTTATCGTGGTGGTTATTCCTTGGTCAGGACCGACAGGGCCGGTCGCAAATGACCGTTGGTTCGGGCGATCAGGTCTTTAGCCTGGTCGGGGGTCGCCCCGGTGGCGATCAGGATCGCCCGCTTCACATCACCACCGGCACGCCGCAGCGCGCTTTCGGCGGCAGCCTTCTCCTGGCCTGAAATCCGTGCGACAATCCCGGTTGCGCGGGCGCGCAGCTTTGCATTGTCGGCACGCAGGTTTACCATCATCCCGTCATACACATGGCCCAGTTCCACCGCCATCAGGGTCGACAGCGTGTTCAAGGCGATTTTCTGTGCGGTGCCGGCCCCCATGCGGGTGGAGCCCGACAGGACCTCGGGCGGGGTGGGTAGGCAAATCGCGCAATCGGCCAAGTCCAAAAGCGCGCTTCCTGCATTGTTGGCAATGCCGATCACTGCCGCGCCCCTGCTTTTGGCAATCCGTGCGGCGGCCAGGGTATAGGGGGTACTGCCACTGGCAGAAACAGTGATCACCGTGTCCTTTGGCGCAAGCCCGGACAAGGCGCAGCCCAGCGCATCAGATTGATCTTCGCTGTCACCGGGCATTTCCGGCGTAGTGGGAATACCCCCGGCCATCAGAATTCGGATCTGCGCGGGCGGGATGGAAAAAGTGCCGCCCAGCTCCATCGCATCAGCGGCAGCCATCAGCCCTGACGACCCGGCGGCAATATAATACAGAGTGCCACAGTTTCGGATGGTTTCGGCCATCACACGGGCAGCGGTGGCCATTTGGGCAGCGCTTTGGCAAACCGCCGCAGCGGCGTTTTGCTGACCATCCGCCAGAATACCTGCCACCACATCCAGCGGCAGGCGGTCCAGGCCCGCGGCCTTGCCATGCAGCTTTTCGGTGGTGTTTGCAGTTTGGTCAGCCATGATTGCGATGTCGCGCCCTGGGCGCCTCCCCTAAACTCTTCTCAAACCGCCCGGACAAATCTGAAGACGAATCCGGTTTCAGTTATCCAGTGATCATACCTTTTAGATACCATTTGTCTACCATTTATTTTGCCACCCCATAATTCCCCTAAAAATTGCGCCTATTAGCGGCTTTTGGGTACATATTGGACTATTTTTTTCTTTCATTCCGCACACAGGTATTATATAGGTATTCTCATGACGACACGCACAGATCTTCCTTTTCTGGCCGTTGACGGGGGCGGAACACGCTGTCGACTGGCCCTGCGCGACCCATCCGGACAGATGCACGTGACAGAGACTGGCTCGGCAAATGTGACCAGCGATTTTGCCGCGGCCACGCAGGAAATTCGGCACGGGGCTGATACACTGGCACAGATCTCCGGGCTAACAGTGGATGAGATTGCCGCGCTGCCCGCCTATCTGGGCTTGGCTGGCATCACCGGAGAGGACATTGCCATGCAATTGGCCGCGGCTTTGTCCTTTTCTAAAATTCGCATCGAAGATGACCGCCCTGCCGCATTACGCGGGGTGCTGGGTGTGCGGGACGGGATGGTTGCCCATTGCGGCACCGGGTCTTTCGTCGCAACGCAGATCGAAAGCCAGATGCGCTTTGTCGGCGGCTGGGGTCCGGTGCTGGGCGATGAAGCCTCGGCGCAATGGGTTGGCCGCCAGGCCCTGGCACGCAGTCTTGACGTTGTGGACGGGCTGATTGAAGCCTCGACTTTGTCAAGCCACATTCTGACCACCCTGGGCAGCCCTGCAGAGGTGGTGCGCTTTGCTGCCAGCGCCACACCGGCCCGGTTTGGTCGCTTTGCCCCGGAGGTCACGCGCTTGGCCGCCGAAGGCTGTCCGATATCGCGCGCAATCCTGCAACAGGCCGCGAACCACATCGCGGCCACCCTGACCACTCTTGGCTGGCAGAACGGGATGCGCATCTGCCTGACCGGTGGAATCGGCCCATCCTATGCACCCTATTTGCCCGCAGCGATGAAATCCGCCCTGCACGACCCGGAAGGGCAACCGCTGGATGGGGCAATTGCCCTGGCCGAGGAATTTGCCTCCGCTTGCGCCGCCAAAAATACCACGAGGAGAGAGACCCATGTCCGTTGCTGAAATGTCCGTCGCCGATTTTCTGCAGCCCGAAGGCTGGCTAGGTCACTCCCCCGGTCCACGCTATGTGCAACTGCATCGCCGTCTGGAAAAAGGCATCAACAGCGGGTTACTGCCACCCGGCAGTTCGCTGCCGCCTGAACGTGAGATTGCCGAGATCACCGACCTGTCTCGTGTGACCGTGCGCAAGGCTATTCAGGAACTGGTCAAGACCGGCGCCATTGAACAGCGCCAGGGATCTGGATCTTTTGTGCGCGAACCGGTGGGGCGCGTGGAACAGTTGCTGTCGCATCTCACCTCATTCACCGAAGACATGGAGCGGCGCGGGTTGACCACCTCGTCGACATGGCTGGAACGCGGCGTGTTCATGCCCTCACCGGAAGAGGTACTGACCCTGGGTCTGTCAGCGGGCGACAGCGTGGCGCGCATTCACCGGCTGCGCGAAGCGGATGGGCACCCGATGGCGCTGGAACGCGCAGCCTTACCCCTCGACATCCTGCCCAACCCTCTTGCAGTGACAACCTCACTTTACGAAATCCTCGAACAAAGCGGCCACCGCCCGGTGCGCGCGATCCAGAAAATCTCGGCGATCAACCTCGATGCGCACGAGGCCGAACTGCTTGGCGTTGCCGAAGGCACGGCCGGTCTGAAGATCCAGCGTATCTCTTATCTTGAGAGCGGGCGTGCGGCAGAACTGACACGGTCGATCTATCGCGGCGATACCTATGATTTCGTTGCCGAGCTGCGCTTGTCACCCTGACCCACCCCTATGAAAAGGCTGCCCAAATGACCCAATCCATGACCCGCATGCGCGCCGAGATCAACGAAATCCCGCAAGCCGTGGACCGGTTGCTGACCGATGGAGCTGACGCAATCGCCCAGACCAAATCCGCACTGGCCGACCGCGATCTGCCCTATCTTCTTTCGGTGGCGCGCGGTTCGTCTGATCATGCGGCGACCTATCTGAAATACGCCACCGAACTGCTATTGGGCTTACCAATGGCCTCGGTCGGTCCGTCCGTGAAGTCAATCTATGGCGCCGAAATCCGAGCCAAGGGCGCACTTTGCCTCTCGGTGTCACAATCGGGCCAAAGCCCTGATATCGTGCGCCTGACAGAGGCGTTTGCCGCCTCGGGCGCCTTTACCGTTGCGATCACCAATGACGCAGATTCACCGCTGGCCAAGGCCACCGCCGCCACTCTGCTGATCCATGCAGGCCCAGAATTGAGCGTTGCCGCCACCAAAACCTTCGTCACTTCGCTGGTCGCAGGGATCTGGCTGCTGGCCGAACTGCGCGGCGATGTCGAGCTGATCCGCGCCATCCACACTCTACCCGACGTGCTCGTCAAAGCCACGCGCTGTGACTGGACGGAGGCAGCGGAAGCAATCACCGGACAGTCGCTATTTACCCTCGGGCGCGGCCCGTCCTGGGCGATCTCCAACGAAGCGGCACTAAAATTCAAGGAAACCTGCCAGATCCATGCGGAAAGCTATTCCAGCGCCGAGGTGCTGCATGGGCCGGTCTCCATTGTGGAGCAGGGCTTTCCGGTCATTGCCTTTGCGGCCGGCGACGCCGCCGAAGACACTGTGGCCGAAGTGGCCGATGCACTGGCAACCAAAGGCGCACATGTTTTTGCCACCTCCGGCAAGGTGCGTGAGGCAGACCCGTTGCCTCATGTGCGCACAGATCATTGGATCACCGACCCCATTGCTGCCATCGTGTCTTTCTATGGCATGGTCGAAACCGTGGCCGCCGCGCGTAAGATCAATCCGGACACGCCGCGCCATCTGAGGAAGGTGACGGAAACCGTATGACACAGGGTGCGAAAGTTTTCCGGAATGGCCGTATCTTCGATGGATCGACCCTGCGGGACGGTTTTGCAGTGCGGTTTGAGGAAGGTCACCTGACAGAGTTTGGGCCGGACGCCGACGTGCCCAGGGGCGGAGAGGTGATCGATCTGAACGGAGATATCCTCAGCCCCGGATATGTCGATTTGCAGGTCAATGGCGGTGACGGCGTCATGTTCAATGACGATCCTTCGGTCGAAACGCTTCGCAGGATATCTTCGGCGCATTGGCGTCTTGGTGTCCGAGCCCTCTTGCCAACATTGATAACTGACACAGCAGAAAAGACCCGGGCCGCCATTGCCGCCGCAACAGATGCCATCCGCGCAGATGTGCCGGGGATCGCAGGTCTGCACCTCGAGGGGCCGCATCTTTCGATTGCGCGCAAGGGAGCACACGACCCCTCCCTCATTCGCCCCATGGAACCGAGCGATCTTGATACACTATTGGCCGCTGCTGAGAATTTGCCCGTACTGAAGATCACAATCGCTCCGGAAAACGTTTCAGAGGATCAAGTCAGAGTGCTTTCTGCAGCCGGAGTGCTAGTGTCCCTGGGTCACACAGATGCCGGGTACGACACATGTCGTAAGTTTTTTGCCGCTGGCGCGCGCTGCGTCACACATCTCTTCAACGCCATGAGCCAGCTTGGAAACCGTGAACCCGGGCTTGTTGGCGCAACGCTTGCCGATGGAAATGTGTCGTCTGGGCTAATCGCTGATGCAGTGCATGTTCATCCTGAGACCATGCGCGCGGCTTGGCACGCAAAGACCGGTCCTGGGCAAATCTTTCTCGTGAGTGACGCCATGGCCGTTGCGGGAACCGATTGCACAGAGTTCACATTGGAAGGGCGGCAAATCCGGCGTGGTGGCGGCCTCCTGACCTTGTCGGATGGGACATTGGCTGGCGCCGACCTTGATCTAACGCAGGCCATTCGAACGCTCGTCGAAAAGGTAGGCGTGCCGATCGAGACCGCATTGCGGGCAGCAACCAGCGTTCCTGCGGCTCTGGCCGGAATCCCTCCGTCGACCCTCGAGACCGGGAGCGGAATGCAATCAGACCTAATACGATTGTCACGGGATCTGAGTGCGGCTTCCATCCTGGCTTAAGAAACCAGTGCAAACCAAGCGCCTGTCAAAAAGCGCTGCGCGCCTAGCGCAGGTCGCGACATCCTTAAGCTGAGATTGGAGCGGTCATGCCAATGGCATAGATACATGATCCGTCGTACAGCCAAAGCCTTGCCTTCTTCAGTTGTTTCGATGGCACATTTGTCATTCGGGTCAAATTGCGGAACAAGAGCTTGTAAGGAAAACGCGATCTTCCTCATGTTGTAATGCTCCAAAAGGTCCGCTGGGACCCGCCTCTCGAAGTAATAAATGCCGTTCTTGGTGAACGAATACGGCACCGATTTGCCATACGCCCTCGCAGTCTCCACAAGAAAACTGATGGCGAACAACAGGTTATGACTAAAAGTGGTGCCCGGGGGCGGAATAACCGGTTGCTTTTTTTATAATAATTTACGAGGCGGTGGGACTTTTTTCTTTCACCATGTTTATTGGATTTTTTCGGATTTGTGTCCCACTTTTCCGAGGGGGATTAGGGCCGGAAAAAATCGGTCGAGCTGGCGCCGCATCGCCCCAGCGCCTGGACATGCCAGCGGCGATCCTTACCAATGGTCTCAGTAGAAACGATCAATCTGGACGAGTGTGACTGACCCGCGCCTCACCTGCCCGATCTGCATGCACCGTGAGGCCGGATTGATCCCCGCCCCTCGGCATGTGCCCGCGTGGGATGACCTGACCGCCCCGGAACAGATGACCATGCTGGCCGAGGTCGGCGCCGCACTTGGTCGCGGTACGGCCGGTTTCGTTGCCGCATCCGATCACGACCATTTCCACCTGCGGGAAGCCAGTGGCGCGCGCCTGACAACCGGCGGTCGCGATCCGCTCCTGCCTTTGCTCGCCGAACGGTTGGACACCGCGCAATCGGTCGACCTTGCGATTGCCTTTGCCATGGACAGCGGCGTGGCCCTGCTCGAGCCCTGGTTCCGCGAGTTGCTGGCACGTGGGGGGCGGCTCAGGATCGTGGTGGGCGATTATCTCGATACGACCGACCCGACAGCCTTGGCGCGTTTGCTGGACCTGGAAGGCGCGGAGCTTTTCGTTTTCGAGACCGATGGCCTCAGCTTTCATCCCAAGGCCTGGCTGTTCCGGGCCGCCGATGCACGCGGGGCGGCGATTGTTGGTAGCTCCAACCTGTCCCAATCGGCGCTGACCAAAGGTGTGGAATGGAACCTGCATTCCGAAGAAGCGGCTGACAGTGTCGGAGCAGCCTTTGAGGACCTGCTGGTACGGCCAGAGGTCAAGCCGCTGACGGCCGCATGGATCGATGCCTATGCGAAACGCCGCAGGGCAAGGCCAATGCCTGAGTTCACCGCCCGCGTCGTCGCCGAGGAAGGCCCGCCGCCCGAGCCGCACACGATCCAGCAGGAGGCGCTGGCGGCACTTGCGCAGAGCCGTTCGAACGGCCACCGCGCCGGGCTTGTCGTGCTGGCTACCGGACTGGGCAAGACCTGGCTGGCTGCCTTCGACACGATCAGTTCAAAGGCGGGCCCCATCCTATTCGTTGCTCACCGGGACGAAATCCTGACCCAGGCGATGGCAGCCTTTCGCAAGGTCCGCCCAGAGGCCAAGCTTGGCCGCTACACTGGCACCGAGAAGGAGGCAGATTCAGAAATCCTCTTCGCCTCGGTTCAGACACTGGGCCGCGTCGGTCACTTGCGCCAGTTCGACCGAGACCATTTCGACTACATCGTGGTTGACGAATTCCACCATGCCGCCGCCCGCACCTATCAGAAGCTGATCGAGCATTTCACGCCCGGCTTCCTGTTGGGCCTCACCGCAACGCCAGACCGGACGGATGGCGCCGACTTGCTTGGCCTTTGCGGCGAAAACCTCGTCTACGAATGCGACCTGTTTCGCGGGATCGACGCTGGGCACCTGTCGCCCTTCCACTACTTCGGTGTGCCGGATGACGTGGATTATGCCCAGATCCCCTGGCGCTCCGGCCAGTTCGATCCGACCGCACTGGACGCAGCCCTGGCCACCGAGGCCCGGGCACTGAACGCTCTGGATCAGTACCGCAAACGCGCAACCGGCCCCGCGATCGGCTTTTGCTGTTCCATGCGCCACGCCGAATACATGGCCGAGTACTTCCGCACCGCCGGTCTGAAGGCTGTTGCCGTCCATTCAGGCCAAAGCTCCGCTCCGCGCGCGAGCTCCCTCGCAGCGCTCGGTCGCGGCGAGATCGACATTCTCTTCGCGGTCGACATGTTCAACGAAGGCGTGGACGTGCCCGAGATCGGCACCGTGCTAATGCTGCGTCCCACCGAAAGCGCGATTATCTGGCTGCAGCAACTCGGCCGCGGCCTGCGCCGCGTCGAAGGCAAGGTGCTGCAGGTGATCGACTATATCGGCAACCACCGCAGCTTCCTGACCAAGGTCGCGACCCTTCTGCAGGCCGGCGCGGGCGATCGCTCGATCTCGACCAAGCTGGAGGCACTTCAATCCGATGAATTCCAGATGCCCAAGGGCTGCGAGATCACCTATGAACTCGAAGTCATCGATATCCTGCGCAATCTCCTCCGACCGAAAGAAGGCGCCGCGGAGCTCGAAGCCTTCTATGTCGATTTCCGGGACCGGACCGGCATCCGCCCCACGGCTGTCGAAGTCTTCCGCAATGGCTTCGATCCTCGCGCTTCCGGCCATGGCGGCTGGTTCGATTTCGTGCGGGACATGGGCGATCCCTTTCCCGAACGTCCCTTCGCCACCCACGGGCGCTTGTTACGCGAGATGGAACGGCCCAAGGTTTTGTCCCGCGCCGCCTTGACCGGCTTGCGCGACGTGTTAGCCGGACGGCAGCCGAGCGAAGGCGCGTCAGAGCTGGCGTTCAACCCGCACCTAGCGCAGGGCAGCGACGGCTTGCGGCTGGCGCGACCTGACGCCTCCGGCGAGTTGGAACTGCTTGTGCGCGAGTTGGTCGAATGGCGCCTGGCAGAAACGCCCATCGTGCGCGAGGCCGCCGAGGCATCCGCGACCTTTGTCGGCAAACCGAAAGAACTGGCGCTTTGGCAGCGCTACTACGTGCCGGACATCGCCGAGTTCTTTGGCGAAGAGTACAAGCAAAACGTCTGGCGCACCGGGATGAAGGCGCTGCCCGAAAAGAAGATCATGATTCTTCTTGCCAATGTTTCGATCCAGGACCTGACCTACGAAAACGCATTCCTCAGCCCTTCACGCCTGAAGTGGTTCAGCCAGAACCAGACGCGACAGAACAGCAAGCATGGCCGGATCATCAGCGGTGAAGAAGGTCATGAGGTACACCTGTTCATCCGCCGAGGGAACAAGGTGAATGGCAAGGTTAATCCGTTCATCTATTGCGGGAAGCCCGGGTTCGCCGGATGGGAGGGCGAGAAGCCAATTGAAGTACAGTTGGATTTAATCTCGCCAGTACCGCGCGAGCTTTGGGCGGAGCTCGGAATTCCAAATCAAGACTGATAGCTTAAACAAATTCAATTTAACGTTGCCCCTGGGGCATAGGAAGACAACGGCGTATGGGAACCAGGGAGCGGCAAGGACTGATTTCACGCTTTTTCTCGCGGGCCAGCGAGACTGACCGTGACGTGAGCACGACCGAAGGGCCTCCTTCTTCCTGCCACGAGGCTTGGGGCGACAATGCAACGCGTTCGGTCAGTGGCTTGGTCAAATTCGCTCTACAGCAACAAAGTTGTTTGATTGTGACGGGTTATCAGGACTTTCTGTCGTCGCTCACCATCCTGCTCGAAACAATCGAAAACCTTGGAGAACGCCCAGAAGGCAGCATCCGCATTGTCTTTGGCTCCAATTCCGAAACACGACAGGCTCTAGGCGGCAGCGACCGGTCAGTGGCCGATGAAGCGCGCCAGCATTTTCTTGGCGCCAGGGGTTTTTCGGTTGTTGATTTGGCCGACCTGCGCGCAGTTCTTGCAATGGACGCAATCGAGCGCGGGATCATCAAATTCCGCATTTTCGATCCCGATCTGGCAGAAGAAAAACTAGGACGCCGTCCACCAATGCTTCACGCGAAGCTTTTTGTAGGCGGGGACAAGGCACTTTCGGGAAGTGCCAATTTCTCGATCAACGGTTTGCGCCGCAATCTGGAATTCATGGACGACGCCGATGCCTGGCCCGAACTCGCGACTGCACGTCGCGCTGCCGCTGAGCAGTATTGGGACATGGGGCGCGATTGGACTGAAACAGCGCTGGAAATCCTGCGAGCGCTGATCCGCCTTGTCTCACCCGAAGAAGCAGTGGCCAGAACGGTTCACGAAGCCACAACCTTCACCCCCTGGCGTGTCGCAGGCGAAACCAGCGCCGGACGTCCGCCTCAACCCTTCCAGGCCGATCTTGTCTATGAGGCTGCAGGGACGGTCTATGAACACGGCTTTGCCTTTGTCGAAGCGCCAACTGGTGCCGGGAAGACCGACATCGGAAAACACCTGGCAACAGTTCTACCGATCAGCCATGGGCAAACGGTCTTTTCCTGGGGAGAGCGCGCCGATCAACAACGGCTTGGCTCGCTCGCCCTGATACCCGCAAGTGTTCTGAAGAACTGGACAACAAACGCGCCTGCGAACTTCAAACCGATCAAGCACAGTCACCTGTCGCGGCGAGGTAAGGAGGAGACTGCGGAATTGGACGAGATCAACCGGGCGGTCCGTTCGTCTGCATCAATGATCGTCGATGAAAGCCACCGACTGAGCTCGCGATACCTTGCACCTTCTGCACGTTCGCTTGTCTTCGAACGCAGTCCGGCGATCTGGACCGCCTGTTTGTCGGCCACGCTAATGGGAAACCAAGGCCTGGACGGCTTGCTTGCATTCCATGAGAAGCGCGCCTCGATCTATGTGCCTCCGCCCATCACGGAGCAGATCAACCAACACATGGCCAAGGTTCGAAAGCGTGGCGAACTCGTGCGCCACCTCGATCAGATGAACCGCCGGATCGAAGATCAAAGCGTACAGGACGATCTGTTCGACAGCGCGGAAAAGCTAAAGGATGAAGTTAACAGTGTTGAACGCCAGCTAGAGACCAGTGGGCTTCAAATCAGTGCTCTTCAAGAAGGCTTGGCCGACGCCCTAGCCCCCTACGTCGTGCGGCGCCAACGGGATTGCATTGGAGAGAGTGCAGATCGAAAAACTGGTGCTTTCGTTTACCCAACGATCCGAAGCCACCGAAAGGATACGGCGCTGAGTGATCAGCAGCGCCAGATTATTGAGCGGATCAAGACACTGGCGGAGTGCATCACGACTGGGGTCACCCTTGTGTCTGCCGACCCCCAACGCGCCGCCCACACTGAAATTAAATTCCACGACAAATCGCGCATTCACATCCGGAACTTCCTCGCTTTGCTGCGCGCGTCGATAACCTTTGCACGCGAAGAATGGGCCAGAGAGCGCGACAGCGACGCCGATCAGCGGGGGCGGGCATCCATCGGAGAAAACCTAAGACGCGCCGAGAAACAGAACGCCCGCGGGATTGCCGTTCCGGATGGAGCGCTGCCCGAGGAAGTCGATGCCGAAGCTGAGGACAGCGAAACTACGATTTGCGACCGGATCAGTAGGCTTCTGAATGATCCCAGCCTCGACAGCATTGATGAAGCCCGGGCCGGTGTCATGCGAGACATCCTTCGAAAGCATGGCCATGCCATCTTCCTTGCTGAGCGGGTCGGCGTTCTCGAAGTCTATGCCAGACTTCTTGCAGGTCAACGTGGCCGAGGGCCCGAGGTGTTCGTGGTCGCACCTGGTGCACGGATCAAGACCGGTAAGAAGCTGCATCACATCCGATCGGGAGCAGATGCGCAGGAGTATTTCGGCATCGATGGGAAACATGTCGCCCCGCTAAAGCCACGGGCCATGTTCCTCACATTCCAGATGGCGGAAGGGATCAACCTCCAAATCGCCTCTGCGCTTGGGATCATTGGCGTCACGTCCGACGTCAAGAGCCTCATTCAGGGGTTGGGCCGGATCGACCGGATCGACAGTCCCAATTCCCGGATCCACTACTACACCTTCGACCTTCCCGGTCTGGTTCTGTCATCAGATCACAAGGCGCGCGCTCGTGTCGCCAGCATCGCCCTCCTGTCAGGTGTTGGCGCCGAAAACCTACCATCAGAGTTGGTTGAGTTTTCTGCCGGTGATCTGACCGATCTTGTTCTCGAACAGGTCAAGAAGCCGCGCATCCTCCGCCCCAACAATTACTTTGATCAGCTTGAAGAGCTTCGGCGTGTGTTGCCTGCCGACGTTCTGCGCCGGGTCTGGAACGCAAACCCTCGAGGTCTCTGGGGAGCGGAACTCTGCCTTCTGTCCTCAGTTGAGCCAGTCACCATCCTCCTCTTGGGCGGTCGTACAGGCAGCCCCCAAGACCCTACTGTCCTACCGCCTCGCTCAATTGCCGTTCGAGATGTCGATGGGCGCGCAGAGATCATTGGCGACCAAGTAGAAGCAGCTAGGCTCCTATCCGCCGCCTATGCCGAAACGCGCCGCCGAGGCATGCAAAGCCACCGCCCAGAACTGAACGCGATATCCGCTACGTTCAGCCGTCTCGGCAGCACCCTTGCGCATCTGACCCACTGGGATGTTCGGCCAGCTCGAACGGTTTCACTTCTTTCCTCTCTCGCTAATTTTCTGTCAGGCCACGACACAGGTGATTCTGGTCAAGGGCTCTTCGGTTCCTTAACTCTGCCGACGCTGGAAAAGCTGGCAGAAGCCTGGGCACACGAACTCGATGTATTCTGGATCGAGGCGAAGGAGACGGTTAGCCAAAGGAGTGCGTCTGGCGGCGAAATACCCGACTACCTCGGGATCGACGCGATCTACCGGGCTTTCCAAGAGCAGCCAGACGATGTCCGCTCGGCTGTAAGTGAAAGGATGCAGGAACTCTTTGCTCGGTGCACGGCATTGTCAGAGGGGCAATCGATCGATGTACTGAGCCGGGTGGCCGTCATCTTCGAAGCCAGACAGTAGGCCGAAAACTCTTCCGAGCCCTGCCACGATTGGCTTTACGGAGTTGACGCTCTCGGCCTAGACCTGCCCTTGGCTTTGATAGCTCGCGCTGCACTGCAGCATTGCAAGAGCAGACATTGGTTGGGAAGTGATACCCCATTTGCGAATTGGGTAGTAACTCCCAAGTCTTAGTTGCCGACCTAGACCCGGATGGATAAAATAGAACAAAATACAAACATTTCGAGCAGACACATGAGAGCTTTCATTTCTTACTCCCATCGAGATGCAGATGCACTTGGCCGCCTACATGTTCATCTTGCGAACCTTCAGCGGGAAGGTCGGATCAAGACATGGTACGACCGCGAAATCTTGGCGGGTGAGGTCTTGGATGATGAAATCAGCGAAGAGCTAGAGGCGGCTGAACTTTTCCTGCTGATGGTTAGCCCCGACTTCATAGCGTCCAACTATTGTGTCGAACGAGAGATGCAACGAGCTTTGGAGCGGCACGAAGCGGGCTTGGCACAGGTTGTCCCTATCATCGTCGAACCATGCGACTGGGCTGCAATGCCTCAGCTCCGACGGTTGAAAGCGGTGCCGAAGGACGGTCTTCCGATCTCGGAATGGACGAACGCGAATACTGCATACCTAGATGTCATTCAGGAAATTCGCCGGATAGTCGATGCAGGTGTGTCGAATGCACTCGATTCAACTGCTGATGAAACAGAGCCAGCGTCAACACAACAAGTCGCCCCCCGCTATCGCGTTCAACGCGACTTCGACGAAATCGACCACAGTGAATATCGCGACGCGGCGTTCACTACGATCAAGAACTATTTCAAGCTGGCGATTGCTGAGATAGATGCTGTCGAGGGGCTGCGGGGCCGATTTGTAGACCGTGGCGAGAACTCCTTTGGCAGCACCGTTGTCAATCGTGGCCGGCAGCATGGAACGGCGCATATCACAGTGCACTGCCGAAACGCGGGGTTCGCTTTGGGCGACATCTATTTTTCTTTCACTGAGAATGCAGCAGACAATACGGCAAATGGCGGCTTCAACGTCTCTTCCGACGAATACGAACAGTTCCTTGTTGTGACTATGTCGATGTTCGGGAATGAAACTAACCAGCTAAATCCTGAGCAAGCTGCAGAGTACTTATGGAACCAGTTTATTGAGCAAGCAGGCATCAGTCATGCCTGAGCGTGCTCGCTTTCGCTGCAACAATTGCGGTCACCGTTTCGAAACCGCGGTGCTCAGCAAGAACGAGCAACGTGAAGCTCGCCGCGATAATCGACCGACCAAAGCTGTACATTGTCCAGAGTGCCGTCGAACCGATATTCGGATGGGTTGGGATTAGTGGAGATGCTAAAATCGGAACTATAGGGCCATTCACGATCATCCCAGCTACCGCCAATGGGTTATTATTCTGAGAGAAAAAATGCTGTCGCCAAGTGAATTCACAGTCGGAAAAGTCGGTATCGCAAAGCCACTCAGCTTGATCCTGCCGACCTCGAAGTACGAGGAAACGTTACTGGTTGGCCAACTCAACGACGTGCCGACGGCGGTTTTTCTTTCAGGGCAGCATAAATCGATGTTCTTCGAGGCCGAAGGCAACGAAAGCTGGGGTGGACTGATTATTCCATCTGTACGAATTGAGATCGATGAGGCTAGCTTCGTTGACGAGTACTCTTCTGAAGCGCCCATGCTTTCAGTGACTAGGACCGACACAAAACTTGTTGTGGCGGCGAAAGCAGAAAGATCGTTCGGCCGTCAAATCCAAATCACCTTGCACGAAGGGCTGGTTTCATCGGGAGAGGCCAAGGCTAAGTTTGCGAATTGGCAGATTGTTCTTGGGGAGGGTCAAGACAAGCGTGTCTTGTGGACTGCGACATGATCCACGTCCCATTTGAACGTCGTTTTGCACTGCCATCACAAGAGCGACTGCGCGACCCAGACTACATGTCTATCTGGGGCAGTTATGAGCACGGTTCCGTACGTTGGAGCGACCTCTATGCTCACCGCTGTGTCGTCGTCTTGGGTGAGGGGAAGTGCGGTAAGACCCATGAATTCAAAAAGCAAAAACAAGCGCTCCAGGATCAGGGACAAGCTGCGTTTTTTGTCCCACTTGAATTGCTTCAAGACGGAGAGTTTTTGGACTCAATCACCGCGGAAGAAGAGCAAGAATTTCAGCACTGGTTAGAGGCATCTGACGCAGAGGCAGTGTTTTTTTTGGACGCGGTTGACGAGTTGAAGTTGCGTAAGGGCACGCTGCGGCGTGCATTGCGAAAAATTCAGGCTGCTATCGGAGCGCAGACACACCGGGCGCGCTTCTTCATTTCATGTCGACCAAATGATTGGGCTGACGAGCTGGATTTTCAGGTTGTGAGCGCTTTGGTTGCGCCGAGAGAAAGAGCCGCTGAGGTTACTGAAGCTCCAGCAGGTGAAGAAGTCTTCACGGCAGTGATTGCACGAGATGGCGGCCCACCCCCTAGTGATGGGGAGGAGGGGGCCAGCGGCAGGGAGGAACCTGTAAAGGTTTTCGCGCTTTTGCCGTTATCTAGAAATGAGATCGTTGAATTTGCACGTCTTTACGCAGCAGATCACGCTGATGTCTTTGCCCAGCACTTGGAGGAAAAAGAGCTCTGGCATCTCTACCAATTGCCTGCCGACATCATGGCTGCGCTTGACCAGTTGGCGACGGAAGGACAACTCGGCAACCTTCAGGAACAATTGGTCTTTGGCATTGGCCAACGGCTTCGCGAAACCTCTGACAAAAAGCGCAACGATCTGAGCGTAAAAAAAGGCATGGAAGGGGCGGAGCGGATTGCGCTTGCGCTATTTCTAATGAAGCGCAGGTCAATCTACTTTGCAGCGCCTGGCGGTGACGCAGAGGGAGTCAGTGTAGCCGACATCCTGCCGGACTGGTCGCACGATGAGCAGGTCGAGTTGCTTGGCAAGTCCTTGTTTGACCCCACAGGCGTCGGTGCTGTGCGCTTTCATCATCGATCCACGCAGGAGTTCTTGGCCGCACAGCGCCTTCAGAAGTTGCGTGAGCAAGGTCTTGCGACAAGCGACCTCCATCACCTGTTGTTCGCGAGCGTCGGACAAGAGCGAGTGATAGTCCCAAGTATGGAACCTGTGGTGGCATGGTTGGCACTGTGGAACCCCGACGTACTGACTGATGTGAAGGAGCGGAACCCTCTCTTACTGTTCCGCCAGGGAATCCCCGCGATTCTGAGCCTCGAACTGCGCGCGGAACTGTTACGCAGGTTCGTTGAGCAATATTCTGGTAGCGACTGGCGCAGGGTCGGCGTTGGGCACACTGAGCTGAAGCGCGTGTCGACACCGGAGCTGGCGCCGCTGGTGCAAGAGTTGTGGGACCAAGCCTATACAGGTCACGACACGCGAGAGCTGCTTCTCGAAATGGTGTACCTGACGCCAATGGCTGATTGCGCCGATTTGGCGTTTCAAGCGGCCTTCGACGAGAGCTTGGATTTCCACCATCGGACATACGCTGTCTGGGCAGTTCTTAGATGTGGAAGCAGTCAACAGAAGCGCGAGATCGGGACTAGCATGGTGGCGGGCAATTGGCCCGAACGGGTTGTGCGCAATGCGCTGCCTGATCTGTTTTCTGAAGCAATTGAACTGGCAGAGTTTCTGGCTCTTGCAAGATCGCTGAACGAAATACCGCGTTCCGTTCATGGCTTGGGCTATGCACTACTTCAGGCGATCAAGTCGGATGCCATGAGCGCAGAGCAAAGGGTCCAAATCAGGGACGACCTGGTCGACGCAATTTGGGTGAACCGCACCGAAGAAAGTCGCGTCTACCAAGCGCATTCAAGCTATGATCACTTCGTCGATCCCGTGATAGCGGCTTGCGATCTGACTCCACCTCAGTCCACCGAAGAAATCCCACGTTGGGCATGGAGTGTTGCAGTGGCCTTTCACTTTGGAGAGCGCCGCGAAAGCATAATCGCCAAAGAGGAAACCAAAAGGTTGCAAGAGGCATTGTCCGAGAGTGTTGCTTTGCGGGAAGGTTACTTTTGGGCGTGCTTCGACTTGGCAGAATCTCTTGAAAAGCCCGAGAACGATTGGCATCGATTTGTACGATCCGATTATGGGCGGATCCTACGACCTTTTACTGAGTTGGATTTCCCTTGGCTTCTTCGCGCACTTGCGAATGGCGCAATAGAGGACCGTCGCGGCGTAGCGTTCTATACGCTGAGCATGTTCGTCCGAGGCGGCGAAAACGCCCAACTTGCGGTCGAAATAGCTGAGCTAATCTCCGACCGAGAGGACCTCCAAGAAGAACTTGAGCGGATTTTGAATCCTCCATCTCAAGTACCCGACGAGCACGAAATTGAACACCAAAATTGGCAGCGTGAACGTGAGATCGAAGAAGCTGAGCGGCAGGATGGTTGGAAACAATGGCGGCAGGAGGTTCTTGCTGCTGAAGATCTAATGCTGGGGGAAGCAGACCGGGAAAACACGCTATATAACTTGCACAATGTCATGCAGCACACGGAACGCGACCACAATACGTGGGGGTATTGGGATGCACAGTTTGTTGCGACGGCGTTTTCTCCGGAATTTCTTACCGGTGTAAGAGAAGGTCTCTCTGATTTCTGGCGACGCACCGACGTATCGCTGTTCAGTGAGCGCGCAGAAGAAGATCGGAATAGCTATTCAGCCGCCAGCCTTATGGCACTTGCTGCGCTCAAATGCGAGGCTGAGACCGCGAATTGGGCCGAAGTGCTTTCGCATGATGAAGCAGTAAGGGCGACGCGCATTTCAACATTGGAGCTGAACGGTTTCGGAGCCTTCCTGCCGCAGCTGGAAGCGGCCCACCCGCACGCCATCGAAGAAGTCATTGGTACTGAAATCAACCGACAGCTCGCAAACCTTATGGAGGTAGGACGTGCACCCATTTTGCATGACGCACTCCACCATGGCACACCATTCATGCGCGAAATCGCAGCCGCAGCGGCTACAGATAGCCTACCGGCATTTGAGAATGCGCTGGGGCAGAATACCCAGACCGACCTCAAATACGCCTTCGAACTGATTGCTGGCCATGGCACGGATGCGGCCATTTCGAATGCCGCTGGAGCGATCCAAAATCATATCGACACATCCAACCAAATGACTGCTGAAAGCCAGCGGTTCTGGCTGAAAATGTTGACCCAACTGAGCCTAGAGCAAGGGTGCGAAGCGGTGCTGGCAGCGACCGCTGACTTATCAACGCAAGAGTCCCGAGAAGCTGCAATTTCAATACTTGCCGCGATCTTCGGTGATCGCCACTGGGGCGGGCAACCGAGTTTTGATGGGGTGGAGAATGGCCGTCGCCTCGATTTGTTGACCCAGCTGGTCATAAGAGCCTACCAAACGGTGCGCCCGCAAGAGGATCAGCACCATGAAGGCACCTTTACACCGAACACTCGCGACCACGCTGAGGAAGCACGCGGTTACCTCCTGAGCACGCTTACTTCCACGAAGTCGCCGAGAACGCTGTTGGTGCTTTACGAATTATCCGCGATGCCCGAATTCGCGCATCTGACTGACCGTTTGAAACAGATGGCTACAGAGTTGGCGGCGAACATATCGGAACCCGAGGCCATGAATGCCTCGGCATTCCGAATATTCGACCAAGAGCGAAACTACCGTGCCTATGATGACCCGTCGCTATTTGCGGTCATGAATCACAGGCTAGCAGACTTTGAACACCACCTGCTTAACGACGAGCAGACAACTGTAGCGACTTTGCGAAAGGTGGAAGGCGAAACAGAGCTACGTCAATTCCTTTCCTACTGGCTGACCCAAAACGCTCGAAGTGCATACAGTGTCACACAAGAAGCCGTCGCAATTGCTGAAAAGCGAACAGACATCCGATTGCACGCAGCCGGTTTGGACCGATACGCATCTGTAGAAGCGAAGTTAGATGACGCAAGACATCGATGGAGCGGAAGCCAGCTGAGAGATGCTTTGATCGACCAACTCGTGGGGCGTTATCTGAACCATGAGCGATGTCGAGTTGGCTGCCTTTTAATCTGTATGCGTGAACCGCGGCAATGGGAGCATCCAGACACCGGCGAAAGAATGGATTTGGAAACGACAGTCGCCTGGTTGCAGAGCATTGCCAACGCTATTATGGAGGAACGTTCAGAACTGCTGCTTTCGGTGAAAGGGATCAATTACTCAGTTACCGCGAACGAGTAGATACGCGACCACCTCGGGGCTGCAGGTTGACGGTCACCGGAGCCAGGCTCAATCTCTAGCTTTGGGGCCCTTTCTTGACGAAGTTTGGCTTTCAATCCTCGGCTACAAGCCAGCCGAACGGCTCGAGGCTAGGCCTTCAATCGCTACTTCAGCAAAAAATACAAGCTGCCGAGCGGTAGTCCTTTGGCAAAGACGCTGCACCCCAGTTGCACTCTCTTTGGACACTTCCTGCGCCTTGAACGCTCCATTCTGGCAATCAGTCAAACCAACTGGCTGCTTCGCACGACATCGAAGGCCAGGATGCAATCGCAAGCAAACGGCAAAGTAGAAGCCCTCGGACTGCAGCGCTACGGGAAATGGGCAAGATAAAAGCGCCTGCCACGACTGCCGCAAATCACTGACGTGACTGGCGTTTTCGTGTGCACGCAAATCGGTCGTGTGCAGGTTTCCTGCAATTTCGCAGGGTTTTCAGCCCACTGGTATGCACACTGCGGAATCGTGCTCTTGGCGGTTGCTCTGTAGAAGCGGCGAGAACTCTGAGCATCGGAGGCGGACATCTCGCGCTCAACAATGGGAGCGCGAGATAAAAGAGGTGCCGCACGGCCACCTCAAGTGGCTGTTGTTCAGAGAGATTATCCGCCGCAGTCACACGGGCATGGAAGCGTCAATCGCGCCAAACTACTGATCTCAAAACAACTTTCATGCGGCACTACACCGAATCCACGAGAACACGCGCCTACGCCAGCACACCCGGCTATCCGCACTGAAACCCCACACCCACCGCCCACCTGTCATTCCCCGCCACAGGCCTACCCCGCCCGTTCTCGGCTTCGTTCCCATCTCACTTTCCGGCATCCTTGGAGCACCCGAAACCCAAACCCATCGCCCCATGCCCAAGCGCCCCGACATCCTGCCGCCCACCCTCGCGCCCCGCGGTCTCTCGCGGACCGAGGCGGCGGCCTATATCGGGGTGTCGCCCACGCTCTTCGATCACCTCGTTCGCGACCGGCGCATGCCGCCGCCCAAGCGGATCAATGCCCGTACCATCTGGGACCGGAAAAAGCTTGACCGGGCGTTCGAGCTGATCCCTGATGGAGATCACTCCGACCACAATCCCTGGGACGACTGACGGCTGACGAAAGGCAGCGCGTGCCATGCCCACATTCAGGATGAGAGACGGCTCGGGCAGCATCCGCCTGAAGCACGTCATCGAGGATACCGACCGGCACGGGAACGTGCGCGTCTACCTGCGGCGGCCCGGGCACCTGAAGGTGCGGCTGCGCAGCCAGCCGGGGACGGAGGACTTCCTCGCCGAGTACCGCGCCGCGATGATGGGCGCGACGCCCCGCGCGCCGACCGGACCGCTCGAGCGGCGCGGATCGAAGGGCAGCTTCAAGTGGCTCTGCGAGCAGTACTACGTCTCGGCCGAGTACCAGCGGCTGAGTGGCCGCACCAAGTATGTCCGGCGCGGCATCCTCGACCGGATCTGCGAGAAGAACGGGTCGAAGCCCTACGCGCTGATGGAGCCTCGCCACGTCCGGCGCATGCGCGACGAGATGGCGGACAGGCCCGAGGCCGCCAACGGCTTCGTCAAGGCGCTGCGGCAGGTCTATGCCTTCGCCGTCGAGTACGAACTGGCGCAGCGCAACCCGGCCCGCGACGTGCCCTACCTCAAGGCCAAGGGGGACGGCTTCCATTCCTGGACGATGGAGGAGGTCCGGCAGTTCGAGGAGCATCACCCGATCGGCGGCAAGCCGCGGCTGGCGCTCGCGCTCATGCTCTACACCGGGCAGCGGCGTTCGGACATCGTCCGGCTCGGGCCGCAGCACATCAAGGACGGCTGGATCACCCTGACCCAGGCCAAGAACCGCGACCGCAAGCCCGTCACCCTCTCCATCCCGGTCCTGCCCGAGTTGAAGGCGGTCCTCGACGCGACGCCCACCGGCAACCTCGCCTTTCTTGTCACGGCCTTCGGCAAGCCCTTCACCTCGAACGGCTTCGGCAACTGGTTCCGCAAGCAATGCGACGAGGCCGGGTTGAAGCATTGCTCCGCTCACGGATTGCGGAAGGCGGGCGCGGCGCTCGCGGCCGAGAACGGCGCGACCGAGCGGCAGCTGATGGCGATCTTCGGCTGGACGACCATGAAGGAGGCGTCGCGCTATACCCGCGCCGCGCGCCAGAAGGTACTTGCGGCGTCCGGGATGAAGCTGTTGTCACGGGATGAGGGCGGGCCGGGAAGAGGGGAAGTGCGGGGTGGCGATCCGTGATACGTCGTCTTCCCGTGCCAAGCCTGAAACGACCAAGAAGAACACAATGGAGGCAGTCATGACAAAGACCGAGAAACCGAAGCTGGACGAAGGCGCAACCTCGACGCTTCCGCCCGAGGCGTTCGCCAAGTTCGAAGCGACCACGAAAGCCACCGGGAAGCGGGTTGCTGGCCTCGCGCGGGCTGCGGAAAATGCGCAAGGGCTGCTCAAAGATGCAGACTGATCCTCGCCCCGTGCCTGCGAACGCGACGCCACCGTCCTTCAGCTCGTTCTTGCAAAATTAGTTCCCCCAAGCTATATAGCTTCAAGGTAGTATTTGCCCGATGCCGTGGACCGTATCCTTTGCCGAGGAATTCGAGCCGGAATTCGATGCCCTGCCACAAGAGGTGCAGGACGCGATCCTCGCCCGGGCGTTGCTGCTCGAGCGGGAAGGCCCCATGCTCGGGCGACCCCATGCGGACACCCTGACCGGGTCGAAGCATGCTAACATGAAGGAACTGCGCTGCACCGCCGCCGATGGCGTCTGGCGCATCGCCTTCGCATTCGACCCCGACCGTCAGGCGATCCTGCTCGTCGGCGGGGACAAGTCGGGTGGCAGCGAGAAGCGGTTCTACAAGTCGCTGATTGCTAGGGCGGACGACCGCTTCGACCGCCACCTGGAGAGACGGAAAGGATAACGACGATGGCCCGGAGCCTTAAGGAGAAGCTGGAGACCCTCGACCCCGCCCGCCACGCGGCGATCAAGGTCGAAGCGGATCGGCTGCATGCCGAGTACCTGACGCTGCAGGAGTTGCGGAAGGCCAAGAAGCTGACCCAGGTTCAGCTGGCTGAAACCCTCGGCGTGCAGCAAGCCACCGTCGCGAAATACGAACGCCAGAGCGACCTTCTGCTCTCGACGCTGACGAGCTACGTCCGGGCGATGGGCGGGGAACTCAAGCTGATGGTCGAATTCCCCGGCACGGCACCAATGGCGCTCGAAGGGTTGGGCGATACGGAGGAGCCGCAGCGAGTGAGAGCCGGGAAAGCGCAACGCGCCAGTCTGTCGTAGGCACGAGATCGGTACAGGTCGCCAAGGCGGCTAGATCAGGTCTTCGAGAGCATTTCGCACAGCAATAGAGAACTGAGCCAAGCTGTCCTGCTCCTCCATCAATCGGTTTCTCAAAGTCCTAGGCAGCTCAAGTTGCACACCCCTGCCACTTCGCGCTCGGTTGCAAATGTTGTTTCGATGAGTTCCGGCAAGCTCACCCTGTTGCAGCCTACCGACGAAACCCGCACGAACGACATGATCCAAGATCAGCCCACTCAAGTCTGTGTCGAGGCCACCGATCCAAACCGTTTCGGTGTCGTCTCGATCAGCGCGGCCATGAAATGCGACCAAACGATCGGTTCTAGCTGCAATTTCGAGAGCGAGTGGTTCATCGTAGAGGTGGGAAGTCACGTGCAACTCGTGATGCCTCAATCCGGCTCTCATGCCTTCAAATAGGTAGAGGGACTTGTCATCTTGGGCCACACTTCGCGCAATCTCGGAAGTGCCTGGTTCGATCCGCCCGCCATGGGGCGCCATAACCAAGGCTGAGTTCGTCACATGACGGGCTTCAATGCGATAATCGCTCCCTGCCGTCTCGTGACGGAAAAGCTCCGAAAAGGTCGAATAGCGATCTGCTGGCATTGTCATCCGTGACTCAGATTGTGCGAGCACCATATGCCTCGCATCCTCTGCCAACAATGTTTGGGCGCGTCCCAGCACACTTCCTGCCGTCCCGATCAAGTCTCAATACATCTCTTGAACGAAACCTCGGCCGGGACCGAACCACGAACAAAAAAGTCCCACTTTTGTCCAGACGTGAAAACGGTGGGACATTTTTGCCCCATAACACATTGATTTCATTATCACTTACAGGTGCTTTGGTGCCCGGGGGCGGAATCGAACCACCGACACGAGGATTTTCAATCCACTGCTCTACCCCTGAGCTACCCGGGCACGGGAACGATGTTCATCGTTGGGTGGAGGCCTTCTATGACTTGCCACTGGCAGTGTCCAGAGCCTTTTTGACATTTTTTCAATGTGGGCGGGATTGCTCTGTTTCCCCCTCAGTGACGTCCGCGTCCAGGTCTTCTTCGCGCTGTGACGGAACCGCATATGACCCGTTAAACCACTTGGCCAAGTCGATATCAGCGCAGCGTTTTGAGCAGAACGGGCGGAACCTCATCACCGTGTCTTCGCCGCAGATCGGACAACTCATTTGAACACCTCCGACAGCGGAATACGGCCACGTTTACGCTGCAGTTCATAGTGCCCCAACGGTGTCCAGCCGGCCAGAGTGGTCTCGATCCCATCTGCCTTGAACGCAGCGCGCAGTGCCGCTTCAAAGCCGCGGCGGTCCTTCTTGGGCATGGGGGCCAGGTCCACCGTGATTTGCCCACCAAGGCCGCGTACACGCAGCGCACGGGCCAGCGTCTTGGCGCAGGCGAAATTGGCTTTGGTGCCAGCGGCCAGAGACGTATCGGACCCGGTGTTCACATCCACGGCAACCAAAGCGCGCGTGGGCTGGATGAACAGGTGGCCCCCGCCCGGAAGCGGCTCGGATATCCCGCGCGCCACGTCCAGCGCGTCAAGCACTCCCTGCACCTCGAACCCGCCCGCCTGCGTCAGGACCTCAGCCGGGTCGGTCCAGTCGCGCCAGGCCAATACGTGCGGGCCGTCACCTTCGAGCAAAAGCGCGGGCTCAGCCCCGGAATCTTTCAGAACCTGATCAGCGTGGGCCAGCATGGCGCTGATATCTTCGGCAATCTCGCCCGCATCCTCGCCCTCGCAGCACGACCGCAGGATCAGGCCATAGTCGCTGCTCTCCATGCATTCATGCGCGATCTCGAGCAGACGGTCGCGCTCTTCTTCGTCACGGATGGAACGCGAGATGTTCAGGCCGGGCGCATCGGGTGTGACAATTGCATAGCGGCTTTTGAACAGGATACGGTCGGTTACCGGCAGCGCTTTGCCCGGTTCAGCATAACCCGTGACTTGCACCAGTAACAGCGCACCCGGCGCCAACCCCTTGACCTGGCGCAGAAAGGCCGGGCCCTCAGGCGTTGTCAGGAACATACCGCCCTGCCCTTTGACCGGACGGTCGGCGCGGGCGCGATAGATCGTGCCCGGCACGGGAGCGTCTGACGCGATCAGGAAATCGTCAAGCTTTCCGTCCACCATCAAAGCAGCTGCTTCGCGGTTTTCAATATGGTCCAGAACGATGGTACGACCCTTCATGATGCCTCACGATACAGCGGATAACCGATGCCTTGCAAAAGGGCGGCAGTCTCAGATAGTGGCAAACCCACAATGCCGGTGAACGAGCCCGAAATCCATGGGATGAAGCCACCTGCTGGACCTTGGATGGCGTAGGCACCTGCTTTTCCCTGCCAGTCTCCGGTCGCCAGGTAGGCGTTGATTTCCACGTCCGACAAACGTTTGACCTTGACTTGGGAAACAACATCTCGCTGCAATATCCGGTCCCCACGCCGCACGGCGACCGAGGTGATCACGCGGTGCCGCCGACCGGACAAGGCATGCAGGAATTCGGCCGCTTGGCCTGCGTCTTCGGGTTTGCCCAGAATGCGGCGACCCAGCGCGACGGTGGTGTCGGCGCACAGGGTTATATCGCCATTATCCGCCTGCACCGCCTGCACTTTGGCCCGCGTGATACGGCTGCAGTAGGGCACCGGCAGCTCGCCCTTCAGGGGCGTTTCGTCGATGTCGGGGGCGCGAATCGCATCGGGCTGCACACCAAGCTGGGCCAGCAGGTCCAGCCGCCTTGGGCTGCCCGATCCTAAGATAAACGCCATTGCGGCAGGCGTTACTTGAAGCGGTAGTTGATCCGACCCTTGGTCAGATCATACGGGGTCATCTCGACCTGAACCTTGTCGCCGGCCAGAACGCGGATGCGGTTCTTGCGCATCTTGCCTGCCGTATGTGCGATGATCTCATGGCCGTTTTCCAGCTCGACCCGAAACGTCGCATTAGGCAGGAGTTCCTTCACGACACCGGGAAATTCGAGCGTATCTTCCTTGGCCATGTTGTCTCCATCATTACGTTGCACCCGCAGAATCTACGGGGATGTGGGCTTAAATGAGCCTATTTCGGCCCTATTTCAAGGGCGGAATCACCTAAAGGCGCGATATTGTGACTGAATCGACTCGGGGCGCCTGCTCTTCCCAGTGGGTGCGGTTCAGTACATTCCCATCGGCGCGGACTTCGGCAATGGTCGTCAGGTCGATATCGGCATAGGTCCAGCCGGGCTGGTTCAGGACGCCCTCAGACAGCACACCGGTCGCTGGGAACCCCTTGTCGGGCGGGCCAAAAACGCCGCCGGTGCCGGTGTTCATATCCACAGCCTCGGACCAATCATTGTTCCCGACCAGAGACGCCATTACGGTAACACATTGATTTTCCAACGCTCGCGACATCGCCCCGATGCGAACGCGCCAATAGCCTGCCAATGCTTCGGTACACGAAGGGACAAGGATCAGGTCAGCCTTGCTCAACGCTCGGCCCAGCAAGGGGAACTCACTGTCATAGCAGATCAACACGCCGATTTTCCCCAATGCAGTGTCGAAGAGTTTGAGTGGCCCGCCCGGCACGATATCCCAGTCTTCGCGCTCGAACCGGGTCATGATCTGTTTGTCCTGATGATCCTGTCCGCCATCAGGCGCGTAGAGCGCTGCGCGATTTACCGGACGGCCCGGCCCATCCACAACCGGCGCCGATGCGCCCAGAATGTAGGTTTTGTATTCTTGAGCGATGCGCTGATGCAGGGTCTTCGCCTGCTCCATCCGATCCGATACAGCCCGGATCGAACGCTCCAGATCACCTGCCACCTCAGCCCCGTCGAGCGTCGACAGTTCCATCGCACCGTATTCCGGAAACACCAGAAGCTCGGCCCCCTGCCCGGCAGCTTCGGCCACCCAGCGATACAGCTTATCCTCGTACTGCGCCCAGCTGTCGAGCCAGTCAAGATTATAGGCGGCGGTTGCGACTTTCATAGCGCGGGCTCCTCAGGCCTGGTTTGGCGAGACACTAATAGACGGCGTCTCGAACTGTACAGACGCATTGTTCGCCCCAGCCATCATCGACGGGAAAGTGAATTGGCAGAAGACATCCGAAGTGTTTCAATGTGCTTAGGAGGAAGACCATGCAAAACCCGCAAAATTTCGAGAAGTTCTATTTTGCCAAAGTTGGCATGGGCGAAGCCTGTGGCTGTGCGGAACGCGTTATCGACGTGTTCGAATTCAATCGAAAGAGCGGTGCACAAGTAAAAAAGCCGCTGAAGCAGGAAAAACGCAAGAGCTTGTCCCTCAGAGGGTGGGCCGTCAAATACGGTCTGCTCAGCCGAAAACACCGGACTTGAAGCGCTAGCGCGGATTACGTTGGCAAATCCCTGATCCAGAACTGTAACGGTTTGAGCGTCTCACCCTCTTCGCCGATATCCTTCCACGAAAACTGCGCGATTGCACCGGGCAACGGTTCGTAGCCCCGCGCGCGCCAGAATGCATCCAGTGGCCGGTAGCTTTCCGGCCGCATGGGATGATCGGCCGGGCGTTGGACGCTGCAAAAGGCACATTTTTTAAAACCCAGCGCGCGGGCATGGGCCTCGCGCAGGTCGAAGAATTTGTGGCCGACACCCTGCCTCCGGTAGTCGGACAGCAGAACAGACTCGGCACAGTAGAAGATCTCGGACAGGTCCAACCCGGACCCTTCGAAAGCCACAGCGAAATCGTCGGCGTGTTCGGTCAGAGGCGCCCCGGTCGAGGCCCCGATCAGGCGGTCACCGTCGAAAGCACCAACCACAATCGCCTTGTCGCTGTCGCGGTAGGATTGCAGGTATTTTCGTTCGTATTCCAAATCACCGTCATACAGGTACGGCCACGCCCGAAACACTTCGATCCGCAGGCGCGCCACGTCGTCCAGAGCGGCCCCCAGCGCCGCTCCGGTCAGGGGGCGGACGGCGGTAACCTCAGCCATTCGAAACCTGCTTGGTCCAGTCGGCGAGGTTGTAGAAGGTGGTGACGCGGGTGATCTTGCCATCCTTCAGGTCAAAGAACGACCCGGCGGGCAGGCGGTAGGTCTGGCCATGCGCCTCGGGCAGGCCCTCGTCGGTTTCCAGATAGGTGCCGTTTACGATGAACTCGGCCGCGGCGCGGGTACCACCTTCGGTGTTGAACACCACAATATCGGTCAGGTTCTCACGATAGCAGCGATTCATGTGTTCGCAGAATGCCGCGAACTTCTCTTTACCGACGCGAATCTGGCCCTCGTTCACGTGATGCGCCACGTCATCGGACAGGCAGGCCAACATGCCGTCCACATCGCCTGCATTGAAAGCTTCGAAATAGGTTTTGACGGTCTGGTTCATGGTCACTCCGTAGGTTCGCCCCAGCGTTCTTTCAGATGCCCGATGATCTGATCGCGGGTCTGTCGGTAGTGATGTAGCTTTTCTTCGCGATTCTCGCCCAGCCCGGTAGGGTCCATTATTGGCCAATAATCGACATCCAGATGAAAAATCCGGGTCAGTTCCAGCGCTTTTCGCTGGCTGGCGGGCGACAGGGCGACCACTAGGTCAAAAGAGCTGAGGTCATCTCCCCATTCCTGCATCTCGTCAAACGAGCGCGTCCGGTGGCGGGAAAGCTCAACCCCGATTTCCTGGCAGACCGAAATGCAGAACCCGTCGATCTCAAAGTCGTTGCGCACACCGGCAGATTGCACATAAGTGCCGGTGCCATAAAACTTCTTCATGATGCCTTCGGCCATCGGTGACCGGACCGAGTTGTGGTCGCAACAAAACAGGACCGACTGCGGCAAAGGCTTCACCCGTCAGCCCCCGAAGTGCAGCACGCAGATCAGCGTGAACAGGCGACGGGCGGTGTCAGTATCGATATCTGCTTTTCCTTCCAACCGCTCCTGCAGCACGCGGCTGCCTTCGTTGTGGATACCGCGGCGAGCCATGTCGATGGTTTCGATCTGGCTGGGCGGCAAGGTCTTGACCGCGTTGAAATAGCTTTCGCAGATCTGAAAATAGTCTTTGACCACCTGCCTGAACGGACCCAGTGACAGGTGGAACTCGGCCGCTTTTTCCTCGGCCTCGGTGGCGACGTCGAACACCAGCCGCTTGTCCCGGATCGACAACTGCACGTGGTATGGCCCCTCGGGTACCTCGCGGCCGTCCCGCTGGGGCAGTGCAAAGCTGTTGTCTTCCAGCAGGTCATAGATAGCAACCTTGCGCTCCTGCTCGATCTCGGGGGTCGGCGGGGGCAGATTACGGTCATCCAATTCGATATGCGAAATGCGGGTCATCATTATGGTCACAGTGTTTCGGGTCTGCACAGACCTATAACAACGTATTTCGTTCGGCAACGGACAGAAGCCCCTTAAGGGCTCCTATTTGTGATCTGCGGACCGAATCTCACAACTTGACCAAAGCCTGCCAGACCATTCGCCACGCTCTTACCCCGGAGGGGCCGATGACCAGCTGCAGGACTTAATCGTTTGCATTGAGAACAATTGGTCAGATGGCAAGTACGCAGCGTACTGGACCTCCCCGCCCAACTCAAAGAAGTGTCGCGACCCGTCTACGGAACAAAGAGCTCGCCATATGCCGTATTCAAACTGTTGTTTAGCTGTAGAATCATTCAAGTTGGTAGGTCTATTTTTCACGCGGTCACCAACATCGAACGTCAAAAAAACTACTTTCCCATCTGTTTTTGCTTCACTCACAGATATCCCGTGACCCCAGTTTGTACCTGCCGTTTCATTGTAGCCGTTGGTCCAAATGGTGGCGAGAGTACAAAGTTCGTCACCTAAACAGCTATCATTGGCTCTTTGCACGTCGTTCTGGCTAGGCACATAGGATGTACATGCTGAGATGACAGGTAGTAGAAACAGAGTGATTGTTTTGCGAAAAGTCATTAGACCTCCTTGTTTTGTTCCCTGCGGTCGTCTTTCGACCGGGCCTTATTTGAGGTCACACTGCGTCGTTACGCCAATTCAGCCGTTCAACCGCTTGAGACGCGCGGTGACCGACAGGCCATGCGCCTCAAGGCTTTCCGATTGCGCCAGTTGTTCGGCGGCTGGTCCGATGGCCCGCAGTGCCTCGGGCGTCATCTGGCTGAGTGTCGTGCGTTTGAGGAAATCCATCACGCTGAGGCCGGACGAAAAACGGGCCGAACGCGCGGTCGGCAACACGTGGTTGGGGCCACCGACATAATCGCCAATGGCTTCGGGCGTATACTGGCCAAGAAAGATTGCGCCGGCGTGAATGGTTTTTTGGCTGAGCGCCACCGGGTCGGCGACGCAAAGTTCAAGGTGTTCTGGTGCGATGCGGTTTGACAGCGCGGCAGCCTCGTCCAAGTCGCGCACGGTAATCACCGCACCAAAGTCGCGCCAGCTGGCTCCGGCGATCGCGCGGCGCTGCAAGGTTTCCAGGCGCTTTTCCACGGCCTGCGCCACGGCCTGTCCGAACGCAGCTTCGTCGGTGATCAAAAGCGATTGCGCGCTTTCGTCATGCTCGGCCTGACTGAGCAGGTCCAGCGCGATCCAGTCCGGGTCATTTTCCTTGTCGGCGATCACCAGAATCTCGGATGGACCCGCGATCATGTCGATGCCCACCTTACCGAAAACCCGGCGCTTGGCAGCAGCGACAAAGGCATTTCCCGGACCAGTGATCTTGTCCACTGGCGCGACGGATTCGGTACCATAGGCCAGCGCCGCAATCGCCTGCGCGCCACCGATGCGATAGATTGTGTCGACGCCCGACAGTTGTGCCGCCAGCAGGACCAGAGGGTTCACCTGCCCGTCCGGCGTCGGCACCGCAATGGCCAGCCGGTCAACTCCTGCCACCTTGGCTGGAATCGCATTCATCAGAACCGAAGACGGGTACGAGGCCAGACCGCCCGGCACGTAAAGCCCCGCCGCCGAGACCGCCGACCAGCGCCACCCCAGTGTCGCCCCGGCGGTGTCGGTCCATTGCTGGTCTTCTGGCATCTGCCGTTCGTGATAGGCCCGGATGCGTTCGGCCGCCAGTTGCAGCGCGGCACGGTCCGCGTCCGAGACCTGCGCGACCGCTTCGGCGATTTCATCGACAGAAAACGCCAGTGTTTCCGGCGTCAGTTCCAGCCGGTCAAACTTGGCGGTCAGCTCAATCACAGCCGCATCGCCCCGGGTGCGCACATCCTCAATGATCTCCGCAACCACGGCGTCCACATCCGGGCTGTCTTCTCGCTTGGCCGATAACAGCGCCTGAAAGGCGTGTTCAAACTCGGGCGACGAGGAATCTAGGAAAACGGGCATGATCTGGCTCTCCGGGCATTTGATCGGGACATATCGCCGGGATGGGCTGGCCTCAACCCTTCTCGGCGGGGTGCAGCGATTTGCGCATGGCGAAACAGGAAACGTCACCACGCGCGCCGCATTGCCCGGTAGGCTGCCAGCCATGCCGCCTATAAAACGCCTGGGCCGTTTGTGTCGCCTCAAGCCGGGCTTCGGTATGGCCCGAAGCGATCAACTCCTGTTCCAGCCGACGCAGCAAGGCCGACCCGATACCATGCCCGGTATGATCCGGATCGATATAGAGCAGGGTGATCTCATCGTTACGCAATCCACCTACGGCGGCGACCTGACCTGCACGTTCAGCCAACCAGATCTGCGCCCCGTCCCTGATCCAGCGCCGAATCGTCTCGGGGTCTTTGTTCACCGTCCATTTCGCGATGGCTTGCGGGTCACCCTGATGATCCACCTGACACAGCTGGGTGATCGAGCGGACCAGAACCCGGCTCAGATCGAACACATCGAACACAGTCGCGCGGCGCAGCCCCGAACCCGCCGGAGGCTCGGAGAACGCTTGTGATATGCCGCGCTTATTCCGGATGGTGCGGGGCCTGCCCCGACGGGGCCTGATAGGGCCGCGTCACATCCTTGAGCGTTGCGTCAATCGCCTCAACCGCCAGACGGATCGCGCCGTCACCTGCCAATGTCAGGATGATTTGGCCTGCGCCGTCCTCACCCGCTTCGAAATCGACCGACAGCAAAGACACCACCATATCCTTGTCGCTGCGATCTACACCCTGGCTGGCCACCGATAGCACCGAGTCAAACACCAGAACCGATTGGACACGTTCGAATGCACGTCCTCGGCGGGTGGCGGCGTCCTTATCTTCCCAACGAAAGCGGTTCAACAGCAGGCCAAACCGGCGCTGCGACGGCTGCCATTTCATCTCGGTCATCGGGAACACGGCATCTTGCGTCAGTGTAGAAATCACCTGCAGGTCATCGCCATCCTCGGCGCCGAGGTTCAGCGGGGCTTCGCGCCCGTCGTGAAAGCTTGCGTCTGTCATTGGCCTTTGATCCGTTCGATTTTGGCGCCCACGCCTTCCAGCTTGCGCACCACATGTTCATATCCGCGATCCAGATGATAGACCCGGCTGACCGTGGTTTCCCCTTCGGCTGCCAGTCCTGCCAGAATCAGCGAAACCGAGGCCCGCAGGTCCGTTGCCATCACCGGCGCGCCCTTCAGTTGCTCTACTCCGGTGACCGTAGCCGTACCACCGTGCACTTCGATATTCGCCCCCATGCGCACCAACTCCGGCGCGTGCATGAAGCGGTTCTCGAAAATACGCTCTTCCAGCACCGAGGTACCCTCGGCCGTACACATCAGCGCCATCATCTGTGCCTGCAGGTCGGTCGGAAAACCGGGGAACGGTTCGGTGACCACGTCCACGGACTGAACGCGCCCATTCTTGCGCGCAACTTTCAGGCCCTTGTCGGTTTCCGTAACGCTGACCCCGGCGGCCTCCAGTTTCTCGGCAAAAGAATCGACAAGACGCATCCGACCGCCCAGCAGCTCGACCTCACCGCCGCAGATAGCGGGGGCTAGCATATAAGTGCCCAGTTCGATCCGGTCGGTCACAACCTGATGAGTCGCGCCGTGCAGGCGATCAACGCCCTGAATTTCGATGGTCGAGGTGCCCTCACCCGAAATCTGCGCGCCCATCTTTCGCAAACATTCGACCAGATCGACAATCTCTGGCTCACGCGCGGCGTTCTTCAGCACCGTGGTACCCTTTGCCAAAGTGGCCGCCATAACGATGTTCTCGGTCGCGCCGACAGAGGCAAAGCGCATCTCATGCACCGCGCCCTTCAGACCGCCTGGCGCCTTGGCGTGCAGGTATCCGTCCTTCAGTTCAATCTCAGCGCCCAGCGCCTCGAGCCCCTCTACGTGGAGGTCCATCGGGCGCGCGCCAATCGCGCACCCACCGGGCAGCGAGACAACGGCTTCTCCGAACCGGGTCAGTAACGGGCCCAGAACCAGGTTAGATGCACGCATTTTGCGCACGATTTCATAGTCGGCGACGTGACTGGTCAGGCTGTGGCTGGACATGGCGATCACCTGCCCGTCCTGCAGCGAGGAAACTTCGGCCCCCAGCGACTCCAACAACAGCGTCATAGTCTTGATGTCGCTCAGCCGCGGTGCGTTGGTCAGCGTCAGCGGTTCTTCGCTCAACAAGGTGGCGGGCATGAGCGTCAGACACGCGTTCTTAGCCCCTGCAATCGGTATCTGCCCGTTCAGCGGGCCGTTGCCCGTCACCAAAATCGAATCCATCTGCTCTTATCCCTCGTCCTTATCGACAGTGTGCCCGGATGCCGCCCGCGCCTTGGCCTGCGCCTTGCGCCGCGCCATATTCGCCTTAAGCGCTGCCTTCAGCCGCTCGTCGCGTGCATCACCGGATTTACCGCGTTTTTTGGGTGTTTTTTTTTCTGTCATTGTCTTTCTCTACAGGAGGCGAAAAAAACCGTCCAGACACCCTTGCGCCGCGTTTCGTTTGAGTCTAATCACCCGCCCACGGCGCTGCTGTAGCTCAGAGGTAGAGCACTCCCTTGGTAAGGGAGAGGTCGAGAGTTCAATTCTCTCCAGCAGCACCATGATTTCCCCGGTAAAACAATGACTTAATCCTGAAAGACCCGAAACCCGTCCGTGTAACTCGCAGAAACTTGCAGGAACAAACCGTGCATTGCTGACAAGGTTTCGTACAAATCCCGTACAAACCTCTGGGCATGTTCGCGGAATGCCCCGGAATTAAACTGAAGGTATGCGCGGGCTCGTCCTGTGGTAAAAGCCCGACATGCGCGCGAAAGACTTCCCCCTGCCCACCGTCGAGATTCAATGCGACTATTGCGGTCGGTTTGGACGCTACAGCAAGGCGCGGTTTCTGGAAATCGTGGGCGCGGAGACCGAGTTGCCACAGGCACTGGCAATCATCGCCAAGGACTGCCCGGAAAGCCGGGTTTCAACCGACAACATGCAGGGCAACTGCCGCCCCTACTACCCGCAGGATTGGTGGCGGTAGTCTCTCGATTTGTGTGTAATTATTTACACACTCACCCTTGACCTGTTAAGCGAAGTTGTGTAAATATATACACATGGAAACCGACAGCAAAAAGATAATTGCTCGGCTACAACGCGAAGGGTTTGAAAAGGTGTCACAAGCTGGATCACACGTAAAACTTCGCAAGGGAACCCGGACAGTTATTGTTCCACATCCTAAGCGGGACTTGCCGAAAGGCACCGCCCGCAACATAGCAAAGCAGGCGGGCTGGATCTAATCCAGCCCGTAGGCACCAACCACAGGTTTCACACGCGGAACTTGCTGTCACTTAAAAACGGAGAAAGTACGGAGTCTATGTACTATTACGCAATCGTCCACCACGATCCCGGTAGCGCCTTTGGCGTTTCCTTCCCGGACGTACCGGACTGCTTTGCGGCTGCGGATGAAGAAGAGGGCGTGCTGAAGAATGCAATCAGCGCATTGGATGACTATCTGTCCGATGTTGAGGACCACCCGGCCCCCAGCGCCCTTGAGGATATCCGTAATGAATTGGCCGAAGATTTGGCCGAGGGTGCCTATTTAATTTTGGTGCCCCACATACCCAGACCCACGAAATCTACTCGCTTCAATGCCAGTATGGATCGGGGGCTGTTAGCCGCATTAGATGCCGCCGCAGATCAGCTTGAGCTTAATCGGTCGGCATTTATCGCCCAGGCAGTGCAGAACGAAATCAAAGAGCGCAACGCTGTTTGATTCCAATGATCAGGGGCTGGGCCGTAACGCGGCCCAGCCCTTTCTAGTTCAAGTTTCGGCCATACCCACCAGGCTGGCGAATAGACCCTACGCAACAGAACAGAATTCACGCGCCGGGTTATGTTCTTTCGAAGCCCAGCATTGATTAGTAGCTTTTCAGGAACGCAAAAAAAGGAAGAGGGATCAGAGCCTCTCCGCCACTTGCACATACTGCTTTGGGGCGTAGAAGAGTGCAAAAACGCAAAAAAAGGAATCGCGGAAAGTGGTACTATCTATTCATCTGTTGGCTGCAGCCCTCACAGCAGGCGCTTTGTTTTTTGCCTTCATCGCAGGAATGCTACATGAGCAAGGGCGACCCGATACGAGCGCCACAACCTCGGTCCTGCTGGCCGTTATTACAGCGACATCGGTACTCGTTCTGCTATGGTTCTTCTGAAGATATTTCACGCGACCCGATACGAGCGCCACAAGAACGGACAAGAGCAGCATCAAGACAAAGCTTTCTTGATCTGCCCCGGCCACCGCAAGGGGCTGTCCAGCAGAAGCGCGACGGCAAACGCAACGATGATCCAAATTGGTGTGTGGACCTCCTGAACGGTTACCTGCTCAACCGTTTCCGCCTGCACCTTGCTTGAATCTGATGACTGACGGATAACCCCCGCCTGCGGCCTGACAATTTTTTGATTGGTGTTCGCCGTGGTTCCAATGGTCTGACTGTTTGTCTTTCCGGCCTGAACGTTGGCGGCAACATTCGGCCCGCCACCCGTCAGAAACTTTAGCGCCTGACCACCAGAACAGGCTGTCAGGACGCTAAAGCAAATCAGCAAGCCCCAAAGGCGAATCAACAGAACACCTGTTCAGTTGCGCGCAGGATCGCGTGGGCCAGCTTGCGCATTTCATGCGGCTCATCCGTGGCCTGCTGGCCAGCGGGCGACGATCCGAAGAATGGCTCGATCAGGGCCGCAGGCGCGCGACCAGAAATCAGACTGGCCGAACCACGGCCCTTGCGCACGATCTTTTCACCTCGATCCCGCAGGCCCAGAGCCTCAAGCATTTCACACTGCAACGCCTCGGCATACGCCAAGGACAGCGCCGTGCCGCTGGTCAGGGTCTCGGTGCCGGTGGCGCGCGGGTTGTGATGGCTGTTGAAATGCAGTTCCACAGACGCGGTCGATCCCCACAGATCGGCGCGGCGATAGACGTCCCGAATTTCGCGGGTGTATGATGATCCGGGTTCACGAAAGAAAACCCTTACCTCTATACCCGGATACTCCGAAGCCAGAGACTTGATAACGCGCGCCAGATCGGAATTCCACGCAAACTCTGTTTCTCCGGTATCAGGGCGCACAGCACCCTGTGCGCGGGCGTTATGGCCCACGACAACAGCCAACTTCATGGCAATCTCTCCTAGATGTAAATGAGTGTCAGGTCATCGACTGCAGGGCGAAGACCAGCATTCCCCAAAGAACGACCGCCAGAACCAGCTTGGCCCGGCGATACCATGTTTTCCGCGCGGTGCGTTTCGCGCCCTGCAACACCTGCTTCATTTCTTCACCCCCGCCACCCACGACAAAGCCCGAGCTGCAGCCGCCAAGAGCGGATCCCGCAATTCGGTGATTATCGTATGAGCAGAAAAGGCCGTCAGAAACGGTAGCAGCAAGATTGCCGCGCGCGGAACACTCTCCAAACTGATCTGCGCATAGGCAAACAGAACCGGCCCGCCAAGCGCCCCGACTGTGGTGTTGAACAGCAGAAGCAGGACCACTTTTTTAGCCGCCCAATCCTCCAGGTCCAGTACGGCTGCCATCGCGCCCAACAGCGCGACGATCAAAACTTCCCACGCCAGCCCGTAAACCGCCAACCACGACCCTACCGCAGCAAAAAGGCCCGCCGAAGCGGACCCTAGTAACTCAAGTTTCATATTGTTTTGCCCCTTGCCCTTCTTGATTTTGCAAAGCCATCGACTGGTTACGGCTTCAGCACTCGCATCGTCACGCGCAGATCGGTTTCCGATGTCAGCGCTTTTAGTGTCAGATTGCCCGAGACGTCCGCCCCCCATTCATGCAACCCGTTCAGCAGCAATTCCAAGCCGCACTGCACTTCTGTTGGCCCAGAAAAAGTGGTTGTCTCATAGACCGCATAGATGCTGTTTCCGGCCTCGAAGGTGTCTGAAAGCGGGTCCTGTGTATTCTGGGCGAAGAAACCGCTGAACAATGTGGCGTCAAGATTTGGGTTTGCACCCGACGCGTTCAGATCACCGGTGCTGATGCGCGGTTCGCAGTTGATGTTTCCTGAGCTAACATTTGTGTTTGCACAAACCGTAATGCCGACCAAAGAACCACCCCTCGGCGCAACGAAGCGGCTACCGGCCATTGAGACCAGTGACTGATCGACAGGGGGAGAAGATACCGAAAACGGCACGATAACTGTGCTGGCCATCTTGTCGATGACCTGCAGAACGCTGGATGCGTTTTTACGGGCCACGATGGCGCTGGCAAGAACCTCGTTGTCATTGGATTTGACAGTGATTTCGAACATCGTGTTCGGCCACAGCATACCGGCATTCACGACCTCAACAGGTGTTCCAGCAACGGTGGTTATGAAGTTTTCATAATCCTGCCCTTCCCAGACGAACCCCGCCAGAGGATCGACCGGCAGACCCCGCGACGTGCTGTAACGGATGTTTCTCAACAGCGGCGGTTTGGGTGCATCCGCAACCCGAGGCCCGGCACGCACGCCCATGCCTTCAGGGTTGCCGCCGATGTTGGCCTTTTCGACGCCGATGTTTTGAATGATCGTGCCGGGCGCAAATGCGACGCTCCAATAGATCAGAGAATTGCCGTTGTTGTCTGCGACCCCACGAACGCCGTCAATATTGCTCTCATACAGCGATGCATTCTGAACCAGAATAGCTTGGCCGTCCGCGCTGTCCGAATACGGGGACGCCAGCAGCAGATCGTAGATGTTGGTACGCGCAAAGCTGCGACCGGAAATGCTGGTGTCAACTTCGGGAATCTGGTGCGCGGCCTGCCATGCAGAGCCGTCCCAGACCCGCACTTCGGACGCCGCCGAATTGTAGTAAAGATCGCCCTTTTCAGGGCTGACGGGATCGCTGGTCGCAATCGGCTGCTCAGCCCATCCGAACACTTCGCCCCGGCAATACATCGCATCGACCCAGCCAGAGGCCCGATAGATGCGATACCCCGCACCGTAACCCGCTTCCCTGCGATAGTAATAATCCCCCTCGACTGCAGTGCTGCCCTTGGCCGCGACAGCCGCCGCATCGTCCGCGTAGGAATACCCGAGATTGTTGACACCTTGGACGAACCATGACGGGTTTGCCCACATCGCCTCGATGGCCCAGCTTTCCGCACGCCCGAAGAAAGCCAGACCATGCGCGATCTGGCGCACCTCCAATTTGTCACCAGCCGCACCGTAGGACATATTCTCGGACCACGTACGCCACAACTCCGCGACATGCCCGATGCAGTTACCGCCCGTAGAGGACCCATACATTTCGGGTGCCCACCGCGAAGACCGAAGATCACGCGCCTTGGTCAACCACTTGGTATTGGCGTGGGGGATGAACTGCCCGCCGTCCAGATTCGTCTTGTGTCGTGTAACCCCGTTGCCCTCAGCGAAAAGGATTCCGTCGCCAACGCCCGAGTGTTCCAAGACCGCGCCGCGAAGATCGAAGAAAACAGAATCATGCTGCAACCCGACGATTGCGCCCGCCGCGTACTGCGAAAGCGCCTCAAGCTGATCAACCAGATAGTGACCACGGCCATAGACAAAAACGGGGCCACTTGCCGATGCCCGCGCTGCCGCCGCAAGCAGAGCATTCCACGCTGCGGTATCGTCTGCTACACCGTCTCCGACCGCGCCAAACGCCTCGGGAAAGAACTGATTGCGACCCGGAACTAGGAACTTGGTCCCGCCTGCATTCTGCCTGTCAAATACAGGATCAGCGGCGTCCAGAGCGATAAGGGAAACGCTGTCTTTCCGGGTTCTGATCGTGGTTCCGGCACTGAACCCGGTCAGGCTTGATGTCAAAACAGAAATCACGTCATCGAACAGAACCTCGCCCAACCAGCCAAGCAACGTTTCCGATCCGCCGTCATTTCGATAGACCTGTGTGCCCGGCTCGATCTGCACCAGAAAAACATTGCCATTCGACGTGCCCGCCAAACCGTTGGCAACGCTGTCATACATCATCGCACCCGCAGCCTGAGCGGCCAGTTCGGCCTGCGTTCGAGCCGTTTCAGTTTGACTCCGGGCCAACTCCGCACCGGCGCGGTCGCTTTCTGCACTGGCCTCTGACGCCGCAGCCTTTTGCTCACTGACCAGCGCTTCCGCCGCACTCGCCAACGCCTCAACTGCCGCCTGACTTTCTGTGAATATTGCCGGGATACCTGCAACCTTGACCCAATTGCCGGACACACGCTCATAGGTGCCACCCTCTGACGCCGTGGTCACAACCAGCCCGAATTCGCCGTCTGATACACCAGACCGCGCTTGCAGTGCGGCAACCGAATGGTTCACGTAATTCAGCCCACCGCCTGCGGCAAGGCTTTCAAACTCCTGCATCCAGTCCGCCAGTTCAGACGGAACCGGCTGGTGCGCAGGACTCGGCGGGTTGCCGTGCATGATCGTTTTTGGGGAAAGTGCTGCCATGATTGCCTCAGTGCTTAGGTTACGACCGTGCTGTTCGGCCCAGACAGCGGCCCTGCGCTGCCAGATGCGTTAATAGGTTCGGCCCAATAGTAATAAGTGCCTGCCGTCAGACCTTCGTCTGCGAAAGTTGCGCTTGTGTTCTCCGGGCCAAACAGCGTCCCAATGACCTGCGCGGTGCCGAAGTCGTTGCTGGTGTTGCGGTATAGTCTTGCGCCGAAATAGGCCGGATCGTCCGGTGCCGAGATTGTGACCTCAGCGCCGCCGACATCGCCGACCGCGTCCAGGCTCAACAATGCGGCTGGCACGGTCGGATCGACGGTCACGGTCGCAGAAGTCGTAATAACCGGGGTCCATTCCGAGCTACCGACGCCCTGCTTGGTGTTCCTCACCTGCAGTTGGTACGTTGAACCAGAAGCCAAGCCAGTAATGAGGCCCGACGGGAAACCTGCAGTCCCTTTTAAAGCGGTGAAGTTCTGCGTTCCCGACAAACGGTATCGGATTTCCGGCGTGTAGGCGTCATCCTGCCCGTCCCACACGACACGCAAAGATGAGGCACTTTCTGCACCCACTTTCACAGACGCGGGCTCTGGAACAGAACCATCATTCTGAACGTCGCTGAACTCTGGCCGCGCGGGTTCTTCGGTCGCAGCCGTAAAGTCGAAGTCGGCCTTTTTGACCGAGTTGGCCTGAAGCGAGAAAGTTCCAACACCTTCCCGCGCCAATTCGCCAATCTCGAAAACTTCATCAACACCCATTTCCTCATGGATCACCCGAAAGAAACGGTGCGCTGACCCATTTTCACCGCCGCCCAGCAATTCATAGCCCTTGAGGCCCATAGTGCCCCGCAACTGAAAATCGGCACGCTTCGTTCGCGCCAGACGTTTGTTGATGCGGGACGCCTGATTGTGATTGGTGCACATGAACAGTTGCGGCTCATCCCGCTTGGGAATTGCAACATCGTTTTCAACCCAAACCCCGCTTGGCGTTTCCCGCCACTTGTTGTCTGGCTCAACGTATTGGGCGGCGACTTCGTCAGGTGAATCCGCCCCCCAGCGCCCTTCAGTCAACTCAAAGGAATAGAAATCGTCAGCCGTCAGGGTCAGTGTTGGCTCGATCCAACGCCCCACCTTGAAACCGATTTTCCCGTCTGTGCGTTCGTAAACGAAAGCATCACACGCCACTGCAAGTTGGGCGCGCTGTTGTTCGAATTCCTGTTCAGAAGAAATCGAGCCATTCAATGTCCATCGCTTCTGGTTCTCGCCTTGGGCATTGGTAACCCATTCACCCGAAGCATCCGCTTCAACGGCCACCTCATCCCAATCCACCGAGCCGCCCAGATAGTCGGTAAACCAATCCGCAAGGATTAGCGCGGCGTTATCAGTGTATTTGCGCGTCTGATCGCGCGGATCGTAAATGTCTTTCTTTCCGCGAATGACTGCAGAAAAGGTCCACTGCTTGCCGTTCGGGTAAATTCTGGTGAAATCCTCATCAGGCGGGCGCTTGGCCCAAACGGCAGCACCGGCCAGCCCCTTGAAGTTATGGGCGCTGGTAATCTCGGGGAAATTGTAACTAAGCCCCGGATCAGCCACTTGACCCGGTGCCCCGGTGAACGGGTTGATCCGACCATAGCCCTTAATCGGGCCGACCGTTACGTTGCTATCGCCCTGATAGGTGGAAGAATTCAGCCAAACTTGCCGCTCATCCAGCCAAAGTTCGTCAAAAGCCTCAATCTCATGGGCCGCCAAGATGGGCACATAAAAGCGCCGGGCAACCTTGAAACCCGTAAAGCCCAAAGGCCCGCCTTTCCTGAACCGCCCATAACACGTCTCCGCGTAGGAAATCGGCTGGGCAAAGTTCGCAATGCGCGCCGATGGGGATGATTGCCCGCCACCTGCTGCCCTGCTCTGCAGCTTCTGGGCCAACTTTGACAATCCAACCGCCACAACAGTTTTGACGAGCACACCGCCAATCAGAGTTGCGCCGAACGTCGCACCAGCCGCAAACCCCGCACTGATGCCGATAGCGGCTGCGGCTGAAGCCGAAACACCTATAGCGCCTGCAATGAATCCGACCACTGGCGCAGCTTCTGCAGGTTTAGGCGTCAGGAACGTTGTGCCCATCAGGGCAGCGACCATTAGTTTATTCCTCATAGCCGACACCCCAAACAGCCATGACCTCGACCACTGCGCGCGGATGCACCGTTGTCGTGCCGGTCGGCCCCTTGCAACCCCAGGCTGACCCAAGCCAGATTGCGCCACACGGCGAGATCCGCCCGTCCGGTTCCGCGATCCTGATGACCGCGATATCCCCCCGCCGAGGCTGGTTTACCCGGTGAATTCCATGCGGGTTCAAAATGCGGTCAACGGTTCCGCATGGGTTACGCAGAAACCCGGTTTCCTTCTGGCAGGTGCCCCGGCTGTCATAGGTGCCCCGGATATCCGCAACCGGATCAACGCCCCGCACGCGATGAACCCAATCCGCGCAGACCATCATGCAATCCGTCTCACCCCAGATGAATGGCAGGGCCTTCCATCTGTGAAGCTCTTGATAAAGAGGCGTCATTTTACTTTTGAATTCCTTGAACCAGCGCCGCTATTAGATCGGCGGCCAGATTGAAGTGAAATGCATCGTCATGCCTGTTTTCGTCCGACGCCTCGACGGCACGCTTTCTTAGACGGTCAGCCAATGCGATAGGGTCTATGTCCGACTTCATTTTCATCCGAACAACTTTTCTTCTTCGTAGTTGGTTGTAGGCATGTGATCGAGACTAGGATTTGCCTCCCCGATCAGCTTGGCGTGCCCCTCTGTATTCAGGATCACTCGCCGCGCAGCGCGGCGGTTCTCGGACCACGCCTCAAACGTCACACCGATCGATCTATCCTGCGCACCGTCCGCGTTAAAAACCAGCGTGCGCATTGTGCGCTGCAGCCATTGGATAGGTGCGTAAACAGGCGCGTAGAACTCAGACATGGAATTAAGAGGCTGCACCAGAAACCTGATGGTCCGCCCGTTCAAATATTCCAGACCCAACGCCCGCACCTGGCCTATCAGATCAGAGGCGTCCGGGTCCTGAAAAAACGCCATTCGGGCGCTGCCTTCAGGTGCGTTTCCGTCTATTGCAGCGCCCAGACCACCAACCCCAAGCAACTGCGACCCGACCCATTGATTGCCGTTCACATCGGTGAACAGACCCTCTGTGCCAATGATGAAGCGTTCCGGGCCGTCCGGCGTATCGATTTCACACAGATCCAACAACCCGACATTTGGATCATTCGGGTTGAAGCCGTCAGGAAAAAAGCTCATCGGGTGAGAACCTCGCGCAGTGTGATGCTTGGTCGGCCAACTCGATCCGCGCCATAGATCGCGTGCCCCTTGCCCACCTCTACAAGCTCAAATCGACCCCTTCCCTGATGGTTGATCACGCCCCCGGCCTCGATCCCGGAACGCAGCGGCATCTGAATGCCGAGGTCATAAACATCACCAGCAACCTGAGAGACCCAAGTCACACGAAACGGCCAATCGTTGTGGCTCATGATTTGGCCAACCCTCGGCACGATACCCGCGCCGGACGCGTCAACGCGAACAGTCGTCGCCCCTGCACTGGCGGCGACATGGGCAACGCAAAAGGGATCATATGCGTACCCCTTACCAGTGCTGAAAAACGCATCGGTAGAATGCGGAATACCACTCTGGAATTGGTCAGATGCTTCAAATCCAGCCGGATCAAACATCTCAACAACATATATTCCCAAACGACCTTGCGCCTGCGCCCGGATTGCGTGCCACTGAGAGATTGCAGCAGCGTCCAGAAACACATTCACAGTACCAATCCAGCGGGGAAAGGCGTTGTGCACAACCTGCGTTGAACCCGAGTTTCGTTCGCCGGAATCCTGACCGCGCCAGTCAATGTCCCAATCGCATTTCAAATGCTTCAGAAAACCGGCAGGAAAGGTGACAATTTCACGTTTCATCTTAGCCATCCCGCGCCAAGTGATCATTCAGCGTGCCGCCGAAATTGCTCTGAACTGCATTCATTCCAGCCGCAGTAACGCCCGCTGCAACCCGACCGCTGACACGCTCAATAAGAGGCACAACGTTTCCGTCTTCATCCACGCCGACTCTGACCTCAACAAATCCACCGCTGGACGGCATATCCTGCCCCGGCTTTGTGATGGTCACGTTCTCATTCGGAGTCGCGCGAAAGGCGACAACTTGACTATCAATTCCACCGGCCCCGCCAACATTGAACGATCCACCATTTGCGAACCCGATCAGACCGCCGAAGAGGCTTGAGAAGAAATCGTCACCGCCCCCGAAAGCTCCCGACGCGATAGATGCCAGCCCTGATACAGCCTGATCACCGAAGTAATTTGCCAGATTACTGAACACAGACGATGCCACGTCACCCAGCGTCTGCGTGCGATTGACAAGACCGGCAAGTGTTGATCCCAGATCACCAAAAGCAGTCTTCGCCGCATCGCCCGCAGTCTTGAAGCCCTTCGCAAGTTCTGCGGTAGATCCGACCATACCATCCACAGAGGCCGCGTTGACCAACCGCCCTGTTGCCGCTGCAACGTCGGCTTCACCTGCAGAAATGCCAAGCGCCAGACCGCCAGCAATAAACCCACCAATCGCCATGAACACACGCGAAGGCGAGTGAATTCCCAAAGGCTTCCTGATCCATTCTGGAAGCTGCATGGCCAATTCATGGATGTAAGCTTTTATGTCGGCCCACTTTTCTTCGATACCGCGCTTCAGGCCGTTGATAATCTCATGGCCAATGTTCACCGCTGCTGCAACGATGCTTTCCAACAGATCAGACATCGCCTGCAGCAACCCATTTCCGAACTCGGTCACGACCGCCACACCGCGGCTAAGTGCTGTTGACAGGTCACCCACCAGCGCTTCCAGAATGCCAACAGCCATTGTTCCGAAGTTCTTCAGGATTTCAGACGCGCCATCCAGCGCCCCGCGAAAGTCACCGCTTAGCAGCGATTCCACGATACCAAGCAGCAGGCGAATGTGTTGCCCGATCCCCTCAAAGGCCACGCCCGCAACTTCAAGAATGACACCAAAGGCCACCTTCAGTCCTTCGATTGCCGCTTCTATCGCCCCGGTGATCGCCGGGAACTCATCTTTAAGCTGCCCCCAATTCTGGTAGATCGCCACGCCTGCGGCAGTGATGCCGGCCACCAGCAGCCCAAGCGGGGAAACGATAGCCAGAATAACCCCAGCCATCGGGGCCAAGGCTGTCATCATCAAACCCAGCCCCGCAACAACCGGCCCGATTGCAGCCGCCAGAGCGCCACCCACCACGATGAATTTTTGCGTTTGCGGTGACAGGTTCTGAAATTGCTCCGCCAAGCCCTTCACGTAATCCGCGAAATCCGCAAGGATCGGCAGAATGATGGCCCCGACGCGCTCGGTTGCATCGCCAATGGCATTCCAAGCCTGCGTAATCCGGCCACTATCAGTATTTGCCAGCGCCTCAGCCTGCCCGGAATACTGCTTTTCCAACTCGTCCAGGATCATCGCCTGCGCCGCCGCGATGTCTCCGGCCTCAGCCATGGCTTTGATCTGCTTTTTCTGCTGTTCCGTGAACGAAACCCCGACACGGCTCAGCGCCGTTAGTCCCTTCACCGGATCATTCAGTGCCTTGCCCAACATGACCGCCGAAGACTGCAGGTCCTGACCCAACCGCGCCGACAGATCCACCGCGTTTTGCTGCGCGCGTGCGAACACATCGCCCTGCACGTTCCCGAAGGTCAGCAGGTTGGCCGTTACACGGGACAAGACCTCTTCATCACCATACAGCGATTTGTCCTGAATCTGTGACGCCATGTCCTGCAATTGCGACAGGGTGTAACCTGCCCCATCGCCCATGCTTTCCAATGCTGCGGTAACAGAAGCGATTGCCCGCTCCTGTTCTTTTTGCGCCGCGACCGATTTATAGGCCAACCCGACCAAAGGCGCGGTCAGAGACGCAGACATAAGCTTACCCGTGCGCTGCATCTGTTTGCCGGTGTGCTGCATCGACTTGCGGAACGCTTCTGTGCGCTTCTGGGCGGCAGTTGCGCCCTTTTCGAATGCCGCGCTGTCCATACCCAAAACAACGCGCAGCGCGCCGATTACGGCGTTCCCGATACCCATGGCCTAGACAACCTCTCCGCCAAACGCCGCGTTCAGAACCTGAGCCACAGCCTTTTGCTCTTCCCAAGTTTGCCGACGCACTTTGCGCCTGCGTTTGGTTGAACTGATCTTGTTGAACTCGGGAAATTTCTTGGGCTTGTGGTAAGCCGTCATCATGAGTTTGGCTGTCAGCCAGGCATTGGTTTCCGAGAACAGCAGCTCCCGTTCAATGCGCTTTGCCGCGCCCCGCATGATGACAGAGATTTCCCGAAGGGTTAGATACCAGAATTGGGCCGGGTCCTGCCCGGCCTCAACCCAGCTTTCCAGCAGGGACGTCCAGTCTAGGACGCCCCCGCCGCGTTTCCCTCAGCCGCAGCCCCGTCACCATCATCAGCCTGCGGAAAGGCTGCGCCAACAGCCTCACCGACCATTTCCATGGCCTTATCCAAACCACCCATATCATGGATCAGCCAACCGGCCTTTTGAACAGACGTGTTAGGATGGTGTTCCTGCAGGCCAGCCCAGAACAGCAGCCGGACATCACTGAGGGGCAGATCGCCATCCTTGGCCTTCTGATCCAGCCCGTTGATGAACTTCATCGCACTGGACCCACAAGCCGACTCCAACTCGCACAGCGCGTTAGTGGTGAAATGCAGGGTGTACTTTTCTTCCCCTACGGTGAAATCGATTTTACCCTTGATTTTGTTGCTCATGATCACGTCGCCGCAAATGTGGGTTTGCCGGTGATCTTGAACGTGGCCGACGTGGTGATCTTGTCATCCAGCGGGTCAGAGGTTTCCAGACCAGTGATAAGGGCGTTGAACGTCCAATTAGAACCATCAGGGAATTGGATCGTGTACGCCTGCGGATCAGCCTCATCGAAATCCGCAACCATAGCCTGATAGGCCGCGCTTGACGGTTTTGACTGGATTTCAACAGTGACTTCGCCGCCATCCTTCAGCGCGCCAATGAATTCGCGCCAGCCATCGGGTGACTTCATATGCGTGGCGTCAACAACGTCACGGCTCAACGATGGCGCGCCAATGCTCGTCACCTCACCGACAGTTGCAGCCCCGCGCAGAAAATCGGACCCAAAGCCGATTTGAGCGTCTGACATTCTCAGGTCTCCTTGTTCCAGCTAATTTCAAGATCAACACTGATGCGGAATAGCTGGCGTTCCTCACCTGTTGTTTTGTCGGTCAGGTCTCTTTCCCCACCGATAAAGATTCCTTGGAAGTTCACGCCGCTCAGCGCGCCCCTATAGCCCGACAGAAAGTCGGTCAGCACCCGCTGCACGGCCTCAGCATCCGCATAGGTTTCTGCCCATATGTCAGCCTGCACGCGCGTGGACCGTAGCGCGGACTGGCCTTTCATGTGGTAGGATCGCGGGTCAGAAATGACTTGCAGGTTCACATAGGGGAAACCCGCAACGCTGCGCGGCTTGCGCATCCAATGAACGCGGTCGGCCACGACCGCCTGCAGGGGCGCGTGCCCCAACAGCAGCGCCATCAATGCCTCTTCCATCACCGGGCCTTTCTGGCCAACCGCTTCTTGTAGCGAGCCACTGTTTTCTCAATTTCCGCCCACGCATATTCCTTGATCGACTCAAGGACCTTGAGCTTTAGCGCATCCCATGCCGGGCGCAGGTGCGGCTGTGCATCTTGGTGTTCGTTTCCGAACTCGGTCTGCACTGCTGCCGGATCATCCGCGCCCGCGTAAACCTCGACCTCGCTTTCCTTCTTGGAAAGCTTGCGCTGGCGCTTGTTCAATTTGGTGCCGACGCCATAGCTGGCCTTCAGTCCACCCTCACGTTCCGGGGCATTGTCGCGGCCCGCCTCAGCGACGGGCAGCAACGCCTTTTTCAAGAACCGCCGCACGGCCCCCTTGGCAGTTGCCTTGGGCAAGTCCATCAACGCGCGCTCTAGCTCTTTGAAGCCTTCAACCTTAAACTTGGTTTTCACGGCTCAGCACTCCGGTGATTTCGATCTGAGCGTGCAATTCACCGGGAACCTCTTTCACCCCGTCGATATCCCAGACTTCACCCGAAACCAGCTTGCCCTGCGCATCCCAGGCACCCGACAGCACCAAACGGTGCGCAGGCGTCAGGGCGCGCGTCATGGCCGTACTGCGCACGGTAAAGCGCGCGGACAAAGCAGCCATTTCCTGCCCGGCACTCAGCTTTTCCAGATCCTTGATATCCACGCGCTTGGCGTAGGTCTCACCGACACGCACCCAGCCCGAAACAGGTTCATTGAACCCATTACGCAGATCATCGGTTTCGCGTTCAAAGCCGACTCGTCGATTGTATTCCTGACTGCCGAGACCCATGATCAGGCCCCGAATCGGCGATACCGCCCAACCAGACGCTCAACACCCAACTGGATTTCCCGTGGCACGCTACCCGCCGCAGTGGCCTCACGGTTGTTGAAGAAATGCCCAACCAGCAAACGCGCCGCCGCCTTGATGTCATCCGGGACAGACGCCACATCGGCGAAACCAGACGTAAACCGCAGATCCACGGAATCTGACCGATCCGCCACCGCTGGCCATGCCTTACCGGGCAACAACGCCACAACCGCATCCCGGCCCGACCGGGTCAAAATGTAGTCCGTAGCCGAAACAGTCCCATTAGCCCCATCTTGAGCGATGAAACGGATCTCATTAACGGCAGTCACCCGACCGAATGGCAGACGCAGCACAGCAGGCGCAAACGCCTTTGCCTTGGATGACCATTGCTGGCTGATCAAGGGAAAACCCAACCCGCCAAAGCCATCTTCATCCACATCCAGATACGTGGTCGCGGCAGCAATGGCGCGATCAACTTCAGCGTCAAAGTCATCTTCCAGCAAGCGCAAATGCGCCTTCGCGTCATCCCGATCAATCAGGTTGACGTTGCCGCCAGAAATCCGTTCCAACCACATGGCGCGAGCCTCAGTTCAGTTTCAGTTCAGGTTCTTTTGAACCCCCTTCACCATTCTCCGACGGCTCCAGCGCTTCGGGGAACATTTCAATCAGGGCGATGACCTCGGCCAGCAACGCCTGCGCCTCATCGCCCAGCACATTGCCGCTATCAGGCTCCGGCTCGATCAGTTCACGAACCTTCACAGCCTGCGCCTGCGCTGCTGCAAGCTGCAGGCTTACTTCCTGCAGTTGGCCTTCAAGTTCCCCGCACCGGGCCAGCGCTTCGCGCGCCGCAGCCTCGCGGTCTTTCAGGACGTCACCGATGCCCGGATCTTCATCCGACAGGACGCAATATCCCTCTTTTTTCCACGCTTCGAAAATTTCAGGCGCAAGCCAGATATTGTCTTTAGGCTTCAGGCTATACCGGCCACCTTCAACGCCGGTGATCATCTTCACGAATTTGCCCTCAACAACGAAGCCGTCTTTTGCCAACGCCTTGAATTCATCTTCCGGCAAATCGATCCGCTGCCCCTTCGCCAGCGTTTTGACAGCTTCGTCACCTTCACCCTCAAAAGCATCGCGCAGCGCAAATGCCACGATGATCTTGCCCGCATCCGCAACGGATGCTGCTTTCTTTTTCGCCGCCATTGTCAGCGCCCTTTCTCTTAGATGAAAACTGCCGCCCGATCAGGCGGGCGGCAGGATGTCATGTTAGCCCCGATCAGGAAGCCGCTTGGCGCAGACGCTTGTAGGCTTTGCCGTTTGCAGCGATGCGCTTGCCATCGGTGCGCAGCATAGCCATGAAGCCAACCTGACCGCGTTTCGCATAGGCCGAGTCAGTGAACCGGAACAGCGTCACATCCATCACGTCGCGGACCATGTACTTGGACAGGTCACCAAACAGCATGGAATCCACGCCCGCCGCAGGTTCTTCCATGTCTTGGTTGATGGTGTAGCCGTATCCATTGATTTCCGCAGGCGCGGACCCGCTGACGCCGGGAACCCAGATCGGACGGCCATCCAGATCCTTGATCTTCTTCGCGGACTTCAGAACGGTATCGTGGAACATCCATTCTGCATTCTGGCGGTAGATCGGATCGACCGAGTGTTCCAGTTCGGTGAAATCATCCCACGCGAAGCTATCAACAAGGCCCGTCGCAGTGGTGTGACCCAGATCAGCACCCCCCACAATCCCGGTCGGCTTACCCGTGCCGTCACCCACCGTATACGCCTTGTTCGTCGTGCGATACAGGCGCGTGGCCAGCATACGACCAATACGCTGCTCAAGGTTGCTGATACCAGCATCCTGCAGCAGCGCCAAAGGCACAGCGACCACACGAGACGAAGCCAGGTGCGCGCCAATCATGGTGGTGCCAAAGGTGATATCGCCGTCAGTCGCTGGTCCGTTTTCGGCAAGCCATTCACCTTCTTCCGCCGTCTCATCGACCGTCGGCCACTGCATGGCCTCGCCGCCCGTGGTCGACTCGATGGTCGCAACAGAACGGACACCACCAAAGGACGCCATGGCTTCCAGCAGGACACCGCTAAACGTCGTCGGGACCAGATAGCCACCCTCACTGTCAACGCCAGTGGATTGCGCATTCTGAACCTGCCGGGCGTATTCAGCCATAACATTTTCCGGCAGACGGTTTACCGCCGCTTCGCCACCACGCACGTAAGCATCAAAAACCTGCGCGCGAACTTCGTCACCCGGACGCTGTTGCACCTGATTACCATTACTCGGGGCCGGGGTGTCCGGGTCATCGGCTTCGGACTGCAGGCGCGCTTCAAGGTCAAGCTGCTGCTGCTCGGCTCTGATCTTTGCATCGATCCGTTCGATGTCAGCATAGATTTCGTCATTCACTTTCGGATCGAAAGCGCCGGTGTTTTCGTCCAGATTGTTCCGCGCTTTTTTCGCCAGCGCGTCACGCTGCTTGCGCAGCTCGGCAATGGTCTTGGGCATTTTCCCATTCTCCATAAAAAAACCCGGCCAAGGCCGGGCGGGTTTCAGTTGGTTGCGGACGCGCCGCAGGTCAGGGCGCAGTGCGCTCGAAGTATTCGAGCTTGCGCATCTGCTCGGCGCGAAGCGCCGCCGCAGCTTTTTCGCCATCATCCGACGCGGGGGCCGGTGGCGTTTTCTTCGGGGCATTTTTGTAGATGCTCAGATCAAAGCGATTGTTGGCCCCGTCCTTCTTGTCATAGACGCGGTCCACCAAGCCCAACTCCAAGGCTTCATCCGCTTCAAACCACGTTTCTTCGTTCATCAGTTCGATGAAGTCCGTATCAGGCTTTCCTGTTTTGTCGGCATAGTCGCGGCGAATTCCACCATCGATCTTCGCCAGCAGATCCGCACCCTTCTGGTGTTCGCGGGTATCCCCCATGGTCCAGCCCCAGGCATTGTGAATCATGATCTGCGCGCCCTGCGCTATTTCGATCTCATCACCAGCCATCATCAGATAGGACGCCGCCGACGCTGCAACACCATCGATATGCACGACCACCCGCGCCGAATGCTGCTCAAGCGCGGTTTTCATCGCGCGGGCCATGAAGACGTCACCACCGGGGCAATCAAGGCGCAGGTGAATAACATCCGCCTCGATCCCGTTCAGTTCGGTGCGAAATTCAGCAGACGTGACACCCCAATAGCCGATGGCGTCATAAAGCATAACCTCAACTTCGCTGCCAGCATCATCCATGGCGCGAACCTGAAGGCCCACACGTTTCTTGTCATTGGCCTGCAGCGCACGGGCCAGAATTTCTTTAAACTTCATGTCTCATCCCTTTGCGATGGCTGAAATTGTGGCGCGGGCGGTTGCGCGCCGCCGTCTTCACCGGAGTCGCCCGCATCGGACCCCGACTTGATGACCGGACGGAACAACTTTTCGGCGTCCGGGTCATCCAGCTTTGGCAAACCTTCAAGTTCGCGGACCTCATTCACCGTCATCCACCCCGGATGTTGAGTACCGCCAACGGCAATTTTGTGCGCGTCATAGCGCGCAGCCAGATCGGCGCGCAGCAACGTGTCCAGATTGAACTTGATCGCCATGCCCGCCAGTCTCTCATCCCGCGTCAGCAGCTTGCGCGTCAGTTCGGTTTCAAACCGCTTCACGTGGCGGCGCAAACCCAGAATGTAGAACTGCGTTGTTTGGGCGTTGATACCTGTTCCCCAACTGGTGGACTTGTCGGTTTCACCGATCAGATGCGGTGGAATGCCAAAGGCCCGCGCCAGATCCAGCACCTGAAACGACCGCGACTGAAACAACTGCGCCGTTTCCGGGTCCGTCATCAGCGACACGAACTTGCCACCCTCAGCCAGCACAGCAGGCAAGTGCGCATTCTGCACACCGGAAATCTTGCGCTGCCAGTATTGCCGGACCTCATCTGCAATCTGCTCGCTCACCTTGCCGTCGTAGGTGATGTATCCACTAGGCGCGCCGCCCTGTTCATAGAACTTCTGTGCATACACGTCCGCATCCAGTCCAATGCCAATAGACCGGGCCAGCACCTTCAGCGGTGAAAGCGCCTCATGGCCGCGCATGGTTGGAGATCCCCGGAAATGCAGGACGTCACCCTGATCCTTGCCGAACGTGTCGCCGTTTTCTGTGATGCTATAAGCCAACCGCCCTCTGCGCTCGAAAGGCTTAACCGTCGCATCCAACAGCGGTCTGATACTCACGGCATCGCCGCGCCCGTTTCTGTGGATCTCGGCATATCCATTGCCATCCAGAAAGGACAATCCGCCGACACTCTCAAAGAACACTTCAGGCGAATACATCGCGTGCGGCTCATGGTTCACCATCCAGTGAACACCATGATCACCCTGCTCAACCTTACCACCCTTTTCACCGCGCCCCATGACGCGCACGGGCAGCGTGCCAATGGTTCCCGACAGCAGAGAAATACACGCGAACACTGCAGACAGCTTCATCGCGGAATCGCGCGAAACAGAATTGCCCTGCAGGAACCCGAAGTATTCCTGCCATTCCTCAGCGCTGGCCGATGACTGCAGGTTCACCGGCAGGCGCGCGGGTTCGGATGGCGCAGCAACAACTGGCTCAGCGCGCGGCGCTTCAGTTGCCTTTGCCTGTGTCCCTCTCAGCCATTCAAACATTGACAAATCCTTGCGTCACTTCGCCCTTAGTTTCCTCTTCGACAACCTGACTCAGTGGCCACAGCGCGTTGATCAGCGCCGCGATCCCGTCGATCTTGTCTTCAGGTGCCAGCTTGGCCGGATAGATGAAATCGCCACCCTGAACCTGCTTCAGCAGCGTGTTGCCCGCCATCCATGTCAGAACCGGATTGCCATCATTGACAACGCGGTGATCATCGACCGCCGCGATCAGCTTATTGAACGGCTCATTCAGGTTCGAAGCCCTTGGCCGAAGCTCGACCGCGTCGATGCCCGCCGCTTCCCATGCCGCCGCCATCTGCGCCGCGAACATCGGGTCATAAATTACCATTTCGACATCTAAGGCCGGAATGTCCGCCCAACCCCACGAACCATCACCGACACCCGCAAGCTGCATGACAAGCGCTTCCACAATGCGCAGATCCAGTTCCGCGCCCGGTGTCGTGAAAATGTAGTCCTCTTTGGTCCAGCCCCACAGGTGTTCATTGCCCGCCGCCTCGACCACCTTTTCAGGCAGGAAATGCCAACTGAACACCCGGAACAACTTGTCATCCGGCACAACCGCCGTAACGCTGGCCGGGTCATTCCGAGTCGCCAGATCGACGCCGATGTAAGCCTTGCGCCCGGTGTAATCTTCCAACCGCATTTCCGGTTCTTCAGCTTCACGCCACGCCGCCATGTCGATGGCCGATGCGCCAACACTGGTCCAAATGTCCAAGTGCTTGCGGAGAAATTCACCCATTGCAGCCGGGCTGGCAGACGCCTTGCGCCATTCATCCTGCATGTATTGCAGAGATTTGGCCGAATAAAGGGACGGGTTAGCCTTTGCCCAAGTCAGTTCGTCGCCGGGTTCGTCACCCTCATCCGCTTCGAAGATCAACCCGAAATAGCTGTCATCCTCATAGGTGCCGTCCAGAATCTTCTGCAGATATTTCCGCTGTTCGTAGCAAATACCTGCAGTGTTATAGCCCGCTGTGGTGATCGCAATCAGCAATGGCTGTTCGCGCGCACCCAAGGCACTGGCCATGGAATCCCAGACATCCCGCTTTTCGTGTTCGTGCAACTCATCGACAATTGCACAATGCGGGTTCTTACCATCCTTCGATTTGGTCTGGCTTGCGACCGGCTGAAACACCGCCGCCGGGTCCGCCGTCTTGATCTTGTGTTCCTCGACGTGCAGGCCCAACAGTTCATCCAGCGCCATGCCTTCAGCCCGCCCGGTCAGGGACATGACCCGCGCTGCGTCAAACACAATACGCGCCTGATGCGTAGATGCCGCCGCCGAATAAACCTTTGCACCTGGCTCACCGTCCGGCCCAAGAAAATACAAACCAACACCAGCCAGAAGCGTGGATTTCCCGTTCTTTCTGGGCACCTCGATATAAGCCGTGCGGAACCGGCGCAGGCCAGTGACGGTGTGCCGCCAACCGCCGATCTGGCTGATCAGAAACGCCTGCCAACCCAGCAAGCTGATCGTCTCGCCCCGTGCGGCCCATGCCCCTTCGATGTGGGGCAGAGCTTCCATAAACGCGCACATGTGTTCCGAAGCTTCCAAATCGAAGACATACGGAAATTGATCTGTCCCGGCCCGCTTCAGATCCTTGCGAAACCGTTTGCACGCCTGCTTGATCCGCTTGCAACTCGGGACCTTGTTCGAGAGAACATCTTCAACCCAATCCAGCGCCCGCAGTGTAATTGGAGTTTCCACCGATGTATCAAGCATTGATCACTTGCCGCGTTTCTTTGCCATCGGCCTGAACGGCATGACCTTGCCCGGCTTGTCCTCTTCTTTCGGCTGAGCATCCAGCAGATCCATGAAGGACGTTTGTGTTTTCATGCCGTTTTTGGCACGGGCATATGGCGTGGCCAGCAGTTCGCGTTCCAATATCAACAGCTTGTTTTCATGGAAGGCCCGGCTTTGCTCTTTCCCCGAAAGATAGTGGCTATCCGACGCCTGGAATTCTTCGGTGGCGATTTCAGCCGACAGCCGGTCAAAAGCAGCGCGGTGCGTTGCATACCGAATGACCTGACCAAAAACCGCTTCATCCAAGACGCGTTCACGGCGTAGAACTTCCAAAAGGCTTTCACCGTGCTTTGTCTCTGTATCTTCGAAGTGATCAGGCCAACCGCCCAGAAGGGTGACCAGCCGTTCCATGCTAGATGGTGTAGCGGTCATGAGACCCCCCCCCTAAAACTTACGTGCGCAAAAATCCAATTACCCACGCCGGTCCCGTGCCTGTGGGTTGGGAACTTTTGATCCCCCCCTACCGGCCCGACGTTCGATCCGTTGTTTCTTGATGTCGTGGCAGGACTTGCAGAGCGACTGCAGTTCACCGAACCAGAACAGCGAATAGTCATCCCGATGCGGAACCACGTGGTCAGCGATGGTTGCCAACTGCCGCGAATGCGGTGGACACATGCAACATAGCGGTTCCTTGGCAAGCTGGGTTAGACGCCGTCCACCCTCGCCCATCCACGCCTTGCGCTTGTACCATTTGCGAGATGGGCGATCCGCCCGCTTTGCATCCGCTGACCTGCCCCGGTCCCGCTTGTCCTGCACCGCGTGCGTTGGGCAGTAGACCGACCCAACATCAATCAGTCTGGAACAGCCCGGATGCGCGCAAGGCTTCTTAGGCACAGCGCAACCGAACCGACCAGACCACCGGGCTTTCCCCGATGCAGCGCATAGCCAACCTCATTGTGTGGAGTTACATCGAATCAAAAGCGCCCAACTGCAGGGCAGCGGGCGCAATACTTGATGATGCATATTTAGTAGGGTGCTGACGTACTAACGGTCAACATCTTTTTTCAACCAAAGGCGCACACCCTGCCCCGTTCATCCACAAACAGATGATCAGGCAACAACTCATCGCCGAACAAACCAACCTGTATAGATTTAGACTTCGGCCCCATCATCCTGTTGAGCGCCAACCGCAACGCCTCGGTCAATGCCTTGATGTGTTTGCCCTGCGCCGACTGACCCGACCGCACCCAACCATGCGCCCGCAACACATCACTGATGGTCATATCCTGCAGACAAACCGAGTCCACCAACCGCCGATCCATGATCGAAGCGCGCGACCCACGTTCAGACGGACGAATGCGCCGCACAACCATAGCCGACTTATCGCCAATGCGCCGCCGCAGCACTTCGATCTGCTGACGGTCCCACAACACCGCATCCATGAAGTCACCACCGCGCCCGCCGCTGGATTGCGACAGACTCTCCAATGACGAACACTTCACGCCCGCGTTCGCGTGCTTCTCAACCAGATCCCGATAGAACCGGCCCATTGCCACCTGCGCCGAATTGAAGGGCGATGGCTTCTTGTGCCGCGCTGCCTTCACCGCCATCAGATCAAAGCTATCTGCGCAACGCATCGTCTTGCGCCCTTCGAACCCGCCATGCTTGAACGCGAACCCACGCTCACCATCGGGATAGGACTCAAGCTGATGAAACGTCTGCACCGGGCCGCGCGCCGGGGCCTCGGGGATAGCCGGACCAACATCTGCAGGAACAAACCCCATTGCCTTGACCTCGGCCACGCGCCGCGCCTCAGCCTCAAACGCATCCGCGCGCCGTTCCACTCGATCCCAAACCGCCTCAACGCCTACCTTCATGCCTCTGCCCCTTCTGCCTTTGCCTTGATGATATCCAGGCACACGCGCCGGACATCCATGTATTGCTGCACCCACCGCAGATCAGACGGGCTTGCACAATCCGCATCCGCTTCACGCTGGATGCGTGCCCGCCGCCCCTTGTTCGCCTCAGCTTCTGACCTGATCTTTTCCATGGAATAGGTGTTGGGCGGCGCACCGAACGCTTTCAGATACCAGAACAGTTCAACCAGATAGCCACCCAACTTCGCAGCCTTGCCCGCCTCGGACTGCAGATAGGTGCGCACCAACCGGCTTTGACTGGCCGGTGGTATCTGCAACAGCCGCGCCCAATTCATGATCGAAGCTTCAGCAGGCCATGTGTTTTTCTGCGGCCCACTTGCATAGACCTCGACAACCTCAGCCAAGGCCCACAGCTTTTCTTCCACCATATAGGACAAGCGCGCTTCTAAGCTGGACAGAAACCGCTCATGATCTTCCAACTTCTGGCCGCGCCTGCGCACCAGCCCCTTACCAATCAAAGGATCGATCAGACACCGCCTGACCCGCGCCTTTCCGTCTCTCAGTTCCTGCCCTTCCATTGTCCCACCCCTTTCTAAGCAAATCCTGACTTATCCACAGGCAAGCCCGTCGCTTGCGTCACACCAGCGCCAATTTTCCATATAATTTCATGTCATTGTCCTTATCGATGGCGACATTAAGTTAGTGTCTGACAACGTCTGTTAGTGTCTGCGCGACACTGTGAGACGTTAGCTTTCAGGCTTTTCCGGGAACTTCCCGGTTTTGATTTCAGCGATGCAGGCTTGAACCGCGACATGCAGGTCTTCAGCCGTTCTGCGCTGACCACCACGCTGCGACACGCGATCATCTATGAACGCACTGATCCAGCGAACCTTGCGCGGATCCTCTGCTGTCTTAGGCGCTATCTGCGCGATGTCTTCAGTCAGCCGCTGCAGCTTGCGCGCCTGTGACGCTGCCTCGACGCGCGCGGCATGGTTTGCCCGAGACGCAAACGCAGTTTTGACGATACGCGTGACAACAGGATGCATTAGGCGGACCTCATCGCCACACCGGCACAGCCGCCAGCCGTGCAACGGCCCATATGCCAGCTTGCACAGGCTCTCAAAGTGATCGCGGTCAACAACCGGCTGGATCATCCGCGCCAGTCGCTTCATGTCGTTCGGCAAGGTGCCGACCGGCGTTTCGCCATGAGCCAGATTGACCAACTCGAACCACATGGACTTGCATTCATGACTGCCATTCCAGCGCATGTCAGAACTCAGCCACCGGCGAAATTCCCATTGAACAAACCCGTGCGAGTCCAGGCGCGCATCCGGGTCAATCGGGTAGTCATCCAGTCGGTCCAAATCGACCGGCGCAACGGCCTGCAAGGATGGCGTCAGGGCGTTCACGTGGCACCCCCAAACGCCGCACCGGCACCATCCAACGCCGCATTGGCCAGACGGGCAACGCTGGCGATTGCTTCGCGCGCCTCTTCCAAGGTCTCCGCAGAATAGGCCACCTCGACCGAGATAGCCGACAACGTACTGCGCAAGCGCGTCAGGGCACGATCCTGCGCGTCCACCTCTTCCGGGGTAAAGACGCGCGCGACGATGTGATCGAACTGATCGGGGCGAAAACCACCCCCCATGTCGCTCAGCATCAAGCCTTCCCTGAAATGCCAAACACCCCACTCACGATCCGGGAACTTGGCCCAATAGTGGGCACCTTCCACCAGATCGCAAACGGCGATTTCTGCGCCAAAGTTCATCTGATCACCCCGCTTGCTCTTGCCCGACGATCCGCCAGAAATGCGGATTGGACCTGCGTAAAGTGACGCCGTGCCGCCCGCGTCAGATCAATGACGCCCTCATCCTGCCGTTCATATTTCCCCATGCGCCAGATCAGCGCTGGCAGGGCCATGCGATGACCCCACTTGCGCAACTCGGCACGCCCTTTGCGCTCACACTCGGAACAGCAATAGATTTGCCAACTGCGGCTAGGCTCGAACACACGACCACATTCAGGCAGAAAGCAAATGCCTTGCTGCCAAGGCGAATGCACCGCCAATTCCTTGTGGGCGAACGACCGGAAATCCTCTGGTTCAGAATGCCGTGCCACGGCATTTGAGGAATGAGGTATCAGCACCGTCATAGCGCCAAAGCCCCCTGCTGTGGCCTCACAGGCGCGCTGGCCAAAGACCCAATCGGGCCGCGTTCGACCGCCTCAGCCACCCGCGCGCAGGCGACATGAAACCACTTCGGGTCTTTCTCGATGCCGATGGCCGCGCGGCCCGTCAGAGCAGCCGCTACGATGGTGGACCCGGCCCCCATGAACGGATCAATCACCAGATCGCCCGGATCGGTAGAATTGCCAATCCAATAAGACATCAGCGCAACAGGCTTTTCTGTGGCGTGCGCGCGCCGCTCATCGGCGGGAACGTCATCCGCCAAGTACAGATGAGACACGTCTTTTTGCGGACAGGTTATTTTGGCCTTCGACCCGCAGTCGTTTATGCGGCGTGCGCGCCCCTTGTAGAGAAACAGGGCAAACTCGCAGTTCGGCATATAGAACTTATTTGGCGTGGCTGTGATCTTGTCCCAAACCAAAAGGCGATGAAAGCCAAACCCCGTGTTTTCAAACGCAAAGCGCGCTTTCGATTCCTCTCGATCCGAAGTCATGATGACTGCGTTAGCATCGTCCGCCAATGCACCATGGATTAGCGGGGCCATATCGCCCCACTCGACCATATCGAACAACTCACCCGAGTTGTCATACGCGTCAGCACCGAGGATTCCGCCCAAGGTGCTTTTTCCGCCGCCTGCAGTCAGCCGATACGGCGGATCAGACATGCACATCTTTGCGCGCTCACTCAGAAGCGGCACCACTTCGCGCATATCGCCCAAGATCAGGCGACAATTGCCAATGGTGACTTCGCGCTGAATGCCCATCACGCCACCCCGCGCACGCAGGCCAAGTACGGCTGAACGCCTTCCCAAACGCAGTGCGGGTCTAACCCGGCATACTCGCAGACAATGGCGAAATCCTTGGTTCCGAACCAGTTCTGCGCCTGCTGGATTTCAAAGGCTCGATCCGCCGACCGGGGATGAAAGGCCAGTCTGTACATTTCCAGCAGCACACCTACCCAAAGGTTGCGACAAGCCCGCGCGCTGACAAATTGTTCCTCAATCTGGTTTTCATTCTGATCGTGAAAACTCATTTGGCCCCCTCGAAAGTCTCAGACACATTCATCAGGAAAACGCGGCGGCTCGAATTCAGCGCCGCGCGCACCTCGGCCCAAACGCCATTGCTTTCCGCCCAACCGGGCAGATCCGGCACAATGACCACGTGCGACATCCGCAGCAGCGGCGCGCACCAGTTTGTCCAGAAATCATCATCCAGCGGGTCAAGCTCTTGGCGGATGATATCTGCGTGAACCATCTCAACCGCCTGCACGATTGGAGAAACAGCCGTGACACCCGCCGCCGCCAAAGCCCGCGCACACCGCGCCGCCCGCACCGAGCATTCCACCGACGCCGACAAATCCCAATCGCCCCTGTCATCGACAGCAAGCTTGGAATAGGGCGTGGCCAGATAGCACAACCGCCCACGACACTCGGCAACGATTTCAGAAAACGACAAGCCGTAGCTGAACAACCCGGCCTTTGCCAGATCGTCAAAAGCCGTATGCGACCAACAGAGACCGGCAGGCAAATTCATGTCAGGCGATGCGATGTCAGACATATGCCAACCCCGGAAAAAAGACGCACGACCGAAGCCGCGCGCCAAGTTCAGGGAGGTAACCGTTCTTTTGCGCCTGCGCGCCGGTTGCGCTACAACGCCCGACACTTCGGCCATGGAGTCGCTGGAAGGCTATGCGCCCCAACCAAGTCACTCGCCCGCCTCCCCTTCAGATTCATCGTCAAGAGCAAACGGATCGGGCGGAGTGACGGCGATGCCACGTTGTTCCGCACCGTACTGAACCAACGCGCGGCCAATGGTCGAGCATGTGTCATAAGCAATGCGGGAACCCTTCGTGGTTTTCATCGCCTCACTTATTAGCCGCTTCCAATGCGCCCCATCGTCAATGAAATTGCTCAGCCCGTAAGCCGTGCAATCCAGTTCGTCCATTGTGCGCCTCAGCCATTTGGCGAAGCGCACAGAGGGAAGGGGATCAAGTTTTTTAAACATAAGTATCTTGTAGGATACTCAGTTATCCTCATCAAGCAAAAAAATTTCCCGTCAGACCAAGACGGCTGACTTTGGCCTTTCGTCCAGATCAGTTAGGGGCTGCTGAGAAACACCAATCGTCAAAACACACATGGCGTCACCTGCAACCCGAAAGGTCGCACCAGCCCGCTTGGCAACCAGCCCCAACCGCTTGAACCAGATAAGAAACCCCGGCGACATGATTGCAATAATGGACCGCCCTCCCCGGTCGCGCACGGCGTCATGCGCGGCACGCGCCACCTCGGCCAACACTTCATTGCGTTCGCGCCCATCCAGTCCAGGGTCCACAAAGAACCGCGTGGCCTCAAACACATCCGCACTCGCTGGCGGTTCACTTTCGGCGATATCCGGGGGAAACGGCGGCAGAACTCCCACGTGGGCATCTTTGACCATGTATGTGTAACCGCCGACCCGCGCGTCAGTACGCAGCAACCGGGTTCCACCAACAATGCGACCATCGACCTTCACGCACACGTAAACTGCGTGAATGTTGTCGTATTGGTCCATTTCGATTTGTTCAGTATGCGGGATATCCCACTGCATTTGATCGACAAACAACCGCTTGCGCAGCGCAAACATCTGGGCAAAATCATCACCCTGATTGTTCAAATTGTCGAATGTTAAGACGACGGCTTGCATGACACCCCTATCCTTAAAGTTGAGTGTCTTTAGGCTATATGCCGCGCCAACCGTGTCAATTACGCATTAACCCCGACCATTTATAGACAGCATAGGCCGACGATGCGGCGCTGAAATTGGACACGCCCAATGCATCCACGATGCGGCGCTTATGCTGGTCGATGGCGCTGGTTGTAATACCCAAATCAGACGTTGCCTGCTTTGTGGTCATGCCCCAATCGAACAGATCCAGAATCTCTTTTTGGCGATCCGTAAGGCCATCCACTTTTTCTATCAGGTAGTCCATATGATCCAACTTCACGATGTCTATAAAGGTTTCGATTTCGCTGGCCGCAGCCATGGAACCAAGAAGCAACTTGTTGCCGCCGATTGAGTTGACAATCACCTTGTCTGTTCCGATTCCAAAGGCCCCAGCTTCAGCAAAAAACTCGGGGTTTGCAGACTTGTCCACAATCATTGCAGCGCACTTGTTCGCAACGCAAATTTTGCCCGCCTGAAAGATTGGATCATGTCTAAACAAACCAACTTCAAAGTAACGCACCAACCACTCATCCGGGTAGTCACTCAAAAGAACCTCCGGTGCCTCCGGCGTCCTACCTACAACAAACGCATATCCTTTTGATGCGCTCAAAAGCCTCTCAAACAACGGTTTACCCCCTTTAGGATACGCAAATATCCTAGCGCGCCGGGTTGCTTATTGCAAGATCGTGCTGGTATGCATTGCCAGCAAAAAGAATTTCACGTTAAAGTTGTCACCCCGAGGCACGGAATATGAGCACCAGCAAACCTTACTTAGACAAGCAAAAGAATAAGCTTATTCAATTGATTGCCCACGGCGACAGCGCCCTAATCGAGTTCATTTCGACTCAGCTTCAGGATTATCGATCCGGCGACGGCGAATCTGTTCCAGCAGCCAGTAAACCTCATGAGGGCTAGCGCGATAGGCTTCAGCCAATAGCGCCTTCCGACCTTCATCAAACGGGTTTTCAAATTCAAGTTCGGCCTCAAATTCAAGGCCAAAGAACGTCATTATCTTTTCAACGCTATCCGGGCTTAGCTTTTCACTACGCCCATCAAGAAACTTGTTGAGGGTATGCTTGGATAAGCCAATGGCCTCGGAACCCGAGGTTGGGTTCAGACCCGCTTTCTGCAAGCGCAAGCCAACATTTTGGCGAACTCGATTCCAATCCACAACCTATTCCCTCGACCTTATGGACCTAAAAGATACTAAGGAAATACCCCAACAAAAACAACGTGTAGTTTTCTGCACTCCCCATTTATAGCGAGTGGGGATATTTTTTTGCTTGTTTAGGATAATCAAATATCCTACAAGATATCCTTATTGATAGGAGGATAGAAATTGACACCTAGCCGAGCCATAAAAACAAAGAGTTTCCAGCCCCAAGGCACTCAACGAAAAGTTGAGCAGGAACTTGCCCCATTGAAAGATCAGAGCGAGACATCCCGCCGTGCGGGACGGACGCTCAAAGAGCGAATCCAAGATCACGCCAACCTGATCGGACAGACCCGACCGGCCCCGCTGATCCTGATCGACGCGCTGCCGGGAAAGGGCGCGTGATGTCTGCCCTGCCCAAATTCGCCCGCTTCTGGATGGTCTGCCGCAAGCCGACCGGTCCACATTCCAAAACCGAACCCCGTGCGCGGTATTCAACCTTTGATGACGCCATGGCCGACGCAGCCAAACTGTCCCGCGAAAACGACGCGCAGTTCCTTGTTCTCGAAACCGTTGCCGTCGCCCGCCCAGGCGATGCCCAGCAGGAGTCGCTGTTTTGAACCTTCCTATCAATTTCGACCGTATGACCCCCTCAACCGGCAGCCTGTATGCCGGTCTACTGGTCAGGGGCGCGCTGCTCGCCGCCTCTGGCCACTTTTCCCGAATTCGTCGGTGGGCCACGTCCGCCACGGGGCTGCGCAGCTTTGCCACTCATGGAAAGAAAGGCCCACCCGCGCAACCAAACCCCGTGGCCACGTTCAAGCTTTACGCACTGCTGCGCCGCCCAGACGGCCAGATGAAAACGGTAGAGGTCTCAATCCCCAAAACCACGCCCACGCCGCGCGTTGAGGCCGCAGCACATTGGGAAGTCTACGCCCACCCCGAGGCCAAGGCGTTCGCGGATGACATGAAATTCACCATAGAACAGGTCTCGATCCGGCCCCGGCACAATCACCACCTGCGCACCGAGGCTGACAAACTGGTCTGTCACCACAACAAGCGCCTGCAGCTTGAACACCTCAGACGCGCAGAAGCCAACGCACGGTGGGCGAAATGAACGAACTGCCCATGATCATCGACAGCTTTGCCGGTGGCGGCGGGGCCAGCACGGGCATTGAAATGGCGTTGGGCCGCAGCCCGGATGTGGCGATCAACCACGACCCGCGCGCCCTGTCCATGCATGAGGCCAACCACCCCGAGACAATCCACTTGGATAGCAATATCTGGGACGTGGACCCGCTGAACGTCACACAGGGCCGACACGTTGGCCTGCTCTGGGCCAGCCCGGATTGCAAGCACTTCAGCAAGGCCAAAGGTGGCGCACCCCGAGACCGCAACATCCGTGATCTGGCGTGGGTTGTGGTCAAATGGGCCGAAGAGGCAAAGCCCGATGTCATCTTGCTGGAAAACGTTGAAGAGTTCCGCACATGGGGTCCAATCTGTGACGCTGGCAAGCCTATCAGCGGGCTTGAAGGCACCACCTATGAACTGTGGGTCAAGCGCCTGCGCAAAGCCGGTTACAAGGTCCAGTGGCGTGAACTGCGCGCCTGCGATTATGGCGCACCCACCATTCGCAAACGCTTTTTCATGGTGGCCCGCCGCGATGGTCGCCCCATTGTCTGGCCCAAGCCGACCCATGGCGACCCCAACAGCCGGGCGGTACAGACCGGCAAGCTGCTGCCGTGGCGCACCGCTGCGGAAATCATCGACTGGTCAATCCCCTGCCCGTCCATCTTTCTGACACCGGAACAGGCCAAGGAATGGGGCAAGGCCAATGGCCAGCACCCGCCCAAGCGCCCGCTGGCAAAGAACACCCTGAAACGCATTGCGCGCGGCATACAGCGCTATGTCATCGATGCGAAAGAACCGTTCTTTGTCACCTATGGACAGCACGGCGGTGCCAGCAGATCCGCAGTTGATCCACTGCATACCGTGACGGCCAGCATCAAAGATCAGAACGCGCTTGTGGTGCCGACACTGATTCAAACCGGCTACGGAGAACGCAAGGGCCAGGCTCCACGCGTCCCCGGTCTGGACAAGCCCATTGGCACAATGGTTGCGGGCGGCGCAAAGCACGCCTTGGTGGCCGCGTTTCTGGCGCAACACAATGCAGGGCCGAACAACGTCAACCTGTCAGGCAGGCCCGCCACAGCGCCCCTGTCCACACTGACCACGACAGGGGCACAGCAGCAGATCGTAGCCGCGCACCTGATGAACATGCACGGCACCCAGCGCAGCGCCCGCGAGCTGAACGACCCGCACCCAACCATCTGCGCAGGCGGTGGCCACGGGGCCTTGGTCGCAGCCTTCCTGCACAAATACTACGGGACAGGCGAAGGACAGGTTGCAAACGAACCCCTTCACACCCTGACCACCAAAGACCGCTTCGGCTTGGTGACAGTGGAAATCAACGGGGCGACCTACGCCATTACCGACATCTGCATGCGGATGCTCACAGCCCGCGAACAATTCCGGGCGCAGGGGTTCCCTGACACATACGAAATCGACCGGGGCGCGGATGGGTCACGCATGACCAAGAAAGAGCAGACCCGCATGTGTGGCAACAGCGTGCCCCCGGACATCGCCGACGCGCTGGCCCGCGCCAACTGCGCCCATTTGATCGAACAGGCAGGTGCCGCATGACCTACCACCCGCGCCGCACCCCGTTCGCTGAAATGTCGCTGCCCGCACAGGCTGGCATCCTCTGCCACTGTCCACAGTTCCAACGCTTCGCGGCCACCCGCTGCGGCGCACCATCCGAAACCTTCAACGCCAGCGCCGCCGCCGAATACCTGCGGCAAGCCTGCCAGATCGAAAGCCGCCGCGACCTGTCCAGCGACAGCGCCGCCCAACAAAGATTCCAGATCATGCGCACCGAGTTCGACGCATGGACCGGGCGGATTGCCCGCCCCCGCAATTGAAAGGAACCACGATGCAAGCCCTTCGCATATCGAATGCCGCACGCGGCCCGCTTGAACAGAACCGCATCGACGCCAGCCCATCAACGGCCCTGCTGGCTCTGTTGGCAGCAATTGCGGCCTTCCTGCTGCTGGTGCTTTTTGCCCCTGCGGCGAACGCCGAACGGCTTGTGATTGAACCCGGCTCCGCATGGTCTGATGGCGGCTATGTTCGGCAATATGTCCGCAAGCGCAACAAGGTGGACGCCGTGGAAATTCGCGGCAGTTGCATTTCATCCTGCACCGTATTTCTGAGCCATGAGAACGTATGCGTTTCCCGCAAGGCCCGGTTCGGCTTTCACGCGCTCAGCTATCGCGGTGCCATCGCATCTGCCGCCGTTCAGCAGGACTACGCCTTCAACCTGCTGGGAAGTCCCGATCTGGGCCAGTGGTTCCTTGCTGGACCAGCCCACGAAAGAAAGCGCGTCATTTTTCTCAACGGCAGCGCTGTGATTGACGCCTTTGGTTTCCGGGAATGCGAAGCCTAAAGCCATCACTGAAACAACCACCCTTTAACCGCACCGAAAGGAACCGTCACGTGATGACCAAACGCAAAAACACCGATGAGGCACAGACCATCGCAGAACGCGACCCCTACGCCATCCACGGCCTTGAACAGATGTTGACGCTGTTTGACGGCGGCGACTTCATCAAGGAATTCAAGAGCGATCACCGCGCGCTGCTGCAGAAGATGCAGGAACATATTGAAGAGTACGGCCAGAAAGCGGCCAAAGGCTCTTTCACGCTGACCGTGTCTTACGAACTGAACGGCGCAGGCGATCTGGGAATGAGCGCCAGCGCAGCATTCAAGGAACCCACCAAGCCCGCAAGCAAGGCCGGGGCCTATGTGGACCAGAACGGGCAGATGACCCTGTACAGCCCAATGATGAAGCGCATGCACAGCGGCGTGCGTGACGTCACCCCGCACGACCCGGAAACGGGCGAAGTGCGCGACGTTTAACCCCGAAAACCTCAACCCGCCAATCAAAGGAAACTGACCATGGCAGGAGAAAAGCAGAACACCGTTATTTCGGTAACGGAAAACCCGGCAGAAACCATGCGCGAAGTAATGGAAACCATCGGTTTGGCCGAACAAATCGCGCACCCAGATAGTGTTGGCGGCACAACCTTTACCGACCCACATCTTGTTTCGCTGCCGGAAAAACGGCGCGTTGAAGACCTGACCGCCTACCACCGGCAAGCGGCGGAATACCTGAAGCCCGCCCGACGCAAGGGCACAGCCCGCTTTGACGATCTGGCCAGCATCATCGCATGGGCCAACCGCTTCAAGGGCGACACATCCGCCCTGTTCGCCAAACCGGACATGAAGGCCCCAACCCTGACCTGCATTGCAGATTATCATGCAAGCGGCCCGGTCGATGTCGAAAACGAGGAAGGCGACCCCAGCGCCCGCCACTGCCACCACAAGGCGGTTTACAGCTTCCCGCTGTCCGAAGAATGGAAGGCGTGGATGGGCATTTCAGGCCAGCCGCTGGATAAGGACGAAATGGGCGAGTTTATCGAAGCCCAGGCTAAAGACGTGTTCGACCCCACCCCCGCCATTCTGAAGGGCAACATCAGCGACAAGATCCAGCCTTGGGAAACCCGCCTGATTGAAACCGCCCAGAAGATTGAAGGACGCTATGGGCAACTTACCCAACTGCTGGCCATGTCCAAGCAGTTTCAGGTGCATGAGACCAGCAATCTGACCGTCAAGACCAACCGGGACACCGGCGAACAAGAGGTGCAGTTCCTGAACGAACACAAGGCACCGGACGGCAAGCCGCTGAACATCCCAAACCTGATCATCATCGCGATTCCGGTGTTCATGGGCGGCGCACCTTTCCGCATGCCGGTGCGGTTCCGGTATCGCAAGATTGGCGGGCAGGTGAAGTTCATCTTGTCGGTCTACAACCCCGAAAAGGCATTCGAACTGGCATTCACAGAAGCTGTTGAACAGGCAACCGAGGAAACCGGACTGCCAACCTTCATGGGATCCCCCGAAATCTGAATTCTCTTTCTGGCCCTTGGAAACAGGGGCCAGCGACGGACATCAAGAAGGACCACCATGACACACAAACTCATCCCCCCAGCCGTGAAGGTCTGCGATGCCCTTACACCCCTGACCTCGGGAAAGCTGCCGCAAGAGATTCTTGTTCTCAACCCGGAAACCGTCGCGGTCATCGCTGAAATCGACGGCGTTGATTACGTCCTGACCATGAACCGAGTGCCTCGGCAGCGACCAAGACCAGCAACACAATAGGAACCGCGTGATGAGCAACCTGACCAAGATCGAATGGACGGAACGGACATGGAACCCGATTGTGGGCTGCAGTCTGGCATCCCCCGGCTGCACCAACTGCTACGCCATGCGCGCGGCTTATCGCATGTCGAAGAACCCCAAAACGCCGCAATATTGGGGCAGCGCCAAACTGGCGAACGGCAAGCCCGTGTTCACCGGCAGACTGACATTGGCTGAAAATGTTCTGCTGGACCCGCTCAAGCGCAGGACGCCCACCACCTATTTCGTCAACAGCATGGGCGATCTGTTCCACAAAGACATGCCAGAAGAGTGGATCGATTGGGTGTTTGCGGTCATGGTCGCCTGCCCTCAGCACACATTTCAGGTGCTGACCAAGCGTGCAGATCGGATGCGGGAATACCTAAGCTGGCCGCACCGATGGCGCGCAGTCTACAACGCAGGCATTGCGTTGGACCTCTGGGCCGCGCGACAAAAGCCTGCGTGGCCACTGAAAAACGTTTGGTTTGGCGTGTCGGTCGAAGATCAGAAGCGCGCTGAAGAACGCATCCCCGATCTGCTGGCCGCGCCCGCCGCGATCCGCTTCATCAGTGCTGAGCCACTGTTGGGGCCGATTGATCTGTCCAACGTCTGCAACGGGCAATATTTCGCAAATTGGCTGGCCGGAACCAAATGGCACGACAGCCCCGGCCTTAGCAAACTGGAACGCGGTGGACCCTGCATTGATCAGGTCATCTGCGGCGGTGAAAGCGGCCCGAACGCGCGCCCCATGCACCCGGATTGGGCGCGCAGCCTACGGGACCAGTGCAAGGCCGCTGGTACGGCGTTTTTCTTTAAACAGTGGGGAGTGTGGTCCGTTGAAATCGACCGGGACAAGGAAGATCCTGACTGGCGCGCGAACTATTCCAAAGCTGACCGACCCGGATGGGCCATCCTGAACCTTGAAGGCGGCACCGGCTTTCACGGCGAGCGGGTTTGCCTGATGCGCCGGACAACCAAGGAAAAGGCTGGTCGCCTGCTGGACGGTCAGGAATGGAACCAGACACCCAAGAGGGCAGCGGCATGAACTGGTACGCCCAACAGCGCCAGAACTGGATTGGCGAAATGCTGCGGATTTATGGCTTCATCAATCGCCGCCACATCACCGCGAAATTCGGCTGTTCCGCAGTGCAGGCTGGACATGACCTGACGGCCTTCCAGGCATCAAACACGGGCTGGGTCCAGTACGACAACCGCCGCAAATCCTACGTCAACACAACCGAAAAGGGGCAAGGCACATGATCCCGATTCCAGCGATCCTCTATGACTTCCTGCCGCCGTTCTGGAAGGCGTTTTACCACCCCATCCGCGCCGTTCGATACAGCGGATCCCGCACCAACTGAAAGGACCGCCATTGATGCCCCGCAATATCTCTTTCGCCATGACCACAAGCCAAGTCCAGGACCGCAGCAAGGACGTGACACGCCGGTTCGGCTGGTGGTTTCTGAAACCCGGTGATCGGCTCAACGGCGTCAAGAAGGCCATGGGGCTGCGCAAGGGTGAACGGATCGAACGGCTGTGTCTGATCGAAGTTGTGTCCGTGCGCCGCGAACCGCTGAACGCCATCACGCAAGCTGACGTGATCCGCGAAGGCTTTCCCGACTGGACGCCCGAGCAATTCGTTGAGTTTCTGGCCAGCCACAAGCGCTGCGAGCCGACCGAGCCGGTCAACCGTATCGAATTCAAGTATCTGGATTGAGGACAACAACATGCCAATTGTCACACAAGAATGGACCCACAAACTCACATGCATGCAGCAAACGGTTCTGCTGACAGCGGTGCGCGGCCCGGATGGCGTTGCGAAGTACCACCCCTGCAAGTTCCTGATCCGCTGGTTTCGCCGCTGCGTTCTGTTGGGCGCATTGGATCACAACGTTTTCGAGAACCCATATGACCCGCGCGGCGGATCATTCACCGGCCCCAGCTACGAATGGCCTCCGGGTCTGGACCACGACTGGACAGCGCAAATGAACGCCGTCGTAGAACGCTACCTGCAAAGCCTCGACGAACTGCCGCACCACTTCCAACTGCACCTGATGCACGCAGCCGAAATCATTGGCTACAAGCATCCGAACCTGAAAATCCGCGACTGGTGGAATTGGCTCTATCTGGAACTGGTGAAGGACATGCACTTGTCACCCGAGACAGAGGCCGAACTAGACTTTCGACTAGGCGACAGTGAAGCGCAGTGGCGCGCCACTAGTTCCGAAGCGACGCAGGCGTAAGGAACCTCCCCCATGTCCATGATGCCACCCACCGGATCGTTCATAATCGACAACGGCAAGTCGCCCGAGGATTGGTGTGACGTTCTGGCCGAGCGTGGCATCGACATAAGCCCGCGCAGCCTGCGGGAAAAAGCCCGCGCCCATGAGGCTTGCCATATCATTGGCCGGGCGATGATTATCACACCGCAACAGCTTGATGTTATTTTGGAGAATTGCTTATGCCGCTCGAAGCCTACAAACGGGGCAAGGTCTGGTGGGTCAAGGGCCGGGTCGAATACAACGGGCTTGCCATCACAGACTACTACCGGTGCAGCACTGGCGCATCTACAGAAGCGGGCGCAAAAGACTGGATCAGGGCCGAAGAAGACAGGCAGATCCGTTGTCACGTCCTTGGAGAAGAATCGGCGCTGACCTTTGCTGATGCGGTGATGCTCTACCCGGCCAAACCCGCCGAGGCGAAGTTCCTGATCCCGATTGTCGAACAGATCGGCGCTGAATTCGTCCACAAGGTCACGCCAGAGCAGGTGCGCGATCTTGGCCCGATCCTCTACCCCAAAGCCTCAACCGACACGTGGAAGCGCCAGATCATCACGCCGGTTTCGGCTGTGATCAACAACGCCCATGACAGGGGCAAATGCCACCCGATACGAATCCGATCCTACACATCCCAGCAGCGCTTGGATCAGGACAAGAAACGCGGCAAGCAGAGCAGACCCGAGCGCAAGGCGGGAAGCTGGGAGTGGATCAGGGCGGTGCAGCCGCACGCGAATCCGTATGTGGCGGCTGGGCTGGAATTCATGTTTGAAACCGGCGTGCGGGTCTCGCAACTGGTGGCGATTGAACCAAAGCACTGCGATCTGCAAAACGGGCGCGTCAAGATCATCGCCTCGAAAGGCCACCCGGAACAATGGGTATCGATATCCACCGCGCTGGTGGTGACCATGGCCAATCTCAAGCCCAGAGAACCGCATAACCGCCGCCACCATTACAAGCTGCCCAAGCGCATGTTTGGCTATGCCGATCGATCCGGCTTCACCGCCGCGCTGCGCACGGCCTGCAAAGTTGCCGGGGTCGAATATCTCAGCCCGCACCAGGCCGGGCGGCACGGGTTCTACACCGAATTGCGGGTGCGCCAAGGCGTCGATCCGGTCACAGCCGCCAAGGCGGGGCGCTGGTCGAACCCGGCACTACCGGACAAAATCTATGCCCATGTGGAAGGTGATGACCGCGAAATGCGGGACCGGATTCGTACAGGGGCCGTACAGCCGCTGAACGCAAAGCGGGTTAAGGGGTTGAAAAAGTGATGGAATTTGGTGTTTCTATTTCCCCTTGGTAAGGGAGAGGTCGAGAGTTCAATTCTCTCCAGCAGCACCATGATTTCCTCATCATTCTCAAAAACTTACGAAAACCAACTGCTTGCGCCTGCTAGCTCCTACACAGGAGTCTTAGGCATTGACCCCAGCCTTGCTTAAACCGGTCAACAACAAAAAAATAGATATACTTCGCTGTAACGCGTGTTCCAACGGACCTGAAGGGAATCATCGGTCGTGCTGAAGTGTCAAAGTCACTCCGCATCAAGGACGCAGCAAAGTCAAAAGAGAGAAATACCACCTAACACGCGTAGCCTCAAAAACGTTGCGCGCCCCTTCGGGCAAAGCCTGAACGGCTCCCCTTTGAGAAAATCGCCGTACTTTCTCGATATTGTAATTCCGCCTATTGGAAGTGTTGGAGAATAAGCCGGTTGAACCTCAGTTAAGATTGCCTGTAAGCGGCAGGTTAACGATAAACACCTCGGTCTAGTGTCGCTAACAGATAAACGCTCGGCAGGGATGAACTGCACGCAGTGCTGCCCAAAATCCTAGATGGAATGAAACGCGACAATAACCAGTAACTCGAAAACAAGTTGCGGTTTCTAAGACTGCAAAAATAGCGTGGCGGTCAAACTCAAAAACCGTACAACCCAAGCTATCTAATAGTCGCAGCAAATCTCACTGTTTCCGTATCAACACCTGTCGACCGAACTCAAATTATCAGTAAGCGGCAGCACGGGATTGGCATGCCGACAGCTTCACTTCTGATTCGACACCATGTAACCTACGTTTGTTCAAGGTGCGCAATGCTCCAAGTGCCCCTAAAGCGCTGACAATAAGAAGCAATCCTGCAGGGAGCGGGACAGGCGAAGGGCTGGCGACATAAGGAGCGCTTTGATAGGTTGCGTTACCCAAGCGCCTACCAGTCGCGTCAAGAAGAACCGCAAGATTGGAAAAGCTGAAGTTTTCAATCGTACCAAATTCCGCTGTGGCAATAATTGAACCATTAGGACCCGCAGAGGGCGTATCTATGTACATACCACCTCCACTTGCTGCGAAAGGAAGTACCCTTGATCCGACTACACTGCCGGTAAGCCCGGGTCCGGAGTAGACTGTTACGCGCAGTTGGTTTGCTGCAAACGGTGATGCGCTCCAATACACATCATAAATATCAAAAGTGGTGCCAGAGCTAAAATCCACCGCTAGACCCTCAGTGGGGCTCAAAGTCGCCGCAGACGAAACCGACGCAAAAATTGAAAAAAGTGCTGATAGAGCACAGACGAACACACCCCTCATTTTGCCCCCCAAAAACCTGAAAACCTACTATGAAAGATTGGCAAAAAGTATGCCTGAACACCATGCAATTAGCAACGCTACATCTCGCGCTCATTTGCCCGGCATTGTGCATATCTAGCCCTTCCATGCGCAGTCAGAGTTTCGGAGAGCTGAGGCAGTTTCGCAACGAATGAGACCTGTTACAGTATACGTTTCAGGTCGAAGAAACGCGCCACGTTGTAGCCTGACGTGCGGATTCGACAGCAAGAAACCGATCAAGGTCTGGATATCCGAATGGCTGCAGTCAATCCGGACGACTACTTCTCTGACGGATCGCTTTCGGCGTAGTCTCGCAGGCGGTCGACGTCTGCGATCTCAGCGTGGTTGCGGTTGATCTTCACACCAACGGTCTTGAGCCGCGAAAAGGCGCGGCTCAGGCTTTCCGGCTTCATCCCCAGACGCCCGGCAATCAGCATCTTGTCATAGGGCAATTCCACGTCGCAAGCTTGGGCATCGGTGTCGCACAGGCTCAGCAAGAACTCGGCCACCCGCTGCGCGCCTGTCTGGGCTTTTAGTTGCTCCAGTTGCGCCACCAGCGCATGCAGATGGGTAAAGGTCGAGGCCAAGATCGATACGCCGATCTCAGGGTCTTCCTTCATCAGCGACAGTAACAACGGGCTGGGGATATGCATGATTTCGCAGGCCGACACCGCCTCGGCAGAGACAGGATAGGGAACGTTCCGCAGCGCAACCGCCTCACCAAAGCTTTCACCGCGTGTAAAGACACTCACCACCGCCTCGGCCCCGGTGGGCGACATACGGAACAGCTTGACCCAACCCGCCAGCACCACGTGTACGGCCTTGGCTTTTTCTTCCTGCAGGAAAATCGTCTCGCCGCGATCATAGCTGCGCCAGATTGCATGGCTGAGCAGAGTATCGACATGCTGATCCGGCAAGCTCTTGAGCAGGAGCGATTGCCGCGCGATTGCTTTTTGCGCTTCGTGAGCCAAGAAGGTTCCCCTTTTCCCTAGTCGATCTTCTGACCGGTACATCCTTCGGGTTCAGGCTATGCCAAAGCTGCGCCCAACGCACCAGTCTTTTCCGAGGTCAACTTGACAATAGTCATGTCGCTTCGGGCACGACGCTCCTAATCTCGCCCCAAAGCCAGTATTCCGGGGAGCCAGAAAGATGAACTACGAGCGATTTTTCAGCCAAAGCCTCGATAGTTTGCGGGAAGAAGGAAACTATCGCGTCTTCATCGATCTGCAACGTCGCTGCGGATCCTTCCCAAATGCGCGCCAAACCGATGGACAGGTGCAGCGGGACGTGCGGATTTGGTGCTCGAACGATTACCTGGGCATGGGCCAACACCCTGCCGTGATTTCAGCCATGCATGACGCGCTGGACCGCTGCGGCGCAGGCGCGGGTGGCACGCGGAACATCTCGGGCACCACCCATGATCACGTACTGCTGGAATCCGAACTGGCTGATCTGCACGGCAAAGAAGCAGCGCTGCTGTTCACCTCGGGATATGTTTCGAACTGGGCTGCCCTTGGCACCCTTGCTTCCAAAATCCCCGGACTGATTGTGTTTTCAGATGCCCTGAACCACGCCTCGATGATCGAAGGCATCCGCCACTCACGCGCTCAAAAGGTCATCTGGAAACACAACGATTTAGAGGATCTTGAGGCGAAACTGGCCGCTGCTGATCCCGATGCGCCAAAGATGATCGCATTTGAGTCGGTCTATTCGATGGATGGAGACATCGCGCCGATCAAAGAGATTTGTGATCTGGCCGACAAATACGACGCCATGACCTATCTGGATGAGGTCCACGCCGTAGGTCTCTATGGTCCGCGTGGTGGCGGTATCGCCGAACGCGAAGGTCTGATGGATCGACTGACCGTGATCGAAGGTACCCTGGGCAAAGCCTTCGGTGTGGTCGGTGGCTATATCGCTGCTTCGGCCGCGTTGTGTGATTTCGTACGCAGCTTTGCCAGCGGGTTCATCTTTACAACTGCCCTGCCCCCCTCAATCGCAGCTGGCGCTGCGGCCTCGATCCGGCACCTGAAACAGTCGAGTGCCGAACGCAATCTGCAAAAGGCCCGCGTGGCGCAGGTGCGCGCCCGTCTTGACGCCGAGGGCATCCCGCATCTTCCCAACCCCAGCCACATCATCCCCGTGATGGTCGGTGATCCGGTCAAATGCAAATTCATTTCGGACACACTGCTGGAAGAGTTTGGCATCTATATCCAGCCGATCAACTATCCCACCGTTCCCAAAGGAACCGAGCGCCTACGGATTACGCCGTCTCCGGTTCACACCGACGCCGATATCGGCCACTTGGTCAATGCTCTGTCGGCCCTCTGGCAACGGTGCCAGATAGCGCGCATGCCGATGGCCGCCCAATAACCAAAGCGCCCCTTGCTTGGAAACCTGCCGCCCTTTCGGGGCGGCTTTTTTCTTTCTCAGATCAGGTAGAGGCCGAAGATCAGCACCGCAAACCCCGTCAGAACCATGGTGAAGCCGCGCAGCCAAGACGGGCTGGTAGCAAGGTCCAGGTAATGGGCTAGGATAATGCGGGATTTGGCCAGCGCTAGAATCAGAATCCCACCGCCCAGAACTTCGGACGGCAACGGCATTGTGGTCAGCACCGCCGACCCAAGGCTAAGCACCAACAGAGCTAGCCAGGCCCGTGTGAGAGTGTTTGCGATCATTTCCCTCACCCCAACAGGTAGATAACGGGGAACAGCATGATCCAGACCAGATCAACCATGTGCCAGAACTGGGCACCTGCCTCAATATTGCGGGGATCATCCCGCCACGCGACCAGCAGCAAAATGCCAACCCCGGCCAGCACATGCGCGGCGTGAAAACCGGTCAGCAAGTAGTAGAACAGAAAGAACGGGTGCGTTTCGTATCCGATCCCCTGCGCAGCTTTGTCCGCGTACTCCGTGCCTTTTATGATCAGGAACACCACGCCCAGCAGGGCAGCGCCAAACAAAGCAAAACGCGCAGCTCCGCGCCGGGAAGCCTGCCGCCAGTGCAGCGCCTGCGCCGCCAGATAGCCAGACGTGACCAAAACAGCGGTGTTGAACGCCGCGCCGGTGCGATGCAAATGCGACTGCGCCTCGGCAAAGCCCACCGGATCGGTCAGGCGCACGCCCATAAAGGCGATCATCCCGGCGCCGAAGACCAGCAATTCCGAGATGATCAGAACCCACATCAGCAACTCGCCCGGAAGCTCGTCGATCAGAGAGGTATCGCTCATGCGCCGACCAGTTGGCGGTAGATCTGCGGCAAGGCCATCGTCAGACGATGCGGGTCGGGGATAACAGCAAAACCGCCTTGCCCGAACATACGCGGGAACCAGCTTTTGCCAGTCTTGTCGATGGTAACGCCAAAGACCGATTGTCCGGCCCGGCGCGCCTCAAGAACAGCTTGGCGTGTGTCTTCGATTCCGTGGCGGCCCTCATAATGGTCCAGATCGTTCGGTTTGCCATCGGTGATCACCAGCAGCAGGCGGCGCTTACGAGATTGCTTGGCCAGATCGGCAGAACAATGACGGATCGCAGCGCCCAACCGCGTGTAGTGCCCCGGCCGCAGCGACGCGATGCGCTGTTCGACGGTGCTGCCCATCGGCTCGTCAAACCGTTTGCAGCGTTGCACATAAACGCGCTGGCGTTTCAGAGAGCTGAAGGCATGGATGGCAAAATCGTCACCGCAGGCATTCAGGCCCCAGGCCAAGGCGGCCAGCGCCTCACGTTCGACATCAATCACGGCGCGGCCTGTGACGGCGCTTTCGGTAGAACGGCTGACATCCAGCACAATTGACACCGCCAGATCGCGCGCCACTGGGCGGGACTGCATCCAGATGCGTTCGTTGCCCTCACCACTGGCCATCCTGTCGGTTTCGGCGCGTACGGCGGCTTCGATATCCAGCTGATCTCCATCCAGATGGCCGCGCGTCATCACCCGACCGGGGCGCAGGGCCTCGAACTGGCGTTTCACTGCGCGAATTCGGCGGGCGGTGGCGGGGTCTTTGCCAAACTCGGCGGCGTCTTCGCGGATCTCGGCATCCGAGAGTAGAACGTTGACGTGATCGGGCAGGTATTGGCCTGTACGCACATCCCATTCGGGATAGAGGATACGGCCTGACAAACGTTCGCGATTCACGTCTTCGGGGGCAAGGTCCAGATGCAGCTTCAGCTTGGTCGGTGGCGCCTTGGAGATTTGCCCCAAGCCGATTTCTTCCTGATCGTCGGCAGCCTTCTTCGCGTTGTCGGGATCGTCATCGTCGATGCGTCGGTTGATGTTCAGGAACTCGGCCCAGCTGAGAATGGCCTCAAACTTATGCAGAATAAAACTGTCGCTGCGGTTGGCCTGATCCGATTTGCGGCGGCGTGCGCGGTGGGTTTTCTCACTGGATTCTTCAGGTGGACCTTCGGTTTCGGGGTTTTCGACCTCGTTATGTTCCGAAAACCCAACCGCGCGCAGTTCTGGCCACAGGGGGACCGGGCGCATCGGTTGATAGCCACGCGGGGCGAAAAGGTCATCGTCCAGCGTCAGCATCTGTTCAGCCCGGTCCGACAGCGGCGCAGGGTCCCCCAGCATGTGACGGACAAGCTCTTCAACCGTAGCCTCAACCGGTGGCAGGCCCGGGATGTCGCGGTGATGCAGAACACCTTTGCAAAGCTCGGTGTAAAGTGGGCGCAGTCCAGGAGCGTCATCCAGCGTCGTCTCGACCATGCTCTGCGCCGCGATCAGCGCGTGCACGTCGGCGCGCAGCGGATCGTTCTCGTCAATTCGGGTTCCGGCATGGGCAGCGGCGGAGGCGAGCCAGACATAAAGCGCGCCATTCGCCTCGCGCGCGGGAAAAACAGCCAGCCGATCCGGCAGGCGCAATACCTCTCCATCGAACGAGGCGCGCGGCATCAGTTCAGCCTCGGTTGCCAGCTTGCGACGCCAGCTTAACCGGTGGCGTGAAACCTCGGGCGAGACCGGGCGCAATTCAACGCCCGGACTACCCCCAAGTCCCCGGAAGAGGACTGCCAGCCGCCCCGCGACCTCTGAGAGGTCGACCGCGGCTCCAACATGCACCTCAGGTGCATCGAGACGGCTGGCAAGGGTGTGCCACAGTTTCCCGATCGTTTCTTCGGGTTCCCATGGCTCAAATTCGATCCTGACCATCGGCGGGCCTCACCCAAAGACAGCCGTGACAAGATCGAGGAGCCCGCGTTTGATATCCTCGTCATCAGTCAGAGGTTCGATCATTGCGGCAAGGATGGCGCGGTCGGTCGACATGCCCTGTGCGATCAGCGTCGCGGCATAAACGACCAAGCGGGTGGAAACGCCTTCCTCAAGATCCTGACCCTTGAGCCCGCGCAGCTTGTTCGCCAACCGGATCAGCGGCTTGCAGCGCTCAGGCGCCAGCCCGCTTTCCTGAGCAACAACTTCGGCCTCCATCTCGGGCGACGGGAAGTCGAACTCGAGAGAGATGAACCGTTGCCGGGTCGAGGGTTTCAGGGTTTTCAGGATATTCTGGTATCCGGGGTTGTACGAGGCGACCAGCATAAAACCGGGTGCGGCCTCAAGTTCTTCGCCTGTGCGGTCGATCGGCAGTATGCGCCGGTCATCGGTCAGTGGGTGCAACACGACGGTCACGTCTTTGCGGGCTTCGACCACCTCATCAAGGTAGCAGATCGCGCCTTCGCGGACCGCGCGGGTCAAGGGACCATCAACCCAGACGGTTTCGCCACCTTTCAGCAGGTAGCGCCCGATCAGGTCGGCGGCGGCAAGGTCATCGTGGCAGGCCACGGTATATAGCGGACGACCAAGGCGGGCGGCCATATGGGCCACAAAGCGGGTCTTGCCGCAGCCCGTCGGCCCCTTCAGCAGAACCGGTAGGTCGTTGTTGTAAGCGGCGGTGAACACATCGCATTCATCACGCTGGGGCAGGTAGAAGGGGGCGTCAGCCGCCCCCGTTCCCATGTTTCTTGAGCCGTCCATCTTCATGACTCCGCTGCGACGTGGTCAGGATCGTTTTCCAGCCGGTCGCGTTCGATCGGGCCGGGTTCAACCATCTCTTTCCGGGGCACCCAGATCGAGTAGATGAACAAAAGCGCACCGAGGACAACGACAACACCGGAACCAAGACGCATCCAGTAGAAGATCGCGATCTGGTCTTGCACGTCCATGAAGTAGTCACCGACCACACGTTGCATGTGCGTTTGCACGGTACCGCCGAAGGTCAGCACGAAGGTCATAAAGACCATGCCGCTGGTCATCAGCCAGAACGAACCCATGTTCAGTACCTGATTGTACGGGTCACGGTTCTTCAGGATTGGCATCGCATAGCTGAAGATTGCCAGGTTGAGGCAGACATATGCACCGTAGAAGGCCAGGTGGCCGTGGGCTGCAGTGATCTGCGTACCGTGGGTATAGTAGTTCACCCCGTGCAGCGTGTGCAGGAAGCCCCAGACACCGGCACCGAAGAAGGCAAGCGTGGCACAGCCCAGCGACCACAGCAGCGCGGCCTTGTTGGGGTGGTCACGACGACCTTTCCAGACCATGACGAAGGCAAAGGCCATCATCGCGAAGAATGGGATAACTTCGAGGCTCGAGAAGATCGAACCGATCCACTGCCAGTACGCGGGTGTACCGATCCAGTAGTAATGGTGGCCTGTGCCAAGGATGCCCGAGAACAGCGCGGCGGCGACGATGACGTAAAGCCATTTTTCGACGATCTCACGGTCCACACCGGTCAGCTTCAGCATCAGGTAAGCCAGGATCGAGGCCATGATCAGTTCCCACACGCCTTCAACCCACAGGTGGACGACATACCACCAGTATTGTTTGTCCAAGGCCAGGTTGCCCGGGTTGTAGAAGGCAAACAGGAACAGCAGCGCCAGACCCCACAGACCCAACAAAAGGATGTTGGTGATCGCGGTCTTTTTACCCTTCAGAACGGTCATCGACACGTTGTAAAGGAAGATCAGCGCGGCCACGACGATGCCTGCCTTGACCCATTTGGGTTGTTCAAGGAACTCGCGCCCCTCTTTGCCCAGCAGCCAATTGCCTTCGAAAAGGTTGAAGACGTAGGTCACAACCACGCCCAATGTACCGACCACCAGAATGATCAGCTGCAAATAGGCTAACTTGGGTGAATGTATTTCACGCTCAGATTCTTCCGGGATCAGGAAGTAAGCCGCCCCGAAGAAGCCCAGGATCAGCCAGACGATCAGCGAGTTGGTGTGCAGCATCCGCACGATGTTGAACGGCAGAAGCTCACTCAGGAAGTTTGGGAACACATAGATCAAACCGGCCAGCAGGCCGCCGATCACCTGGATCGCAAACAGGGCCATTGCCACCGCAAAGTAGGCGTAGGCGATTTTTTGGGATTCGTATTTCATTTCTCCGTTCCCTTTCTCAGCCGGCCTCGTTGGGCGGCCAGCCCTGAGCGTCGATATTGTCCGTCCAGATCAGGAAGTTGGTCAGATCGCGGAGCTCTTCGTCGCTGAGGTTGAATTGTGGCATCTGCCGACGACCGGGAATGCCGGTCGGCTGCGCCTCCATCCAGCCTTTAAGGGATTCAAAGGCCGATTCCGGGTCGTCGAGGACGCCCCACCGAGTCATTACGTTAGCGACTTCGGGGGCAAAGTAGGCCCCTTCACCCAGAATCGTATGACAGTTGATACAGGCGTGTTTTTCCCAGACGTGTTTGCCGCGAACCACACTTTCATCGAGCTTTGCCGAATTCTCGGAATTCACGATATACCAGTGTGAATGGGCCGACAGGGCCAAGAATATGAGGATAAAGAACAGTGACCCGCCATAGAATATGTTGCGGGCCATGCTCTTGGTCATGACTTCTCGCATTGCGCTCTCCTTTGCGCAGATTAGCTAGTCTGAACACCATGGCGGCTGGGCCATGGTGTCTCCTTAACGAAAGTCAAGACTGGCCGAAGTAATTGAAATTCATCCCGCCCGGGCTGCGCGGGGACCTGTCAGGGCGGGCCACATTGCAATCAGGTACAGCGCAAAGGCGCAGACCCACAGGCCATCGGACAGCAGCATCGCCACCATATAGCCTGCGTTCAGGTCCGCTCCGATCCAGCGCGACAGAGCTGCCACGGCCATCAGCCCATAGGCGACAACCATTGGAACGGGTGCGATCAACGCACGACCGCTGTGACCCAGCGCAGCGCGGCTCATGACCGCCAGGGTCATGCCGCCGACGCAACCGATGCCCAGAACATGCAGGGCGGCGACTTCATTACCCAGGCCCAGCACCGAAAGCCCCCAGAGAATCAGCCCAAGCGCCAGCATTCCAAGCCCCAGATGCAGCGCCAGCAGAATCGGTTGCCGCACAGCCCAGCGTGCGCGCCAGCGTGCCATGCGCAATACCTGCACCGCGCCCAATGCAAGTGCAACCACCCCGGCCACCGGCCCGGCGCCAAACACCAAAACGCTCAGCGGCAGAATCAAGGCCAGAATCATACCCGCCTTATCCAAGACAGCGACCGACACCGGCCAGTCCGCCTCAGGCACGCCTTCGCGCTTCATGGCATTGCGGGTGAAGGCCGGCGTGATCCGCCCGCCCAAGATGGCAATCATTGCACACAAGCTCAGCAGCCCTGCGCGCAACCCGGTTTGCAACGTGTCCGCCGTGACCTCCATCCATTCCAGATGAGTCATCAGGTCCGCGACCCAGATCAGGCTGAGCAACAGCAGGAAAATCATGTTCTGCGGTTTTGGGCGACGGATCAGCTGAGTCAGGATTTTGGCTGCCAAAACAGGCACAAAGGCCAGATCGACCATCGCAACCAACACTGGCGGCAGCATCCCGGAAAACCACATGGCCATCCGACCCGCCAGCCACAGCCCGGCGGCCAGTGCGATAAAGCGTGCGCGCGCCTCGGGCGCGCCGGTCCAGTTGGGCACAGCCGTCAGAAAAAACCCGCCCAGCGCGGCGGTGGCATAGCCAAAGATCATCTCGTGCGCGTGCCACATCGGTGGCGTCATGCCATAATCCGGCGCCATGTAGGGCACCGCCAGCCACAGCCCCCAAACCAGCCCCACAAACAGGCCGTAAAGACCGGCGGACAGAAAGAAAACACGAAACGCCTCACCAAGAACACGGGCGACGATTGCGGGCATGGCTGCTCTCCTTGACGGTTTTCTAAGCCCTAGCAGCGAAGCTGAAACGGCGACTTAACCAAAATCAAAACGTTGGAAAACATGCCCCTAAGATTCAGATTTTTCCGCGATTTTTTCGCGATTTTTCCAGTTGCCACCCCGAATTGCACCCCTTGTGTTGACTTTCGTCAAGGAGTGCTATCGCGCGATGCTCCACCCTTGGGAGTGCCTCACCACGCAAATGGAGAGTGATCATGTCACTTGGAATCAGCTACAACAAAACTGGCCGCGCCTTTGGGGCCGGTTTGGCGATGCTGCTGGGCAGCGTCGCTGCACCAGCCTTCGCCGAAGAGCCAACCCTCAGCGAGGAAGCGTTTGAATCATCCAAACAGCTTTATTTCGAACAATGCGCAGGCTGTCACGGCGTTCTGCGCAAAGGCGCCACAGGCAAGAGTCTTGAACCACATTGGAAGAAAACCGCAGCCGACGGGACCGTGACCGAAGGCGGAACCCTTGCACTCGGGCAGGAACGTCTTGAGAAAATCATCGCCTGGGGTACCGAAGGCGGGATGAACAACTTCTCGGACATCATGACCGAGCAGGAAATCAAGGATATGGCGACCTACATTCAGATGGAGGCCCCCAAGCCGCCTGAGATGTCGCTGGAGCAGATGAAAGAGACCCGCAAGGTCTATGTCGAAGAAGCCGACTACCCGACCGAGCCGCTTCACGGCCGCAATTGGGAAAACTTCTTCGTCGTCATCGAGCGTGACGTAGGTAAGGTGGCTGTTATCGACGGCGACACCAAAGAAGTGCTAACGCACATCCCGACAGGTTACGCCGTGCACGTTCTGAAAGCATCGGAACACCACAGCATTACCGAGCCTGAGCACCCCGGCCGCTTCTGGTACACCATGGGCCGCGACGGCAAGATGACCAAGATCGACCTCTGGCAGAAGCCCGAGAACATGTTGGTTTCGGAAGTCAAGATTGCCTATGACGCACGTGACGTGGCCGTTTCCGGCGACGGCAAATACGTCATCGGTGGTGGTTACTGGCCGCCGCACTTTGCAATCGTAGATGCCCAGACAATGGAACCGGTCAAGGTTGTATCGACCCGCGGTGTGAACGTGGACGGCGACTATGTGGAAGAGGCACGTGTGGCCGCAATCTACACAACGCCGAACGAGCCGACCTGGATCGTCGCGATCAAGGAATTGGGTCAGCTGTGGCAGGTTGATTATACCGACCTGGATAACCTGCGGATCGACAAGATCGACTCGGCCAAGTTCCTGCACGACGGGTTCTTTGACCCGACTGGCCGGTACTTCCAAATCGCCGCAAACGCGTCGAACAAGATGGTTGTTGTCGATACCCAAACCCACAAGCTGGAAGCGATGATCGACACCGCCGCGTTGCCGCACCCCGGTCCGGGCGCCAACTGGGTCGACCCGAATTGCGGTCCGGTCGCTGGCACAACCCACCTTGGTGTCGGTACCGTGACTGTTTGGGGCAACGATCCCGAGAATCGTCCGGATGATGCCTGGAAGGTCTGCTACGAAGTGGAAACCGATGGCCCCGGCCTGTTTGTTCGGACCCACCCGAATTCGGACTACATCTGGGCGGATCAGACCAAGCACCCCGAGCCTGAAATTCAGCAATCGGTGCAGGTCATCTCGAAAGAGACCGGCGAGATCGTGAAAACCATCCAGATCACCGAAGATGAAGGCAGCGCTGCCGTACACTTCGAGTTCAACGCGGATGGCACCGAGGTCTGGGTTTCCAAATGGAACCTGTCGGACTCGAAAGAGCCCAACGGTCAGATCGTGATCTTCGACGCCAAGACGCTGGAAGAAATCGGTCGCATCGAAGGGTTGTATGCCCCGACCGGCAAGTTCAACGTCTACAACCGCTCGAACCACGTCACCTGACGGGTTTGATACCACAACCGGAAAGGGCGGGCCCCTCGCCCGCCCTTTCCTCGTTTGACAGTTCAGCCAAACACGCCCGCCCGACTTACCGGGCCAGTCAATACAGCCATAACGGAGCCCGGATATGACCTCCGAACCGGATAAAAAACCACCGATCTGGCGCCGGTATTTCCTGTGGGGAATGCCCGTGGCCGGAATCGCTGCCGCCTTTGTCGGTGGCATCATCTTCTGGGGCGGGTTCAACACCGCCATGGAAGCCACCAACACCAAAGATTTCTGTATCTCGTGCCACGAGATGCGCGATTTCGTCTACGAGGAATACACAGGTACGATCCACGACGTGAACCGTTCTGGCGTGGGCGCGGTCTGTTCCGACTGCCACGTGCCCAAGGACTGGACCCACAAGATCATCCGCAAGATCAAGGCGTCCAAAGAGCTGTATGGCAAGATGGTCGGCACCATCAACACCCGCGAGAAATTCGAGGCCAAACGTGTACACCTGGCCATGAACGAATGGGAACGGATGAAGGCCACCGACTCGCGCGAATGCCGCAACTGTCACGATTTCGAATCGATGATGCCGGAATTCCAGAAGCCCCGCGCGCGTCAGCAGCACCTGAATGCGATGGAGATCGGCCAGACTTGTATCGACTGCCACAAGGGTATTGCGCACTCGGATGCCCGCGACCGGGCCGACGAAGAGTATCTGGAAAAGCTTGAAACCCCGAATCCGGACTTCATCCGCCCGATTCCGCCCGAATATTTGGTCAGTCTGGAGCGGATCGAGGCAAAGGAAGCCGCCGAAGCCGAGGCTGAAAAAGCCGCCAAGGCAGCGCAGCAAGAGGCCGTTCAGGCTCAGATCGCAGCCGCAGTTGACGCGGCCGTCGCTGAAGAGCGTGCCGCAGCAAACGGCGAAGAGGCCGCAGCGCCCTCAGACGGCGGCGGCGGCGATGTCCCAGGCAACGTCGACTGGAACGCCGTGGCCAGCGCGGATCTGAAACTGTTCTACCCCGGTCAGGCTTCATTTGAATGGGTGCAGAATGGCAAGTTCCATGGTGGCGCCCGTCCGTTGACAAAAGGCGGTGATCAGTGCTCGACCTGTCACGCCAAGGAACTGGACACGATCGGCAACAAGATTGTGGCCGGTGGTGATCTGGAGCCAACGCCGATCCCCGGCAAACGTGGTGTGATCGACGCAACCGTTCAGGCCGCACATGACGACGAGAACCTGTATATCCGCTTGCAATGGCCGGATGCAGGCCACAACCCGGCACCGTTCGTGGATGGTGGCAAGATGGACCCCGACAACCAGATCAAGGTTGCCATGATGATCACCGGTACCGGTATCGAGATGGGCGATCAAGTTGGTTGCTGGGCCTCGTGCCACGCCGACAACTCGTATATGCCCTTTGATCCGGGTGCGGAGGCGATTGCCGCCAATGGTGATGTCTCAGGTCGTCTGACCGCTCAGGACACGGTGACCAAATACATCAGCGAAAGCCGCACCGAGGTTGATACCAAAGGTCGTCGCGGTAAGCCGATGGGTGGTTGGGATAAACTGCATACCGCCGAGCAGATCGAGCAGTATCTGGCCGACGGCACCTATCTTGACCTGATGCGTGTCTATGCGGACGGCAGTGCCACCAACGGCTATCTTCTGGAACAGCGCGTGGTCAATGACGGCGAGATCGCCGCATCGGCCGAACTTTCCGGAGGAATGTGGACTGTGGTCTTTACCCGTCCGCTGAACTCCGGTGCGCCCGGCGACGTGCCGCTGGAGGCCGGCAATACCTACACGGTCGGCTTTGCCATCCACGATGACTTTGCCGCCGCGCGGTTCCACCATGTGACGCTGGACACCAGCCTTGCATTGGACGACGACAGCGCCTTCATCAACGTGGTAAAACAATAATTGAGGGGGCCGGATGAACCGGCCCCTTCCCCTTTGGAAAGGAGACATGGATAATGAAACCCCACCGCCTTCTTCCCGCGCTGCTGCTTCTGGCCGCGCCCGCCTGGGCCGATGAAACCGCTGAGATCTGTGCCGAGGCCGAAGATCGCTATGTCGAGATGTTTGACCAACCATCGTCCGCAGTCGAGGACGCCGAGGTGGTGCTGATGTACAAATACAACTTCTGCCCTCGCGAATTGACCGTAAAGCCGGGCACCACCGTGCGTTGGATAAATGTGGACAAACGCACCAGCCATTCGGTCTTGCTGAAAGACGGCAGCGAACCCGAAAGCGATCGGTTGTTCCCCGAGGAATCGGTGGACATGACATTCCTCACGCCGGGCCCGCAGGAATACCTGTGCGGTCCGCATTGGGAAACGCAGGACATGATCGGCATGATCACAGTCGAACCCTGAGCCGAGGCAAAAATACAGGCAAAATCAAAGGAGCGCGGGCGCTAATCCCGCGCTCCTTAACTTATGTCAAGGAGGTTGGTTTAGGATTACGCCAACTTGGCCTCATGACACGCCCGGTTCACCCAGCAACGTCCCCTATTCGCGCGTGGAAGCTGCCGGAAGGTCCGGGTTCCGAAGACATTCAGAACAAGCGAGTTAGCACATGAGCGGTAAGGTTTTTCTGATTGGCGCCGGCCCAGGCGACCCCGAGCTGATGACCCTGCGCGCCCTGCGTATGCTGCAAGAGGCCGACGTGGTCGTCTATGACCGACTGGTTTCGGACGGAATCCTCGCCCTGCACGCCGACGGTGCGCGGCTGATCCCGGTGGGCAAGGCCCCCAAATGCCACACCGTACCGCAGGATCGCATCAATGAAATCCTGAAAGAAGAGGCACTGGCCGGTCACACCGTCGCAAGGCTGAAGGGCGGTGATCCGATGATCTTTGGCCGCGGCTCGGAAGAAGCCGCCTATCTGATGGCTTATGGAATCGCTGTCGAATACGCGCCGGGTATCACGGCGGCACAGGGGGCCTCCAGTTCGACCGGCGTGCCGCTGACCCATCGCGGGCTGGCGACCTCGGTTCAATATGTTACCGGCCACCGGCAAGCCGACAAGGTGCTGGATCTGGACTGGAAACGGCTGGCTGATCCTGACTCGACCTTGGTGGTCTATATGGGCGTCGCCAACATCGGCCAGATCGCCATGGGGCTAATGACCGAGAGCCTGCCCGGCTCGACCCCCGTTCTGGCCGTGGGCAAAGCCACCACACCGGATGAGAGCCGCATGGTATCCCGCCTTGATCAATTGGCGGCGGATGTCCGCAAAGCCGACCTGAAAGCGCCGACCTTGTTCATCATCGGCAAGGTGGTTTCACTCTACGCAGAACGGCCCTTGGCAGACCTGCTGGAACAGGCTCATGGCTAAGCTTGGTCATAAAAGCCTGGGGCAGTGCCAGGTCCCGGCGGGGGGCCAGGCGCCTAGCCGGGGGATGGACCGGGTGTTACCCCGCAGGGCGGGCCAACGTTCGGGCTGGACGGCGCACGCCGTGCTGACGACCGCCGTAGTTCTGGCCACGTCAGCCTTTGCCGCAGAAGCCATTGACCCCAACGCACTGAAACGACTTGTCCATCAGGATTGCGGCTCGTGCCACGGGTTGTCGCTGAAAGGCGGCCTTGGCCCCGATCTGCGGTCCGAGACATTGCAGCATTACGATGCCGACGTCCTGACCGGTGTCATCCTTGACGGCATTTCCGATACCGCAATGCCCCCATGGCGGCCCCTGATCAGCGAAGAAGAGGCCGAATGGATCGCCCGTTACCTGCTGGAACAGGAGGAACAATGAAACATCTCATCCTCGGCCTTGCAGCCACATTGATGATCACAACGGCACATGCCGATCCTACCGCAACCGGAGACCTGGGTCTGGTGATCGAACGGGCCAAGGGGTCAGTCCTGTTGGTCGACCAGTCCGACCGCGCCGCGCTCGCGCGGATCGAGGGGCTGGGCGACCTTTCCCATGCCTCGCTGGTCTATTCGCCGGATGAACGCTTTGCGTATGTCTTCGGGCGTGACGGCGGGCTGACCAAGGTGGACATTGTCACCCGTCAGATCGTGAACCGCGTCGTGCAGGCGGGCAACGCCATCGGCGGCGCAATCTCAGACGATGGCAAACTGGTGGCCGTGTCCAACTATGAACCCGGTGGTGTACGAGTCTTTGATGCGGACACGCTGGAGATGGTCGCCGACATTCCCACCGACAGCAAAACCATCGGTTTAGTCGATGCGCCGGGCCGTCGCTTCGTGTTTACCATGTGGGACACGGGCGAGACCTGGATTGCCGATTTTGCCAAAGGCGACCCCGCGATCACCAAGATCACCGACATGGGCAAGAACCCTTACGACGCGCTGATCACCGCCAATGGCCGCACCTATATCACCGGCCTGTTCGGCGAGGACGGCCTGACCGCGCTGGATCTCTGGGCCGAGAACCCCGAACCCATCCGCGTGCTGCCCGACTATGGGCGCGGACAGGAGGAAATGCCGGTCTACAAGATGCCCCATCTGGAAGGCTGGGCGCTGACCGGGCGCGAGTTCGTCCTGCCCGCCGTTGGCCATCACGAGGTTCTGTGGATCGACTCTGACACCCTTACCGAAACCGGGCGCACCAAGACGCACGGCCAGCCGGTCTTTGCCATGGCTCGCCCCGACGGGCGGCAGGTCTGGGTCAATTTCGCCCATCCACTGAACGACACGATTCAGGTCATCGACAGTGTCAGCAAAGAGATCATCCACGAATTCAAACCCGGCCCCGCCGTGTTGCACATGGAGTTCACGCCTCGCGGGCATGAGGTCTGGCTCAGCGTGCGCGATGCCAACAAGGTTATGGTCTACGACACGCAGACCTTCGAAAAACTGCGCGAGATCGATGCGGACAGCCCCTCGGGCATCTTCTTTACAGCGCGTGCGCACAAAACGGGGCTGTGACGGATGGATCATATCACCGACCCGATCGACCGCCGCCTGCTGGATGAGTTCCAGCGTGATTTCCCGATCACCGACCACCCGTTTCAGGTTCTGGGCAATACGCTGGGTCTGGACGAGGCCGAAGTCATCGACCGCCTGACCCGAATGCGCGCAACCGGCCGGATCACGCGCGTTGGCGCGACGATTGCACCCGGTGCGGTTTCGGCCAGCACTCTGGCTGCCGTCGCCGCGCCCGATGAGCGTCTGGAAGAGGTCGCCGCAATGATCGACGCGGAACCCGGCGTTAACCACAATTACCAGCGCGAGGATGACTGGAACCTATGGTTTGTCGCCACCGGCCCGGACCGTACGCATGTGAATGACACGCTGGCGCGGATCAGCCATCGCACCGGGCTGCGGGTGCTGGATTTGCGGCTGGTGCGCCCGTTCAACGTCGATCTGGGGTTCCGCATGTCGGGCAATACCCGCAACGTGCCCGGCCCCCGCAAGGTGGATTGCTCGGCCATGCGGGACGGAGACCGCCCCTTGCTGCAGGCGCTGAGTTCGGGCCTGCAACTGGTCATTGATCCGTTTGCTGATCTGGCACGGTCTCTGGGTCGGTCCGCCCCCGAGGTGATGGCGCGAATCGAGGCACTGCACGATGCGGGCATTATCTCGCGCCTGGGTGTCATCGTTCGCCACAGGGCGCTTGGCTGGTCGGCCAACGCGATGGTGGTCTGGGATATGCCCGCCGATCAGGTCGGCACTGCTGGCCCAGCACTTGCCGCACATCCCGGAGTGACCCTGTGTTATGAGCGGAACCCGGTCGAGGACATCTGGCCCTATCGCCTCTATTCCATGATCCACGCCCGGTCGCGCAGCGAAGCGCTGGAAACCCTTTCAAGTGCCGTCGCCTTGCCGGAACTGGCCAGTGCGCGCCACAAGGTGCTGTTCTCGACCCGCTGCTTCAAACAGACCGGCGCGCTGATCCACCAAAAGGAGGCTGCGGCATGACACTGGACGCAACCGATCGCGCAATCCTGAACCGGATGCAGGACGATCTGCCACTGAGCACGCATCCCTATGCCGCAATCGCCACCGAGCTGAGCATTTCGGAGAGCGACTTGCTGGACCGTCTCAAACGCATGAAAGAAGAGCGCATCATCACTCGCTTTGGTCCGTTTTTTGACGCCGCTGCCATGGGCGGCGCCTTCTGCCTGTGCGCAATGGCCGTTCCACCCGAGAATTTCGAAACCGTCCTGACCAAAGTCAATGCGCATCCAGAGGTTGCCCATAATTATGAACGCACGCATCGGCTGAACATGTGGTTCGTCCTGGCAACCGAAACCCCCGAGGGGATCGAGGCCACCGCCGATGCCATCGAACGGGAAACGGGGATCGAGGTACTTTGTTTTCCCAAATTGCAGGAATTTTTCATTGGCTTCCGGGTGGCGGCATGATCGACGCGAAAGACAGAGAGATTATCGAGGCGCTGCAAGGCGGCCTGCCGCTCGTGCCTGCACCCTACGCGCAGGTGGCTTCGGACATGGGCATGGACGAAGACGAGTTGCTGCTTCGTCTGGCCGACCTGAAATCGAGCGGTGTGATCCGCCGCATCGCTGCTGCACCCAATCACTACAAACTGGGCATGACCTCGAACGGCATGACCGTGTGGGATGTCGAAGACGACCACGTGACCGAACTGGGCACCCGGATCGGCGCTTTGCCGTTTGTCACCCACTGCTACGAACGCCCTCGCGCCCTGCCCGACTGGCCTTATAACCTGTTCGCCATGGTCCACGGAACGGACCGCGACGAGGTCGAAGAAAAGCGGGCGGAAATCACCGCAATACTGGGCGAGGCCTGTCGGGCCAAAGATATCCTCTATTCCACGCGCATTCTCAAAAAGACCGGGCTGCGCCTGAAAACGAAAGGCTGAGACATGTTCCGCCTGACCGAATACATGCATCAACTCGTCACCCCGACCCCGGTGCGGAAACGCCGCCCCGGACCGGTAAAACCGGTGGTAATCTGGAACCTGACGCGTCGCTGCAACCTGAAATGCCGCCATTGCTACACCGTTTCGGCGGATGTTGCGTTCCCGGGCGAGCTCAACCACGAGCAAGCCATGGTAACCCTTGAGGATCTGGGCCAGTTTCGCGTCCCGGCCTTGATCCTCTCGGGTGGGGAACCGCTGGACCGGTTCGATTTCTTCGATATCGCCAAACGCGCCCGTGACCTGGTGCCGATGCTGGCATTGTCGACCAACGGTACACGGATACACGACGAAACCGCCGACATGATCGCCGATGTCGGGTTCAACTATGTCGGCATCTCGTTGGACGGGATCGGGGCCACGAATGACTGGTTCCGCGGGGTTGAAGGCGCCTTTGCCGACGCCCTGCGCGGTGTGCGCGAATGCAAGAAACGCGGCATAAAGGTTGGCCTGCGGTTCTGTCTGACCGAAGGCACCCAACATCACCTGCCCGACCTGCTGCAACTGTGCGATGATGAGGGCGTTGATAAGTTCTATCTGTCTCACCTTGTTTACGCCGGGCGCGGCGACAAGAACCGGGGCGAGGATGCCGAGCATATGCGCACGCGCAACGGGCTTGATCTGTTGCTGGAACGCGCGTGGGAGGCCGCCTCGGGCGGGCGCCCACTGGACATCGTGACAGGCAACAACGACGCCGATGCTGGGTATTTCCTGAACTGGGTCCGCGCACGCTTCGATGCCGACAAGGCCGCCCATGTACGCGAGCACCTGGCCGCATGGGGGGGTAATTCCAGCGGTCTGGGCGTGGCCAATATTGACAATCTGGGCCGGGTTCATCCCGACACCTACTGGTCCGACTACACGGTCGGCAATGTAAAGACCAAACCGTTTTCCGAGCTATGGACCAGCGATGATCCGATGCTTGCCATGCTGCGCACCCGCCCGCGCCCGCTGAAGGGGCGCTGCGGGGCTTGTCAGCTCAAGGACGTCTGCGGCGGCAATACCCGGATTCGGGCGTTGCAGCTGACCGGCGACCCCTGGGCCGAAGATCCGGCCTGTTATCTGACAAATCAAGAAATCGGCGTCGAAGATGCGGGCGAGCGCCTGCAGGTGACGCCGTTCCGAGGAAAAAGCCATGACCCGGCGCATCAATTCTTTTGACACTCTGAAAATCGGCACCTTCTGTTCGCTGCTGCTGGCGGGCACTGCATGGGCCGACGCCCCAGCCGACTATGCCGAACACTGCGCATCCTGCCACGGTGAAAACCGTCTGGGCGGAGTTGGTCCTGCGCTGATCCCCGAGACGCTGAAACGGATGCGCGGCCCGCGCGTGGCCGCTGTGATCGCCGAAGGGCGCACGGCCACTCAGATGCCCGCCTTTTCCCACGAACTCGACGCTTTGCAGATCGAGGAACTGGCCGGTTGGCTGAAATCCCCGCTGGAAACCGACCCTGAATGGGGTGAGGCCGATATCATGGCCAGCCGCACGCTGGACGAGGACTATGTCCCGGTCGACGCCCCTGTATGGGACAGCGACCCGATGAATATCACGCTGGCGGTTGAGACCGGCGATCACCATGTCAGCGTTCTGGACGGCGACACGTTCGAGGTTCTGGACCGGTTCGAGACGCCCTTTGCCGTTCACGGCGGCCCAAAATTCAGCCCCGATGGCCGCTATGTATTCATCATGTCCCGTGATGGCTGGGTGCAGAAATACGACATCTGGGCGCTGAAACAGGTGGGCCGCGTGCGCGCAGGCTTGAACAGCCGCAACATTGCCATGTCTGGCGACGGCAAATGGGTTGCCGTGGCGAATTACCTGCCCAACAGCCTGACCCTGCTGTCGACCGAGGACCTGTCGGTTGCCAAGGTCGTTGAGGTCAAGAGCAAGAAGGGAGTCCCCAGCCGTGTCTCGGCCGTGTATCAGGCCCCACCGCGCGAAAGCTTTGTGCTGGCACTGAAAGACGTGCCCGAGATCTGGGAGGTCTTCTACGGCGCCAACCCACCGCAATCCGGCCTGGGTCACGACTTTCGCATCGAGGGTCAGTTCAAGAACCCCGACCCATTCCCGGTGCGCAAGATCACCACGCCCGACTATCTGGACGATTTCTTTTTCGACCAGAGCTATGAATATGTCATGGGCGCATCGCGCGATGGCGAGGGCGGTCAGGTGATCGATCTGGTCATCGGCCAGAAAGTCGCCGATCTGGACCTGCCGGGGATGCCGCATCTGGGCTCGGGCATCACATGGCAGCACGGCGACACCACCGTGATGGCCACGCCGCACCTGACCGATGGTACCGTGTCGGTGATCGACATGGAAACCTGGGAAACTGTCAAACGGATCAAGACGGAAGGACCGGGGTTCTTCATGCGCAGCCATGAAAACTCGCCCTACGTCTGGGCCGATGTGTTCTTTGGGCCGAACAAGGACGCGATGCATGTGATCGACAAGCAAAGCCTTGAGATCGTTAAGACTCTGCGCCCGGCTCCGGGTAAGACAGTTGCGCATGTTGAGTTCACCAAAGACGGCAGCCACGCGCTGGTTTCGATCTGGGAAGATGACGGCGCGGTAATCGTCTATGATGCGCAAACGCTGGAAGAAGTCCGCCGCCTGCCGATGCGCAAACCTTCGGGAAAATACAATGTCTGGAACAAAATCACCTTCTCGGAAGGAACCAGCCACTGAAGGCAAATGGCCGGTCTGGAAACTGGCCATTCTGCTTTATCCGGCCACGGCGCTGACCGTGGCTATCAATCTGTTTCTGGCCGGCCTGATTGCCAACAGCGCCGGTTACGGCATTATCGAGCCGGTCACAGCGATCCTGTGGTCGATCCCATTGGGCGTGCCTGCATCCTGGCTTGCCGGGCGCTGGGTACGGGGCCTGATGGACGAAGCTGACAGTTGACGTCGGCTTCTAGAATTCTGAGATTTCACGGAAATCCGCCAAGATTAATTTTTGGGCAGTCTGAGAACAAATGACTTAAGTCAAGGATCGAATCCGGCGGCAGGTCTACCCCTCAGGAAAGATTGCCGAGTTGGATTCTCCATGCCCGCCTTTAACCCTCTGCACATGTCAGCTGATTGCGCGTCCCGCGCAGCTTGTGCTGTAGCGGGCATTTTCCTTCTGCTGTTGCAGCTGCTTGGCCCGGCGCTGGCGAGTCCCGGGGAAAGCATGTGGGTGGAGATCTGCTCGGAGGCAGGGGCGGTCTGGGTTCAGGTGGACCTTGAAGAGGACACCACGGATCCAACCGCGCCCTGTCCGAATTGCGCCGACTGCGCCCTGTGCGCCGTCACCTCAGCGGCCCCGGTGCCGGAAATGCCTGTATTCTACCGGGAAGGTCTAATTCACGCCGCACATTGCGAAAACCGCGATCTGCTCAGCGTCACCAGTGTAAAACGACTGTGGCCCGAAACCCGCGGCCCCCCCCGCGTGACCCAAGAAACAACTGAACGCGCCCTGCGCGCGTCCATGGCGTCCACCCAAATTATCGGAGGTGCGCCGTGGTCGTAAGTCGCGCAATCCATTTCCTGCTGGCCCTTTCCCTGTCCTGCCTGATGGCGATCAGCGCCCATGCCGACAGCCTCGCCAGCTTCCTGCCCGACATTGAGCCCGCCGACCTGGCCCCCGGTGCCGATGCTTTTGGCCCGGTTCGCGACGACGTGCCCGTTGCCCCAGTTCTGAAGGGCGGAGAGACAGTTGCCTGGGCTTTCCTGACTTCTGATTTCGTGGGCACCACCGGTTATTCGGGCAAACCCATCCACGTGGTTGCTGCCATCGACGACGATGCGGTTCTGACCGGTGTTAAGCTGGTCAAACACTCGGAACCCATTGTTCTGATCGGCATTCCCAATTCCCGTATGGTCGAATTGACCGAAGGTTACACTGGGCTTGACCTGAAAGTCGAAGTGGAGACCGGTGGCGAGGGGCATGACCTCGACATCATCTCGGGCGCGACAGTGACGATCATGGTGATCGACGACAGCCTCGTTCGCGGTGGGATCAAGGTATCCCGCGCACTGGGTCTGGGAGGCCTGTCTCCGTTGCTGGCCGATGGTCCCAAACGCGAAATCGATATGGCGAAGAACTCCGCTTACGACTGGGCAACCTTGTCTGGCGACGGCTCGGTCCGGCGTCTGACGCTGGACGTCGGTCAGGTCAATGCCGCTTTTGAGGCCACGGGCGATCAGCGTGCCATCAAGCGCCCCGAGCCGGGTGAACCGGACGACACATTCATCGACATGCATTTGGCACTGGTTTCTGTCCCGTCAATCGGCAAGTCGCTGTTGGGTGAGGCCGAATATCAGAATCTGGTCGAGTGGTTGGACGAAGGGGAACAGGCCATTCTGGTGCTGGGCCGCGGCGCCTACAGCTTCAAAGGTTCGGGTTACGTCCGCGGCGGTATCTTTGACCGGATACAACTGATCCAGGGCGACAATTCAGTACGGTTCTTTGACAAGCAACAAGAGCGTCTTGGCAAAGTCGCAGCCTCCGACGCGCCGAGCTTCACCGAATTGGATATCTTCAAGATCCCTGCCGAGGCCGAGTTCAATCCGGCTGAACCGTTCCGCCTGCAACTGCTGGTGCAACGCGCTATAGGTGCGGTTGAGAAGACATTCCTGACCTTTGATCTTGGTTACAAACTGCCCGAGCGGTATCTGCTGCCCGTCGCTGCCTCCGCGGTCGTCGATGATGCCACCGGCGAAGCCGCCGCCAAAGCCGCTTTGTGGCAGCGCATCTGGAAGGATCGCACCGTTGAAATTGGCGTTCTCGGCATCATGCTTCTGGTGCTGACGGCCACCTTCTTCTTCCAATTCCACGCCACCATGAACGCGCGGGTCTTCTACTGGTTCCGCATCGGTTACCTGACAATGACCCTGTTCTTCATCGGCTGGTATGCCAACGCGCAGCTAAGCGTGGTGAACCTGATGGCTCTGGCAGGCAGTCTACGCACCGGGTTCTCATGGGATGCGTTCCTGCTGGATCCGCTGGTCTTTATCCAATGGTTCGCCGTGGCCGCCGCCCTGCTGTTCTGGGGCCGAGGTGCCTATTGCGGCTGGCTGTGCCCGTTCGGTGCATTGCAGGAGCTGACCAACAAGATCGCGCGGGCCTGCCGCGTTCCGCAGTGGACCCTGCCCTGGGGTCTGAATGAACGGCTTTGGCCTGCAAAATACATGATCTTCCTTGTGCTCTTCGGCATCAGCTTCGTGTCCATCCCGCTGGCCGAAAAATATGCCGAGATCGAACCGTTCAAGACCGCAATCATCCTGAAGTTCATGCGCGACTGGCCGTTTGTAGTCTTTGCGCTGCTCCTGCTGGGTGTCGGGCTGTTCATCGAACGGTTCTACTGCCGTTATCTCTGCCCGCTGGGCGGAGCGCTGGCGATCCCCGCCCGTATCCGCATGTTCGACTGGCTGCGCCGCTACAAGGAATGCGGCACACCCTGTCAGACCTGCGCCAACGAATGCCCCGTTCAGGCCATCCACCCCACGGGTGAGATCAATCCGAACGAGTGTGTCACCTGCCTGCATTGTCAGGTGCTCTACCAGTCCGAGACGAAATGTCCCGTCGTCATCCGCCAGCTAAAACGGCGGGCCAAGACAGGGTCGGTCGACCTCAAGACCCCGCTCGGACAACCACCGGCGAACCATCCGAACGCCAAACCGCAATCCGTTTCCTAAAAAAGGAGGAACGATCATGTCGGACAATGAAAGCAAACTGAACATCACACGCCGCGGGATGCTGGGTGCAACCGCAACCGGCGCTGTGCTGGCCGGGACCGGTCTGGGCTCAACCCTGATGACCGCGAAGCAAGCCAGCGCTGCCGCCAATGCTAACCTGGAGCCCGGTGAACTGGACGAATACTACGGTTTCTGGTCTTCAGGTCAGACAGGTGAACTGCGCATTCTGGGCTTCCCGTCCATGCGCGAACTGATGCGGGTTCCGGTGTTCAACCGCTGCTCGGCCACCGGCTGGGGTCAAACCAACGAGTCGTTGAAGATCATGACCGATGGCCTGCTACCGGAAACCAAGGAATTCCTCGCCAAGCGCGGCCTGAAAACCTATGACAACGGTGACCTTCACCACCCGCATATGTCATTCACCGACGGCACCTATGATGGCCGCTACCTGTTCATGAACGACAAGGCCAACACCCGCGTCGCCCGCGTGCGCTGCGACGTGATGAAATGCGACAAAATCACCGAGATCCCGAACGCCAAGGCGATCCACGGTCTGCGCCCGCAGAAATTCCCGCGCACCGGCTATGTATTTGCCAACGGTGAGGATGAAACGCCGCTGGTTAATGACGGCACAGTGCTGGATGATCCATCGCAATACGTGAACATCTTCACCGCGCTGGACGGCGACACCATGGAAGTGGCATGGCAGGTGATCGTGTCGGGCAACCTCGACAACACCGACTGCGACTATCAGGGCAAGTACGCCTACTCGACCTCGTACAACTCGGAAATGGGTATGAACCTGGCCGAGATGACCGAGAACGAGCTGGACCACGTCGTTGTCTTCAACCTCGCGGAAATCGAAGCGGGTATCGAAGCCGGTGACTATCAGGAACTGAAGGGAGTCAAGGTTCTGGACGGTCGTAAGGGTCAGAACAAGAAGTACACCCGTTACATTCCGATCCCGAACTCGCCGCACGGCATCAACACCGCGCCCGACGGCAAGCACGTCTGCATCAACGGTAAGCTGTCGCCGACCGTGTCGATCATGGACGTCACCAAACTGGACGCCTTGTTCGAAAGTGATGCCGACCCGCGGTCCTGCATCGTGGGTGAGCCGCAACTGGGTCTTGGCCCACTTCACACCGCCTATGACGGCCAGGGCAACGCGTTCACCACGCTGTTCCTGGACAGCCAGATCGTGAAGTGGAACATCGAAAAGGCAATCGAAGCTTACGGTGGTGCTGATGTGGATCCGATCATCTCGAAGGTCGACGTGCACTATCAGCCGGGCCACAACTCGACCTCCATGGGTGAAACCAAGGATGCCGACGGAAAGTGGCTGATTTCGATGAACAAGTTCTCGAAAGACCGCTTCCTGAACGTGGGTCCGCTGAAGCCCGAGAACGAGCAGTTGATCGACATCTCGTCCAACGAGATGAAAGTGGTTCACGACGGTCCGACCTTTGCCGAGCCGCATGACTCGATCATCGTTCGCAGCGACATCGTCAACCCGGTAAACGTCTGGGACCGCGCCGATGTTACATGGGAAGACGCCCGCAAACAGGCCGAGGCCGATGGCATTGATCTGGAAGAAGGCGCCGAAGAACCCATCCGGGACGGCAACAAGGTGCGGGTCTACATGACATCGCAGGCTCCGACCTTCAGCCTGGAAAAGTTCACCGTCAAACAGGGTGACGAGGTGACGGTTTACATCACCAACCTGGATGACGTGGACGACGTGACCCACGGCTTCTGCCTGGGCAACTACGGCATCGCGATGGAGGTCGCACCGCTGGCGACCGCTTCGGTCACCTTCACAGCCGACCGTCCGGGCGTACACTGGTTCTATTGCCAGTGGTTCTGTCACGCGCTGCACATGGAAATGCGCGGCCGGATGCTGGTCGAACCGCAGGGAGCATAACCCATGCGTTGGTCCCTGCTCATACCGCTCCTGCTCGGCTCGCCCCTTTGGGCGGCGGACTGGGATGTGCCCAACCGGGCGGGGGCCATTAATGAAATACTGGCGCAGGCGGCGGATGGGGACACCCTCCGCCTGAGCCCCGGTGTCTACACCGAAACACTGGTTCTGGACCGGCCCGTCACCATCGACGGGCTGGGACAGGCCACCATTGACGGACAAGGCACGGGCAGCGTCATCACCGTGACCGGGCCGGGTGTCACCGTGCGCGGGCTGACGGTGATCGGCTCAGGCTCTAGCCATGACGGGATCGACAGCGGTATCCAGCTGACCAAAACGGCCAAAGCACCCGTGGTTGAGGATAACGTGCTGCTGGGCAATCTCTACGGCGTCGACATTCACGGGGCCAAGGACAGCATCGTGCGGGGCAACCGGATCGAAGGTCGGTTGGACCAGCGGATGAACGACCGCGGTAATGGCGTCTATGTCTGGAATGCGCCGGGTGCGCGGGTGGAAGACAACGACATCCGCTATGGCCGCGACGGGATCTTTGTGAACTCGTCCAAGAAAAACACCTTCACTGGCAACCTGTTCCGCGATCTGCGATTTGCCGTGCACTACATGTATGCCGACGACTCGATCGTCAGCGACAATGTCTCAATCGGTAACGATCTGGGTTATGCCGTGATGTTCACTACCAATGTGAAGGTCGCAGATAACGTCTCGGTTGGTGACCGCGAACATGGCGTGATGCTGAACTACGCCAACAAAAGTCAGATCACCGGCAACGTGGTGATAGGTGCCAAGGAAAAATGCACCTTCCTCTATAACTCCAACAAGAATGAATTCACCGATAACTGGTTCCAGGGATGCGGCATCGGCATCCATTTTACCGCTGGCAGCGAGCGCAACCGCATCGTCGGCAATTCTTTTATTGGGAACCGGACACAGGTGAAATACGTCTCGACCAAGTGGGTCGAGTGGTCCGAAAACGGGCGCGGCAATTACTGGTCCGATTTCGCTGCCTATGATGTGGATGGGGACGGTATCGCCGACGCCCCCTATCGCCCCAATGACAGTATGGACCATGTGCTGTGGACCCAACCCTCAGCCAAATTACTCCTCGGCTCCCCTGCCGTGCAGCTGGTGCGCTGGTCGCAATCCGCCTTCCCGGCCCTTCTGCCGGGCGGCGTGATCGACAGCAACCCGCTTATGCAAGCCCCTGAACCCCCAGCTATGAAAAAGGTGCCTCATGACGGATAAGGCCCTAAGTATTACCCAAGTCAGCAAGGACCGAGGGAAAACCCGCGTTCTTGACGATATCACCCTTTCCCTTGCCCCAGGTCAGCGCGTTGCACTGCTGGGCCATAACGGCGCGGGCAAGTCGACCCTGATCAAATCCATCCTCGGCTTGACGCCGATCCATGGCGGAGCCATTCGGATCGGCGATACCACTCCCGGCACCGCGCAAGCACGGCGGGATACGGCCTATCTGCCCGAGGCTGTGTCGTTCCACCCAGCCTTGACCGGACGCGAGCAGTTGACCCTTTTCGCAAAGCTGTCCGGGGCAATTGCCGATGTGCCCGGCTTGCTGGATCGCGTTGGCCTCAGCGATGCACTGGATCGCCGGATTGGAACTTACTCCAAAGGGATGCGGCAACGTCTTGGTCTGGCGCAAGTGCTGCTAGGCCAGCCGAAAGTGGCACTGCTAGACGAACCAACCTCAGGCCTGGACCCGATCTCTCGGCAGGATCTTTATGCCATCATTGACGAACTGGCAGCGCAGGGCACCGCCGTCCTGATCGCGTCGCACGCTCTGACCGAGGTCGAGGCCCGCACTGACCGCATCGCTATCATGCGGAAGGGCCGGATGGTTGCGGATGACACGCTGAACAACCTTTCGGCGCTGGCCGGGCTGCCGATCCGCCTGCGCGTACGCGCCAGCGTCAACGCAGATGCACTGGCCGCCGAATTGGGTGGCAACCGGATCAATGGTGCGTCCGTGGAACTGCTCTGTTCCCCTGATGACAAGATGGAGGCCCTGCGCCGTATCGCCGGGTTGGGCGACGCAGTAGCGGATGTCGAAATGACCCCGCCCAGGCTGGAAGACCTCTATCGACACTACGCACAGGAGGAGATGCAATGACCCGCTTCCTCGCCATCACTCGCACCGAGATGCTGATCCTGCGTCGCAACCGCTGGCTGCTGGTCGCAACGCTGATCATGGTATTGTTCGCTTTGGCTCTGACTTTTGCGGGCAGCGCCCCCACCGGCACACTGGGCGTCGATATGCTGACTGTTTCGGTGGCCTCGATGACCACACTGTCGGTTTACCTGGCACCCTTGCTGGCGCTGATGATTTCCTTCGACGCCATCGCTGGTGACGTGGACCGGGGCAGCCTGTCGCTGCTGCTGTCCTACCCGGCAGGGCGCGGAGAAATCCTGCTAGGCAAGTTCACCGCCCACTTGGCCGCCCTGGCCTTTGCTATGACCGTTGGTTTCGGCACCGCAGGCGCGGTGGCCGCATTTTTTGGCGGCGCGGGACCGGAAAGCCTGATGGCGCTGGCTCGCCTCATTCTCACATCCATCCTGCTGGGCGCTGTGTTTCTGGCGCTGGGTTACCTGCTGTCTGCCCTGGCAAGGGGCGCCACGGCGGCAGCAGGTCTGTCGGCCGGGCTCTGGCTGGTTTTTGTCGTCCTTTATGATCTGGGCTTGTTGGGAGCCGTCGTCATGGACAAGGGCGGCACCTTCACCCAATCCGTCTTTCCGTGGGTGATGGTTGCCAACCCGGCCGACGCATTCCGTCTGTGGAACATCGCCGCAACCGAAGGTGTCGCCATGGCCTCGGGCATGACTGGAGCTGCGCAAGCTCTGCCCGTATGGGCCGCGCCGGCCTCGCTGCTGATCTGGCCGGTGCTGGGTTTTATCCTAGCCCGTGCCGCCTTCCGGAGGGTCGAGCCATGAAACGCTTTTGCCTGATCGCCCTGGTAGCCCTGACTGCTTGTAAAGAAGAGATGGCCGTGGCCCCTGACCCGGTTGATTTGACACCGGACGCGCTCAGCTATTTTTGTCAGATGAACATTGCCGAGCATGGCGGGCCAAAGGGGCAAATTCATCTGGAAGGGTATCCCGTGCCGCTGTTCTTTGCTCAAGTTCGCGACATGGTGGCCTATCTGAAAAGCCCCGAGAGGGATGCCAAAATCACTGCTGTTTATGTCAGTGACATGGGGGTTGCCCCGAACTGGCGGCAGCCGGGCATTTCCAACTGGATCGCGGCTGATGACGCAACCTTTGTGGTCGGCTCCAACGTTGCAGGCGGCATGGGCGCACCCGAGGTTGTACCCTTTGCCGATCCCACCGCTGCCGATGTTTTCATCACCCAATATGGCGGCGCGCAGATGCCGCTGCCCGACATTCCAGCTGCCGAGGTTCTCGGCCCCGTCGATCTGGACCTGAAACTGGAGACCCCCTCATGACCCCCCTCTCCCGCCGTCGGTTCCTGACCATGTCCGCCGCCTGCGCCGCCTTTCCAGCCAGCGCGAAACCCGCCCCAGCGGCCCATTGGCGCGGGGTTGCACTGGGGGCCGAAGCCAGCCTGCGGCTGGAAGGGCTGACCGATACCCAGGCGGCGCCGATCATTGCCGCCGTCGAGGCCGAGTTGAACCGTTTGGAAAACATCTTCAGCCTGTACCGCCCTCAATCCGAACTCAGCCGACTGAACCGCGACGGCCAACTGTCGGACCCCGCACCTGAATTGCTAAACGTTCTCAGCCTGTGCACGGCGCTGCACGAGGCTACGAACGGCGCGTTTGACCCCACCGTTCAACCACTCTGGTCCGCACTCGCAACTGATGCGCGCCCTGAAAAGACCGACGCGGCACGGCGTTCTGTCGGGTGGACTCGCGTGAACGTTCAGACGGACATGATCCGCCTGCCGCAACCGGGTGTTTCAGCACTGACCCTGAACGGCATCGCACAGGGCGCCATCACCGACCGTATCAGTGCGCTGCTGACCGCGCATGACCTGCGGGGCGTGCTGGTAAATATGGGAGAAATAGCAGCCTGGGGGCAACGCGGAGACGGACAAGCCTGGCAGGTCGGGCTGGCTGGACCCGGAGGCAATGTTCGTAAATCCATCGAACTACGGGACCGTGCGGTCGCAACTTCGAACGCGCGCAGCTTCATGCTGACAGGTGATCAGGGGCATATTCTGAACCCTGCGAGTGGTATGCGCCCAGCGGGCATCGTCTCAGTCTCAGCGCCCAGCGCGGCCATTGCCGACGGGTTGTCGACAGCTTTGTGCGCCCTGCCGAAGACAGGATTTGACACAGTACTCAGGTCTTTCCCCGACGTGCGGCTGGAAATGCACATCTGATCACAAGGCTCAGTGTTGCGTGCCAGAAACTGCGCAACCAAAGCCTCTCAGTACACCAAAGCCGAAACATAGACTTGCCCAAAGATTAATTTGGTAAGCCGAGTTTCACGCCGTATCTACGAAAAAAGGTAGGTGGCGGAGACGAAGGGATTCGAACCCTCGAGACGGTTTCCCGCCTACTCCCTTAGCAGGGGAGCGCCTTCGACCACTCGGCCACGTCTCCGCCGACGGGTATATCCTTGCAAACGCTGGAAATACAAGGCCAATTCTGATCAGATTGGCAGTTTTCTGAGAAATCCCGGAACTACTTGAAATCTCACCAAATAGCACTGCTTAAACCGATTCCGGACCATGTCCGGTCAACCGATTTCAGCTGGGTGTAATGGGAACAGGTTGCAGATTCGCAAAACACATTGAGGCTGTACGCACCCGTGCGCAGCATCGGGTGTCAAACATGCCCCGATACCTAGCTATGCACCGTCAGTTTTTCAAAAGGTCGATGACCAGCCCTCCCTGAGCTGTGTCCCAAAAGCCTTCGCGGCCAAGAACCCAATATCCGAAATCCGATCGTGCGTGATGGGTCGACATGGGAACCAGACTTTGTCCGTCGATCAGGTCCTGGATGATCCCCGTCCACCCAAGCGCTACCCCGGCTCCGGTCAGGGCAAGATGCAGCGCCATTCCGTGATCATTGACCACGACGCGGTTGTCCGAAAGGCGCCAATCGTCTTGAGAGCGATCCAGCCACGCCTCCCAACTCAGCCAGCGCCTTTCCGGATCTTCCTGTTCGATCAGCGGAATACTGGACACGTCAATGCTGCCATCTGGCTGCCGGTAGCGTTCGATCAGGCTGGGGGAGGCAACAGGACAAACGGCTTCATCAATCAGCTTTCGGGCCTCGAATCCCGGCCAGTGGCCTTGACCAAAGAGAATCCAGCAATCTGCCGGCTCCACAAACAGGTCCGCGTCCTTGACCAGGGTGATTACCTTTACCTGAACATCCAACCGCTCGGACAGTTCCGGCAGGCGCGAAGACAACCAGTAAGCTCCGATTCCCGGATAAGTCGCGATTGCGAAAACCCCATCGCCCTCTTTCGCGCGAATCCGGGCCGCCGTCGTTCGTATGTTTCGAAAAGCCCGTGACACGCTGTCATAGAGCTCACTCGCGTCCGGGGTCGGTACCAGACGCCCATGCGATTTCTCGAAGAGAACGGCACCAAGATCCTGCTCAAGCTTCTTGATCTGATAGCTTATCGCCGGTTGTTGCACGTTCAGCGCCTTGGCCGCCAGCGTGAAGCTGCCATGCCAGTAAGCCTCTTCGAAGGCTCTCAGACCCTTGAGTGTCGGAAGGCTGTCAGCCATTGAAAAATTCAATCTCCTGCTCAGAATTTTCCGCGTATTGTAGAAGAAAAAACTCGTTTAAACAGAAAAAACTATTCTAATGCCGGAAACTGGGAGGCCTCACTTGTCCACCGATATTGAAAAAATTTTGAACATGGCGCGCGAACACGCGGCCGCTGAGGTTGCTCCTAACGTTGACGCCTGGAACCAGTCAGGAGTTTGGCCGCGTGCAGTGTCGGACAAGGCTGGGGCTGCGGGTCTTACGGGTCTTTATGCCCCCGAAAAATATGGTGGTCAGGGGCTTTCCCTTGGCGACGGCATCCGGGTTTACGAAGAGCTTGGAATGGCCGATGGCGCCTATGCGTTCGCGTTGTCGATGCACAATATCTGCACCTTCGCCGGGTGCGGCTTTGGCACCGAAGCATTCAAGGCGCAGTGGGCGCGTTATCTTACATCCGGCCGGAAACTTGCGAACTTCGCGTTGACGGAACCGCAATCGGGCTCTGACGCCACCAACATGTACAGCCGCGCCGTGATCAATACAGATGGCACATGGACTATCAATGGCGCAAAGGCCTGGGTCAGCCTAGCGGGTGAAGCCGATATCTATTTCACCGTTGTGAAGACGTCCGATCAGCCCGGCCATCAGGATATGGCGATGATCGCCATCCCGGCCGACACTCCGGGCCTGAGCTTTGGGCCGCGTTATGAAACGCCCAGCTACAACTTCCTGCCCCTGTCCGAGATGTACATGAAAGATGTCGTCGTCTCAGAGGACAATATCATCCTGCCAGTCGGACAAGGGCTGCAGGGGTCACTGATGGCAATCGACATCGCTCGTGTGTCCATCGCCTCGGGCTGTTGCGGATTGATGCAGGCCGCGCTGGACACGGCGCTGAGCTATTCCAAGAACCGCAAAATGTTTGGCGGCAAGAACCTGGATCTGGATGGCATCCAATGGATGCTGGGCGATGTTGCGACCGAGCTGGAGGCCTCGCGTTTGTTGTACCGGGCGGCGGCAAACGCGCTTGGAACGCCTGAAGGACCGGTAATGGCGGCCCATGCCAAGCGATTTGTTCCGGATGCGGCCATCAAGGCGGCCAATACATGCACGCAGGTGCTTGGGGGGATGGGGTTGCTAAAACCCTATGGCCTCGACCGCCTGTCCCGGCTCAGCCAGATGCTGCGCATCGTTGACGGTACAACGGAAATCAGCCGGGTCGTTATTGGGCGCAGTCTGATGAAACGGGCAAAAAACCTGCCAGACTTGCCAATCCCCAAAGGCTTCGGAGAAGCCTAAGTCAAGTCACGCTGGTCTGTTTGGGAGGGTTGACCATGCAAAAACACTTTGAAGCGATGGAAAAGACAGCGGCCAACCATGTGCCGCTGTCCCCTCTATCCTTTCTGAACCGGGCGGCGGCGCTGCACGGAAAACGCACGGCGGTTGTTTACGGGGACACGCGGCGCGATTGGGGTGAAGTTGTCCAGCGCTCGCGCGCTGTTGCGCGCGGGTTGGCTGAATTGGGCATCACCAAAGGCGACACGATTTCCGTTCTCTGCCCCAATATACCCGAACTGTTCGAGCTTCATTTCGCCGTACCCTTGTCCGGTGCCGTATTGAACACACTGAACACGCGGCTGGAACCCGAGACGGTTGCCTACATTCTGGATCATGCTGACACTAATCTGGTGATTGTCGACCGTGAGCTGGTGCCACTTTTGTCCAAAGCCTTTGAACTACTCGGTCGTGATATCCCGGTTGTGGAAGTCACCGACCCGAATGCCGCGGGTCAAGACAGTCTTGGCGGGCAGGACTATTGCGAGCTTTTGAACAAAGGCGAATACGCTGGCCCGGCTGTGCCCGAGGATGAATGGGACGCGATTGCGCTGAACTATACCTCGGGCACCTCCGGGCGCCCGAAAGGCGTGGTGTATCACCACCGCGGCGCTTACCTGATGGCACTTGGCACTGTGGCGGCGTGGCAGATGCCCAGCTATCCGGTTTACCTGTCCGTTGTGCCAATGTTCCATTGCAACGGCTGGGGGCACCCTTGGGTGATGGCACTTCAGGGGGGAACCATGGTATTCACCCGCGTGCCGGCCGCAGACAAGATTATGGCGTCGATCCACGAACATGGCGTGACCCATTTGGGCGCGGCCCCAATCGTACTGCAGATGCTTGCCGAATTGGACAACAGCGGAACCGCCCCTTTTTACCCGGCCATCAAAGTGATGACCGCAGGTGCGCCGCCCCCACCTTCGGTTTTGGAGAAAACTACGGCGATGGGTCTGGACGTCATGCAGGTCTACGGCCTAACCGAAACCTTTGGCCACATTTCTCAGTGCCTGTGGCAGGAAGAGTGGGCCGATGAAAGCCCGGCCGAGCAGGCGCGACTGCAAGCGCAACAAGGCATCGCCTTTCCAATGGTCGAATCTGTTGAGGTCATCGACCGCGACAGCTGGGAAACCGTCCCCCGGGATGGCGAAACGCAGGGTGAGATCACCATTCGCGGCAATACGGTCATGAAGGGTTATTACAAGGACGCTGCTGCCACGACCGAGGCTTTCGACAAGGGGTATTTCTGGTCCGGAGACGCCGCCGTGGTCAACCCGGACAGCTACATGCAGATCCGGGACAGATTGAAGGACGTCATCATCTCGGGCGGTGAAAACATATCCTCGGTTGAGGTCGAGGCCGTTCTGTACCGCCACCCCGCGATCCAGGCGGCCGCAGTTGTGGCCAAACCCGACCCCAAATGGGGCGAGGTGCCCTGTGCCTTTGTCGAATTGCGACCGGGCCACCTAGCAGAGGGCCGCGAAATCATAGCGTTTTGCCGCGAGCATTTGGCCGGGTTCAAGGCACCCAAGTCAGTGGTGTTTACTGACCTGCCCAAGACTTCGACCGGGAAAATCCAGAAATTCCAGCTCAGGGAAAAAATAAAAGCCGCAGAGCCCTGAAAGACCGGCCCTTTTCATCCCTTGGACAGCCTGTGCCGCGCCCTGATGACCATCCTTTGGGGCCGACACTTTGCAGCAAGATGCGAACCCACCAAGAAACCGCGAAAGGCTTCTGGATGGGGAGCACCCCTTTTGCTAACGTCGCCCCGATCATGACCACTTACCGTGAAATAATCCGGCCCCACTTTATACCGCGCCTATTCAAAGTTGCATTGCCGGATGTGCGGTTCGGCACGACTTCAAGACCTAATCTGCAGCTCTGTTCGAAGAACGTCCTGGTGGCGTCTGATATCGCCCTGCCCCAAACCCACCGACCCGGAGCCCGACCATGCCTGTCGAAACGTTTGATTACATCGTCGTAGGGGCTGGCACCGCCGGTTGCCTGCTTGCCAATCGCCTCAGCAAGGACCCGTCGAACAGAGTGCTGTTGCTGGAAGCCGGTAAAAAGGACACCTACCCCTGGATTCACATCCCGGTCGGCTATCTGTACTGCATCGGTAATCCTCGTACCGATTGGCTGTATCGGACCGAGCCAGACAAAGGCCTGAACGGCCGCGCGCTACTCTATCCACGCGGCAGGACATTGGGCGGCTGTTCCTCAATCAACGGCATGATCTACATGCGCGGTCAGGCGCGGGACTATGACAACTGGGCCAAGTTAAGTGGAGAGGAAGACTGGAGCTGGGAAAACTCGGTCCCGGACTTCAAGGCACATGAAAACCACTACAAGCTGGACAATGGCGCCGATCCGGAAACCGGCAACAACAGCCGGTTTTCGGACCTGCATGGGCATGGCGGCGAATGGCGCGTAGAAAAGCAGCGTCTGCGCTGGGATGTGCTGGATGCCTTTGCCAACGCCGCAGTCGAGGCAGGAATTGAACCGACCGATGACTTTAATTCGGGCGACAATGCCGGGGTTGGTTATTTCGATGTGAACCAGAAATCAGGTTGGCGATGGAGCACCTCGAAAGGTTTCCTCCGCCCCGCGAAAGCGCGCCAGAACCTGGCCATCTGGACCGAAGCGCAGGTCGAGCGCCTGACCTTCGATACTGCCCCCGATGGCGCAACCCGCTGCTCCGGCGCGTTAGTGCATTGCGCGGGGCATTCGGTGACCGTGTGTGCCTCCACCGAGGTCATCCTGTCGGCAGGTGCCATCAACTCGCCACAGATTCTGCAGTTGTCAGGTATCGGCAATGCCGAGTTTCTGAAGTCCCACGGAATTGAGGTGGTGCAGAACGCGCCCGCTGTTGGAGAAAACCTGCAGGACCACCTGCAGATCCGCGCAGTGTTCAAGGTAGACGGAACCAAAACCCTCAATACGCTGGCAAACAGCCTTTTAGGCAAGGCCAGGATCGGTCTGCAATATGCCCTGCAACGCTCTGGTCCGATGAGCATGTCGCCCAGTCAGTTGGGGGCCTTCACTCGGTCCGACCCGTCCCGCGCTCATCCTAACTTGGAATATCACGTCCAACCGCTGAGCCTTGAAGCCTTTGGCGAAGATCTGCACGATTTCCCGGCCATCACCGTCAGCGTCTGCAACCTGAACCCGACCAGCCGTGGCCTCGTTCGCATCCGCTCGAACAAATACACCCACGCGCCGATGATCACGCCGAACTATCTGGCCACCAAGGATGACCGCAAGGTCGCTGCCGACAGCCTGCGCCAAGTGCGCGAGATCATGTCCAAACCAGCGATGCAGAAATACAGTCCGCAGGAATGGAAGCCGGGTGTTCAGTTCCGGACCGATGAAGAACTGGCAAATCTGGCCGGTGACATCGCCAACACCATCTTTCACCCTGTAGGCACGGCAAAGATGGGGCACGAGGACGATCCGACCGCGGTGGTCGATCCCTATCTGAAGGTCAAAGGCATCAAGGGGCTGCGCGTAGTTGACGCTAGCATCATGCCCGAGATCACCAGCGGCAACACCAACGCCCCGACCCTGATGATCGCGGAAAAGGCCGCACGCTGGATTCTGGACGGTCGGTAACCCAACCACACAGTGGCCTCGGGTTCTTGGGCGGACCCGGGTCTTGTGTCAAATCAGCGGCCAAGAACCATGGAACGGCAGGGACAGTGCGCATGCTGTTCCGATTGTCCTCTGGACTGCCGCTTGTCGGTGTCAAAGCCACCGGCCTTGCTCAGTAAACTGTAGGTTCCCGCCACGGTCGGGGCGCAGCAGATCAGAGAGCGACGCCCCGCTTTGGAAAAGCCCGGCCAATGCTAGCTGATCCGCAACAAACTGATCCTCAAACATGATCAGGTCGATGCCATTCGGTTCAGGTATCGGCCTATCTCACACAGAAAACTTGCCAGATATGCAGGTTTTAGGGCATATTTGTATGGATTTAATAAGTTCAAATTCATACAAATGAATTTCTTGAGGCTGAACCGAGCGGCGGGCGCTTTGCGCCCGAGACCACCTGTGGGGGAAGGAAGTTGGTTTTGGCTTGGTTGAGACTGTTACTCGTTTTTTGTTGTGTTTTGCTGCTGCCATCGCAGGTTTTAGCTGAAATCGGGAAAGTAATAGGCGTCAAACAAGGCGCACTCATCACGCGCGCTGGGAAAACCCAACCGTTGCAGGCTGGAATGGGAGTTGCTTCCGGCGATTCCATTTCAACCGACCGTAGCGGTGTGGTTCAGCTTGTTTTCGTTGACGAAACCAAGATTGCCATCGGTCCGAACGCACGCATGATGCTGGATGTGACAATGCTGCGCGGCAACCGAAAGGCCAAGAATTTCGCGGTTCAGGCATTGGGTGGCAGTTTTCGGTTTATCTCCGGCAAGAGCAAAAAGCGCGCCTATTCCATCAACACTCCGACCGCGACAATGGCGGTGCGGGGCACAACCTTCGACCTTTGGGTCGTTCCCGGCACTCAAAGTGCCATGCTGGTTTTGCAGGGGCGGGTAGAAATGTGCGGCCAGAACGGCAATTGCCGTGAAGCCGGGCGCCAGTGCAGCCTTCTGGCAACGACACAAGCCGGCAGTATTGGTCGCCCTGTCGATCAGGAAAGCTATGACAAGGCACTGAAAAAGGGGTTTCCCTTCGTTCAGTCGCAGGAACAGCTGCTGGCCCCTTTGCAAGTAGACTTCAGAGGTTGCGGAACAGACACACTGCCACCGCCACCGCAACGGTCCGAGGCGCGGGAAACCAGTCCCGAGCGCGGCGAAACAGGCGGTGTTGAAAGCGCCGCGGCTGCGGAGTCGCGCAGTGAAACTCCGTCCGGGCAAAGCGTCGGTCAGGGGAATGGCGGCAACATCGGCAGCAATACCGGCAGCGGCAACGGCAATGGCGGCAACATCGGAGCCAGCAGCGGCAGCGGGGATGGGCGCGGTGGTTCGATCGGTGGTGGCTCGGGCAGCGGTGGTCCGGGAAGCGGCGGCACAATCGGCGGCGGCGACACCGGAGGATTCGGGGGCGCTCCCGGCGGCGGTGGCGCCGGTGGGAATGGCGGTAACAGCGGCAGCTGAAGATATAATGGCACCGCTAGATGACACCAGTTCAGGCGATGTCGTGGCGGCACCCGCACGTTCAGGGATGACCAAGGCATTCGGAGGCTAACGTGACCGGAAAGCCCAGGGAAAGAACGGGGCGACGGCGAGCCTTTCAGTTTGTGGGGCTCGGACTGATTCTGTTTGGATGTTTCATAAGGGTGCTCGATCCTTACCCGGTGCGAATGACGCGGCTGATTTATTTTGACCTTTTGCAACGCATTTCGCCGCGGGAATACAACCCCGACCTTCCAGTTCGCGTAGTGGATATTGACGAACGGTCGCTGGCTAACTGGGGGCAATGGCCCTGGCCCAGAACCCTGCTTGCTCAGATGGTCAATAACCTGGGCGAATACGGTGCTGCCTCCATCGCCTTTGACATGCTGTTCATTGAGCCCGACAGGTTCTCACCCACACGCCTGCTGAACGATCCTGCTCTTGCTGGCGTGGTTTCGGTGGACCATCATGCCTCGAAACTGGACAACGACGTGCTGTTCGCGCTGGAAATCGCCAACTGGCCAGTGGTTTTGGGTGCCGCGGCCCGGCAATCCGGCGACGGGCGGGCCGTCACGCCCCACGCCGGCATCATAGAAATCGGGGAAACGCCAACTGCGGGGCTGGTCACGGTTCCTCATTGGACGCCGCCCGCCCCGCCGCTGGATCGCAGCGCAGCAGGTGTCGGCGGGGTCAACGTTTCACCTCTGGGCGGCATGGGTATCATACGCCGCGTTCCCATCCTGTGGGGCGGCCCGGACGGAACGCTGCCGGGGCTGGGCGTCGAGGCACTCAGGGTCGCATTGGACGAGCCCATCATCATTGCCGAGGGTACACCGGACGAAGCTGGTATCATGTTGGCGGTCGAGATCGGAGAGTTCCGACTGCCCACCACGGAAAACGGCGAAGTCTGGGTCCGGTACAGACGTGACAATCCGGATTTGTACCTGTCGGCGGACGATATCATGCAAGACCCGGATAACCCCGCTCTGCGCGCAGAAATCGAAGGTCACATCATATTGGTCGGCACCTCAGCTGCGGGACTGTTCGACATGCACCAGACGGCGCTGGGTGAATCCGTTCCGGGAGTGTCGATCCACGCGCAAATCCTGGAGCAAATTCTGACCGGCGAAATGATGAGCCGCTCGGATGTGACCGCCGCCCTTGAATTGCTGTCCTTCGTCACTCTGGGCATCGTGGTCACGGCTGTCATGGCCCGGTTCGGCGCGGTGGCCTCGTTCGTGGCGGGTGGCGCCTCGGCGGCGGTTGTTCTCGGCATCAGTTGGCTGGCCTTCCAGAACCAGCTGATCCTGTTCGATGTCACTTTTCCGTTGATGGGTGGCATGGCCAATTTCGGCCTTCTCGCGGGCTATCTGTTCATTTCGACAGAGCGCGAAAAGCGGGTGATCCGACAGATCTTTTCTCACTATGTCGCGCCCGAAATCCTGGATGAGATGGAGGGGACAGGTCATCAACTGCAACTAGGAGGGGAAACGCAGGATATCACTGTGATGTTTTCCGATATCCGAGGCTTCACCCCGCTGTCCGAGTCGATTTCGGCCACGGATCTTGTCGCCCTGCTAAACCAGTTGTTTTCACAGATCGGGGATCAGATCCTGCTGGAACGAGGCACCATCGACAAGTTCATAGGCGATGCGGTGATGGCCTTTTGGAACGCGCCGTTGCCAGTCGAGAACCACCCTTGCCGCGCAGCACAGGCGGCGCTGCTGATGCGGCAGGCGCTGATCGAATTCAATGCGTCGGACGCCATGACTGGGCGGCCACCGATTGCCCTTGCCACGGGCTGCGCTACCGGTCGGGCCTGTGTCGGCAATATCGGGTCCAAACGTCGGTTCAACTACACCGTGATTGGGGATGTGGTGAACGTCGCAGCGCGGATCGAACAATGTTGCCGCCATGTCAACTATGACATCCTGGTTTCTTGTTCGGTTTACGAAAAAACCAGGCACGACATGGCCATGCTCGAGGCCGGGTATGTCGACCTCAAAGGCCGCACCGATCTGGAGCCTGTGTTTGTTCTGGTGGGCGACAAGGCCATGCTGGACACGCCCGCGTTTCAAAAGCTGGACGCAACCCACAAGAAACTGATTGAGGCCATTCGGGGTCGTCAGCCACCGGATCAGGTCGAGGCGATCTGCGAAGATTGCATTGCTCAGGCGCGTCACATCGAACCCGGCCTGCTGAAATTCTACGGCGCGCTGTCCGGCCGAACGGCGGACTTCAGGTCCGAGTTCCAGTCCAGCCAGTTGATTTTCAGCCACCACGAGCGCGAAAGCACGTCCTCAGCGTGACGAGCTTAGAACAGACAGCCATGCTTGCCCGCCAGGCAAGGTGCATACGACCACCCAGGGCCGGGTGCATTCCTGCTTTCAGCGTTGCCCTAATCGACGGCTCTGTTCCCCGGAAGCCTTCATCCTTCGGCGGGCGCGCAGGACCCCAGATAGCGGCGAACAGTTTCGGCCATCCCGAATGTCAAAGCATCGCAGAACAGCGCATGGCCGATAGAGACCTCTGTAATCGACGGGATACGGGTAATCAGCTTGCGCGTCCCGCCAACCGTCAGATCGTGACCCGCATTGACCTGCAGGCCCTGCCTCTTGGCTGCGGCTGCTGCTTCAGCCAGACGTTCAAGTTCCCGATCTTCAGCAACGGGATCGCTGTGGGCGCCACCAAACGGGCCAGTATAAAGCTCGACCCGATCCGCCCCTGTCTGGGCTGCAGGACCCATATGTGTCGCGTCCGGGTCGCTAAACAGCGACGCGCGATGGCCGTTTCTCTTAAGCCCGGCAACCACCTCTGCCAGCATCGCGCCCTGTGTCTCGTAATCCCAGCCATGGTCGCTTGTCGCCTGCGTGGGATCATCCGGCACAAGCGTCACCTGATCCGCGCGAACCTCGTGAACAAGCGACAGGAACCGGGGATCGGGATAGCCTTCGACATTCAGCTCCCGGTCCGGAAACTCTGTATCAAGCAGCACCCGCAGCGCCCGTACATCTCCGGGTCGGGTATGGCGTTCGTCTGGCCGGGGGTGCACGGTCACACCAGCAGCACCTGCAGCTAAGGCGATCCGGGCCAGATCCACCACATCCGGCCATGGGTGTTCGCGCCGGTTTCGAAGCAAGGCAGCAACGTTCAGATTCACCGAAAGGTCTGTCATGTCATTGCCCTACAACTGAAAAGTCTGCACATGCGCGGGCATCGGGATACCGTCGATGTTGCGGGGATCGGGGATCGGGTCTCCGACCTTGGTGCTGACGGGAATGACACCGGCCCAGATCGGCAGGCCGTAATCCTCTTCCTCATCCTTGGGTCCACCGGTGCGAATCTTGGCGCTGCCTTCGGAAATCTCCATGCCCAGCACCATAGTCGCCTTCAGATCCTGCGCATAATCCGGCCGCAGGCCTTCATAGCGCCCGGGAAACAAGCCGTTCACAAACCGGGCAAGCTTTTTCTGTTTTTCCGCAGGGTCTTCGATCTTGAATGCCGACCCGAACAGCGTAACCGACCGCGAATTGACCGAATGGTGCATTCCGGACCGGGCCAGCACAAAGCCATCAAGGATCGCCACCGAAAGACACACCTGCGCGTCGCGCGCGTTGCGCAGCGCGCGACTGGCCGAAGAGCCGTGCCAATAGACATGGTTGTCTTCACGCCACTGCAGCGTCGGCGTGACAAAAGGCTTGCCATCAATCACGTATCCCACGCTGCAAATGGGCTGCGCGTCCAGAATTTGGTTGATCGTGGCGCGGTCGAAATGCCCCCGCTCGTGCGATCTGCGTAGGCGCGTTCTGTCGGTTATATCCAGTGTCTCGTTCATATTCATAGCTCGGGTTTGTTCTTGCTATGATCGTAATGCCCGGATATTGGGTTTTGGCAAATGACCAATTTTGAATCTTTTTCTAAGGCCAATTTGCACCGCGACCTGTTCGCGATTTCGCTGGATGCGTCGCTGAAGACGTCATTGCAGGCCCAGTTGCTGGATGCGTTGCGGCGCGTTGTCTCCAAGTCGCCGAATCTGGTCGGCGCGCGGCTGCCCGCCAGCCGGACCCTGGCGTCCGAGCTTTCGATCTCGCGCACCACGGTTCAGGCGGTCTTTGACCAGATGATCAGCGAAGGATATCTGGTCACCCGGCAAGGCAGCGGAACCTTTGTTGCCAGCGAAATCACCCACCTGTCGCAGCCACAGCCAATTTCCCGCCCGGCGGGTCCCGTAACTGCGGAATGGCGCCCCTTCCAAACCGGGCTGCCTGATCAAAACCTGTTACCGCACCGGCAATGGGCCCGCCATCTTGAACGCGCATGGCGCAGCCCGGCACCCGAGCTTTTGACGCGCCCGGATCCTCTGGGCTGGTATCCGCTACGCGAAGCGATTTCGGACCACCTTTCCGCGTGGCGTCATTTGAACTGTGATCCCGGTCAGGTGGTCATCACCTCGGGCGCACGCGAGGCTTTCGAGGTGATTTTCTATGGTCTGCTTGGTGCAGGTAAACATGTTGCGATCGAGGATCCCTGCTGGCCCAAATTGCACACGATCCTTGCCGACACGGGCAACAGTGCCCGTCCCGTCCGTATCGATCGGGACGGGCTGGACGTGGCCAGAATTCCGCAGGGCATACATGCCACGATCGTTACCCCCTCGCGGCACTATCCTACGGGTGTGAGCCTACCCCTGTCCCGCCGGGTTGCTCTGCTGGATTGGGCGCGGCAAACCGGAGCGGCAGTGATAGAAGATGACTATGACAGCGAGTTCCGATATCGCGGGCAACCTTTGCCGTCCCTCTCGGGTCTGGACGGCCTGACGAACACGATTTACCTCGGCAGCTTTTCGAAACTGGTCAGCCCCGCGCTGAGGATCGGGTACCTGGTTGTTCCCAAGAGATTTTTACACAACACCCTGGCCTATCTTGGCCGCGTCGGTCCGCGCGCCTCGTTGATCCCGCAACCCGCTTTGGCAGCGTTCATGAACAGCGGAGAGTTTGCGATGCACCTGCGACGGATGCGGCGGGTCTATGCACGGCGTCAGAGCCACCTGCTTGAAGCGCTGTCCCCGGTAGCGGGCCTTCTGAATCTTCAGCCTGACTCCTCGGGAATGCACTTGTGCCTGTCGCCAAAGGCACCGCTGGTTGACCGAATGTCGGATCTTGAGATAGGCAAACTTGCCGAGCAAAACGGTCTGCGCGTCAACGCCTTGTCAGCCCACTGCGTTCTGCCCGAAAAACTGCAAGGCTTGTTGCTTGGATATGCGGCTTTTGACGAGGACACGCTCTCGGACGCGGCAGATCGATTGATCACCCTCCTTCGCACACACGCCTGAACTGTCGTGAAAAGCAGCCGCCAGAACCGCTCCAGCACATGGTGTAGCTTTACACCAGCGCCGGAGAAACGTGATATCATGAAAGCACAATAAGTACTTTCGTTATTTGGAAACGCGGAGACTGTGAGGGGGAGATTCACCTGCTTCGACAGTCTTTCTGCTTGTTAACGTTGATATCCGTCTCAAGTAAGGAAAGGCTGAATGCCGCTTTCAAAGACAAAGCTGCTCCAACTCATCCTTGGAACTGGTGGATGGAATTCAACATTAAAGATGTCCTTGAACGCCACGCTAAACGTAGCAGAACGAATTTATATGTGAAGCGATCTCTGGTTGAGTGGTCCACTCGTCTGCGGATCAAACTCACCATCACTTCAATCCTCCTGATAGCCGCAACTGATCGCGCGCGTAGAGAGCGATTGCGGCGATCCCACAACAGCAAATGCAGCGAACTGAACAAGAGTCCGTATTGTTTGGAGCGCTAGTCCTGCGAAGACAACGCCTCCTGTACACGCGCCCTCAGGAAGCCGATGACCTTTTGTGTGGTCGCGATGTCTTCAGTCGAAAGACCTTTGGACAGTTCGTTCACCCATGGAACTTGCAGCGCGATAGCGGCATCGAACAGTTTTTGACCTTCTGACGTTAGCGTAACGAGTTGCGCGCGCTTGTGATGCGGGTTTGGTCGAAACTCTATGATTCCTTCCTTTTCCATCTCATTGACGATGCGCTGAACACCCTGGCGATGAACCCCCATCGTTCGAGCATGCCATGCGACAGATTCGGGGCGCTCCGCATAGGCGATCGCCCCAAGGATCTGCCAGCGCGCGCTGGTTAGTCCAAGATCAGCCACCAGACGATCTCCAGCGAGCTGCAATCTGCCATTCAGTCGAAACACGTCCAGGATTAGCGCCGTCACCGCCTTTCCGGCCTCTGTCCATTGTTCGTTTGCCATGCGAGCAATCTGGCCTGTTGACAACATATAGTCAATATGATTAATGAAAAAGAAACGACAACATGTCACCAATTAAAGCACCCACTCACGGAGCAAGACACATGGTCAACTTCAAATCTCTGGATCCCGAGTTTCCAATTGAACAGCAATTGAGCGTCGAAGCCGGACCTGTTGTTTTGGTCAACCTGTTCACAGTGGATACGGCAGATCAGGGTGCTTTGGTTGAAGCCTGGAAAGAGGATGCGCTCTGGATGAAAAAGCAGCCGGGTTACATCAGCACGCAGCTGCACAAGGCCATCGGCGAAAGCAGCATGTTTTTGAATTACGCCGTTTGGGATTCTGTGGATGACTTCCGTGCGGCATTTTTGAACCCAGAGTTTCAGAATGCGCTCAGTCATTACCCATCCAGCGCAGTAACGGCACCGCATCTCTTTGAAAAAATTGCTGTGCCCAACTGCTGCGCGGCCTGACGGACACCTAATCAAAAACTGATCAGAGGATGCAAAGATGAAAACACGCATTCACGCAATAGCAGGCGGAATCGGCTTCCTGATGATCCTTCTCTTCTGGACGTCCACGGCAATCAGTGAGCTGTTTGCGAGCCACGCGACGGTCGCAGCTGTTAAGGGTTTGATCCTCAAAGGCATGTTTATCCTGATCCCGGCAATGGTAATTGCGGGCGGATCGGGCACTGTGATGGGTAAGAACCGAACGGATACCAAGGCGGTCGCAAAGAAGAAACGAATGCCCATCATTGCGATGAATGGGCTTCTGGTCCTGTTGCCATCAGCATGGTTTCTGGCAGGCAAAGCTACCGCGGGCGAATTCGATACCGTCTTCTACACGGTTCAGGCGGTCGAGCTGATCGCTGGAGCCGCAAACCTGACCATGATGGGTCTCAATATTCGCGATGGCCTTACCATGACAGGGCGTATCGGTGGCCCGCGCGCGGAATCCACGAACCTGCAAAAGCCGGTAATAGAAGAGCGCCCCGCAGGGCCGTTGGTAGCCAAATCCGTTCCACGGCTCACCAACTATGACGGTCAGGAGCTTGACGCGGGCTCAGTTGTTGCCTTGTGTCGCTGCGGGCAATCGAAGAAGAAACCCTATTGCGACGGGTCGCACAGTGAATTTGGCTTTTCCTCGGAACCCTCACCGGACCGCACTCCCGATGGCGTAAAAGTCTTCGAGGGTGAGCAGCTTGATATCTACTACAACCGCTTGCTCTGCTCACACGCGGGAGTATGTGGAGCGACATTGAAAACCGTTTTCGACACCAAGCGAGACCCCTGGATCGCGCCTGACAATGCGACCCCGGATGACATCAGGGGTGTGATTGGGGCGTGTCCCTCCGGGGCGCTGTCCTGGAGTGAACCGGGCGGATCACCACAACACATCACGCATGACGCGCCCGGGATCACAATCGAAAAAGACGGGCCCTATCGTGTGACACAGATCCGACTGGCCTCAGGTGTTCAAGTCCAGGCGGCTTCCATGGAAAAGTATGTCCTGTGTCGGTGCGGTGCCTCAAAAAACAAACCTTTTTGTGACGGGTCGCATGCCGATATCGGTTGGACCGGCTGAATCGAACTCCAAACTTCTCTTAACCTATAGGCGTTAGGAGCTGTATCTTTGAAAAAGCACTGATTGCTTGCGCTGCCAGCCTCTTGATCTCAACACTGTCCCTTGCCGAAACAAACGATATCGGAACGGGTCAGGAGCTGGCAAAGCTCATTTTCGCCTCCAATGAAAGCAATCACAGAGGGCTGACCGATATGGGACAAATCACTGCCTTTGGGAAAGACCTATTCGTCTCCATGGATGGCAATGATGATGGCGGCATTGCATTCGAGGGGCTCAAGGAGCGGGGCTTCGGTTTTGAATCTATTGCCGAGGACGAAGGGCAGCGGCACATCTATGACACCGCTTAGAAAATGCTGTTTGCGGACTGGGACCGTGGCAGTAGTGGCCGGATCAACAACTCCGAATTCAACAAGTCGATGATCGCCGACTTCCGAAACGCAGGCATCAATGATAATGCGTTTCTCGGCGAAGATGAACTTTTGCAGGGATACAACGCCAACCGTGCTTGCCGCGCGGCGGATACTGGCAAATAGACCTCTGGGAACGAACCCACAGCATTTTGGGTGGTCGTACCTCTTCACCCACCCACTGCAGCACGGAAATCAAAAGCTCACGTATGAAATATGGAACGGTGGCTGTTACCATTCATTGGCTGAGCACGCTATTGATCCTGCGTCAATTAGGATCGGGTTTTCGGGCTGCACTCATGCTTGATAGCGCCGCGAAAGAAGCGATTTCTAATCTCCATGCGTCATTAGGGCTAGCCATCCTTGTGTTTACGGAATTTTTTTGCTCGCTTGGTGGAAGTTCGCAGACCGCAAGCCAGATCCAGTTGCCGCTGACCCGACCAGGCAGATTTTCGTCGGCAAAGCGGTTCATGCGCTGTTTTACATCGTCATTCTCGGCATGGTGGCCAGCGGCATCAGCTTGATGATACCCCCTGTTGCTGGAGATATCCTTTTTTGGGAGTCCACAGCACCGCATCCCGATTCTTCCAACTGCCACCACGTGTGCCACACGGGATGTGCGCAAGGCTGATGGTTGGCTTGCTTGTGATTCATGCAGGAGCGGCGCTCTACCACCAGTTTGTCAAGAAGGACGGCGCGCTCGCACGGATGTGGCACAACGCAAAATGAAACAGGCCTCTCCCCCTCGAGAACTTTTTCGAGACAACAACAACGGAATGTGAGCAGCCTCAGCTGACTGATCCAAGTTGATTGTCGGTGCATTCTCGGCCTGTGATCCATCGGAGTGATTGTTTCGGCGGCTGGCGGGCGATAGCCCGGTGCACTGTGTGGGCGTTTTGTGTTGTAGTGTCTCCTCCATTGTTCGATCAGGATTTGAGCTTCGCTTAGGCTGTGGAAGATCTCACTGTTGAGCCGCGCGTCCTTGAAGCCGCGCCGCTGCACTTGACGATGTGTGCAACGGCAGGTCTGGGCCGGTGATGTTTTGAGGTTGATCGGGGGTTTTGTCCGTCATAGCGTGTTGTGCATGTCAAAGTTCATCCATCATGTCGTCCTCGAGCGTCACAGTGCTCATCGCAGAAAGCGTTTTGCTGGATAGCAGGCCTCCATTTGCACACTTTCTAGCAATACACTTTGGAGACCTCAGATGACTGAATTTACTGATATCCCGGTGCTTGATCTGGCGCCACTGATTAATGGCGAAGACACATCCAGCCTTACCTTGGATTTTGCCAAAACCTACGGCGAGACCGGATTTGGCTATGTTGTCAATCACGGCGTGGATCCTGCCTTACGTGCCGCCGTGTTTGCCGCCTCAAAGAAGTTTCATGCGCTTCCTGAGAGCGAAAAGCAGACAATCACGCTTGATAAATGCCACCGCGGTTACATCGCCATTAATACCTCTACGGATGTGAATTCCGACCTTGCCAAAGTAACCAAACCAAACCAATCCGGGTCGTTCATGATGATGCGCGAGGACTCAGAGATTGACCCTGAAGTATACCTGTCTGGGCCAAACCAGTGGCCGGATCTGGAAGGGTTTCGTGAGGCGTGTGAGGCCTATGCCAAGGCGATGACCGTGTTGGGGCACAAACTAATGGCGTTGGCATTGGACGCGATCGGTGTGACGGATCGCTCGTTCCTTGCTGCATTTGAAACACCAACGATCTGGTTACGTCTGCTCCACTATCCGCCGCAACCTCCGCAAGCGCCCGATGATATGTTTGGATCCGCACCGCACAGGGATTTTGGATGCTTGACTTTACTCGCACAAGACGATGTTGGCGGGTTGCAAGTGCAGACACCTGCCGGTCTTTGGGTGGATGCACCACCAATCGAAGATGCATTCGTGGTCAATGTCGGTGATATGCTGCACCGCCTGTCCAACGGAAAGCTCTTGTCCACCCCGCACCGGGTGATCAATTCAACCGGACGAGAGCGCTATTCCGTGCCGTTCTTTTACGATCCTCATGTATCTGCGGAAATTGCGCCTCTCCCGTACACAGGCGATGCAAGGTTTGGCCCACTGAACTTTGGAGAATTTTTGAGGAACGAACTGGAAGCCAGTTATGATGCGCATCAGACCAACAAGTCGTTACCATAGAATGCACACAGAAGGCGGCGGGGCAGCGCAAAAATGATAAACACGTTGTGGTGAGGATCCTCAGTGTTTTGGCGCATGATGAAGGCGGTGCTTATCCTTCCGGGAACAGCGCTGATCTATATCCCGATTTTAATCCAATGGTACAGCGACCGTTGGCCATTCGACGAAAGCATGGGGACGCGCCTGCATTGGGCAGTGGCAGCGTTTTTGGCTTTCCCTGCGCTTGCTTTGGCTGTCAACACGATGAAACTGTTTGTTCTGGAGGGGGATGGAACTCCGGCGCCGTGGGATCCACCCCAAAGATTTGTAGTCAGCGGGCCTTATCGCTTTGTTCGCAATCCCATGCTTTCATCGGTCGTTCTTTTGATAGTGGCGGAAGCAGTGGCTCTGGACAGCCCGCACTTGCTCGGTTGGGCAATCACGTTTTTTTTCCTAAATACAATTTACTTCAAATTCGTGGAGGAACCGGGACTAGAGCGACGCTTTGGCGAGGAATACTTACGGTACAAGGCGGCAGTGCCACGATGGGTTCCCATGTTAAGTCCGTATGAGTCCCCAGACGCCGACGGCAATTGAAACGTAAGTTGTATGCACTGAATGTTAACTAGTTCATACTGTGGATTCACGGTCATCGCGAACAACTGAATTAAAGAGCCGCGCCGCAGCATAGTTGAGATGAGACGAATGTCGGGAACAGACCGTCCACAACATTAGCCGTGTGACCGAATTGCAATGGGTGCTGGAATTGCAGCTGCATCGCTGATTTCAGTACCAAGAAATTTAAGTAAGCCGTCCGACTTCGACTTCCCGAGCACGCCTTGAATTGCGTGCAGCTGAGCAGATTCTGGACTTCTATGTAACGTTGGTGCGCTGTATCGAGTAAGCACCTTAGCGTCATCTGATCCAATTTGTGTCTAGAACAGAAGGTCCTCAACGAGCTGTGAGATCAATTGGCTTTTGCCAGACACTCCCGCCTTTCTGTAAATCGCAGTACATTGAGCCTTAACGGTTCCAATTCGGGTTTGTCTCAGATTGGCGATCTCAGCCATAGACATCCCTTTCAGAACAAGCCACGCGATCTCTGTTTCCGCGCCAGTCAAGCCGAGCTTCTCGAAATACGCCTCTACTACGGTCGTGAACTCGCCGGACGTGATCCGGCGGGCCGTTTCGGCCCGGTGTGTCGCTTTTTGGGCCACGAGCGCAAGCCGGACACCCAGAAATGCGCCAAGTATCAGCCCGATACTGGCGCCTGCTTCGACAAGCTCTCGCACATTCCAACGTAGCGGAACCGATGGGATACCCAAAATTGATGCCAGAATTTCCCACAGGAAATACGCACCACACAGGCACTGGATAAGGACAAGGGTCCATACGACCCATGCGCGGTTCATCATGCGCGGCACCGTGCGCAGGTCAATTCCGTTTCAGCAGGTTGTCTCATTCCGGATCACCCACCGTTTTTACCGGGGCCGCCATGTCCGCCACCCCCTTTTGGACCGCCGGATTTGCCAGCCCCTTTGGGGCCATCGGATTTGCCAGCCCCTTTGGAACCGCCATGCGCATTTGGTTCTCTCGGCTGAACACGTTCGTTTGGTTCATTGGCTGGCGGTTCAGCACGCTCGTCGCCGTGCGATTCCTTCGAGAACCTTTGATCTCGCAATACCTCTCCGGACGTACGGTTCAGCACCACCTCGCGCAGTTCATTCTGATCGCTCGCGGTGATGACGATGCGGCCCAGCCAAGACCGTTTCACTTCGTCAACCGTGTAACCTTCGGCCTCAATCCGCGCGATGACATCATCAGCAACGGATACCTGCGCCTGCGCCGGCGAGTGCAGGAGCATGACCATCGCGAGGCTTGCGAGGATATGTGATCTACGCATCAAAAGTTCCCATACCTTTGCATTTTGGCTAAGTGGTTACCGCGCACCGTGTCAACCGGTGCGCGGTGGCTTTGTGTTACCCGCGAGGACCGCCTCGACCGCCGTGGCCGCCACGACCTTCGCCGCCGCGACCTCCACGACCTTCGCCACTGCCGCCCCTTTCGCCAGAGTCAGCCGTCTCGCTGCCGGATTCCGCACTTCGGCCTTCACTGTCGTGCCCGCCGCGCCCAGCAGGGATTCCTTGTTCGGCCAGTTGATCGCCGATGTTCCGCCGATCTTCGGGGCTCAGGCTTGAGTGGTCGATATCCCCCAGCGCTACGGTTTCGCCGGTTGATGGGTCGACGACCTCTACCTCTGAAAAATCAATGGCGTTCCGATCACGGCCTCGGGGCTGGACTCCCTGTTCTTTCAGCTGATCCCGAATATCGGCACGTTCTTCCTCGGACAATGCTTCGAAATCCACTTCGGACAGTTCGACGGTTTGGCCTGTACTCGGGTCAACAACCGAGATGCTTTTGGCAAGTAGCGGCTGGAACGACACTGCGGTGATAAGGGCAGCTAGGATCAACGGGCTGTGAGGGAGTGAGAGAGTACGCATGTTTTTTCTTCCTGTTTGTAAGATTTAACGCGGCTTGGATTGGTGCCGTGAAGCCTAGATGCAGTGAAAACTTCGATCGGAATACTGGACGCGAGCCTGATTTTTGGCCGAATAAGCCAAAGTCGCAGACCCGCGTAGCATGGCCGAAATGCGCAGGATCGACGCGTTCAAAATACGTTCTTCACGATGAGAATTTCAGTGTCAGACGTCTATATGACTTTGGCTTAGAACGTCCTTTCGCAGCCTGGGTTCAATGGTTTTCTGATCGGAAAACATGCCAACCAAGTCCCTTCAGCCGTCACTACAAGACGAACCTCGCGACCGAGAAGTGGACACGAAATGCGACCAAGCACCCTGAGCTTTATTATGGTAAGCCTAATGCCTTTGACGGCCTATGCAGAGGAGGAACCTGCGCCCGTCGATCAGCACGAGTTATCGCGCATGATACAGAACGAAGAGGTAACCAAGGCGTTTCTGGAGGCTTTCGAGGCGGGGGATGAACTGACCGAGTTCAGCTTTGACGCAGCGCGCGGGGTCGGTGCGAATATCGGCGAAGGCCGTCTTTTTACGCGTATTCCGCGGGCTGATCTCGCCGACCCATCAGAGTGGGCTTCGCATTTTCCAAAGCGCGAAGGAGGGGCTAACGCGACATCTTGTATTGCCTGTCACAACGCACCGATTGCCAATGGGGCCGGTGACGTTGCAGTCAACGTGCTTGTGGATCCCGCACATTCGGGCGACGCAACCAGATATCTTGAAAGAAATACACTCCCCCTGTTTGCACTTGGTATCCCTCAGCGACTTGCAGAAGAAATTAGCGCGGACCTTTATCAACAGCGAGATGCAGCCCATCAGGTTGCCTGCACTTCGGGTCGCGCCTCAATTCAGTTAGAGTCCAAAGGCGTAGACTATGGAACGTTGACACTGACGCGTACTTCTCAAAACCCCTGTTCCGTCGACACGGATTCCAGCGGATTGAGTGGCATCGACCCGGACCTCGTGATCAAACCGTTTGGATGGAAAGGTAATCATGCAACGATCAGAGCATTCACGAGGAATGCTGCGCACAATGAACTGGGACTACAGGCCGTCGAGCTTGTCGGAGGCCGGGATGGCGACTTCGATGGTGTGGTGAATGAGTTGACCGTTGGCGATGTGACGGCGCTTACAATATACATGGCAGCCCTCGAACGACCAGTAACCAAGATTGAACTGGCCGATCTGGGGTTGATCGACCTTTCTGAGTCCGAAAGAACCGATATTCTGGCAGGAGAGGCGCTATTCGCTCAAACCGGCTGCACCAGTTGTCACACGCCAGCGATGAGCCTTCGGGACACAACGTTCAAAGAACCCAGCGAAATTCCGGGTTTCTACGATGTCAGGTTTCCAGATGGATCAGACCCGAATACTCATGGCTTGAACGTCGTCAGTGCAATCACATTCAATCTGGCCGGAGATCAACCCAACAACTCGATTAAGCTGCTGGACGGTTCAATCCACCATCTAGGTGCTATGGGGCAGAATGCCGAAGGTGAGCCAGTGGCCCGATGGTACACAGATTTCAAACGACACGATATGGGATCCGACTTGGCAGATCCCGATGACCCTCTTGGGTTGGGGGCATCTATGTTTCTGACGCGATCACTGGCGGGTGTCGGGGCAACTGGACCCTGGTTACACGATGGCCGGGCGACCACGTTGCAAGAAGCAATAACGAGTCATGCGGGTGAAGCCTCAGACAGCGCCACTGTCTACAACCGCCTCAGCGAAAGCGAACAAACTAAAATCGTCGCCTTTCTGGAGAATCTAACAATATATAAGACGGTCGAAGAATAAGTGCTGGTTGAGAAAAGTTGAACGTCGGATTTGGCCGGTGCCGTGTGAATTCTAGCTTCCCGGATATTGCGTGTTCAGTGAACGTCTGGAAGGCGGGCAGCGATTGCTTCATGAATGTGTGGCGGCCCGTGTCATCAGATTTCAACAGCTTCTGCAACCACAAGTGCGCCGTCTAATTCAGAACCCAGACACCCAACTGTACTGTCCATTATCGTGTGACCTAACAGAAGTTGAACCGTACGTGGGTTGCCAGTCTTCTTGGTTGTATCGCAAACTTTTGGAGAAAATGACTGGTTTGCCGGGACGCACCTCAGCAAAGACATCCATCGGCGAACGACAGGAATGGGCCGTCCTACTAGTTGTGGTGGGGCTGTCGGCCCCTCCACTTTTTTGAGGGCCAGCAGGGCTTTGACGAGCCAAACGTCTGGCTGCCAGGGTGAGGCCACTGTCCTCACCCTCGGGCAACCCTATTAGACAACACTGTGTCTTCGGCTGTGCCTGCGGACCGCACCACCACAGTCGAATAGCATTGCCCCGCCCCCTTCCGCATTCGCCACGTGGCAGATCAGCAGGAACAGGCGACTGGTCTTTAGCGGACCACCGACAAATCTCTTTTTCGTTGCGCATCCCGGATGAGTGCAGCAAGCCTATAGAAACCGTGAGCCATTTTTGTGTAGGGCGTAAGGAGGAAGAGGGCCAGGACCGATCCAAGATGGATGGTAAGCATCGCAGGCATCAGGGCCGATGAACCGAAAGCGTAAAGAACAAGCCCGCTTAACCCAACAAACCCTAGCAGCAGGATGAATCCGATGTCTCCGCCCCAAGCGGAAACGTCGCCGAGGTTGCGGTCTGATTTCTGTTTCAGCAACACCATCGCGCAGCAACCGACGGTAAGCAATAAACCCCCTGATACACCGAACAGCTTTGGTAATGACCAGAACCCGTAAGGTGCGTGCAAGCCGAAACCGTAATGCATGATCGTAGCTACCGAAGTTGAGGCGAAACATAGCAGAAACCCGTACATGATTGCATGATGCACGTGGCGACGGGCCTGACTAAAGCGGTCTTCGTCCTCGAAATTGCAACCCTCCCCATGGCCGGCAGCCAGATCCTGCATTTTGGCTGCTCGTCTTAGCGCGGCATTCAAGTCGCCGGGTTGGATCGGTTTGCCTCCAATCACATGCCAATAGCGCCGAAGGCTGATCCCAATGCTAAACAGTGGTAGAAGGAAAGCCGGAGCAAAGATCGCCACCATCGCATTGTGAGAGAGGACAGCGTAGAAGCCTTCGCCCCCAGCGGAGCCGATCACGTGAACGGCCCAAAACAAAAGTGCGAAGCCGACGACCAGAGCCAGAGCGATCGCTCCACCATGGGTATGGAAGCGGCGCGCCACGGGTTGCGGCCAGGCGAAGCTTTCCCAACTGTCCCGCCGCACCTCTGCCAGCGCTTTGGGCAGGTTCAGATCGAACTCGTGCGGGGCCGTGTATTGACAGGCGTAGTAGCAACCCCGGCAGTTGTGGCAGAGGTTGGCCAATTGCGTGATATCGCCGTCCGAGAATGCGCGTTCGGCGTGAAGCGACGGAAAGACCGAGCAATAGCCTTCGCAATACCGGCAGGCATTGCAGATCTCAGCCTGACGGCGGGCTTCCTGGATCAGTTCAGTTCGCATAAGAAGCGGCCTCTCGTCCTGCAATGCGTCCGAAGACGGTTCCGATGGTCATGCCGAACCCGGCCAGATAACCCTGCCCCAAAATCGATCCAGCCATGGCTTCTCCTGCCGCCCAGAGGTTCTTGATCTTGCCGTTTGGCGTCGAACACTGCGCAGTTTCATCCACCTTCAGACCCAGATAGGTGAAGGTCACACCGGTACGCAGTGAATATCCGTAGTAAGGAGGCTCAGTTATCGGACGTGCCCAGTTTGTTTTGGGCGGGGTAAGACCCGAAGTGGAAACGCCGTCCAACTCAGTTGGATGAAAGCCGCTTGTATCCCCACAGGCGCCATTGAATTCCGCGACGGTCGTGGTCAGCTTTTCGGCGGGCAGACCCATCATTTTGGCCAGTTCCTCCAACGTGTCCGCCTTTAACGGCGGAAAAACCGACGGCATGAACAGGTTCAGCGACTTGGTGTCAATGATCACATAACCCACCTGATCCGGCTGGGCTGCCACCAGGCGACCCCAGATCGCGTAACGCTTGGGCCAAACGTCCTCGCCCTCGTCATAGAACCGCTCGGCATCCTTGTTGACGACAATTGAGAACGGAACGCAGTCCAGGCGGGTGACGATGCCGCCGTCGAATTTCGGCGCGCGCCCGTCGATTGCAACAGCGTGGCATTGGGTCGGATCACCAACGCTCTCAACGCCTTGATCCAGAAGATCAGCCAGCACGACACCCCGATTATAGGGCGTGCCGCGGATCAGGAAATTGCGTGCCGCAGGCCCCCACGCGCGGGTCAGCCAATCCGTGTCAGCCTGAAACCCGCCCGAAGCGACGATGACCGCTTTGGGCGTGATGCGATGGGATTGACCTTCACATGTATAGTCCACCCATGCGATCTGGTCCCCGTTCAATTCCAGATGCGTGACGGCAGCTTCGTAAAGGACTTCGACTCCCAGCCGCGTCGCTGTCCGGTAATAGGCGTTTACCAGCGATTTACCGCCGCCCATGAAGAACGCATTTGTCCGCGCTAGCGACAGAGTCCCCGACAGAGAGGGCTGGAACCGGACCCCGTGCTCCTCCATCCAGGGAAGGCATTCCTCAGACGTGCGGATTGCGAGGCGCGCCAGATCTTTGTCGGTTTTGCCCCCGGTAACCTTAAGCAGATCCGACAGGTATTCGTCTTCGCTGTATTCTTCGACCAGCGGGCCCAACGGGCTAGAGTGCATACAGCGAAAGTTGCGGGTGTGGCGCGAGTTTCCACCACGATAGGGTTTTGGCGCCGTTTCAAGGATGAGAACACGCGCGCCTGCTTCGGCGGCGGTCATAGCGGCGCAGAGGGCGGCGTTCCCTCCGCCAATCACAGCGATATCATAGACTTCCGGTTGGGCGGCCATGTCGTTTCTGCCTATTGAGTTTGGTCGGTTGTACGGTCGCGTTCCTGCAACGCGCGAATGCGCATGCGTTGTGCTGCGTGGATATGAGCGCGCATCTCATTCTCAGCCGACGCGCCATCACGGGTTTTCAAGGCGGCCATGATAAGGCGATGTTCGGCCACTGCGGCCTCGGCTCGGTCGCCGTCCAGCAATTGCGACGGGCCTAAGATCAACAGCGCCTTCTGTAGAGACAACATCGATTTTGCCAGAAACCGGTTCTTGGCTGCATCCAGAAGGGTCGCATGGAAAATCCGATTGATCCGCGCGGCATCCGGGCCGGTGCCTGCTTCGGCCAACCTGTCATTCAACACGTCCAGCTCATCCAGCTCGACATCTGACGCCGCCCGTGCCGCAAGGCGGGCCGCAGTGCCCTCGAGCACAGCGCGCATCTCATAGAGTTCCATCACCTCGGCGTAATCCAAGCTGCGCACCGTTGCGCCCTGCCGGGGGATGTGCGTAACCAACCCATCCGCTTCTAGCTGTCGGATCGCTTCGCGCACAGGAGTGCGGCTGACACCCAGTCTCTCGGACAGCTCAATCTCGCGCAGCCGTTCGCCGGGCAGCAGGCTTCCATCACGAATCTCATCCAGCAGGCGCTGGTAAGCGGAATTTCCTTGTGGGCCAGGCTGCAACGGATCGTCCTGAAGGGTCATAAAACGCTCACTTGTCTTCTTGCGTCCACTTGTATACATTTGGATACACAGTGAGTCAACCACACCGGAATCGGCGCTTTGTCCACTCAGATCAACGCACCCTCTGCTGTAAAAAAAAGGGCCGTGACATTCGCGTTAGCAGTGCTGGGTACCGGAGTATTCTGGGCTCTGAATTTGCCCTTGCCTTTTTTGTTCGGCCCCATGAGCGCCTGTCTGATTGCAGCTCTGTCCCATGCCCCCATGGAGGGCTTCGGGCAGGTCTCGGTGGCGGCACGTACTATTCTGGGCGTGGCGGTAGGCGCATCAATCACACCGGCCCTGTTTGCCGAATTGCCGAAAATGGCCGCGTCGATTGCGTTGGTCCCGTTCTTTATCCTGCTGATCGCGCTGGTCGGCGTACCATTCTTCCGCAAGGTCTGGGGTTTCGATACGACAACCGCATTCTATGCAGCCATGCCCGGTGGCTTGCAGGACATGATCATATTCGGGACCGAAGCCGGAGCCAATCCGCGCACTCTGTCCCTGATCCACGGCACGCGCGTGCTGATCATCGTGACACTGGCCCCGCTGTTCCTGACAGTGTTTTATGGCGCCGAACTGACAAACCCAATCGGAGAACCCGCGCGCGACTTACCGCTGCATGAACTGGCCCTGATGGTGCTGGCGGCCTTTGTCGGCTGGAAGGGTGGTGAGCGCATTGGCCTGTTTGGTGCTTCCATATTAGGACCGATGATCCTGACTGCTGCTTTGTCCGTCGGGGATTTCATCCATACCCGTCCCCCGCGCGAGGCAATCCTGGCCGCGCAATTCTTCATTGGTTGCGGGATCGGCGTGAAGTTTGTCGGTGTTACCTGGGTGGAGTTGCGCAAGGTCGTGGCGGCGGGTTGCGCCTACGTGGTTGTTCTGGCCGTGTTGGCGGCGGCCTTCACCGCCGTTGTCACCACCTTAGGGCTTGGCAAGCCGGTCGAAGCATTCCTGGCCTTCGCGCCCGGCGGGCAGGCCGAAATGACGGTTCTGGCCATCGTTTCAGGCGCGGATCTGGGCTTCGTGATCACTCACCATCTGACAAGGATCGTGCTTGTGATCATCGGTGCACCCATCGCCGCAAATCTTATTCTGCGCTGGTCCAAACCTCGGGGTTGATCATGTGGGTCGGTGCGCCTTCAACGTAAGCATTCACCTGATCGAAGATGTCGGCAAATTGCAGGTCGAACTCATCCTCCGTCACAAAGCCGATATGCGGCGTCGCGATCAGGTTGGGATGCGCCAGCAACGGATCTGTCGGGTCGGTCAGCGGCTCTGTATCAAACACATCAATTGCGGCTTTACCGGGGCGACCGGCGTTGAGCGCCCCAAGCAATGCACCCGGCGCAAGAAGCCCCGCCCGCGACGTATTGACGAACATCGCCCCGGGCTGCATCTGCGCAAAATCCGATGCGGTGATGATCCCTCGCGTGTCCGGCTTCAGGCGCACATGGACCGAGACAACATCACTATCGGCAAAAAACGCCTCGCGGCTCGGCGCGATCTGTGCACCATCCTCCCGTGCACGTGACCGGCCTTCTTCAGATGACCACCAGACTACATTCATTCCGAAAGCTTCGGCATAACCTGCAACCGCACGAGCTATGCGGCCATAACCATAGAGCCCGAGCTGACGACCACGTAACGTCTTGCCCACGCCGGCCTGCCAGTGCCCTGCCTTGACCGAGACCATCTGAGCAGGCAAATCGCGCATCCCTGCCATGATCAGTGCCCATGTGAGTTCGGCTGCGGCATAGGACGGCGTGCCGCCATGCATGTTCGAACACAGCAAAACACCCTGATCTGTGCACGCCGGTACATCAACATGAGGATAGACGCTGCGCTGGCTGATCAGGCGCAAGTTCGGTAGCTTTTCCAGCAAGGCGCGGGTGACTTTGGTGCGTTCGCGGAACAGCACCAGCACCTGGGCCTCTTGCAAACGCTCGGCCAAAGTGTCTGTATCCTCGACATGATCCGTCCAGACAGTCACATCATGACCGGTGAGTTTCTCAAAACACGGCAAGCCACGCAGCGTGTCGAACCAGTCATCCAGAATGTGTATTTTCATCGGCTTTCAATACCCTGCCCGGTGGTTAGTTTTCTTGGCGTCGGCACAAAATGCTGCGCGTCGAGAGCTGCCAGCGCGTTTCGGACGCGTTCGCTTTGGTCCAGCAAATGGTTAAATTGCTCGTCGCACCCGGCAATTGGCGTCGGGTATTCGGCCATATCGCGCCGCAAGGCCGCTTGGGCCAACCTGAGTTCCTGACGTGCGATATCGAGGCATTCCGAATAGTTGTCCATCGAGATCCCCTTTAATGTATGCCATGGTATACCATTTTCAGATCGCCCGATCAACTCCCCTTCCACACCGATTGTGGCACATAGACGTGCCCGTCCGCGAGCTTACGCGCGGTCCGCACAAGGCCCGCAGAGTTCACGGTGAACCCTTTCTCGTTAGCGAAATCCACCAACACGTCGATCTTACCCGAGGCGTGTTCCAGTACAACTTCAGCCGGGCTTGTCGTAGGGCGATCCACCAATCCGTCCGCGACTGTGCCGGGCGTCAAAGCGCAGGACGCCATGCACTGCGCACCGGTGACCGCCATTGTCGGATGGGTCTTCCACGGCATGAAATACCGAACCGCAAGAGTTCCGCCTTCTCTGGCAGACGCAATCAGGCCGAATTTGGGGGTCACCGATTTCGAAACATCCCCCATTCCCATTCGCACTCCGGCTTCGATCCGAACAGATTCCATCCGGTCAAAAAAGCCACGGTTGGCGTCCAGCTCCTCGGCGCTTTCATAGCCCGTCAGACCGAAGTCGGCGGCGCGGGCAATGGCCATTGGCATGGCGACATCCATGCCGCTCAGTTCGATCCCCTGAACTGTGTCGCGCAGATTGCCCGTGGGCAGGAAAGCACCGGTTGCTGACCCCACCACGCCCATGAAGCTCAGTTGCACCGGCGCAGACTGGCCAGGCACTCCGGCAATGCCTGTATCACCCTCGTAGGTCAGCATTCCATTAGGTGTCTGGATTCGGGCCACTACGCGGGCCCCAGTGTTGACCGCCCGGATACGGATTTCGGTCTCATCGCCTTGCGGTTCGAACAGTCCCATTTCGATGGCAGCAGGGGCGACACCGGACAGGATGTTGCCACAAGTGGGTTTGAAATCGACCAACTTTTCCTCGACCGCAACCTGCGCGAAGAAATAGTCAATATCGGCCCAGTCATCCTCGCTGACTGACAGCATCGCGACCTTGGTGGTCACCGCTGCACCGCCGCCGATGCCATCGATATTCAGCGACTGTCCGGAACCAAGGGCTGCGATCAGCACCTTGGCCAGCGTCTCCATATCCTCAGGCAAATCCGAGCGGCGGAAATACGGACCCTTCGAAGTACCGCCACGCATGAAGATGTACGGGATTGCGGTTTGAGTCATTTTGGGTCCCTCACTTCAACGGCCAGGGCAGGCTAACCATGTCCTGCAGCAGACCCGGCGGGAAATCCCTGTTCAAAGCACCCGCCATCAGGCACATGAATCCGATACCGCAGGCGGTCAGGATCAGCGCCATCCGCCAACTGGCCCCGGCCCTGATGCGGAAGAAAGCGATCAGGAAGCCCAGCAATGCGAGGATGAAACCCACCACCCATGTCGCCGCGATGAGACCTGCGAACCACGCAAGCGTTGACCACAGGCCATGGGGCGCACTGGCATCCTCACCCGCGATTTCCTTGTCGGCAAAGATCGCGTCGCCCTCGGGCCGTCGCATCATCTGGATCAGCAGGATCACGCAGCAGAACAATGAGACGCTGCCGATCACCAGCGGGATGATTTTGTCGGTCATGTTGTAGTCGGGGATCATGTTGGCGTTAACCAGCGCGACGATCAGATAGGCCGTGATCACCAGCAGGAAGATCAGCGGTGCGCGCTTTGTCCCGGCCTGAACGTCACCCTCAGCCATGATCATCTTGGCCTGACGGATACCCAGAATGACCGAGACCACGGTGACCACGATCAGAACGATGACAATGGGGCTGAAGACATATTCCATGCCTTCACCAAAGCTCTTGCGGAAGCGGAACGATGCAATCTGAAATGCCTGGTTGGTGAACTTCTCGACCGGATTCGACAGAACAAAGCCGATCAGGAAAGCCGGACGTGACCAGTCGAAGCGGCGCAGGAAGATGCCGATCAGGCCGATCACGAACAAGGCCAGGAGGTCTTCGAAGTTCTGACCAGATTGGAAGGCCGCAAAACTGATCAACATGAACAGGAACGGCGCCAAATAAGTGAACCGAATTGTGGTCAGCTTGGCGATGCCCCCCGAAGCTGCGATGCACAGGATGGTGCCGACAACGTTGGCAAGCGCCAGCAGCCAGACGATCGAATAGGTGATGTCGAGATTGTCCTGAAGCATGCTCGGACCAACCTCGATATCGCCCGACCCCAGAAGAGCCACCGCGCCAATGAAGATCGCCATTGAGCCTGAGCCGGGGATGCCGAACAGCAGCGTTGGCACCAGACCGCCGCCTTCCTTGGCGTTATTCGAACTTTCCGGCCCGATGACCCCGCGTACTTCGCCTTTGCCGAAATTACTTTTGTCCTTGGTCGTTTGAACTGAGTGACCATAGGCAATCCAATCGACGACAGAACCTCCGAGGCCGGGAATAACCCCGACGATAACGCCGATTATCGAACATCGGACCGATAGCCAGATGTTCGCAAACCAGTCTTTGACGCCATCCAGCCATCCAGCGCCTAACGAAGCGCCTTTGGCAATCGACCGGTCCTGCCGCAGCAGCGAAACGATCTCGGGAACAGCGAAGATGCCTAAACCCACGATGACCAGCTTCAGACCATCCGTCAGGTAAGGAAGGTCATAAGTCGCCATTCGAAGCGAGCCGCCGGCATCGGCCTCGCCAATCGTGCCGACCATCAGGCCCAACCCGGCAGCAGCCACACCTTTCAGGGGAATACGCCCGGCCAGAATTGCAACCATCGACAAGCCGAGAATAGTGATCATCAACATCTCGGGCAGTCCAAAGGCCAGCACGATCGGACGTGCGATCAGTATGAACATAGTCAGGAAGGTCGCGCCAACGAGACCACCGAATAAAGATGACGCAAAGGCAGCAGACAACGCCCGCGCGGCCTCTCCCTTTTTTGCCATCGGGAAGCCGTCAAGCACAGTTGCCTGCGAGGCCGAACTGCCTGGTATCCCCATCAGAACCGAAGCAAATGTGTCAGAGGTCGGAACGACGGCAACCATTCCGATCATCAGCGCCAGACCCAGAATCGGGTCCATGCCGAACATGAATGGCAGCAAAAGGGAGAGGCCGGCGATACCGCCCAGTCCGGGAAAGACGCCCACGGCCAGCCCCATGACAACACCGAGCACAAGATAGCCCAGAACGATGGGTTGCAGGATCAGAGCCCACGCATCACCAAGCGCAGGAAGAGCGGTGGCGAAAACCTCCATAGCGGCCGCCTTTCATATATTGTCTTGTGTGCAGAAAAGCGCGCGCCCTTCGTTGGGCACGCGCTGTGGTATGTCGGCTTAATTCAGCTCAACGCCATAGGCCTCTTTCAGCCAGTTCAGGACATATTGCTTGGCGTTATCATCAACGTTTGTCGCTGTTTGTAGCGCTGCCTTGGAGCCGTCGCCCACGAACACGGGGTATTTGCCCACACGCTTGGAGGAGATGTCCCCAAAGTCGCCACGCTCGGTCACCGCCTGGAAGGCCGCGGTATAAGCATCAACCACCTCTTGCGGTGTGTCACCCGGCAAGAAGGCCAGCTTTTGTACCGGGAAACCGGCAACAAAGAAGGCTTTCCATGCGTCCCATGCCTCACCACTGGTCTCACAGCCATCGGTTGCTTCGCAGACCTCTTTGAAAGTCGGAACGTCCGGGAAAGTCGGATCGCGCACGATATTGCCATCGGCGTCCAGCGCGCCCCACGTCATCATCGGCACGGCCTGACCAGCCTCGACGAGAGGTGCCGAACCGCCCAGATAGCCAGAGGAGGTCTGATAGTCGATATTGGCTTCACCACGCTCAAACATCAGGCGACCGTCTCCACGGCCTTTGATGCCAAACACAGGCTCGACATTCATGCCCAGCATCTGCCACGCCAACAGCGGTACGAGGTCCAGACGCGTCGCGCCTTGCGAGCCGTAGATGAAATTGGTGTCTTTCAGAGCGTTGGCGGACCCGTCGAACTTTGCCCCGTCCTCGGCATTCAGATAGGCCACACCACCGGTTCCGGACGCCATGACCGGAATCCAGTCGTTATACTCGTAGCGCACGCGCGGGTCGCTCAGCAGATAGGGAAACTGGGTTGAACCGGATGTGCCAAACAACAGGGTGCCGTCATCGTGGCTTTGCTCCTGAAACCAGTTTGCGCCTTTCGTTGAACCCGCACCGGGCATGAATTTAACCACAACAGTCGGCTGACCCGGCAGCGCCTCGGACAGAAGCGGTGCGAAGAAGTTAGCCCATTTGGCGGACCCGCCCGTTTCCGAGAACGGAATGACCCACTCTATAGTCTTGCCCGAGAAATCGACCTCGGCAGCGGCTGGCGCGGCGATACCGGCGGCGGCGATCAGCCCCACGACGGCGCGACGGGTGAAGTTGGAAATGGCCATTGGTACCTCCCTGTTGACCAGACAACCACGTCAGCGCCCTCCGCGCCACCGTGATCGCAAATAGAACTGCGGGGTTGATTCCCCCTCCCATCTGGCAATCATGGAATGCCAACCTTGCGCGAAACTTGCAGGAGACCTGATGCGGATCGTCATCGTCGAGGACAATGAGCCCCTCGCAAACGCTATTGCCTACCGCTTGCGTGATCGTGGTCATGCCGCAGATGTGCTGACGGATGGCGACGCCGCCGAACTGTATCTGGTGCAGGAAGGGGCGGACCTGATCGTCCTGGATATCAACTTGCCGGGCCGGTCCGGGCTGGAAATCCTGCGTTCGCTGCGCAAGCGGGGCGACAGCGTCCCTGTCATTCTGCTGACCGCGCGCACCGAGACCAGTGACCGCGTTTCCGGTCTGGATATGGGCGCGGACGATTACCTGGTCAAACCTTTCGAAATGGATGAACTTGAGGCCCGCATCCGTGCGTTGTCCCGCCGCAAACAACTGGACTACGGCGCACGCGAGATCATCGGAGACCTGGAATTTGACCGCACCGCTCGTCAAGTCAGCGCAAATGGGCAAATGCTAGACGTGCCGCGCCGGGAGATGGCCGTACTTGAGTGCCTGCTGGAGCGTCGTGGAAGGATTGTTCCCAAAAGCCAACTGACTGATTACGTCTATGGCGTGGGTGCGGATGTCGATGACACTGCCGTTGAACCTCATGTATCGCGATTGCGCAAGCGCCTTCTGAACCACGGCATAAAGATAAAGACGGCCCGTGGCCTCGGGTACCTGCTTGAGGTGCAGAAGTGATCAGACATGGTTCGCTCAGGCTTAGGCTGTTCATTCTGATCCTGACGCCTTTGGTGTTGCTCGCAATCCTTCTTGGATATTGGCGCTACACGGTGGCCCAGCAAACAGCGCAAGAGCTTTTTGACGACAGTCTTTTATCCGCTGGTCTGGCGATTTCCCGAGATGTGGCGGTTTCGGAAGGCGATGCCTTGTCGCCCACTACACGCAGCTTAATCCGCGATGCATCGGGTGGAGAAATTTTCTATCACGTGACCGGACCCGGTGGTATCTACGTGACCGGGTACGCATATCCCCCGGCCTCGGCAAACCTGTCAGAGCAAGATGTTTACCAACCGCAGTTTTTCGAGGCAGTTTATCGTGACGAGCCGGTGCGCGTGTTGAAAATGACCGAACGGGTCACATTGGATAACCTGGTGGGAGATGCGACGGTCACGGCATGGCAACGCATCGCGGATCGCAACGCGTTTGCCAATGAACTGTCGATCCGCGCGGCGATCCTTATGGGCATCCTTCTGGCCACCCTTGCCTTTGTCGTCTGGTTCGGCGTCGCGCGCGGCCTGCGACCCTTGCTAGACTTGCAGGACGCCATTGACCTGCGTTCACCCGACGACCTCAGCAAGATCAAACGCCCGGTGCCAGTCGAAGTCCACGGTATTGTTCAGACCCTGAACCGGCTATTTGGACAGGTCGAACACAGCATCAACGCCCATCAAGTGTTTATCTCAGAAGCCGCGCATCAGCTGCGAAATCCGGCAGCCGCAGTCCAGTCGATGGCCGAGGCGCTGAGAGATGCAAAAACGGATGAGGACAGAGACAAACGCATTGTTGAGCTTGTGTCAGCAGCAAAGAATTCGGCCACGGTAGCCGAGCAGCTGCTATCGTTGGAGCGACTGCAGCAACCTACACATCAGGATCAGATGGACAAGGTTGATTTCCGCTTGGTCGTGGAAGAGGCTTGTGCAGAAATGGGCGTACACATCCTCGCAAAAGGAATCGATTTTGAGGTCACGATGCCGGACTCGGCAATCACGGTCTCAGGGGATCAGGTCTTTTTGACTGAGGCGATCAAAAACCTGCTGGACAACGCGGTTAAGCACGGTGGCGCTAAGTTGAGCCGAATTACAGTTGCTTTGCGCTGTGACGACGGGCACGTAAAACTAACTGTAGCTGATGACGGAACAGGTCTTTCACCCGACCAAAGCGAAGCCGCCTTCAGTCGGTTTTCGCAGCTGGAGTATTCCGAAGGCAGCGGTTTGGGATTGTCAATTGTCTCAGCGGTCGCGAAGCGACATGGAGGAGTGGTCGCAATCAACCAGGTCGAAAAAGGAGCGAGCATTACACTCGAGCTTCCAATAGTCCTGTAAATCGTTTCGAGTTTACTAGAAGCGCGAAACCCTTCACGATCAAAGTGCGTTCTTTGCAGTTGCAGCGAATCGTCGCTCTGTTGTGCAATTCGCAGCAGCAACTCGGGGCTCTGCCAAAACTTTAAATGTATTGCGTTTCATATCAGTGCTGAAAAAGGCTTCTGATTATTCACCGGCCCTAACCGGACATTTAGCCATGCCAAAAGATGCTGCAATGCAGCCCGTCGAACCTGCCGTTCGCTGCGGGTGCAACTTTGGAGCGAGTGTGACGAGGCCACACAGCTGTCGTTCACTGCGGTTGCAGCACCCAGCACATCGAACGGCAGCATTGCGCAACAAATCATACCTTGCAATTGTTTGTCTCTGCAAAAACTCTCTCTGTTCCAATCTTCAACAGGAAATAAGCGTCTGCGAGCCCCGCAAACTACCGCTTCTTATTGCTGTTCGTAACTGCATTCCAATCTTCCGGCGGTGGATGCTCCAACAAAACTTGGGCGCGGGACATCATGACCACCGAAGCGGGATCTCCGTTTCGTTCTTGATCAGCGGCCTTAAAGGCAGCAACAGCTTTTTCAAACTGCCCTGCTCGATAGTGTGCAAGGCCTTGTTCGTAGGGTTCAATCCACGCAAGCGATCCGTCAATCTCATCCGCCATCGCGATTAGTTCGTAGACCACCAACTCCTTTGTGCGCCCAAATACTGTTAACGTGTCCAGTTCGCGCACCATGATCTTATCAGCCGCTTGGCGCCGGGTTTCTGGGCCAATCAGGATCAGTGTGTCGTAATCCTTGTTGGCTCCCTCTAATCGGCTGGCAACGTTCACCACATCGCCAATTGCAGTGTAATTCAAACGCTGCTCTGACCCTATGTTGCCGACCAGAGCCTCGCCACTATTCAGCCCAATCCTGACGCGCAGGGGGTTGCCAGCGTCGTCTTCAATTCCGGCCTCCTCTACAGCAGCGACAAGGTCCAGTGCCGCGCGACAGGCGTTTTCGGCATGGTTGGTATCCTTGCGCGGCGCGCCCCAGAAGGCCATCACAGCATCGCCCATGAATTTGTCGATAGTTCCCCCATTACGAGTGATGGCAGCAGAGGACGCGTTGAAGAAGGGTTCCATCATTTGGACGATCTTGGGGCCAAGTTTTTCAGACAGACCTGTGAAACCCGTGACATCGCAAAATAGCACGGAAATCTGCTTTATGTCTCCGCCTGGCTGAGTCTTGATGCCCTCGGCAACCAGCATGCGCACCAAGTCGGTAGGTACATACTTGCGGAATGCTGATAGACCTGCAGCCATACTTGCGGTCGCAGCAGAGAGATTTGCAAGCTCAGAGAGATTGGAGGGCCTGCGCGCAATGCGTTCGACATCAAAGCGTTCGATTTTGCTCAGGTCTTCGGCGATATATGCTAACGGGTTTGCGACGACTGTGCGAACCAACCAAATAGCCAATCCGGTGGCAACAACAACCACACCGATCAGAATATAGATCAGGTTTATCAGCGTCTTGTCGATATCCGAAAGAAAGGCAGCTTCAGGGATGACGGTGGCAACGCGCCAGCCGTAGAACCCCAATGGCGTCAGAGCAACCGCGTAGGGCACACCTTCGATGACAACACGCTTAGTCAACGAACCGGAGGCGTTCGCTGTGGGGTCACCCAACAGCTTTTCACCGGCGATCTTTGCGACCTCATAAAGCTCACCCTCACCCATGCGTGCGGGTGTGACCTCATCTGCTTCCGCATCGGGTACAGCGATCACTTTACCATCGGCATCCAGAACAAACGCTGCGCCGAATTCACCGGGCGTAAGAGTCGCCAGAAAACGCGAAAGTCGATCCGTTTCGATCGCCACGGCCAGAACGCCTTGCCGCTTTCGGTTGACGTCTATCGGACCAGCAAATGTGTAGACAGTTTTGTTACTCTCCGGGAGGTCGCGCGCTTCTATCCATCCCGCGGACTCAAGGCCCATAAAGTTTTCAAACCACGCATGTTCGCGTGGATCGTAGGATGTTTCGGTAAAGGTTCGCTCTTCGAACTGGATGTCTCCTGGAATGAAGATATAACGGTCCTTCCGCAACATCCGTTCACGGATATCCTTGTCGATTTCAATCATCTCAAGCCCGCCGTCACCTAAACGATGTGACGCGAAAAAGTTCCCATCGGGCCAACCGAAGAAAACCCATGAAATATTCGGTTGCGCCTGCAATTGTGATAAAAACACGAACTCTCTCTTGTCGGCTTGTCGCGTCGCGATAACGTTCTGGACAAATATCGTGCGTACGGCCGCCCAGGCGGCTTCGGCCGACCTGAGCGTTACGCCCACCTCTATACGAACGGTGTTTGCAATTTGACTGTTAATCTCGGCTGCGAGCATGCGGCTATTGTCGCGCGCTGTTTTCCACCAAAGGGAGTGGACTATAACCGTCGACACGCCGATGGATATAGCAACTAGTATTGATACAGCGATGCCTACGCTAATTCGCACTAAAGCTCCGCAAGTAGCGACATGTGCTTTAGTATTGAGTTGAGACAGTTCGAAGAGCAAAGCTTACTTCGCTTTAATGCTGAAAACTCACGCAACTGTTAAATTCAACAAATAGATCTGCTTGTGAAGCGATTACCGGAGCAAGTTTTCGGCTTTAGTTAATTGCCCAGACCGAGACAAGAATACACACATGCAGCTGTTGCAAGGTATCGACGATTGACCTTCGCGGCTTTAGCGCCTGTTTGGCGAGCGGGCCATCAACCTGCCATTCGCTGCATACGCGAATAGTCTACTGCAAGCGCAAAGCCATAGCCCTCTGCGGCGGCAAAACGCACTGCCAGAGAGCAATTGAACGGGAAATGAAAAAAGCGCGGGCATGATGAGGGTCTCAAGGTTCCGGGTCGGACCGACTGTTTTATAGCTCCTGTTTCGAAACCAATCATTTGCGGAAGCGCGGCATAAAGACGCTAAGCACGGCATTTGGCAAGACCGTTTTGCCCTATGAATTTGCACCGGTGGCGGATTACAGCAATGTGGGCTGCAGCCTCGGCAGCCGAGCAAGGTGCTGAGAGGCCGGAAAGGGCCGTCCACTCCCTGGCCAAAAGAAAATCAAGCTCTGATGCCGAACCTGCACCGACGTCCGTAGAGAGCCCAATTCACAGTCCTGAAGGTATTGGTCCGTAGCGGTTTTCTTCTTCCTGTGTTGGGCGGCTTAGCCAAAAAATCATCAAAATTGCCAGAATCAATTGTACTAGAACTGCAAAAGCTACCCCACCTAGTCCCAGGATAGCTACAGCCGCACCCAACTCTTCAGGGTCGCTGCTTGCATTCCCAGTCGCAGAAAACGCCAAAATACCAACCATCATTCCACCGGTCATTACCAATGACACGGCCAATGGCAGTAACAAGTACCAGCCAGGACGACCCGTATCATGCAAGCGACGCCAACCCGCCGCGAGTAAAGGCAAGAATACTGCAATCGAGAACAGGCTATACAATGGCTGACGGGCTATTCCACCTTCCTGTTCACTGCCAAAAAAGACACTATCCAGCACAGTAAAAACGACGCTGCCGAGTACAACGAACAAGAAAAACCACCAATACTCCGGACGTCGCGCACGACCGCTAAAGGTTACGTATTTGGATAGACAAATCGAAATCGATTTTATGAACGTATTCATGGGTTGGGCTCCCGTTTTAACGAAACTGACCTGACAATATCCTTATAATGTTATAGTATGACAAAAACAGTGGATTGGTTAAAGAGGGGCAATGACATTTCGCACAGCACATTGGGGGTTATTCGATGCGATCGGGTTTTTTGCGTATGGCCCGATAGATTCAGTCTCTCCCGAGCAATGCCAGACCGGGGACTGGGCAAGCATCGGTTTCGCAGACGGTAAAGGCGGAAGCTCTGAAGCCTTTATCTCCCGCCATCATGGAGCCTGCGCAAAGGTCGGTGTCATGCCTGATAAAGCGGCGTGGTCGTCAGATCGCGTTCGCGGATTGCAGGAGTATTGTACCCCACAAAATGCATATTCAGTCGGACGCAATAGCACCGAATTATTCAATGTATGCACTGGCCCCAAAGTCACGGAGATCAACCGCGCCAACGCGAAAGGGCTAAAGTACAACGCCATAGGCCGAGAGATCAGCAATCTCCGTACGCGATCCAATGACATCGACACTAAGTTGCTGTTCCTGGGAACACCAAAGAACGAAGAACAGCGGTTTGAATGGTGAAAACTAAAAGCGGAACAGAAACGGATAAAAACTCGGATCAGCGACCTCGAATTGCAAAGAAGCGATTATTCAGTGCTTTAAGGCTTCGAGAAAGTACTCGGTAAGTGATCGAGCACTTTACTCATTGTGGCCTGATATGCGCTGAAAAGCACCAGATAATTCATCAATTGAACTATGGGACAAGATATGGCCAACGACGACAATGAACTTCACGTGGAACTGGATCCTAATCACGAAGATCCAGTGATCAGAGTTGCAAACGTTGTGGTCCGGCAAATGACGCGCGGCCTGTCCATACTGATGGTTTTAGTCATTGGATGGACGATTCTTGACGCATTTGTCACCTTTGGGTTTCATCTTGTCGAAAAACCAACGCTACTTATTGATGGGGAAGACCTGCTCATTGTTCTGGGAGCTGTGTTGTCAGTCCTTATTGCAATCGAAGTCTATACGAACGCGGCGCTCTACCTGACTTCTAACGTCATACACGTAAGGCTGGTTCTTGCGACCGGGCTTATGGCCGTCGCCCGGAAAGTGATAACCTTCGACTACAAGACAATGGACGCAGCCCATATCGCGGCATACGCCGGATTGGCACTTGCGCTGGGAGTCGCATATTGGCTGGCCAATAGATAGACTGTTAACTGCTCGGATGACATAGCAAGGTTACTGCCCCGAAGTGCAAGCGGACGTGTGCTGCGTCAGCAGTAGATGCAACCCAAAAGGTTCGTTTTGACCTACAGGGCCGTCGTCGGCACCCTCGAAATACGGCGCCAGTTATCAACACCCGCTTCGAGGAAGCTGACCGTTACGGATAGCAGCAAAGGGCCGTCCGTGTAGGCGGCCCAGAGGTGTTGGATTTCAATGGCTTCAGCAATGGCAAGGCATCCTCAAGTTCGACACCAAGATACCTGACCGTGCTGTCCATGTTTGTGTGCCCTAAAAGAATTCGAACGGCGCGAAGGTTGCCAGCCTTCTTGTAGATCTGTGTGACTTTCGTGCGTCGCATCGAATGTGTGCCGTATGCACTGGCTTCCGGTCCGATCAACGTGACCAGTCCCGAACAATCCGCGCGTACTGGCGTGTCGATATGTGTGGGCGCTCATGAAAACGGCCTGGCCAAAGATACTCTGATCCGACCATCAGTTCATCTTCCATTCAATTATCGACGGAAGCACGGCTGCCATCCGATATCTCAAACCGGACTGGCTTCTGCGTATTGCTTTGCAGCACTAAAGCGCGTTCCTTGATCTGGCCAGATGCCATGCCGTCAATTACCTTCATCTTCACTAGGTCGCAGCCGCGAAGCTTGCTGTCGATTGCCATATTGAACAGGGCTAGATCACGATGGTTCTCTGCTTATTCAAGCCGCACCCGGATTGCCCAAACGTGCTTCGGCTTCTGCGCCAGTACTTCCCGAAAGGCACTGACCTCTCCGTGCACACCCAACAGCATCTCGATGCCGTAGCTCGCGAACTCAACGAGCGGCCCAGAATAACCTTGAATTACTTCTCACCGGCAGAGAAGTTCGAAGAGTGTGTTGCGTCCATCGGTTGAATCGGCAGCAGAAAGCAGACTTTGCAAAGTCCGGTTGATCTCTCTTAGTTGCCCTTTGGCACACCCCTTAGTGACTGCCTTCACCCCGCATTAGAAAACGATCCGGGTTCTTAGACCGAACAGGG